>JABSRQ010000198.1 GCA_013215055.1 Pseudomonadales bacterium | reverse complement strand
TATCTAGTAGGGCCTGCTTGGAACTACTACTACCTTTTGAAGGCTATTGATAGCGGTGATACTGAAGCGTTTTCTGAATATTTACCTAATGAACCAGGAGCTGACGCGAAAGATTTTCAATCTGCATTCTTTGCAACCCGCCAAGTAATTAGGAATAATTTTTGGGATCAATGGTTGAAACTCAACTCTATCTATAAGGGATCTCGACAATTCATTGATATGCTAAATAGCAGCAGAAATATTGTTATTGTTACGACCAAGGATGAGCCTACAGTTAAAGCTCTGTTGGAAAGTCATGGTCTGGATAGGTCAGTAGATATCTATGATGCGAAGAGTTATGAGCAATTTGGTGGAAAGTCTAACTTCATAGATGACTATATACGAAGTCATGGTATCAAACAGGCCCTTTTTATCGACGATTCTGCTCAACATTTGGAAAAATGCAGTTGGGTTGAAAACCTTGATGTTTTGCAAGCTAAATGGGGATATGTTTCTAAAAAGGATAGTAGCGATAATAAAGCTGAGGTATATGAAAGAATCGAGGCACTGTTATATGATTGATAATCAATGTAAAAAAGGAACCGTTGTAGTAGTTTACGTAGTAAAAACGCTTGATCAAGTAAAGGAAGAGGTCCTAACTTTAGTGGAGCAAGGTTATACCTCAATTGAAGTGACTTTAAGAACAGATAATGCTTATGAGGCTATAAGTATTATTAAAAGCGAGTTTCCAGAGCTGCAGGTTGGTGCGGGTACGGTGAGAACACTTGAGCAGTTGGGGAAATGTAAAGATTTGGGCGTGGATTTTTGCGTCTCACCCAATTTAGATGCCTCAATAATAAGTGTAGCTAAAACATTGAATATGCCTTTTATCCCAGGAGTGGCAACGCCTACTGAAATCAGTCAAGCAGTAAGTTTGGGGTTGAAGCTTGTTAAAATATTTCCTGTTAAATTTCTTGGTGGTGTTGGTTACATCAAGGCCATTTCTTCCGTGTTTCCTGACGTGGAGTTTATGCCAACTGGAGGTGTTTCAGAATCAGATGCGGAAGAGTATTTAAGCCTAGCAACTGTTAATTGTGTTGGCGGCACCTGGATGCTTAATAGATAGGTTATAGACCCGTTGCTTAATGGGAATCATGGCTAGAAATATCGAGCTGATGATGGTAATCCCCCCATTATTAACCGACTTGAATTCTACCGATCATTGCAACACTTGATTAAGTTTATCAGCTGGCGTTAGAAATCCAAGTGATTTTCTAGGGCGGTTATTAAGTTGGGCTGCAACCTCATCCAAGTCATCTTGAGAATAGCCTGACAAGCAACTGCCTTTCGGAAAATACTGACGCAGTAATCCGTTCGTATTTTCATTTGTTCCACGCTGCCATGGACTTGATGGATCACAAAAGTAAACGTCCATACCGGTCGCAAGCGTGAAGCTTTTATGGCTAGCCAACTCTGTTCCTCTGTCCCAAGTTAGACTCTGTTTTAACAACTGGGGTAAATTACTCATTTGTTCTGAGAGGCGACTTACAACGCTTTCAGTATCCTTACCATTAACTTTGACCAGTACAGTAAAGCGGGTTTGTCGCTCAACAACCGTTGCTATGTAACTATTTTGAGAGCCCACTATTAGGTCTCCCTCCCAATGGCCTGGAACTGCTCTATCTTCTATTGATGCTGGCCTTTCGCTGATTGATACACCATCTACAATTTGACCTCTGGATCCTGTTTGGTGCTTCTTAGAGCGGCGAAATTTTCGTTTTGTTCGCAGATGGTTGCGCATTTCCTTACGAAATAGTCCTTTTGTTTGTATGAACAAACTTTTGTAAATAGTTTCATGTGACACACGCATTGACTCATTGTCTGGATAAGCTAACTTTAGCCAACCGGATATTTGTTCCGGTGACCAATCTTGAGAAAGTTTACCTGTAACAATTTTTTTAAGCTCCGTATTTTCAGCAAGCAAACAGAGCTTGGGCCTTTTAGCTCTTTTCCACGCAGCGGCATCGGCTTCTGCAGCACGATATTTCGACACACCGCCATTCCTACTGACTTCTCTGCTGATGGTTGAAGGGCTGCGTTCAAGCTGCGATGCAATTTTTCGTACACTATAATTAGCCGCAAGTCCTCTAGATATTTCTTCACGCTCGGCAAGTGACAACGTTATCGATGAGCGAGTTCTGGAGTATGGTTGAATTCCGCCGTGATATCTCAGGTAAGAGAATATTGTTGCGGGTGGTTTTTCAATCGCTCTGGCAATATTTATCATTGGGTCACCATTTATCCATAGTTTCCAAATGATAGCCTTCTTCTGATCACTCATCGTTTCAGTCATATTCACATCAACCTTCTATATCAGTTTAAATTGATGTGTTGCAATGATCGGTAGAATGCAAGGAAGTTAAAAGTAGAAGGTTATGCGGCTAACAATTTCTGATTCGGTGTTATGCCGCCAATGCCCATATTTGGACGTTCATTATTGTAATGCCAAAGCCACTTTGTTGCATACTCCTGAACCTCAGAAATATCTGAAAATATTATCCGTGCAAGCCAATCATATCTGACCGTTCGGTTATATCGCTCAACATAGGCATTCTGCTGAGGGTTGCCCGGCTGAATAAAAAGCAACTCGATCTCCTGATCTTTTGCCCATTCTGCCATCACTTTACTGATGTACTCTGGCCCATTATCACTACGGATTTTCTTGGGTATCAGACGTCAACTAACTTGGCCGGTCGGCGTCAATTAAGTTGGCCGGTTTAGTTTGATGATTTTACGGCCTGCTTTTTCCTAAAACTTTCTCCTTCAATATGAATAATTTCAGCGTGATGCACCAGCCTATCTATCGCGGCAACCGTCATCATGTTTTCTCCAAATATACGATCCCAATCACTGAAAGACTGATTCGAGGTGATGATTAAGCTACCTCTTTCGTAACGGTGGGCGATTAATTCAAAAAGAACCTGCCCTTCACTGTCACTGGGTTTTACATAACCAATGTCATCTACGATTAACAACTCATATTTATCCAGCTTTTTGAGCGCGTCCTCAATGCTTAAAGATTCGCGTGATCGTTGAAGCTGCTGAGCTAGAGCTGTGGCCGCTATAAATTTAACCTTCACCGATTTCTCTATCAACCCGAAACCGATAGCTGCGGCTAGATGGGTTTTACCCAATCCACTGGCGCCAAATATAAGCACATTATGGCCCTGCCTTACCCAATCTAAATTATCCATTTTCTTCTGGATATGATGCGCTTTAACGCCTTCTATTTCGTCAAAGTCATATTGGCTAAGCTGCTTACCTCGAGGAAGTTGACTGTCTTTTAGTAGTCGTTTAAGTTTGTTTTCATAGCGATGTGTGGCCTCTAGGTCACACAGCTGCGCTAAAAATTCTTGCGGACTCCAACCTTCTTGCTCCGCCTTGTGCGCCATCGTTTGCCAACCTGTCTCCATCGCACTTAATCGGGTTTTGTCGCAACTTGGTCCAGATCTAGCGCCTAGCCCTTGTCACCAGGTGAACTTCATCCAAATATCGGGTCTTATGTCCTCACATAAGATCAATATTTCGGATGCAGCATGGCCATCAGTTTTGCAAATAAACAATTCCCATCTACAACAATCCTCATGGCCGTGCGCTGGTATGTCGCTTACAAACTCAGCTACCGTGATATCGAAGAACTACTAAAAGAACGCGGAGTGGTTGTCGATCACGCCACCATTCATCGATGGGTTTTGGAATATTATCCCCAATTAGAAGCCGTTTTTCGGGCTCGGAAAAAGCCCTTTTCAGGCTCATGGCGAATGGATGAGACCTATATAAAGGTCAAAGGAAAGTGGCAATACCTCTACCGAGCCGTCGATAAATATGGCGCTACCATTGATTTCATGCTGAGTGAAAAGCGTGATGAGCCGGCGGCTAGAGCCTTTTTTAACAAAGCGATTGATCAGCATGGGTTGCCTAAAAATGTGGTAATTGATAAAAGTGGAAGCAATGCAGCTGCGCTGAATACGCTCAACTGGCAGATTTGGATTTTAGGTTTATACGGTCGTTTGATTGAGATTCGGCAAATCAAATATCTGAATAATATCGTTGAGCAGAGTCATCGGGCAGTGAAGTGGAAGATGCGAACAGCGTTAGGTTTTAAGTCTGATGCAGGTGCGGAGGCGACGATAACGGGCGTTGAATTGTGGCAGATGTTGAGGAAAGGCCAGCTGAAAAATTCTGGCGATATGACTTTGTGGGAACAATTTAATTCGTTAGCGGTCTAATTCCGCCTGAGGAAAGTCGTTTTTGGATTTTATTTCAAGATGCGACAGAACCGGGCGTGGATCCTATAGGTTGGTCAAAGGAGCTTATAATAGAGCCGCTAGACGGGGTGATATGGATGCGGCAGGTAAAGTTGCGGAATCATTTAGAAAACCAGATTTCACTTATGCTTATTAGGAGTTAATATGTAATTAACTTAACTTTGCCATAGAAAATCTACCTCATAAACCTATGAGGCTTGGTCTGAAGTGGCATAAGTAATTGGGTTTAGATTTCAAATAAGGATGCAATAGTCTGATAGCAGCTCTATAGATAATTGTATTATAAGCTTGTAAGAAGGAATTAAACCTGCTGTAGCTTATCTAAGTAATTAGAACACCATTGCATCATTTCTATTCGTACTTCACGATATTCCGCGTGATTAGTCGAAAATATCCTCGACGAATAAAACGCATTACCCGAGTGATGCTAGGCTTTAAACGTTTCAAGTCCGCGCAATCTACTTTGGTAGGTATTGAATTGGCGGCGATGATCAAGAAAGGTCAAATGAAGAAAAATAGTATGAGCATTTTGTCGCCGGCTGAACAGTTTTACGCGTTAGGTCGGTAGGCAGAATGCAGCGTTAGTATTTTTACCAGAAAGTGAAATATTTACGACTGAACCATTAATATAATGTTCGCTTTCTTTCAGGTCTTAATGGAACCAGCTGTGGTTTATTCATTGCGAGCTCAATTAAATCCAGCATCTTCTGTTTGTCTTTCCCTAAAATACCTTTTAGTACCAGTGAGTTAGATATATGGTCGCTACGGAATATGGTTTTGTCCAGTACTAGCTGGGAGATCATGTCATGAAGTTCTGCGAACAACTCCTGTTGTTGCATTTTTAGCCAGCGATCGCCGAAGTTTTTGGCAAACTTGGCCTCACCGCCTTCTGGGAAGTTAACGACCAGGGTGGAGAGGTAATCAGGCTGTGTTTCGTTCATCAGTTTGACTGTGTTTGTGATGTGCTGCTGACTAAGCTCTGTGCCACCAAGGCCATTTAAAATCATCACCGAGCTTTTCATGCCCGCTTGTTTGATTTTCTGTAAGGCTGAAAGGGAACTATCATAACTTTCGCCTTTATCGATGAAGTTTAATAGCTCGTCATCACCTGTTTCACAACCGACATACATCAGTGTCAGGCCTAGATCCTTGAGTTGTGTTAATTCTTCAACGCTCTTCTTAGCTAGGTTTCGTGGTAGGCAGTAAGAGGATATACGCTGTACATTGGGAAAGTGTTTGCGGATGCTGTGTAAAATTTCGGTCAAGCGGCGGGTGGACAGACTCATCGCATCGCCATCCGCGAGAAATACCCTGCGGACTTGATAACCACTTTCTGCAACATGCCTTAGCTCAGCATCGATCGTTTCTATGGGCTTAGTTTTGAAGCTCTTGGCCTCATACATGTTACAAAAGGTACAATTGTTCCAGCTACACCCTATAGTGGCTTGAATGATAAGCGACTGCCATTCACTGGGGGGGCGAAAGACGGGTTCTATATAATTTACAGGATACATGTGCAATCTTAGAAAGTTGAATGGAACTATTATACGATTTTGATGTTAAGCATGGCAAATAAGCGTGTTATTCAGGGGCTACAGATTCTTTGATTGCTTTATATTAAATACCTGATCTCCAGACGGCGGAGTTTATCTTTAAAACACTTTTACCAGACTTAGGTTTTGAGCATAATAGAAATACCAGATAATTGTTCTCTGCAATTGTAGTCCGCTTACCATTAGTCATTTACGGTTAGTACTTTACGGACAGCATGAGCAAATCCGTTTTTGAATATCACCTTATTATTAATGTCATTAATATTACCTCTTTCCCCAATAGTCCAGCCTCGCTTGCTAAGTGCCGCATTATCAATTGCATGTTTCAGTGACTCAAGTTCCGAATGGGTAAAAGCAGGTTTATTGCTATGGTCACTTATTGACGGCACATTGCTGACTTTATCCCGCATATCAATATCGAGCTTCTTAATTGATTTAAGTAGGTTATTTTCTGATCTCGATTTAGATAAGTCAGCAATCAAATCATTGACAAGAAAACGAGTGGTCGCATCAGGAATGTCATCTACCCAGTTTAATCTACCGCTTGTTACCTTCTTTATCAAATTCGGGTTTGATAACTGCCACGCCTCTATTAATTTGCGGTATTTTTCGCCGGTCTTATTTCTGATTGATTGTGATCGAGGCACACCCTTATCTTCACCAATTTTTGAAATGGTTTTAACTGAGAAATCTTTTGAACCTCGTTCTTGCTGCTCTTTACAGACGTTATGTATCGCCGTAAGTGTTTTTTGAATACGAATATTTGTTGATTCATTCATTAAATCTTCGTAAATTTTCTCTGGGTTAATCATTAATTTTCTCCAAAAATTTAGTATTTTCATAACCGCGCATTAGAGATTCAATTGATTTCCCTAGAGGTTGAAGTTTATCTGTACTAAGTAGGTCTTCAAGTAACAGAGCCCCGCTCATTAGCTGGTCGGCCATATCCCAATTATTATCAATTTTTGACATCATCAGCTGAGTTATTTGATTCGCAACGGTAAGTTTTTGCTTATCACTTAGTTTGTACATTGCAGGCTGTAAACCATTGTTATCAGCAAAATTGTCGAGCATGGAGGCAAGTAGAGGGGTTGCTCTTGATGCGCTAGCGCTAGTGTATATTTCAGCATCAGTACATATACTTGCTAACAATCTAAAGTTTGTTTCGTTTTCACTAAACGCTACATTAAATTCAAGTCCATCATGAACAATAAGCTGTTTTTTACCGTCATTTTTTTGATTGTTTAGTAAGTTTATTGACTCAGTGATCTTTGAGCTTAGTACCTGAAAGTCACTAAAAAACATATCTAGTTTTAATGCTTTTTCTTCGTAACTAGATTGTGCTTGTTGAAGATGATAGGAAGAGGTGAACGGTATATCTTTTTGTTCGGCGTCATATCTTTCGTCTTCAAAGGTTGTGATTTGTTCTTCTAGTTCAATGTATTCATCACGAACCGTCGCAATTTCTAGCATTATCTCGTTTGCTAGTGATTTTAAACCACCCAGAAATGCAGGCCCTGTAATGAGGAATCGACAACGGATGCAGTTACGTTTCCCCAAATAGCCCTGATGGACAGGGGCGTATATAGCGCCTGCTCCTTTACCCCTCATGAGTTCACCCCCTTGATCACAAGCGGCGCCGCTCATCGCGCATATCCACTTATCAGTAAATTGATAAGCCGCGGCAGGCCAATCGTCATTAATTTGATCAAAAAAATCTTTATCTGAAGCAATTAGATCTGATTTTACTTCGCTAATTCGTTTGTTAATAATAAGGTCTTGGTGTCGAATCGCGCTATTTTTTACAGCTATTTCTTCGCATCCATCGAGCGTTTTTCGCATAGTGGCGTTACCAACTTGTGTATAATAAATTGTCATTACAATACTGGAATGGCCAACCAATTTGGAAATCATTGCGATAGGCGCTTTTCCATCGACGATATAAGCCGTGATTAAGCTGGTTCTCATGGAATGTGGTGTAAATGCACTCTTATAACCAATGCCGCTATTCTTAGTACTCAATTTCTCTGCTAGCTTTTCATTTTTATGTTGGACAGTGTATAAAAGCATTGGTAGTGCATTAGAAAATGCAGAGGAGGCGGTCATCGGTGAAGCTTTATCTTTGCCAGGGTCTCTAAATAAAAAGGCCTGAACACCTCTTTGTTTAAGTATTTTTTCATGTATTCTGACTCTTAGCCGAATATCACGCCATGCTGTTATTTTAGG
>JABSRQ010000197.1 GCA_013215055.1 Pseudomonadales bacterium | reverse complement strand
TTTAACTCCATCTTTAATTTGAGAAGGAATTAAAACGCTTTAGCTGCAGGGCTTAAACTGAACTTCTAGTTAGGAGCAATTAAGAAAGATAACTGTTAACTGTTAACAGTCATCTAAAATCTATCATTAAAACGAATTGGCTGCTCTTTTCATAGCTGGCTGTTGGGATAGTTGTCATGATGATTTGATAAGCCTAATACAAAAAAAGAGCAGCTTCGTAGAACGGCCATTAGACTTTGACGCCATACATATACATATATATGCTCGCGGCCTGATAGGCAAAGGATATGCCAGGCCCTAAGGTGGAACCAGGATTTGGGTAAGTCGGTAGCACCGCTGCCTAGGTATTATCGAAGGATTAGAGCCCTGCTATGGCCTCACGTTGTTCGTCACAGACCAGAGCATTTTCATTAATGGCCAAACCACCCCAAGTGAAAAAATCACCAGCATCCAGTCGTACCGCATAGAAAAGTGCATGAATAATTTCACCCAGACAGAGGTTGGGGCCAAATTTTTGCCGCCATAATAGCTAACATAGGCCTCGTAACCGCTCTGAAAACTCACATCTTTGCTGATATTAACAAAGCCATTAAAGCGCTCAACGCTTGTCATTAATGGCCCTGCATCGGCGCCAATATTCTTTGCCAGTTCGACAATGGTGTCACCTTTGCCAATTAAACCACTATCAAAGTAACTCTATGGCAACACTTTATCCTGCACGCCCAAGCCCAGAGACTGCGTCGGTGACGGAAGGCATGATCAAAGATCATATAGCCTACACCCTGCTCGTGTTTGGCCAAGGATTCTTTCAAGAAGCCATATAATTCTGCGAATCATTGGAGTAACGCTGGCCCTGGCTATTCACAACAATGGAATCTGGCAGGGATTTATTGACAATGCTGAGAAAGGGATATTTTTTATCAGGCAGGCGTTTAACCGTACACCACCAGGCATTATTCATCAGCTTCACGCGGCCCCAGCCTGCAGCATGGCATCGTCGGTATTATGCTTGCAACCGGCACTCCATTGGGTGTTAGTCGGTGTCGGCAGATACTGTTCGCGCAGCTGTTGATTTTTCTCGAAATCACCTACAGTTAATATTCCATATTATTCAAGCAGGTTTAGCCAGCGGGTTATTCCTCGAGCATCGCCAACCTGTTAGAACTTAAAGGGTTATCAGGGGAAGCTCTTAGTTTAATTCGCGAAATCCTCTCTTTCACAAAGTAATTTATATATACGAAGGTGGGAGACCGTGCATAAAGATGTAACACATTAAGATTTAATACCTCCACCTTAACTCAGCACTGTTTTAAATCGCATCGGCTAGCGTATGGTACGATTACTCAAAAAACAGGCTATTTGGAAAAGGATGTAGAGCAACTTTATTTTAATCTGGGCGCCTATGAAGATACAGGCATACAACAGATTCAAGGCAGCGCCATGACTTATCGCATTGCGGCTGCCCCACAACGCAGGAAAAAACCTTCCCCCTACAAACCATGCCAGTAATCATTGAATAAAATCATTAGCCAGCCGTGAAAACAAATGGTTTCCCCTACATGCAGGCGCGCTCTGCCAGGCCAAACAACGTAAAAATATAGAGCGTTTACGCCGCTAAATTTCCAGAGGCGCTTTATCCGAAAAACGCCTATCCATTGGTAAGCAGGGCCAGGTTATGTATCGACTTAAAACACCCTACAATAACGGCACCACCTATGTGGTTTATAGCATGGCACGCCGCCCCGCCCCTCCACCACGACTAAATTTCACCCATTATCACGGAGTCTTCACTTCCAAATAGCAAACTTAGCCCTTAAGTCACCAAAGCATCCAACATAAATCGCCAGTCAACACACCCAAAGCACTCCTACCATGACCGTATGAGCAGGACTGAACGTTTAAAATTTTTTTAAAGATTGATATCGAGGTGTGCAGTGAATACGCCAGCAAGGTAATAATCATTACCTCGATTAAAGACACGTTGGTTACCGTTCCTGCGCATCCTGCGTCCACGGCATTAGTACACCCATGCACGTCATTGAACAGATATTAACTCATTTTAATTGGGCTGATAATGTTAAACCCAGCAGATTTTCAGCTGCCTGAGTCTCAGGGGTAACCACCAGAAATGTTTTACTAAGCTAAGTATGCTAATCGCATCTTATAGGCATAGACCTGTAGCGCATACGTTATCTATATTTTCCGGTTAGAACCACTGAAAACTAATAGAGTATGGCGTTAGACTTATTGCCATTCCACTCTACTGAATCCCGTTAGATTACTAAACCACATCAACATTTTGTACATCAAGGTTTAAAATAATTGCGAGGTAACCCCTCTTTTACTCCTTTCTGAAAGACAAAGCTTTCTCGATATTCAATCAAACTTCGAAGCACGGCAACACAAATCCTATCATCTTAGTGAAAATTCCATGCCCGATCTACATTGATCGGGCATTCAATGAAGACAGCCTGACACACTTAAAATAATGACCGTTGAAATAGCGCATGGCATGTTATTTCCTATCTAACAAATAGTTTTATTTATTCTGGCAAGATTACAAATAACTATAATGCTATATCTCTACGCTATTTATCGTATTCCGATCATATACATCAGCTACTCTTAGCCTTTTCCTGCAATACTTTCTCGAAAACATTGACCATCAACGAATCACAGGTCTCCTCCCCGAGGACAACGGCACAGCCTGTAATTTCACAGCCTGACATACCGATACTTAGTATAAACATAAAAAACACAGTAAGAATCTTATTCATCATCAACCCTCTAATAAGTTAGTAATTATTTCCTCAATTTCTAACAACCATTTGCAGGGTTCATTCTGGTCGTGTTTTAGTTTTTTAATAAAGACTATTTTTTTATGGGCAATGCAGTTTTAATACCCATATATTATAAATAGAAAAAAACATATTGGTTTCCTTATAAAATATCTGCGCTAGTGTAAAAACCAGAATTATGTTTTCGTCCTACTAGTTTAGAGCGTAAAAATTTTCGGCAGGCGATATAACTCCGGTAAGATTATTGTTCATTTAAACTGTGTCTATGTTATTACGTACAGAATTATGGCATCAGCTTGTAACTATCATTTAGGTTCAATGCTACTTGGAAGCTTATTTAGGCTCTGTATACAGTGCTATCGTAGACAATAACCATACGATCATAGTGCTGCATATCAGTTTTTATCATATATCCCTCCAATGTCGAATATGCCCTCCCTTAAGATAAATCGTTATATAAACTAACAACACAAATGTATAAAACACTGCTATTGTTAAATTGTGATATGAGTTTAACGGAGACGTTATGCTCTTATTCCATGGCAGTGGTGAAGGAAGACAGCTCCCCCTAAGCTGTCTTCCATTTTTACCGCAGATACAAGGAGGTATCTGCGGCTTTTTGTCTAAAGACCAACACAGAAAAATGGCAGTGACATCCCCCACCTTCAATTACTTCTCGGCGAATGTAACGCCATAGCACTATATCTATAGGCCACTCCTTACGGTAGCAGTAGATAAGTCATATCTTTCTCCTCGACCTGCTGATCAGGGTGAAATGGCTGTACAACTCAGCATGACCTCAATATACATCTCGTCATCGATTTCATCTCTGTATTGACCAGACATAACTAATTCCTGTATGTGACAACTAGCAAAGAAAGTTCAGATAACACCCTACCCTTTCTTCGGCGTAAAAAATGTACCTATACTTTCGGTTAGTTTTTACAACATTCTATTTATCTTAAGGTACTATTCAAGGGAGGATATCCGGAAATGAGATTTTTTCTGTAAGTCTATTGAATCATTGACCGATGTATCCTGAGAAAAATACACCACTGAAGATCTTGGCTGGTATGAGCTAGTAGGCAAGCATAAAAGAAGAGAAATGTATCATTTATTATGTTAGCAAGCGTACTTTGTGGCTGTAGTAATTACTCCTATGAAAAGCGTGAAGAGTGGGCAGAGTTAAGTGGTTTTCTGATAATGCTTATACAGAGGTGTTGATACAGTATTTCTATCACACTATAAAACATCCTAGAGAGAATAAGTACCGAACATAACGGAGGGAAAAAAGTTGATAGAGAAATGTAGCCGCCGAAACTCAACAGCCTTCAAGAAAAACCTGGTAGACGTCAATAAAAAATTAAGGAAATATAAAAAAAATAGATCAATGCCAAATACTGGCATTATTGGTCTTATCGAGTTTAGGAATAACAAGCCAAAAAAGGAAAACTCATTTATAGCAAAAATACCATTAGATTATAAGAGTCTTAATGATATAAGAAAAAATAGCGTAGAGAATCTACTCAATGATAAAGACTTATATCCAACATCTTCGATTGACACCTCCCTAAGCCCATCAACTGAAAAAGCTAGGGAAAAAGAAGATATTATTAGATTAAATAAACAAGGTGCCGACACTGAATTAGTGTCGGCAGGTTGACACCCCACCGTCCTTTATGGGGATCTCAAGACAGGAAAAATACAGGCATTAAAATAGGATTACCGTCCGCTTAATTTTTATGTGGAGTGAAAGTTTTTAGCACCATCAGCAATGGAGTCATTCCAATTTATCTCGGTATCTACACATATAATGTCAGTAATAATTAATATGAAATACCCCCACTAAATTCAATTATGGAAGCTTCAATATGCTGGTACTTACCCGCAAGGTAGAAGAAAAAGTCATTATCTACACTAAAAATACCAATGGTACAAATACCGTTCTTGCCACAATCAAAGTGACCGAGACTAAAGAAAGTAATGTGAAGCTCTCTATCGATGCGCCTAGCGAGGTCATTGTGGATCGAGATGAAATATATCGAAAAAAGAATGATCCAAAATTGACAACCGATAACGCTTCTAAAAAACGGAAATCATCAAAAAAACATAAGAGTAAACACTCAAAAATCAGAGATCGATAAACACAGAAATTGCATTAAAATCTCTATATGTAATGTTCACCAGTGAATTTTCTTTAGATAAATACTTCCATATTTTTCCGTTAGAGTTTTAGCTACCTCCTACATCCCATGAATGGTATGGGGACTAATATAAAGACATTGTATTATAACGCTCTTAATAATTATGATATTGATGAATATTCTGTGCCAATGACGGCCATGTTAGCTTTAGATATTTCTGGATCAGCATTCAATAAACTTATAGTTTTAGTATTTTAAGAAGCTGTTGATTTATCAACAACGCGCCATTCCTGACAGCGTCTGTATTTATATCCTGTGATGACTCAATTACAAATGATCACTACCCAAGCAATGAGATGAGACATAACAGGGGGGCTCTAGACACGATTTACCATCCAATAAGCAATGATGTATTAGATTTCCATGGAAGTTGGGGGGAATGCTTCTCAATGGATGCTATCTAATGAAGAATAACAATCAGATAAGTCACGCTCCTGATACTTTAATTCCGGAGCAAGTTTGATTATTAGATGCCGTCGGGAAAGCCTTGAAACAAAGGTATATCTTCGGAAGGCTCATGCCATAGTGCCTTGGATTCCACATTACAGTGAGCTACAGGAACAATGCCGTGATCACCTTCGACGCTAGCCAATGCCACCGATAAATAGTGTGATTTATCGGCCGCGTAATTCATCAGACGTGTGCCGCAGTTAGAACAGAATGTCCTGATCCCCACTTCACCAACATACTCGGATAACAAGTCTTCACCCTGCAGAAACGTCAAGGTTTCTCCCTTGGCAAAAAGTTGTGTGGCAAATGTTGCGCCATGGGCTTTACGGCATGCAGAGCAATGACAGTTATAGGTGTGTTCGGGAATCGCCTCTACCTGATAAACAATTTTTCCGCACTGACAGCTGCCCTGAATCATGATTGTATCTTCCTAACCATCAATGATAACAACTAGGGAATACTCACGGTTTCATTGCCCACAACACCCTGTAACGACAGTTCTGTAGGTTGTTTATAGGACTGTTCAATTTGATAAGTATTACCGGGATACAAACGTTTGGTGGCTACATCCAGGCACTTTATATCGGCAGTCTCCGTCGCTGGGCACTGCTTGCCGCCGGTGATGATCACATAGGAATTACCCGTATTCTTCACCGTTAAACTATCGGTCTTGCGCTCAGTTTCCAGCAAATAATGTGGTTTGTTAGGTGCCACCAATACCAGTACCTGATAGGCAATAACAACTCTAACCTTGCTCTCTTTAGATTCTTCCTGCAGCGGCGGCATGATAGGCGTGACATTGATACGGTAGACTTTTTCTTCTTTCAGCTCGTCATCCAGATTCAGTAATCTAACTAATTTACTGCTCTTGGGCGGAATCACCATTTTAGCAGGCGTTACCAGTAACTTGATATCATCGGGGTTGGTAACGGGCTTACGCTCTTCTTGCTCGGTACCTGGATTTATCACTTCCATTACATCGATTTTTACATACAGATTATCGTCGCTATCGTTGATAACCTTTACATCCTGACGGGTAGCTTCGCCGGGCAGAAAATCGATAATGGCCCGGTCTATATACATAGCCTGAGTCGATAACGATGATAATAACAGAACTGCTAAAGCGCATACTTGCGCAGGAAGAGCCTTCAACATAATAAGTTTGTCCATGATAGCGTCATTATTTTTATCTATTGTACTGAATCTTTACAGCGAACCAACGGTTAATATTAAAACACCGTTATACTCACCTACCTCGGCCTTCTTTAAATGCTCAGGTAAAATAAGAATTTCAACCGCTGAATTATCCTCGCCATCGCAAGACTGCGATGTAGCACTCACTGCATAAGCCTGAGAACGCACACCCGGTTGCAAACGATCTGGCGTTTGATTATTTAAGGTCTGATAGAAATACAGTTGAAACGGAATCGTCGCACCGGTATTGGATGCCACAGCAAAGGCATTGGGTTGTTCTGTTTCTGCAGTAATACTGAACTGACTGTTTACTGGCCCACGAATACACAGACGCTCTTTATAAGTTACCTGTTTATCGAAGTTGGAAATCTCCAGAGTAATATCATCGACCCTGCTGATCTGATAGGAAGGATTAATAGTGAAGCGCAATAAAATCTGGCCGCTGGATTCATCATCTAATTTCCCCTGAATGGCCGCCCAACTCAATGGCATTGCAGCCAAAAAAAGAACAGTCAGCGAGAAAAAAGTCGTTACAACTTTCTTGTATGACAGCATCACACACCCCCAAAAAAAGAATAGTTAACGCATTATGCCTGCTACTGAGGTGATACTGTCAAGGTCAATTGTCGACTTGTCTGAACGGGTAAAGCCTGTAACTGAGCCTCATCGATATCACTTAAGGGATAATAACAGCCTTCAACTGGCCTGGAAGAAGCCGCTGTAGATGCTTCAAACTCCATCCAGGATGATGATGCCGTGACGATAAAACCGGTGCTATGTTGAGGCAAACATAATCGCAGGCCAGACCAGGATTGTAATGAGCTGCTTATGGTTAACGGCTTTTCTGGCGCCAGATAACGCAACTGGGCCACCGGCATAATCACCAGTTTTATACGCAGCGTGGCAGTATGGCTCTCAGCTGAAACAGGCAAAATATGCAGTAGCGCCAAAAACACCGTAGCACAGGCTACTCTGGCAGAAATTGACTGATTCTGCCTTTCCAAATTTATCTCAAACCTGCGATAGAACATGGCCGATGCCGCCCCATATGATGAAAACAGCAGATAATTGGTTCAAAAGATGAACAACAGTATCAACCCGTAATATCCCCCATAGTTGTATGGGTTAAAGACAAACGAACAGCAACAATCAACGTATCCGACTGATTCTAGTCGCGTTTTTTACATCTGTCGAATGTCAATATTTTGTCACTAATGAGCAGGTACCTTTCAAATTGTTAACAAAATGTCATTTATTTGACCTTTTTGTTTGTGAACTGGGTCACACTCACTTATATTAAGCATAACTGCTGACTTTTTTAGGAAGTCTCAGTTATAAGGCTGGCTGAAAAAGAACTTTTTCGTATTAAAGACCTCTGGTCTTAATAGAAAAAATTTTAAGCAGATTTCAAAGAGAGAAAGCTGCCGCTTTTTTTGCCCACAAAAAGAATTAGGAGTATCAAGAAGATACTGCTTTATATGCCAAAGAGATGACAAGCCCCTAAAATGGACGCGATAAGGGTTGAATGGATGCAAGGCTGAAGGTCTCACATACAGGAAACTCGATTATGAAAAAGAATACCGTATTAAACATCGCCATGGCCGCAACCCTGGGTCTTTCCGCTGCTTCAACAATCGCAGCTCCATCACAAGGTTCTTTGGGCCTAGATTCTAGCGGTACGACGGATATTACACTTGAACTGG
>JABSRQ010000196.1 GCA_013215055.1 Pseudomonadales bacterium | reverse complement strand
AGGCTGCTTGCAAACCATTGCTACCAAAAAACAGCATCAAATGCCTACTAGGCAAATAAATCGTAGCCTACGTCGTAAAATGAATAATGACTATACTATCGAAATTGAGCAGATTCGCGCCATACAACAGTCACATAAAGCGTTACAAACCAACCTCGACACCTGCTTACAGTTCTTCTCACAGATCATAAATATGCGTTTGCCTAAGAGCGGCAGCAATGTTGCTAGTGCGGCGGTTATTGTCAATCAGATTGGCATCAATATTGGGCTGAATGAGATGCAACGCCAGCACTTGTATATGGCAACGTTGTTTCGCGATATCGGCAAGATCAATTTTCCAGATAGCATCATCAAGATCCCTTTTGAAAATCTTACTACAGCCCAACAACAGGAGTTTCGTAAACATCCAGATATAGGCGCCAGTTACTTTTTCTCTCATAAAAACTTCGAGCAGGTTGCCTTGATTGTGCAACAACACCGTGAATACTGTAACGGCAGCGGCTACCCCCGCGGCCTGAATTCACTAGCCATATGCATGGAGGCGAAGATACTGTGTGCCGTCTCTGATTATTGTGATTGGCAAAACAGCGATATCCATAGCCCATCAAAAACTCCCCCTCAAGCTATAGAGATCTTGAAAAAAAACAGTCAGCAACACTATGACCCTGGTGTCGTTAAAGCACTTGTTGAATGGTTCGAGAGTCAGATGAATGCCAATAAAGGCATGAACGAAGTTCGCCTGCATTGTCATGCCCTGAACCCTGGCATGACAACTTCAGCAAATATCGTCAACAATCGTGGCCATCTATTAGTGGCTAAGGACACAGTTCTCGACCAGATTTTCATCGATAAACTTATTGAGATGGAAAAAAAACTGAGTGAACCAATCTACATTTCTATTAACGATAAAATCCACTGAATAGCGACGAGTATCCACCAAAAAAATGAGAGGACATGAAATATGTATTATTCAACAGAAGAAAAAACGGCCATTTTACTGATTGGCTTTCAAAATGACTATTTCCACCCATCTGGTGCCTTGCATACTGCAGTAAAGGAGAATCAGCAGGTCAACAGAATACTTTCGAACACATTGGCACTATTGGATGCAGTCAAACACCAAGATATGTTGATCATCAATATCCCCATTTTATTTTCCAATGACTACCATGAATTAAAAAACCCTGTCGGGTTAATGCAGCACATAAAAAACCTGGGAGCCTTCCGACGTGATAGCTTTGGCGGCAAAACGATTGAGGACATAAAACAGTATGGAAAACGTATTATTGAACTTGAGGGTAAGACGGGCTTCAATGCTTTTGTCGGTACTCATCTGCATGAATTATTACAACAGCATCAAATTGAACAAGTACTTCTATGCGGCGTTGTTACGTCACTCTGTATCGATTCAAGTGGCCGAGCTGCTGCAGAAAAAGGCTATAAGGTAGCTGTAGCTGCTGACTGCACTGGCTCTCGTAATGATAGGGAACAACGCTTCTATATCGAAGAAATTATTCCTCTGTATGCAGATACTATCGATAGTCAGCAATTGCATCTAGCTCAAGTGAGCTAAGGATAAAAATATGCAACCTTCAATGATGACGTCGATAACAACCGCGACGATCAAGTCCATGCGAGATAAACAGACTAAAGAAGTGCAACAGCTTAAGACGCTATTAAAGAATGAGGTCGAAAACCGAGCCAGTCTCACTCGCAGTCTATCGCACATGCAGGAAAGGACCGACGCCATAGTGAATTCGGTCCCATGGATAGTCGTTTGGATTAATGACGATCTACGTTATATAGAGGTTAATGGGTTCTTTGCTGAGCTTATCGGCTCTGCCCCCCGGTCACTTGAAGGAAAGAGCCTTGGTGAGAGTGATCTTGAAAGTCAATTGAGTCAGTTTATCACTGAGTTTATTGCCAATCAGAACATAACGACAAAGGCACTGGAGTTGAATGTAAAGACTCGCAGTGGCCAACAATTTTTTCTTCTCACGGCCCACAAATACAATGCTGGTCAGGCTATATCATTGGTAGGCCAGGATATAAATGTTCAGAAACGCTATCAACAACGTCTGGAAAAGCTGAATCAGTCTCTTGATCAGCAGGTGCAGCAGCGCACAGAAAAGTTAAAAGAAAGCTGCGATAAACTTAAGCAAACTAAGAGTCAGCTAATACAGTCTGAAAAGCTCGCCTCTATCGGCACCATGGCGGCGGGCATTGCTCATGAGTTGAACAATCCTCTTGGCTTTATTATCTGCAACCTGGATCTACTGCGCAATCACTTTAATGAGCTGATGCCACTGCTTAATGCCTTGTGTGAAGATGAAATAAAAATAGAAGATCTGACTAAAATGAAAGCCGATATAAAAAATCTGGATTGGCATTATTTGATGGAAGATATCGAAGCTATCTTGCAAGAGAGTAAGATTGGTACCGAGCGGGTGTCAGATATTGTCAATAACATGAAAGATGTGTCACGTGTTGAGGATGGCAGTCAAAAAAACTGTGACATTAAAGCCTGCATAGAATCCAGCCTGATGCTGTGTCAAAATAACCTTAAATATCATTGCCAGATTGAACAAAGTGTCAAAGTTAGTCACAAGGTTCAATGCTCCCCTGGAGAGCTTAATCAAATCTTACTAAATCTTATCAACAACGCGGCATATGCTATCGATGAAAAAGGTATTATTTCTATTCGAGCCTTTGAAAAAAATGGACAGTGTTGTATAGAAGTTCAAGATAACGGTAAAGGAATTCCAAGTCATCAACTGGAATCAATTTTCGATCCATTTTTCACCACTAAGCCGGCAGGCCAAGGCACAGGCTTAGGACTGTTTGTTTCCCATGGTATTATTCAAAAGCATGGTGGTTCACTAACGGTTGATAGTTGTGAAAAAAAAGGCTCGTGTTTCCGTATTACTCTACCTCTGGCAGAAGAAACAGCCAGTATCCACTAGTTTAAAATTAGCTTAAGAATCATTCCTTCGTATTAGCATTGCCTGTTAAGAATGTATTAACCGCTGTTTAACATTCAAGAAGTTATTACATTACGTTGTTTGACATAGGCAGCGGTCAGATTTCTCGTATACTGCCGACTGCAGGCAGTTTTTTAGACGCATAGACTGAACATCCAGCCCCCCATTGACATCATGAAACTTATCAGCGACGACGACACGGTTAACATCAATACTGATAAAACCACCAACGTAGTCGGCAAGCTACAAACCCTTTGGCTGAATAACATCACGAATAACCAGATCATCAATTCGGTATTCAAACATCTGCACCTTGCCGGCCACCGTAAATGGGGGATGAAAACTTCAATAACGATTTTGGGAAACGCCGATAATAAAGCGGTTTAAAACTGTCAAACAGACGGGCGCGTATTTCTTCACCGATCCGGTTTATTCTGGCCAGTAAAAAGCTTACTGCGCGGTACTGCGGCTGTAACGATAAAGGCAAAATCGGTCGCCAATAGCCGGCGGTTTCCACCCACTGCAATATCTGCTGAATGGTACAGTAATAGTTCAGATGAGAATGACGCCAATGAGTCCAGGGCTTACCTCGCATACCAAAGTGCATCAGGTGCTCACTCGCTTTCTGATCAAGCTGGTAGTCGGCGATATCTGGCACCTCATCCAGGTAATTGAGTAAAGATGCCATGACAGACTCATCCGACATAAAATAAGCAAAGTTCGAATTATCTACAGGTTCTGCGGCAGAGGCCGAGGTTTTATCAATCTGTTGCTGCCAGCGTTTAATAAAGGACAAATGCTTACGATGAAAACTGAAACAGTTAGTCACACATTGTCCCGAGTACCTGCCTTGCTGACGCTCACCAACATCCTTACGCCATTGTTTCAATATCGCCTGCGGAATCTTGCCAGTTTTATCGTTTCTCGCCATACGGGATTTAAAAACACTGTAATTTTCCTCACTCTGACGAAAACGGATTTGCATAGACTGATTGCTTGGAATTAACTTCTGCTCCAGATCGCCCACAAAAATACAATCGGCATCAATCCAGCTGATATATTCCGTTTTCGCTAACATTAACACCTGAGGTTTATATAAGTGAGGGGAGGATTTGGAGCTTTCCACAACAGTAACATCACCAAACTGTTTCAGTGCCCAGACCTTCTGAGAACTCAAACCATGGGCAGAGACTATAATCGGGCAGCAACTACCGTTATAGCGAATGGATGCAAGTAACAAATAGGCACCCCAAAAGTAAGCTGAGTTACAGGCAGTAACAATCGTATTTTGTGCCGCTATTTTTTTCATATTTTATCCCTCAATATCTCAGCTTGTTATCACGGTTGTTGCTTCTTAAAATTAAAAGCATTCTTTAATCTAATACCAGCTGTTGATACTGGGATTCTTCATCCTTTCTCCAAATCTGATATAAGGGATCGCTACCATCGTAATACCAGACAACCACTATGAAGACATCATCATGATTGGCTACTTTCAGCTCCTGAACGTACTGACCATGAATCAATGGAGCACGAACCAGACAAGCATCAAAGTCGACTGTGTATGTCATTTTCAAACTTGATGTGGCCTCTAGTCCTATCGTATTAGAATCAGTATTGTTGCTATCAGCTAGAGAAAAGTTGTTACAGATGGACAAAAAGGCACGTTCCTGTGTAGCCAAATTAATATCGATGGCCAGTTTATAGGTTGATTCCAGGGTATTAAATGGATCAATAAGCGCCTTTCGTGAACTCGAATCCATATTCGTACTTGTTGAATTCGCAGATGAATCGTCAGTTTCATCTTCTTGCCCCGAATAGACACAAGCATTGATTTGCACAGCAATACAAATAACGGTTATCACCGCTAGCCATTGAGTCAAAGTGGAATTCATAATTTATCCTCTGCTAATTCTTGTTAACGTAAACAGGACCATTAGCGTTTAAATACCAGGTTGAGTTTGTTTCCCCACTGATATCACCGGCAAAACCCATAAATTCACCGTAAGTTTCATTTAAGCTTTGTCTTTCTAGCGGATAACTCCAGGTGTCCGGCACCTCCAGTGCCCATGGCTGGCCATCTGCATTTTGAAAATAACTGCCTGTCGCTGGATTAGAGATATCATGGCCCGCACCCAGTAAACGGTTGTCAAACTTATCTGTGGGTGCTTTGTTTTTAAGGTGTATCTCCAGCCCCCTTCCCGGATCACTGCCAATCAAATCCGTGACTATCTGACCATGACTATAACCCGGGGCGGAAAAAATAAAGGGATCGAATGGTACGCCCGGCATTGCTGATGCCGAGACCGAATTAACAAACGGAACCGTCATATCCCATTCAATAACAGCCGAAGAACCACAGCCGGCCTGAGTCCGGAAATACTTACAGCCCTCACCTTCATCGGCCGTTGCGTAATGCCATAAGTCATCGGCAAAAATGAATACCGCATTCGTTTGCCCGGTTTCAAGCGGCGAAGTTGATTGAGTAACACCATCGATTGTCCAGCTGATCGAAGCCTCATGAATATTACTGCGCAGCAGACCTGGAATTTGAATGGCAAAGCCGTTATGAAATCCGGCCCCCATAGCGACCAATCTGGCTTTAATTCTAATGCTATGAATCATTCCGCTTTTAACATAATGAATAAAACGCAGGTGCATGATCACATCGTTCATGTCGAAATCACCTTCCAACGGAAATAGGTCCTCGTAAGCTACAGCCGTATAACTGGAAGCATTGGGATAGTAGGTCATAGCGACCCCTGTAGTAGTGACAACTACCGGGTAATCTTCCACTTCACCATCGGCAACACCACCTTTGGCAATAATATCCGCCGTACTGCTTATTCGAAACCTGGCCCAGCTTGGGCCTGCAACAGCCCAAACCGGTACGGTAAAGGCGATGCTATTGTTACCATTTGAAATCGCTTGTGCACTGATGGCACGCTCATCCGCTTCGAAGCTACCATTAGCATTCCAGTCAAACCACGCATTCAGATAACCACTGCCACTGGTGCCCGACACCGCAGCATTTATCATAGCCTGTTCTCCCACTTCAAAGCCGGTTGGAAAACTGATGCCGTCTTCGTCATCCGAACCATCACTGAGATCATCGGAAAGAAGTGGCAGGTGTGCATCGGATTCGTTATCAACCAGATCACCTAGATACAGAGCACTACTGGTCTCATGACGGGCGCCGTTAGAGGCCATTAGCGTGCCATAGCTGTCGGGAGCATCACCAAAATCAACATTACTGGCAACCGGAATATCGGCATTGGCGCAACGTGCACCATCATTAGAGGTTGATGACGGACCATAGGAAAAAGCTTCCGCCGATAGGCTCGCGATATTCACTTTGTAGATAATGCCGGTATGGTTATCGCTGATATACATATTACCGTTAACATCAAAAAACTGTGCACCAAAAGTCATCTTATTGGGGCTGGTTAACACCAGACCTAAATTGCTGCTCAGGCCCGTTGCCGGGTCTATTTGAATAAGATGTGAGTTAGTGCTGCTTGTCATGGCATAGATATAACCATCCGACGGGTGAAAGGCCATATCCATAATGGTATGGCTTGCGCCATCGATACTGCCGGGAATATAAGACATAAGATAAGACGCGCCGGTATCCAGAGGCACCTTAAACATGCCGTGATTTTTACGATAGCCATACCAGGCATTTTCATTGATAGCCACGTCACCCACAAAGAAATTTCCGGCTGCCTCCGATTGAGTATCCTTATTAAAGCTGCCGATATCCGTTATCTGAAAATCGGTACCAGTACGACTCACTTGATTACGTTGATAATCCCAACCATAGAGGAAGCTGTCATGTTCACTAAAACCAACGCCGTTATATCCATTAACCGTACCCATATCTTCAGAAAATGTTGAATAACTGCCGGTAGCCATATCAACACCATAGGTTTTGGGTACAGATCCAGGCTTTTGAATAATGAAAGCTCGCGTTGGACAAGCTTCAAAAGGCAAAGGTTCAGCCTCGATAGAAGACATGCCTACCAATAAAACCAGAGAAATAATTGATCTGAATACTTGTGCGGTTAAGACATATTTTATTGGTGCTCTCATCAATGCTTACCTAACTTGCTAATGGAAAGGTCATTCATGATGAACAAGGCACAATCCAAGCCAGATAAAATTTAATTCAATAAAACAACAAGTTATCTAGATCAAACAGATTATAAGCGGACACGATTTTTTCAAGTTTCAATGAAAGATAAAAAATAATTCTAATGAATAATAAACTTCAATAAATAAGGTACAACCTCCAATTCTAGTGCCTCCCCACTTTATTTTTATAGATAGAATAAGCCTATCGCATCGTCATCTGATACCTTTTCCCATTAAATATTTTTCAATTTGCCTTTTACATTGCATTGCATTTCAGAACGTATTAATCAACCAAACTTATCACGGTCCATTTATTTATGACTCTTATTAAGATTATGAAAGTTGGCAAAATTATTGCAGCTTATCGTTTATGAAAAAATTAATGAGGACTTCACCATGTATAACACCCATAGCTTCCATGCATATAGCCGGCATATTGGACTCACAGGTTTCATGCCAAATCCTTCTTTTATATTACTGTTATTGCTTGGCAGCCTGTGCGTTATCACAGGCTAGTCAGGTATAGTTAGTGCCAGTCCATAAACGGGTATTTTTATAAATAATACAGCCAACTTAAATTAACCTGCTGCATCAGTAGATACCTGATTTATCGTTCTGCTAATCTTTCGATATAAATTACTTATGAATGAGCCATTTTTCCGTTTTTATAACGCTAATAATTATTCCTTCACCAAAAATTATCTGGCTGTCTGTCCTTCTCAAAGGTTAAATATTCTAGCTCGATTCGAGTCTAGCCAATCGCACCACGTTATAAGTAAACACCGATGATCAGACAAAACATTTAAAGATTTTTTCTCCACTCCATTCGGCACGTCCGGAAGCAAAGGCTCGTTTTAATTATTAAATATCCCCTTCAATGCCGGTCCTTAAATTGCGAATAAATTTAAACGTTTATTCTTTCCCCTCACGTCGCCTGGTTATAAACTCCTATACGCTGATGAAGGTTTGGTCGCAACTTGGGCCAGATCTAGCGCCTAGCCCCTGTCGCCAGGTGAACTACAGCCAAATATCGGGTCTTATACCCATAGCATGATCGATATTTTGGATACAGTATGGCCATCAGTTTTTCAAATAAACAATTCCCATCAGCAACAATCCTCATCGCCGTACGCTGGTATGTCACCTACAAACTCAGCTACCGTGATATCGAAGAACTGTTAAAATAACGTGGGGTTGACGTCGATCACGCCACTATTCATCGCTGGGTTTTGGAATATGTTCCCCAATTAGAAACCGTTTTTCGGACTCGGAAAAATCCCATTTCAGGCTCCTGGCGAATGGATGAGACCTATATAAAAGTCAAAGCTCACTGGCAATATCTCTACCGAGCCGTTGATAAATATGGTGCAACCATTGACTTCATGCTGAGTAAAAATCGTGA
>JABSRQ010000195.1 GCA_013215055.1 Pseudomonadales bacterium | reverse complement strand
CAGTTTATTATTGGCTGGCTTATTTTAGAGCTGGCCTGGTTGCACGGCCTGATATCCGTACTCAATCTCATCATGGCAGTCGGAGATCTGGACGACTGGTCTTTTAGCACCCTTATTGGCTTCCCCCTTACCGCCTATAATGCGTTTATATTCTGGGAAATCCATCATGAATCGGAAGCAAGCAAACAGGCATTTAATAAATCCCTGCCACTAGGGCTTGGAGAAAACTATGCAGCAGCCATTCTCAGCGAGCGTTAAAACCTACTCGATACAGGCCCCACAAAACACCATTGGATAAAACCCTTTAGTTTTAAAAACGAGCATATGAACGCTGCCGAAAATATCGTTTATGGAGCCAATGACAGAAACACATTAAATGTATTTTCCCCCAAGGCGGCAAGTAAAACCCTGCGCCCGGTGATGCTACAAATTCATGGTGGCGGCTGGATGATAGGCCACAGCGAATATCAAGGCCTGCCCTTACGTAATAAGCTGGTGGATGCCGGATGGGTTTTTGTCTCTATCAACTACCGTTTAAGCCCAAAACATAAATTCCCCGACCATATTGTTGATTGTAAAAAAGCCCTGCGCTGGATAAAAGAGACGATAGAGGAATACGGCGGCGACCCTAACTTCATCATGACAACCGGTGGCTCTGCAGGCGGACACCTATGTTCCTTATTAGCCTTAACCGAAAATCGCCATCAAGACATTTTACAGCCTGGCTTTGAAGATCAAGACACCAGCGTACAAGGTGCAATTCCTATGTATGGGGTTTATGATTTTTCCGACAGAAATGATCTCAGGCACGGCATGCCGATGACGGGCTATTTACAAGACTATGTTATGCCCCATGCCTATCAAGCCGATGACTCTTTATGGGAGATCGCCTCTCCCATTGCTCAAGTTCACGCCGACAGACCACCCTTTATGGTGATACACGGCGAACTAGACAGCCTATCCTTTGTTGAAGATGCACAATTTTTTGTTAAGGCCTTACAAGAGTCTAGCGATAAACCCTGTGTATATACACAACTGGAAAAGACCCAACACGCCTTTGATATATTCTATTCCCCACGCTGTATACACAGCATTCATGCCATGCACACCTTTGCCGAACATACCTATAGCCAGTATCTTAAAGGCGATTACATCAGCGCTGCCGAGAGCAAACAAAGCAAAGCGTCACAAAGCTAAAAAAGGATTTATCGGTGAGCAGTCTGATTCAAACCCGGGGCTTTCCTGCCCTGGCTTTTATGATATTCCTGAATAGCTTTATTGACCTGGGTCATAAAATTGTTATTCAAAACATCATCTTTAAGCTCTACGATGGCAGCACCCAAATCCTGCTTACAGCCATTGTTAATGCATTAATATTATTGCCTTATATCTTCTTCTTCAGGCCTGCAGGTTTAGCCTCAGACAACCACGCCAAATCTCGTATATTACAAATAGGCTCACTAGCTGCGCTTTTCTTAACACTTGCCATCAGCCTGTGTTACTACTTTGGTTTATTTAAACTGGCCTTTGCGTTAATTTTTGTCTTAGCCATTCAAAGTGCCTTCTATGCACCGGCTAAATACGGCTTATTAAAAGAATTGGTGGATAACGAACATCTCACCAAAGCCAATGGTGTGGCGCAAAGCTTAAGCACCACCGGCATATTGGCAGGTATATTAATATTCTCCATTTTTTTTGAGGCACGTTTCCCGCTGGCGGAATCAAACAACGCAGACGACATTTTAAAAGTCATGTTTCCATTATCGTGGGGTTTAATCTTCTGCAGCGCCCTGGAAACATTCGCAGCCTTCACGCTACCAAAAATAAAAGCCAGACCAAAACCCAGCAACACTAACGCCCTGCAAGATTTAAAAACCTTGAAAAATAATCGGGTTTTATGGACTGCCGCGATAGGCACATCCATTTTCTGGTGTGCAGGGCAAATGTTATTGGCAACCTATCCGGCTTTTGCCAAGGCCGAGTTAGGCATTACCAACACGGTGGTGATTCAGGGCATGCTGGCGATGAATGCGATAGGCGTTATGATCGGTGCGATGATAGCCGGTTGGTTTTCACGCCAATTTATCGAAATCCACCTGCTGGCGATTGCCGGTATCGGCATTATTTTAACCGTCTTTTTTCTGCCTATTATTAAAGTCAGCGCAGCCGCCTTTATCATGTTCACGGCATTAGGCATCAGTGGCGGCTTATTGGTAGTGCCTCTTAATGCGTTAATTCAATATTGCTCCTGCACTGACACACTGGGCAAAAACCTGTCAAACACAGTCCTGATTCAGACCATTGCCATGCTCAGCTGTTTAATCATCACCATGATTGCAGCTATATTAGAGATAGGCACCACCAGCCTGCTGTATTTTGTCGCCGTCTTTAGCTGTATAGGCATTGTCTATGTGTGGAAGCAATTACCCCATACGCTATCACGTTATGGTATTTCTCCGTTGATAGCACCGGTATTTTTTGGCGGTAAAAAAATCGATATACACGGATTTAACGATGTACCGGGTTTTGGCAATGTTTTGTATATAATGGACAAGGTAGATACACGTAATAAAAAGCTCTTACAGCTGACCAGCGCAAGAATAATCAGCAGTAACACGTCCGATGACTGTGCCGTAATCACCCAAACCGCCTTGAGCCAAAAGAAAAACTGGCAATCGTACACCCATATTTACTGTGATATTCAGGAAGCCGAGAAGCATATAGACATACACTTCAAGCTGGGTTAATTAAATAGCTCCGCCTCCAATAGGGAGACAAACACCTTCATCGTGGTGGTTAAATCGGAGCTCTGTAAACCGTATTGAAATAAAGCCACTCCCACCCCGCCGCCTAATATCGCGGCAATTAAATCCTGCGACGAGGCCTCAGATTTAATTTCCCCGGCGGCTTTTGCTTCATCAAATAAAGCCTCCAAACTACTCATCACCAGATTATCCTCTTCTACCAGCATCTCTACCAATTCAGGATGACGGCGCATCTCAATCGGTACCGCAGCCAATAAACCGGTGATGGAGCTATCTTTGTCGTGTTCTGCGGCAATCGCCAATAAAACATGGCCT
Organism: Pseudomonadales bacterium; assembly: GCA_013215055.1. Taxonomy (GTDB): domain Bacteria; phylum Pseudomonadota; class Gammaproteobacteria; order Pseudomonadales; family DT-91; genus CAKMZU01. The sequence continues at coordinate 5,550 of JABSRQ010000195.1, read as the reverse complement.
ATACGCTCACGTAAGCTGCTTTTCATCGCTAAGGCTTCAATAAAAAATGGCAGCAGTAGATTTTGTGTTTCGGCAACACTGGCTTTATACATTTCTTTTTTGGATGGGAAATAAGAATACAAAGCCGCATGACTGATGCCTAATTCTTTACCCACATCTTTAAAGGTTGTTTGGGCAAAGCCTTTTTCAGAAAATAAACGCCTGGCTACCGGCATAATTTCGGCCAATCGCTCCTGCTTATTACTGCCTCTGGGGCGGCCTACCCGCCCTTTTGGCCCTACATTTTTAGTATTTACAGGTGTTGCAATATCATCAATATTCATAAGGTGAGTATATCCAAACAAAAATTAACTTGCATGTAACTTAATTACAAATATAATTAACACCAATGTAAATTAACTCCCAATAAAAATGAGCGCTGTATATGTTTGGTCTTGAATGGTGGCAATACGTTTTAATCACCTTAATTGGTGGTAATACTTTTTTCTTAGGCATTGGCGGTTTTATTCATTATTACCACTACCATATTAAACGCGACGAGAATGAAAGCTGGAAAATGCAGCCTAATCGTTTTTTATCCGACCGATTATCTCGCCATGCTGCATTGCTGGGTACATTTAATATGAACACCGCAGCCGGCACCTTTGGATTTCTTGGTTGGGGTGTATTAGAACAAGGTTGGGGCCAAATTTATTATGATTTTAGCGACTATGGTTATGCCTGGGCCGCATTATCGATTTTCCTGGCATTCTTCTTTATAGAAGCCTGCGCTTATTATATGCATGCAGCCAGTCACTCCCCCTGGTTATACAAAAAAATCCATAAGGTTCATCATTATTACAGCACGCCAACTTATTTTACGATTTCAGCCATGCACCCACTTGAATGGGTGGCACATGCCAGCTATATCGTAGCCCCGGCCTTCCTATTCCCTATGCATTGGAGCTTGTATCTGTTTGTGATGATGACAACGTTCTTCTACGGTTTCTGGGATCATTCCGGTATTAAATTAAATATCAACCTGCCCTTCCATGGCACCAATAAATTCCACGATGACCACCATAAATACTTCCATGTAAATTATGGTTTTTTAACCCCGTATTTCGATAGAATTCATGACACTGTACGTAGGGAAGGCCATCATTACACCGAAGATACATTCACCGGTGGCAAAGGCCGCGTTAACAAAGAAATGCAGGCACAAAATGCCATAGGCCCATGGGTTGATTACAGCACGCCCTTCAAACAAAAAGACGATGGCAAGAAACAAGATAGCAGCGCTAAAAACCCGGTACTTGAAAGTTAAAATAAAAACAAATATAACTGATAGCCCAAGGCCTGAATAAGCATTCAGGCCTTTCTGTATTTAAAAGGATTAACACACCATGAATGAGCATGTCTCCTATGCCATGAGAAATAATGAGGCGACCGAATCGCTGATTTATTTTAACAGCCCCAGCGAACTATTGAGCTGGTCACACTTATCGATTGAACTGATCATCTATGCAGGTGTATTACTCGCTTTAATTCACGCCTTCAGAACCGACAAAAAAGAAGGCGGATCTCAAGCCAGAATCACCCTATTAAATTGTTTTATTTACGGCTTAACCATGGATATTCTTTCCTATTACACAGTAGAGAATTTCTGGCATGGTGAGTTTTCGGTGATGTTTTTATTCAACAAGTTGCCCTTATATATCGCCTGCTTTTACCCCGCCTTTATGTACCATGCCTGTATGCTGATAAAACGCTATCAATTCACGCCAAGGATAGAGGCTATTTGCACCGGTTTTTTTGCCGGGTTAATGTATCTTATCTTCGATAATCTTGGCCCCCAAATGGGCTGGTGGATTTGGCAAACGTCTGACCCGACAACCCTACCCTATGTGAGCAGCGTGCCTTTAACCAGTTATCACTGGTTCTTCACCTTCACGATTGCCTTTGCGCTGATCAACCGAGTGATCTGTGAAAAACTGGCTGGGGACACAACTAACAAAAGCATAGCTAATAAAGCTAAACTGATTGCAGCTGTTGCACTGCAACCTACGGCAACCATTTTATTGGGCAGTTTGTTTTTTATTCCCTACAATCTCTTTGCCAAGAATATGCCTCCCTACGACATGCTGCCATGGGCACAAAACCTGACATTAGCCGCCTTTGTACACGTCATCACCTTTTCGGCGGCCGGCTGGATATTCCTACAACATTGGAGAAAACCACAAATGGGGCGTGATCAACTATTAATGGTCTTCCCATTTATCTATTTAGCTAGCCATGCCTATATGTTCATCGCAAGCTATTCTCAAATGTCATCTGCCAATGCCGAAGGCTTTGCAAGCAACGGCCTTGCCGCAGGCAACCCTATTGCTGTAATACTGGCGATTGTGGGCTCGGCATTCATTTTATTAGCGACGCAATCCAATACAGATCAAACAACATAGTAAACCCATAAAAAAGGGGCCAAAGCCCCTTTTTTATAAAATTTATGATAATAAATTTAATCATCACTCGGTAAATCGAGTGAGTAACTGGCTTTTCCGGTTATCGGTTTTTTCTCTTCTTTCTTTTTATCAGGGTCTACCTGCAAGCTTAATCCGCCCATTGAAGATTCGGCCTCATCACTTGCGGCCCCATCACCTTCAGCCAATTTAATTTTTAAGCGTAAATTATTGGCAGAATCTGCATTACGGACCGCCTCTTCCATATCAATCTTGCCAGCACGGTATAATTTAAATAGCGCCGAATCAAAAGTCTGCATACCTAAACCTTCAGACTTCTCCATGATGGCTTTTATTTCATGCAACTCATCTTTTAAAATCTTCTCCTGTATCGTCGCATTACCTAGCAGAATTTCTACCGCCGCAGCCCGTTTCCCATCAACGGTTTTCACCAAACGCTGAGAAATAAACGCCCGTAAATTCATCGCCAAATCCATCAGCAATTGAGGACGCCGCTCCTCTGGGAAAAAATTAATGATTCTATCCAGGGCCTGATTTGAGTTATTGGCATGGATGGTAGAAATCGCCAGATGGCCCGTCTCGGCAAATGTCAGCGCATGCTCCATGGTTTCTCTATCACGAATCTCTCCGATCAAAATCACATCCGGTGCCTGGCGTAAAGTCTGTTTTAATGCCGCACGGTAACTGCGTGTATCCACGCCCACCTCACGCTGATTAACGATGCAGCGCTTGTGTTTATGCACGTACTCAATCGGATCTTCGATGGTGATGATATGCCCACTGGCGGTAGAATTTCTATGATCTATCAACGCCGCCAAAGAGGTTGATTTACCCGAACCCGTACCACCAATAAAAAGCACCAGACCACGTTTGGCTAATATCACATCTTTAAGCTGAGGCGGTAAACCCAAAGAATCGAAAGAGGGAATTTCAGCCTGAATATTACGCGCCACAATAGAGACTTCATTACGCTGCCTAAAGATATTGATACGAAATCTGGCCACCCCAGGCAACGATATCGCTAAATTCATCTCCAGATTCTCCTCAAACTCGGCGGTCTGCTCGGCATCCATCACCGCATAGGCCATATCCTTCACTTCACCGGTCGTTAAAGGCTCTTTGGCCAGAGGCTTAAGTGTGCCCTCAAACTTGGCACAAGGTGGTGCCCCGGTACTGAGATAAAGATCCGAGCCATCATTCTTGGCTAATGTCGTTAGATATGCATTGATTCTCTCGCGGCTCATGCCCTATTCCCTATAATTTCAATCATTTAATTAAGATATACCATTATTTAAATCTAGCCAAATTTAGCGCCTATTCACAAGCACTAACGGGCAGCTATAATCTCTCTGGCGCGTGCATACCAAGCAGGCGCGTCAACCACCTCACCATCCTTGCGTGTTGAAGGGTAAGGTAAATTATTTACATCGCAAAAATCACGTATTTTAGGATGAGACCAACGAAATAATAGTCTCTGGTAAGTTTTATCATCTAAATGACAATGGTCATACATACCCTTGGCCTGGCGCTGAAACATCGCTTCCATCAATATAATGGTTGCAGCCACGGAGACATTAAAACTCTCAGTCATACCCATCATAGGGATGACCACGGTTTTATCCGCTAATGCTACCCCTTCATCACTGATGCCATAACGCTCTGCCCCCATCAACAATGCCGTAGGTTGGGTATAATCAATGTCGCGATAATCTACGGCTTCATCACATAGTTGCGCCGCAATAATCTGATAACCCCGATCTTTTAGCGGCGTGATAGCGGCAGAGATATTTTCATGCCTATGCAAGGTCACATAATCCACCGAACCCGAGGCAGTATTACGAAACACCTGCCAATCATCGTCAGACAACACCCCATGTACATCAGCAATGCCTACTGCATCTGCAGAGCGGATCAAAGCAGCCAGGTTACGCCCCTTATGCACATAGTCAGTCACCAGGGTTAAATCGGGTTGACGTTTATCCAGTGTGTTTTTTAAGCGTTGCAGGCGTTCGGGCGTCATCGTTAATAGCCGTAGAAATAAGTTCTACTAATTTTATAATGTTACAACGCTTATGCCCATAGATAACGACATTTTAAGCAGATAGCTGGCGGGGAAAAGTTAGATACGGATGAGCGAGCTGAATTAGCAAAATTGAGCAAAGCAAATAAAGAGTTACGCATGGAGAAAGACACCTTAAAAAAGGCCAGCGCTTTCGCCGCGTGTGAAATGAAGAAAAGTTCGAGTTCATTCAAGAGCAAGCCCATCAATACACAGTTGCCATGTTATGCCGTGTGTTGGGGTTTACTACAATTAGGAGCCAAAATCTGATGAGATTGATCCCAAAAAGTGGCGTCTCACACAGAAAATGAAGGCGCTGTTCGATGAATCAAATGATAGCTTGAGTAGCCGTCAAATGATAAAAAATTACGCAAAGAAGGCATTACCATTGGTCGTTACCGTACACGGACGCTGATGCGAAAGGAAAGCTTAGTGGTTAGATGCAAGAGGCGATTTGTCGTCACTACAGACAGCAATCATGCAGATCCGATAGCAGATAACCTGTTAGTTCGTCAGTTTGTTCAGTCAGAGAAAAACAAGGTTTGGACAACAGATATTACTTATTTATGGGCTATGCAGGGCTGGGTATATTTGGCAGTAGTGATAGATCTTTATTCACGAAGAATTGTAGGCTGGAGCATAGATGAGCATATGGAAACGTCCCTGGTAAAACGGGTACTGAACATGGCTATTAACCTTAGGAACCCTGAATAAGACGTGCTCCACCATTCCGATCTAGACAGTCAGTATGCAAGTAAAGCCTATAGAAAACTGCTGGCTGATAATGGCATGATTTGCTCAATGAGCCGTAAGGAGAATTGTTGGGATAACGCACCAACAGAGCATTTTTTCAGTAGCCTTAAGCGCGAATGGTAACGGGCAATATTTATCCGACGAAGGAATCAGTGGTGCATGATGTGAATTTATAGATTACTTATTACATCAGCCGTAGGCTGCATACGACCATCGGCGATATGACGCCAATGGAATTTGAAAATGTGCTTACTAAAGTGTCCGATTTGGGTTGACCAG
>JABSRQ010000194.1 GCA_013215055.1 Pseudomonadales bacterium | reverse complement strand
TCCAGCTGATCATAAGGCTCATGCTCAAACCACAGCACTATGCGCCTGGTATCCCCAGGCAGCTGCTGCATAAAGCGCATATGCTCCAGCGTTCCTTCACCGCTCCCCTCAATGCTTTCCACCATATCCTCACCGGCAAAAGGCATAAAGGCGCGCTGTAAAAATGCCCCCCGCACCCGGGAGAAATGTTGCAGGCTCTCATCCCGCCCATCGAAGGCCGGCACCTCTCCCTGTATAAAGGGATTATTACTCTCCACAAACTGCCCGGCAAAACCACAGACCTTAATCTGTTCACATAAGTCCGAGCCACAGCGTATATGCAGTGTCTTCAAATCCGCATCGGGTGCCACGGCATCACCCGCCTGCAGCGCTGCCATACGCACACCAGCCACTTGCATGGCCTCAATATGTGCCTTCAACTTGGGCCAGATGGCCAACGCATTACTGCGTGCCAGCACCAGCTGCACATCCGCCAACTTCACCGATGCCACATCCAGCCCGTCAGATGCAGGATGAAACTGCCGCATCATCAGCCAGGCCGCCGAATCCTCCGCCCGCAGACGTTTAAGCAAACGCTTAGCATCTTTCTTCAATTTCTCCAAAGACAGACGCTGCATCTGCATGCCCGTGCCTGCCACCAGCACATGGGCATCCAACAGCGTAGGCACATAGCCCGTTTCAATAGAGGCATGGCGCTCTTTAAAGCGCGCCACAGTATCCAAATCGCCTGTAAAATAAAGCGCTAATAATTGCCGTGCATCCACCATATGGCGCTGCTGCTGAGAGGCACAGGATAAAACCTGCAGGTAGGGGGAAGGACTGTTTTCAGATAAAGACATACGATTCTCCGTAATAGGCTGTATCCGCTAATCAGCTGAGAGTCGTAGTCGACAAGGCTATTGGGTGATGAAGTACCAGACACAAACAACAAAGCAAAAACCAAAAGCAGTGCAGGCCTTCATCAAGAATGTTGCTGGGCTGAGCCCTTTCCGCGGATAGGATGCATGCAATACGCAGGAAAAATACTAATGCCTCAGCGAAAAGCAGTCAAGCAGCGCAAGCCTGCTAATAAAGGCTTTGATTGGATGTTAGTTTCCATTCAGTTAATAGCTATGCAAAAAACATGGGCCTTATATGTCGGGGGCCGCATCTAGAAAAAATGAAGGATATTTATATACCTGGAATTGAACGAATCAGTCCTCAATCATGACGGCCCAATACCGAAATTTGCTCCAGCATCGCTATTTATGTTTATTTGTTACATCTATTTCTAACGAATTCTATACGTTTTAGATGTGTTTTTTGTTGCGTTTTTATGTATTCTGACGTTTGTTGATTTATTTCAATCTATCCCAGTGTTAGGCCTTCCATGATAAAGAGCGTGTTGTCGTAGGTTGGGATGATCTGAAGATTATTCCTTAAGGCTTCAAGTGGTCTTGGCAATGACACATCGACAATGGATAACTTTAAAAGGAGTTGGTGATGATCGATAAAAATAAAATATGGCTAATCAAGCCTACTATTATTCTATGTTTACTCTTGAGTGCCTGTGCACCAAAGATCTCAAGTATTAAACCTAATGTTGTTGATGCGAAAGGCGGTGCCGATGTCGTCATAGAGGGAAAACATCTTAAGGATGTGGATTTATATGTAGATAGCAAAAAAATCTCGGTGAAGTCTCAATCAGAAGAACAGCTTATATTTACCGCCCCAAAGCATGACGGGGGTAAAGCAACAGTTAAGGTAGAGAACAAATCCGGTAAATCCGCGCAAAGCGAGATGACTTATATAGTTACGCCTGCCATGAAGTATATCGTTGAATTCAAGGTGACTGAGGGTGTTGCTGCAGCTAGAAGTGATTTTTCTATATTTCAGGAAAGTAAAATTAAAGTCCTGGAAAAATTCGGCATTGATAATATTAAGGTTAATAACGTAAGAAATTTACCCTATCTGATCGTCGAAGATCTAAGCAGCGAAGAATTAACAGAGTTAAGAAACGACCCGGATGTAAAGGCGGTTCATGAGAATAAATTTAGAGCCCGGCAAACAACCGAAAGTCTGGAAATTATAGAACAACCCCAAGCCTATTCCTGGGGCGCAACCGGTGAGGGCTACTCTGTTGCCGTATTAGATACCGGTGCCGATTACCGCCATCCTGATCTGGGAGCCTGTGCCTCAGCAGGAGAAGGTTGCCGAGTGTTGGTTTCAATGGATATGACAGCTGTGGATGATGGCGAGCTGGATGCGGATCCCAAACAGCATGGTACCAATGTATCTGCAATCATTGCCAAGACAGCTCCTAAGGCCTCTATCTTATCGCTGGATGTCTTTGAGCCCAATGGTGCGGCAGATTCCGATGTTATCAAAGCGTTAAATTGGGTTATCACTAACCGTGATCAATACAATATTGTGGCGGTCAATATGAGTCTGGGATCCGATGAAAACCATCAAGTAGAATGTAAAAACACCGTTTATGACAGCGCCTTTGAATGGCTTTTGCTTGACGGTATTCAAGTGGTGGTTGCCGCGGGTAATGATGCTGTTAAAAATGGCTTAAGCATCCCCGCCTGTCACCCACTAGCCATCTCGGTTGGGGCTACCACCGATAGCCTGACTCAGGCAACGAGATATACGAGCTGCGATGACTCTATTGTTCCGGTAGATACCGTAAGTGGTTTCTCAAACAGTGCCGTAACGCTGGATATCCTGGCGCCAGGCACCAATATAACCGCCGGTGGCGTGTCGTTATCGGGCACATCTCAAGCAGCCCCTCATGTGACGGGTGCATTAGCGGCACTTAAATCAAAATTCCCCAATAGGTCTACAGCAGAGTTATTACTGAAGCTGCAGCAAACAGGTGAGCTGGTTACAGATAAGAGCAACGGGGTAACAACGCGGCGTCTAAATTTAGCCTCGGCCATGAATGATAGACCTATTGCCAAAGATGACGTAGCGGCCTCTATTGAAGGTTCTGGCGTTATTATCGATGTATTAGCCAATGATGTGGACGAAACACCTGAGCTGATGAAAATAGAGGGTGTCGTCATTAATGATGGCATGGGTATGTATGCAAGAATCATAAAGAATAAGGTCTATTTTTATTCTGATCCCGGTGTCAGTGGCCTGAAGACAATAAGATACAGCATGAAAGATGAATATGGTTCTCTGGCGACAGCTAAGATAACGATAGACATCAAGCCTTTCTCCTTAGCTGCACCACGTACCATCGCTAAACCTTCATTTTTATCCAAGCTAGGTAAACAGCGCATAGGCAACTTTATTGTCTATGAGACGGGGCAATATCAGGATAGGGAAGTCTGGTATCAGGGCCTGGATGCTGATGGCCTATTAAGCAAAGATCCTCATTCTATCAGTAGAGGAGCCGCTGGAATCTTGGCTAACTATCTGGATGTTAGCAGCGATGAAAATGGCTATACAGCAAGCTGGATAACTAAGAATGAGTTGGTAGGAAGCTACTCTGTTCAAGGTGTTAATGGCAAACACCCGTACTTACCCAAGCCATATAAAGCAAGCTTTGATTACAATGGCATTCCAAGAAACCCACATGTAACGGTATTAGATCACACCGTTGTTGTAGGCTGGGAAGATGCCAGAGATCCAGGGCATCGATATTCCCAGTCTTTTGCAAGGAATGTCGACAACCCAAGCCCCATAGGTAATCTTGTTAAAGACGATAATCTCATAGGATTTACCGATAGATATGACGGTTTTAAAGTAGATAAAGATAATTTTTTACACTTCAGGCATCAAAAATATAAGGATTATATCATCACCAGAAAGCTGGATTTTTATGGCAAGGATATCTGGGCAGAGACCCAGAAAATCCCGGATTGGAAAGGCTCACCACCACCATGGGAGAGCAGGTTAAATGGTTCAGCATTAGATTATGATGTTGTCAAAGACAAGACCGGATTTGCCATGGCATGGTCTCATGCCACTTATGCAGGCTCCTATGGCGTGTCATTCCAACGATATAACAATGATGCTATAGCTGACAAGGCCCCAATAATCTTGCTGCCTGAATTAAACTCAATGGGTGATGTGTCTATTGTTAACTTTGATAACGGCAACTACCGTGTCTTCTGGAATGAAAAACACGCTGATTTTTCAGCCATTGTCAGTGTGAGTATTTCCGCTAATGGTAACGTTGGAGAAAAAAATATCGATTACTGGACCGATAATGCAAATGCTTATTTCCCCGGAATGATAGATGCCATGGCCCTCTCTGGTGATAAGTATCTATTATCCTGGAGCAATAATGCCAGAGAGTTAATGAATTTAACGCGCGTGAATAACTAATATACCTCCGATTCATAACGTTTGAGGAAGTAATAGAGCAAGGTCTAGCATCAACAGTATGATGCTGGGCCTTTTTTGTTTACCGATTATTAAATGATGATGTAATAGCTCCCTCAAGACGATTTCAGAAAGATTAAAATAAAGAAAAATTAGATCATCTACACCGCCGGCCTTGGCTTTATTGCGCAAATATACGGTTCAATGCACATAGAAACCCATTATCTAACCTAACTTAAACACGGCTAGCCCAGTAGCATAACTAACGACTTTAAAATATGTTGGTTTATGTATCACGGTAAATAACCACACAAAAAGTGTGATATAGTTCAAATAACATCATGATGATGATAAAAACTACAACAAAAAACAGCCGTAAACATGGACTTTTACACCAATAACGCCCAAGCCCTCATTGCCCAATACCAAAGCCTGGACCCAGAGCAAGTACACAGCGCCTGGCTAAAAAATCTGCCCAAAACACCCGCAAGCCAAGAAAACAACCACGCCCTAGACATAGGTGCAGGCGCAGGCCGTGATGCCCTATGGTTGGCAGAAAAAGGCTGGCAAGTTACCGCCATAGAGCCCAACAACACCTTAAGACAAGCCATTCCCCAACATAAAAACATCCAAACTGTAGATGATCAGCTACCAGTTCTAACAAACCTCCCCAATCAAAAGTACCCGCTAATCATCGTATCAGCTGTATGGATGCACCTAAATCAACAGCAACAACAGCAGGCCCTAAAGCGCCTGAAAAACCTGTTAACTGCCAAAGGCCTGTTAATCATCACCTGGCGCAATCAAGCCAATGAGCAAGCGCGAAAGTTTGAACTAGTTAACGAAAGCCTGTTCCAAGCTTTTCAAGCTGAATACAGCATAGAAATACAACAAACAGACGATAAAGGTGGCAGGGAAGACGTGGTGTGGAAGTGTGCTGTTATAAGACCTAAAGCAGGTAATACGCCATGAGCCTGCTGCATTACGAAAATCGTTTCTCACAACTGAATCCCAATCGTGCAGGCGGAAAAACCAGCCCACATAAAATAGCCATGTTATTGGCTGTAATGGATTTGATTGAGAGTGGACATATTACTAACAATGAAATCTATTACACCGAGAGATTAACGCAAACGTTTACTCAGCACTTCGATGCGCTTAAAACGGAAGCAGACCGCAATAACGCCCACCTTCCATTCTTTCATTTACGAGGCGAAGGTTTTTGGCATCACCAAGCCAAACCAGGGCGTCTACAGGCCTATAGTGAGCTAACAACAGCAAGCAGCTCAAAAAAAATTGATGAAAATATCAGCTTTGCCTATTTCGACGATGAACTGTTTGAACTGCTAAATAACCTCACCGTAAGAGAGTTATACAAAACAGCCCTCTATAAAAATATCACTATCACCGAAAACCAGCGCCAAACCTTGCTAGAGGTCGGTAATGGGTGGGATTGGCTTGAATGTGAAGCCTGTGTGCAAGACTATTTCAGCATGTTGTTCAAACAAATCGCCGGTGAGAAATACAACAAGGCTGAGCACAACCGTAACTTACAGCTAATTCTAGATAAACGCAGCAATGGCTCGATAGAATTTAAACACCAAAATATATCGGCCATCTTAGTTGAATTAGGCCAACCCTATATCATTGGCTATAAACCGGCTTTTAACTATCAAAGCCAGCTTCGAGATGTTGTCTTAGCCCATTTAGCGGCAAACCAAACCGATTTAGATCTGCTGGCCCAACAGCAAACAGTAATCCAGCCAGAAACTTTTGATTGGCAGGCTGTTATCGACAATGAGATCCCTGAAAAAATCGCCATAGTCGCCGAACCCAAGCGCAAATACCTAGCCCGAAAAATCAATTTCGCTCAACGAGAAGCCCGTAACCGCAACCTAGGCGAAAACGGCGAACAGTTTGTGATCAACTTTGAACAGAACCGCCTAATACAAGCTGGCCGTGAAGACTTAGCAAACGAAGTACAGTGGAGCAGTAAGGAACGCGGCGATGGCCTTGGTTATGATATCCGCTCTTTTATTTGGCAAGATGACCAGCCCATAGAAGAAGAACATTTCATCGAAGTAAAAACCACCAACAGCGGTAAATACTTCCCGTTTTTCATTAGCGATAACGAAGTGGCCTTCTCCAAAGACCACGCTCTGCAATACAGCCTGTACCGTGTTTTTGATTTCAAACAGCAGGCTAGATTATTTCAGCTAACAGGTGCAGTAGAACAACATGTAAACCTGAAGGCAAAAACGTATAGAGCGAGTTTTAGCTAATTTATAATATCAAGGACGTGTTATTTGCTTTTATAACGTGAATATCATGGATGAGGAAATGTATGAACTGTAGTTTTGATGATAAAGAGACGTCATTGTCTAAAATAGCGGACTTTTCTGACTCTGATTTGACGGCCACTTTAGAAGAAGTGTTCAATCGATTTGATAGGCTGGTTGATAATAATAATGTCGAACATATTTTAACCAGAAGGCTGGCCTTTATTGGAAGTCTTATGGTTTTATTTGGTGGCCTCGTGATGTTATCAAGCCTAGACTTTTTAGCAGGAGTCGCAACGACATTAACTAATGAAAGTATCTTTAATTCCCTTACAGCAATAAATTTTACGTTTAACATCGCATTGTTTGATGTCATTTTCTTATGCTTTTCTACTACTATTTTCCTTATATATAAACTCTATTCCCCACTTGATAAAAAATGTGAAGGAAAATCAACAAAGCAAAAAGTGAAACTGCGAAAAGATAAATTAGATTTGTGTATGAATCTATTAATGGCATTTTTACTTCTGAGCCTTCTAACCATAAAAGTTTCAACGATAGCTGGGCATTTCCTTTTCTTCGGTATATTTATTTTTGTTACCGCGTATTCAGGCAATAGAAAGTATGGCTATACAAGATCGTGGTCAAGAAATCGTCTAATGAGGCTGCAAGTAGAGCTCTTATATGCTGAAAAAAAATTAGGTTCAGACACCGACGATAATATTAGGCAAAAATTACATATATTGTTAAGCGATAACTATGTGCAGATGCATAAGGATATCGTTGGTGATTATATAGAATACGGGGATTCAGCTCTGAAATTCCTTGCTAAGAAAAAATCATAAGCACGCCTGATAAATGGAAGTAGATAGAATGTTAGATAATAAAATGATCCTAAACGCATCGGCTGCAGAATACTCAGGTGAGTATGAAAATGATGATGAGTTATGGCAAGTTAGAGCGTATAAACTTGCAATTAGAAATATAGATAATCTTGTAAAAGAATCTAAAGAGATCAGCAAGAATAATGAGAATATCCCTTTAAATAAGACCTTATCTCGTGTACACGATGCTTTGTTTATCTCAGGTGGTAGAGGGACTGGTAAAACAGTATTTCTTTATAATCTTTCAAAGAAATGGAAAAAAGCTAAGGAAGAAAATAAGGTAACTTCAAAGGTAGAGTTTTTAAGTATCATTGATCCAACATTGTTAATGGATCATGATAATTTTGTCAACGTTGTTATTGCCCATATTCATAGTTATCTCCAGTCAAAACTAAGTAATAAATGTAATGAAAAGCAAGAGTATTATCGGTTGCTAGGGAAATTAGCGGAGTCTCTTGGTCAGAGTGAATATAACCATAGGGATGCAAGTGGTTTAGACCGAATAGTTAGTTATCAATCCGCGATGGATTTAGAAAGAAACTTTCATGAGTATATCCAGCTATGTACACGGATTTTAGGCGTAGAAACTTTAGTTTTGCCTATTGATGACGTGGATATGGCCTTAAATCAAGCCCATGATGTGTTAGAGACACTTCGACGTCTTCTATCATGCCCTCAATTAATCCCTATTGTTTGTGGGGATGAGGTTATATACCATCAATTACTTGAAAATCACTTTAGATATGCAGGCAGTGAGAAACACGAGTTTAGGAAACCATTAGATAAAAGCAGTTCACGCCATTTAACTAAACAGTACTGGAGGAAAATTTTTCCACAACATTTAAGAATTGTGTTATCTCCTCTTAATGTGATTTTGCCAATGATTTCTATTCAGGATAGTAGTGGCGTGAAAGTTGTTAGTTTTGAGGCGGAAATATTCCAAGGTAAAGTTAAAACTCTTGTTTGTCCGTTGGTTAATGGTCAGGAAGACAGCCATACAATTCCTATGCCTGATACCCCGAGAAAGCTTGTTCAATTTACGAAAAATTTTTATCCATATATAAATCAACAAGAAAAAAATAATGACCAAAGCGTTTAGTATGCGGATAAAGGAAAGAGTTCTGATTTTTGGTTAGATTTCATGTTGTATTC
>JABSRQ010000193.1 GCA_013215055.1 Pseudomonadales bacterium | reverse complement strand
GAGTAGTAAACAACAACTCTGACAACTACGTCATCCGATGTGTACTCTTCCCATTGATCTCAATGAAATCACGGCCTTCGGGCACGGTATCCGCTACCGTTTGGGTCTCATCTAACTCATCCCGATTTTGATCAAAATAAGCAATCTTCTGCTTGGTGCCTAAACGTATAGAACCGTTTTTGGTTTTAAGCTCACCTAACATCAGTTTTATCAGGGTCGATTTACCGGCACCATTACGTCCAACAACACCGATTCTATCACCACGTTGTACCAGTAAATTAACATCTTTAACAATCAGCTGCTCGTTATAGGCATAGGAAACATCTTTCATCTCAACAACCAACTTTCCGGATTTCTCCGTATCATCGATCTGCATATTAACGTTGCCTTTAACATCAACACGCGCCTTACGTTCATTACGCAATGCTTTTAACGCACGCACGCGGCCTTCATTTCGGGTACGTCTGGCCTTGATGCCTTTACGTATCCATTTTTCCTCTTCTGCGAGGTTTTTATCAAATAGCGCATTTTGCTTCTCTTCAGTCGCCAGAAACTGCTCTCTACCCACTAAAAAGGCATCGTAATCACCCGGAAAGCTCATGATATTGCCTCTATCCAACCACAGGATACGTGTGGCAACCTCATTCAGGAAACGTCTATCATGGCTGATTAAAACAATGCTAGCGGTGCTGCGCGAAAGCAATCCCTGCAACCATTGAATAGCGGGAATATCCAAATGGTTGGTGGGCTCATCGAGTAACAATACATCGGGCGCAGACACCATCGCTCTGGCAATAGCGACCCTTTTACGCCATCCACCGGATAGGCTTGCCATAGTGGTTTCTGGATCTAAATTTAACTCGGTTAAACTGGCATGAATTCTTTCCTGAAAATCCCATCCATTTTGGGCATCGATAGCATCTTGTAAGCGCTGAAGTTTCTCCAGGGCTTTATCGTCCATCTCGGTATGAATTAAATGCTCAAATTGCGCTAATATTTCACCTAATTCAGCCAAACCCAGGGCAATATAATCAAAAACCGTGGTTTCATCGGCGGCAGGTAATGCCTGCGGTAAATAATTAACCTTGACCGAACCATCAATATTAATCACCCCGCCATCAAGCTTTTCCTCGCACGTTAAAATACGCATCAAGCTGGATTTACCGGCACCGTTACGTCCTATCAACGCAATTTTTTCACCGTGTTCTATGGCAAAAGAGACATTTTTTAATAAAGCATGATCACCATAAGCAAGATCTGCATTATCCAGGCGGATAAGAGCCATAGTTTCCTCTCAATAAATGAATTTTTCTTTAACGCATCAAAACTTAGTTTGCGTTTTCTAAATAGAAGCCAAGATTAATGTCGATATAAAAAAAGATATGCGCTAGGGTTAAGATATAGCTTAAATAGACTTTTTATAATAACAATGACTTATATGCTTATAACAGTCCGATTCATCATCGGTGCTCTGTTTCTTGGTTGCGCTCTTTCGCAGGCGGCTAACCTTGAAATAGCAGAGCCCTATGCAAAAGAGCGCGCAGTATATCAGCAAGCCCTGCTACGTTTAAAGCACTCAGCACCAATCACCGAGCAAGATTTCCAAAAAACCCACACATTATTACGTCATTACCCCCTTCAAGGCTATTTTGAGTTCGCTCAGATCAAGAGCCGTTTCTCGACACTACCTGAAGATGAGATCAAAAATTTTTTACAAAAACACGCAGGTTCTTATATCGGTTTTAAAATGCAAAGCCACTGGCTAGCGTATTTAGCCCGCAACAAAAAATGGCAGTTATACCGAAAATTCTATAGTGACAGCGGGATTAAATCTCAGCAATGCACCAGTTTATTAAGTGACCTGGCATTAGGTGAAGATAAAACCGAGATCTATAATCAGACAACACAGCTATGGCTTTCACATAAATCCATGCCTAATAGCTGTAACCCGCTGTTTAATCAATGGCAGCAAGCCGGCTACCTATCTACCTCACTCGCATGGCAACGTTTTCAAATGGCCTATGCAGCCAATAATATAAAACTTGCCAACTACCTGTTAAACAAACTTAATGACAAAGATAGAAAAACCGCCAAACGTTTATTAAAACCCAGCCATTATAAAAAGAAATGGTTTACTGAACTCGCAGAGTTAACAGACAAAAACAGCTTGCAAAGCGGGACCTTAAAACGTTTATTACGTAAATTGGCCTCATCGGATTATCAACAGGTCTCCGAGCTGGTTGAATATGCCAAACTGCCTATGGAGCATGATGATTTATTAGAAATTAAAAAACTCTGCGCCTGGTATTATGCCAAACACGATGCGGAAAAAGCCCAGCAATGGCTTAAACATATACAGGTAAATGTTGATAATGAACTGCAAGAGTTTGAACTACGTTATGCCTTACAGGCCAAAGACTGGATAAATTACAAGCGTGTTTACCTGCAAACGCTGGACAAAACCCAGCAAAAACCCGAATGGATGTACTGGTATGCCATTGCGCAGCAAGAAAGTGGCAGAAAAGCCTTAAACCCTGAACGGCACCCGGATATTTTACTTAAAACCTTGGCTCAGCAACGCCATTTTTATGGCTTTTTAGCGGCAGAGCAAGGCAGCCAACCTAGCAGTCATTTTATTAACAATATTCTGCACAACATTCAGCTTGATGAAAGTATTAAAGCCAAGCTAATGCCGGCGTTTGAGCTTTATCAACTCGGTGAAAATCGCGAAGCCAACCGCAACTGGTATTTTGTGACTCGCTCCTTCAACCAGCAGCAATGGAGTCAAGCAGCAGCCCTGGCCGACCAGTTAAAATGGTATGAACGCTCCATTCAAGCCCATGCAAAAGCAAAACTCTGGGATGTGGTTGATGCCAGATTCCCACTGGCTTTTGCCGACGAATTTAAAAAACACTCCAAATTACAAGGCATTAACCCCAGCTGGCTATTTGCGATGGCCCGACAGGAAAGTGCATTCTCCCCTCATGCTCGATCACATGTGGGAGCCCGCGGTTTATTACAGCTGATGCCCAAGACCGCCAAGCGTGTCGCCAAAAGCCTGGATATGAAGTTCAATGTCAACAAGCTTAATGACCCCAGCTATAACATCACACTGGGCTCCAAATACTTGAAAGACTTATTGGGTAAATATGATAATAACTATATTCTGGCGACAGCTGCCTATAATGCAGGCCCTCACCGTGTGAATGAATGGTTGGGGCTGAGACCGCTAACCGAAGACTGGGTACACTGGGTGGCAACCATTCCGTATGAAGAGACGCGAAAGTATGTTCAAAACATACTGACCTATAGCATCATCTATCAAACACGATTAGATAAAAGCAAAAAAACCATGTTAAGCGACTTTACCCCCAAAATATTCACCGCTAAAACCACATCAATTAATTAATAAACTGTCACCCACTTTTATTGCACTGCGGTTCTGATGAATCATATTTTGGCCAAAATACAGATTGCCATCATCGCCACTGCACAGCTGTTTTAGCGCCTTCCAAACCTGAGGTTGTTTAGAGCCATTCTTGGGGTTAATTGTGGGAATAACGCAACGTGAACAGGGCTTCACTAACAAGAATGTATTTTCATCAGGCTGACAATGCAAAGCAGTCCACTGCATTTCCGCAAATGCAGCGCCCCCTGCAACAACAATATTTGGCCTGAAACGCGCCATATCTATATTGTCATTCAAAATTTCGTTAACAGCTTGCAGCGACTCCTGCGTGGTTAAAAGCAAAGGAAAGCCATCGGCAAGTCCGACATGACGTTTTTCTTTGCAAAACTGCGTATCGATGCGCCTTAGGCCTGTATCAGGCAGGTATACCAAGCGCACGGTGGCCTGTAAATAACGTGTGAAAAAATCAGCCCATTCATCACCTTGATCAAACACACTGACTTCATCTTCCCAAATCTGCACAACCTTCAATGCATCCTGAACACCTATAAAGGGCAGCACCTTCTCTGGCTCTATGCCATCCATAGGTAATCGAATAACCCAGCCTGCATCTACAGCAGTGAGCTTCACTAAACATAACGGGGCAAACTGTCGTTGCGACACAAACTTACCGGCGTCATCTACCAACATATAACGCCTATCATGCACTGCGCCTAAAGCATCAAAATTTAGGTGCTGCACACTAAGCCCGGGTAATGATTTAACCGGATATATACACAAATCCGTTATCGTAAGTTCAGCCATATAAACTCCATTTATTGATTAGTCTGAATAAAGGTCTCTAGCGTAGTGACATCAAACGGCCAATGTAACTCGGATGCAGAAGATGCCTCAAGCAACACGGGAATATAAATCCCATAAGACTCAAGCAAGGCATCATCATCCGCAATATCGATTTTTTTAAAACTTACAGAAAGTGTGTTTAAAATTATTTCGGCGTCTTCACAAAGATGGCAACCCAGGGTGTGAAATAAAATATACTCTGACATGATTTTCCTAACGTTTATAAAGGAGCTAATACAAGCCCATATCCAGCCCCAATACCAAAGACAACGCCAACTCTTCACAGCGCACTTTATCATTATCACTAAGAGGTGCATTTTTTTGGCTAAAAATAATCTGCTCTTGCTGTACGGCCTTGGCATTAATGCCAAGCAAAATCTTCTTCATCTGCTTTGCACAGTTGCCCCCATCGTTTCCTGCGGCAATAAGCAAGCTATAGGGTAAGGCTTGAGCCCCTGCCCTTTCTAACGGATAAAAAACTCTGTCTAACAAATCTTTCATGCCTCCGGCTATTGCAGAAAAATTCTCCGGCCCAATGAACAACACTAGCGATGCATCAATAAAGTCATCAACATCCGCGTCCATGCAACGTCGCATTTTCAATGCCACCACATCCGTTTCAACCAATATATTAATGGCCGCGTTATAACAGATAAACGCCATCTGCTCTGCCACACCAGACTGGGAATGAAAAACAATTAACAAAGTTTTTTTCAAGATTCAGTATCTGCCACAAGTTTATCCGCAGGTTTGCTGGCGGAAATAGACAATAGTGCCGGTGTAAAAATCAGATCTGCAGCCAATGCAATAACAATTAACACCGCACCTAGATACCCAAGATCACGATTCCAGCTAAAACCGGAAAGCAAAAACACCAAGAAACCTGAAATTAAGATAAAGCTGGAACTGAACAGCGCACCTTTCACTTCATAAACTGCATCTTTAATCGCTTGCTGCCTCTCTTTACCCAAAGCCAGCTCTTCATTAAACCGGACAAATAAATGCACCGTATCGTCTACCGCAATGCCGATGGCTATACAAAAGGCTATGCCAGGCAAAGGGTTTAAGCTTTGGCCGCTTAAGCGATAGAAAACCAAGCCTAAGATAATCGGAATAATATTAGGGAAAATGGATGCGATAGAGAGGCGTATATCCCGAAAAACCAACTGTACCGTGATAACAATAAAAACAATGGCGATAAAAACACTATTCATCAACTCTCTGGCCAACTTATTCATGCCGTGATAAGCCACAGGAGCCTCCCCCGTCATCTTTACCGTGATTCCGCTACCCTGCATTAAAGCGTTAGCGTATCGCTCAAATTGCGACTGCAGCTCAATTAACGCAGCAGCACCCTGATCCGTGCCATAAAGGCGAATACGAGTATGTGAATAATCAAAGTTGACCAGCTGACTGACAATATCATCAGAGCTGCCCTCGGCCAGTAATAACAACTGAGCGACTGCTGCATCCGAGACCGGTGCCTGATCTTCCCCTGTAACGGCCTTATTCAGTGTTTTTAAAATTTGCGCCAGACTTAAAGCGTTATCACCCATACCGTGGGAGGCCAACCAGTCTTGCATTAACAATATGTTTTTTAAATTATCAGCCTTTTTGAAATCACCCGCTTTACCTAATAATGAAATTTCCATAGGGAAAGCGCCCGACAATTCTTTATCGGCAATTTCAGAGGCAATGACCTGAGGGTGATTTTCTGAAAGCATATCTTTAAGGTAATAATCATATTGGATAGTACTTGCCACCATCGCACCAATAACTAAAGACAAAAAACCACTGAGCATCACCCAGCGACGACAGCGAGGCCGCATTAAAAAGGCCACCATAGTATCAACCCAGGCCAGCTGCTTGTGATTCTGAGATTGATGTTTAACCGGTTGCATCAACTGTAAGCTGGCAGGAATAATGGTGCATAAACCCACAAACGCCATTAAAACCCCGCAGCCCAGATAAAAACCAAAACTCCTCAAGATCGGCATGTCCGCGGTTAATAACGCAAAAAAACCAATCGCAGTGGTTAGGCAAGATAAGAAAGCGGCCTTGCTGACCTGCTCGGCAGTGATCAAAACCGCATCAGAAACAGACTTACCCGCTTCTAATTCACGAAAGTAGCGATGATAAAAATGAATACCATTAGCCACAACAATCACCATCAGTAAAACCGGAAACGTAATGGTCAGCTGATTAATATCATCGCCATTTAACCCCATAAGCCCTAACGTTGCCGAGATCGAGAAAACAATCGTTGCGGCATTGATAACAACCACCGCAAGTGTTCTAAATAACACAAAGCTCATGATCGCCACAATGATTGCAGTTAAAGGCACTAGAACAAATAGATCCTGGTGCATCAAATCCAGAATGCCAATTCGACTATATGCCACACCGGCAAAATGAATGTCGGCGGTATTCTCGAACATGCGAATAATTTCTTGCTGAAAAAACTCAGC
Organism: Pseudomonadales bacterium; assembly: GCA_013215055.1. Taxonomy (GTDB): domain Bacteria; phylum Pseudomonadota; class Gammaproteobacteria; order Pseudomonadales; family DT-91; genus CAKMZU01. Next base: position 1,941 of record JABSRQ010000193.1, on the reverse strand, counting down.
CGGTTGTTTGATTTTTTTATAGCTGTCTAGCTGCGTTGGCATCTGGGCTAACACTGCAAATGTATTGGCATGTAAAGATACCAGCCTTCCCGCTGTGGTATCTGCCTGACGTAGGAGTAACATTTTTTCATCAAGAGTGAGTTCATCGGCAAAATGATAAAAGATCGGATCCACACTGATCTCATCATCAACCCCATCATTTCGAATCACCGAGCTATTCACTGGGCTAATAATACGTTTAAAGAAGATTTGTGATTCTAACAAGGTCGTAACGGTTTCAAGCTTTTGGAAAAACGCTTCATCTACCGTCTCGGGGCGGATAATAGCCATTAACAAACCATCATCAGCACCAAATTCTGTGCGATAGAAATCTCGGTAATGATTAGCTTCATCATCCACGGCAAATAACACCGAGAAATTGTTATTGAAACGTACATCTTTTGCTGCCACTAAAAATAATATACAGCACAGAAAAGCCGATATAAGGCTGACGACCGGCCTGCGTATGACGGCCTCGGTATAGATTTTAAAAAAATTCATTTAATCGCTTATTATCGTTTTTATTAAAAATGAAATGGTATTATCCCGATCCTAGGGATGCAGAAAAGGAACTTACCATGCACCATTTTAGCCGGCTACGCCGGTGTATCGATTTTTTTATCGACGACACACTTTATCATAATGATGATGAACGCTATAGAGCAAGGATTCTTGCAGGCTGTTTGTTATCTATCGCATTTATCTCAGCCATAACCTGCCTTTCCATCTCGTTTATTTACACCGGTTCCCCCGATAATTATATTGGCATCAGCATCACCGCTTTTATTATGCTGCTGTATTCTTGTTTACTAGTGGTACTGAAATTCACCGGAAAAACGCAATACTTAGCCTACGGCTTTTCAATTCCGCTATACCTCTCTCTTATAGTCAGCGTATTTGTCGCAGGCGGAGCAGAAGCCACCTCTTCACAGATTATGTTTTTATTACCGGTAATGATGTTTTTCACCTCAGGCATTGCTACAGGCTTATTATGGGCAGGCATTGTCCTTATCACTCAAATCATCATTTATGCCATGTACTGGTCAGGTTTTGCATTCGAAATGCAAATGACTCACGCCCAAGCTGTAGAGCAAAGCCTGGTGCATTTTCTGGTAACACTAACAGGTTTAACCGTTATTGCCTGGATCTACGAAAAAGCGAATCAACGTTTAATAGAAGAGAGAGATAATCGGGATAAAGATAATTATTTTCTTTCACGCAACGACCTTCTAACAGGCCTTACCAACCGAAGCGCATTTTTTGCAAAAATAAATCATCAAATTGCACAGGCTAAAAGGCAAAAACATTTTATCCATATGCTTATTATTGATATTGATAATCTGGAACAGATTAATCAGACATTTGGCTATGATGAGGCCGACAACATTATCAAGACATTTGCTCAACGCCTGAAGATTCAATCCTGTTTTAGCCATTCGGCACGTCTTAATGGCAAGCGTTTTGCCCTCACCCTACTCAGTGAAGATAAAAATAGCCCAGAGGCCTCCATTCAAACCTTACAACAAGCGATAAACCAGCCATTTACCTTAGGCCATCAAATTGTATCTTTGCAGTATCAGCTTGCCTGTTCCAGCCATGATGCTGACACTACGGTCGATGAGTTAATGATCAAAGCAGAGGCTAGTCTCGATAAACTCCGCGCAGCTTAACCTTGCGGAGCTTTTACAAATTTAAACCAGCCATCATGGGCCAATCTAAAACCGTAACTGTGGAAGCGATAATCAATCGCCGCCCAATTGCGGTTGGCGGACATAATTTCAAACGGCGTATTTTTCCAAGAACCTCCACGAACAACGCGTCGAGAACAGTCACCTGTAGCCCAAGACCCCCCGCTACTAGGCGCTCCTTCATACGTTACATTCCAACAGTCGCTGGTCATTT
>JABSRQ010000192.1 GCA_013215055.1 Pseudomonadales bacterium | reverse complement strand
AATTTTTGAGTGCATGCGTTACGAATTAAGATATTAACAATGATTTTATCCTGCAACTATTAACTCTTTAAATACTGGTACAGAGTTTCACGACTGATCCCAAATTCTTTTGCTAAATGGGTTTTCGCTTCACCATTGGCGGCTCAAGGGCGAGGTTATGCCGAGTCCATTCGTCTACAAGGCCTGGTGATTAATGCCGCAAATGGCACAGGTTTATTAGTCAGTGATTCACAGGTGAATATTCTCAGTAGTCAATTTGTGGCGAGCTCAGGCTCTGCCATCAGGGTAGAAGCGACTGCAGTGTTAGAGCTGGGTTCGGTTGACTTCGAGGCCAATGCCGGTAGCAATGGTTCGGCCCTGTATATCACTGGAGCCGGCACCGAGGTCGAGGTGAAGTCATCTCGCTTCTTTAATAATACGGCAACGGTCTCCGGGGCTATTTTTCAGAATGCCTCTTCTCAGCTGAGTGTGGTAAATAGTAGCTTTGAACTTAATTCAGGCACGGCAATAGCTATTGATGGGGCTACGGCAACGATTAATCAGTCGTCTTTTAATACTAATGCAGCGGCAACTGGTGGGGCCATCAGAACAGTTGGAGCAGTAACTCTTGACGTCACTCAGTCTGAGTTTAATGCCAATAGTGCTGCAGATAGCGGTGGAGCCATAGCATTATTTTCCAGTGGAACGGTTAATATCAGTCGCAGCCTTTTTGTTGATAACTTGGCCACCAATGCGGGCGCGTCATTATTTGTCAATCAGGCTGCAAATAACCTGCTGGTTGAAAACTCAACGTTTTATGCCAATAAAGCGGGAGCTGACGGTGGAGTACTGCAACTGCAAAGTGGCGTTGCCAATCTTAACTATGTCACCATGGTGGCCAATACGGCAGGTGGTGACGGTGGGGCATTACAACGGACCTCGGGTAGCTTAAGCTTGCAGCGCTCCTTGTTGCTGGCTAATACCGCAGTGGGTAGTGGTGATAATATCAATAACAGTTTTACCGATGCTGACTACAATATCGTTGGTTTTAACAATGTAGGTGGTATGACCAATGGGGCAGCTGTTTCGGCGGCAAATAGCTTTACGGCGACAGATACACCCGTTGGAGAGGATTTCTCCAAGGTAGCTGTTACTCTGGAAGAGATCTTGGATATTTCACCCAATTTTGGTGGAGGTGATGGTTATTACGGTAATTTAAAAACCATGCCTTTGTTGGCCGGCAGCATTGCCCGGGATGTCATTCCACTAGCCGATTGTGGTTTGTCTGAGGAGGATCAGCGTGGCGAATTACGCCCGGATGGAAAAAACAATGCCTGTGATATCGGGGCTTATGAGTATACGGTACTTACCTGTGCCGAAGATGCCCAGCGCCGCTACAAGCAAGGTGAGGTATTTGTCAAAGCCTGTACTGCAAAGCTAAAGGACTTCGAACTGGGAACGTTTAAACCCATAGGCCTGTTTTTATTGATCTTGATGGGTTTCTTTAGATTGCCCAGGCTCCGCCAGATTTAATCTGTTAAGCCTTTGAAAGGAGCCTTAGGCTACAGCTGTCCCATATTCAGCATTACAAAGCGAATCTCACCTGAGGTTCGCTTTTTTGTGTTTGTGAGGATCAGGCTTTAGTAATTTCACAAGGCTCTTTTTCAAATAAGTTGAGTTGAATCACCCTTAACAGAGCGCTGCACTGTCCAACCCGTCCTAGCGCTATGACGGGTGAAAGCAAGCAAAAGATAGGTGGTCATCGCTATCCATATCTGCATTAAAATCGCGTTACCAGATAAACCTACAAACGCCTTGATTTTTAAATTCTGCTTGATCGTTTTAAAGAACAATTCGACCTGAAATCGATCTTTATAAATCGCTGCTATTGTTGATGCACATTGCTTAAGTTGTAGGTTAAAAATACGTATTTTTTATCACTTTCTTTATCACTTTCGTTATCAATATATTCAACTCGGCGTAACTTGGGCGCACCGCGTTTTAGTGAATGTGCACTGTTATTGAGACAAAGCCTGAATCCTTTATGTTAAATGTGTAGTAACAACAGTTTTTCATAAGAATTCAGGCTTTTTACATATTCCTAAAATTTATGGGACAGCAGTGCCTTTTTCATTTAAGTCATTTAAAAGGCGCCATTATAAAGCTGACTTTGCTTTATCTATGATTTTACCGGCCGAGCTAACACACCTCCTTAGTACTTTATCTAAAGCATTGATTTATAGCGTTAACCCCTTTTTTCTTTGTAATACCGTACAAAAAAACGACCTTTTGTGCACTCACACTAGTCTTAAGTTTTCTTCTATATTAAGAATAGGTTTTAGCTTTCTGTAGTAAATAACAATAAAAGCAGAACCCCTATAAAAAATGCCTCATTGCGAATTAAGCATAGCTTTTAAATGGCATTTTCTTGCGAGTATAAATAATAAAAATAGATACAGTAGGGTAGCTATTATGTACATAAAACAGTTAATCAGTTTGCCTGGGTTTAGGCCAGTCTGGGCCTTGCTCTCATTAATATCATCTTGTCTTCCCCCTCTTTCTTTAGCTGCAGCTGAAAACAATCCTGCAGTGGATGCTGGTTATGCCAATGGAGAGGAGAAATAACATGAAGAAATTACTAGCCATATATGTTTTAGGCATTTATTGGAGCATGGTCTCGATTTCAGCTTCAGCAGGGGCTGGCTGGACAAACCCCATGTTTGGCGATAACCGAGCCAATAATGGCGAGACCGCTACCATGAACGCCTCCTATAGTGCAACCTGGTGTGGAGATACGGTTAAAGTTGCGACCAGCGGTGGCTGCACAGGTGGAGCAAGTACCTATACCAGCGGCTGTGGAGGGGTTTCGGTATCCCCAACCATTACCATGACACAGGGCAGTACCCAGGCCTGTAAAATCAATATCTATGGTGATGTCTGTTATGGCTGTGACCCGACTCACAGAGGATCGGTGACGGTAAAAGTTAACCAAACGGTTAACTTATCAGGCCAGCCGACCTTGTCTACCGTGGGGGCCAGCCATGTTCTGGTGGCCACGGCGAAAACCATCGCATCGGCAGGTTCTTCAGTTAATACAGGAAGGCCTGTAACCTTATCCAGTAAAACTACCGCTGTATGCACAGTCTCTGGCACTACCGTGAGCAGTGTGGGGGTGGGTACCTGTACCATTAAAGCTACAGTTGTCGAAAACAGTAACTTGGTTGGCGTAACAAAAGATTTTACCTGGTCGGTGACAACCCCTCCAGATGCCGATAATGACGGTACTCCCGATCACCTGGATAATTGCCCTAACGATGATAATGGCCCCAATGCTGGCCCTAATAATCAACTGGATACGGACGGTGATGGTCAAGGTAATGTCTGTGATAGCGATGATGATAATGACGGATTATTAGATGGTGTTGATGCCAATCCCACTATCAAAATAGGCTCATGTCTGGATACGGATAATGACGGTGCACCAAACATTGCCTGTTCAGGTATGACAGGGGATAGTGATGATGATGGTGATGGCATTTTAGATGCAGCACCGGATAACTGCCCGTTAATTGTGAATACGGATCAAGCCGATAACTACCCTGGTGCCGGTGGTGATGTCTGTGGTGACAGCGACAGTGATAGCGTCATCGATATCAATGATAATTGCCCTTTACTTGCCAATGACCAGACGGATTTGAATAGCAACGACATCGGTGATGCCTGTGAAGATGGTGATGGTGATGGCGCCTATGATCAGTTTGATAACTGTCCAGTCACGGCAAACGCAGATCAATCTGATCTGGATCTAGATGGCATCGGTGATGCCTGTGACCCTAGCACCATAGACCCTAACGATTTTGATGGGGATGGTGATGTTAATGCGGCAGATAATTGCCCAAATACTTATAATCCTGATCAGCTCAACACCGATGGTGATGCAGAGGGTAATGTCTGTGATAGTGACGATGATAACGATAGCGTGGTGGATGCCGCCGATAACTGTCCATTGATCTCGAACAGTGATCAGGCTGATTTGGATGCGGATAACATCGGTAACGTCTGTGATGGTGACGATGATAATGATGGGGCATTGGATAATGCTGATAACTGCCCATTAATCGTCAATGCCGATCAAGCGGATACGGACGCCGATGGCATTGGTAATGTCTGTGAGTTGGACTCGGACGGTGATGGTTTTGCTGATGATAATGCCGCCGATACCGATAATTGCCCGGCCATTGCCAATGCCGATCAGGCCGATGCTGACGCCGATAATATTGGTGATGTCTGTGAGTTGGATAGCGATGCCGATGGCGTGGCTGATGATAACGGTATAAATGACACCGATAACTGCACCAATACTCCTAACCCTCTGCAGGAAGATGCAAACTTTAATCAGATAGGTGATGTTTGTGAGGCGGTGTTTGTGAAAACACAGGCAACTGGTGCTGGTGATTGTATGAGCTGGGCTGATGCCTGTGCAGATATTCAACAGGCGGTTAATCAGGCAAAAATTGTCGATGCCATTAATATATTTGTACAGCAAGGCATTTATCATCCCGCTGCTAGTATTGCAATTAATGCGGGTTTAACCCTTGCCGGTGGTTTTAGTGGTAATGAGACGAGGATTGCCGAGGCTAAACCTGCGACAAATATAACCATTATCTCAGGCGATAGTGCTGATGTTTTAGTGATTAATACAGCAGCTAAGAGCGGCGGTAATTTACCAAGCTTGTTATCTGTGAATATAGGCAGTACTGCATACAGCGATCAGGTGACATTATCGGGTTTGATATTAAATGCAGCGGGCTCGGCTACTGCAGCCGATGGGGCTGCATTAAAGGTCAGTCATTCGCGTGTGACTCTTACGGCCATGCAGTTTGTTGCCAATGAAGCGATTAATGGCGCAGCCATGTTAGTGGATTCCGCCTCCATTGTTGAGCTTAGCAATTCTGTCTTTAGTGAAAATGCTGCGGCTGATAAGGCTGGGGCCATAATGCTCAAGGGCAACTCAACTCAGTTAGAGATTAATCGCAGTTTATTTAAATCTAATAGAGCGGCTATAGGCGGGGCTATTTATACCATGGATGGTTCAAACGTTGAGGTTACTGATAGTGAGTTTGAGTTAAATAATGTGACTTCTTCTGCAGCTGCTATAGCGATAACTTCAAGCTCTGGAGTAAGCAGTATTAAGCGCTCATTATTTATCAGTAATCATTCTGCTGGAATGGCGGCTGCATTGAGTGTTGAAGGCGCCGGTATGGTTAATATGAGCAATCTTACATTGGCTAAAAATTCCGCCTATGGTGATGGTGGAGCCTTGTATATTAAATCGAACACAGGCGGGATTAATCTAAACTATGTGACCCTATCCGGTAATAGCTCGGCAGCGGAGGGTGGAGCTATTTATGTGGAATCTGGCGCCACTTTAAACCTGGCCCGTTCACTGCTTGTGGGCAATACTGCTAACTCAGAGGCTTCTGGTCATAACTTGTATTTGCAAGGCAGTTTAAATGACGAAGGATTTAACTTGCTTGGATATCAGTCTAATTCTGGGGTTAAGCCTGATGGCTTGTTTGTGCCTGTCTTGGATCCCTTGGTCTCGTCTTATACTGGCTCGTTTACTACAGATGTGACCAGTCTTTCATCTATCGTTAGTAGTTCGGCAAGTTATTCAGGTGCTGATGATGTGACCAGAGTATCGGCAACTAGAACCTTGGCTCTGGTTAAAGATAGCGTGGCCAGAGATGTGATGACATTAACCGAGTGTGGAGTGATTAATGAAGATCAGCGGGGAGAAAACCGAAAAGATAATATGACGGGCATGTGTGATATAGGTGCTTATGAATATACCTCTATAAGTTGCGCGGCAGCCAGTCAGGCGATAAGAGAAAGTGGTAATTATTACCTGGCAAATTGTAACCCTGCCAATAAGTTCATTCTTGATTTTGGTACTTTAAAAGGTGGTGCAATCAATATTATGTTCTTGTTATCTCTGGGGCTGTTGGCCTGTATTAGGTTTAGAATTTGGCGGCTTGTTTGAAACAAATATAAATAAACTAAAGGCGCCAATGGTAACTGCTGTCCCATAGTTGAAAATCATAAAGCGAACCTCATCTGAGGTTCGCTTTTTTTTGCCTTGGCGGTGGCTATGTTTTTAATAGCTCAACTAGACTCTATCTTTCAACTAAATTGAGCTGAATCACCCTTAAAATCCCTTGACCGTCCAGACGAGAGAAAGCGAGTAAAAGGTCGGTAATTATCGCTATCCAGATCTGAGATAAAATCGCGTTACGAGATAAATCTGCAAACGCCATAATTATCTTACCATGGTGGCTAATACTGCAGCTGGTGATGGTGGTGCTCTGCAGCGCAGCGCGGGTAGTTTAACGTTGCAACGCTCTTTGGTATTAGCGAATACGGTGTCAGGTAATGGTAATAATATCAATAACAGCTTTACTGATGCGGATTATAATATTGTTGGTTTTAATAATGTCTCTGGTATGACGGGTGGCGCAGTATTATCGGCGGGAAATAGTTTTACCGCAACAGATGCCCCGGTTGCTGATGATGCTTCTCGCGTAGCCCTGACGCTAGATGAGATTGTAAATACTGCTCCTCGCGTAGCCCTGACGCTAGATGAGATTGTAAATACTGCTCCTAGTTTTAAACATGGCGATGGATATTTCGGCAAGTTAAAAACGATGCCGCTATTGGCCGAAAGTATTGCAAGGGATGCGATTCCACTGGCTGACTGTGGCGTTATTAATGAAGACCAACGTGGTGAATTACGTCCAGATAGTAAAAACAACGCCTGCGATATTGGTGCCTATGAATATACGGTATTGACTTGTTCTGAAGACGCTCAGCGCCGCTACGAGCAAGGTGAGATATTTGTTAAGGCCTGTACAGAAAAGCTTTCAAATTTCGAGTTGGGTGCGATCAATAATAGCTTGGTGTTTTTATTGATGCTCGTATCAATGCTTGCTGTACAGCTACGTCGTAGGATGTAGCTTTATAGAAAATAGTGTGAAGTTTGTTGGGGCCTTTATACGGCGAACATATTACCAATAAAACTAATATGGAACTTCTAGAAGGGCTGTGTGTAAAGAGAAGTCATTGATCATGATACTCATAACTACCCTTCATGACCGCTTTGAGTCTAAAGTTGTGGATCAACTCGTTCAACCGTAGATGTGCCCTAACATCTGCGGTTTTTTTATGCCTGTAACAAATGCTTATAACTGTTTGGCTATGACTAGCTCCGTACATCTTGCGGCCCACTGGGTAGGTGAATGGGGCTCATTAAATAGGCTCGCCAGAGGCCGTTATAGGCACAAAGACCCAATGGCCTCTTTCTTATTTAGCTTGCCTGCTTGGTTTCATCTGAAAGTTCATCCCTTAGTTCACTGCTATCACGTACAAAACCCTCCCTGCAGAGTCCTTTCTTCATTATAAGATTTAGCCAGTTATCTTGAATGCTGAACATTTCTGCATGGGAGAAATCGGACTCATCGATGATTGTTTTTGAGAAGGGTTTGAATACGCTCATCCATCGTCGTTTGGCGTTACGATTATCAAATTCATCGAAAATATATTTAGAACGGCTGTCGATGGCTAGGGCAAGGCTTATATAATCCGGCGTTACATGAGCGGGTAAAGCATTGTTCTTCAATCGCTCTATTGCTCTGCTTATACTGGCATTTAAGCGGCGAATGCGTAGGTGATAGCGTTCTTCATCATCAAAAAAAGCATTCTGTGGGAGTCGGTTAAACATAGATAGTTCTCATCAATAAACTGTTTGGCGTCGCTATGAAGTGGTCTAATTAAACCGGACACCAACTTAGGTGGTAATATTGCCACCTGCAATGAGGTGTTCCATGACGAAAAAAAGACGTTCCTTTTCAACTGAATTTAAATTTGAAGCTGCATGTTTGGTTCTTGATGAAGGCTACTCCATGGTGGAGGCAGCGCGATCACTGGACGTGGGTGAAACAGCTTTAAGACGTTGGGTTGATCAGCTCAAAATTGAAAGAGGCGGCTATGCGCCAAGCTCTACGGCCATGACATCTGAGCAGCAACGCATCCAAGAATTAGAAAAGCAGGTTAAGCGATTAGAGCTGGAGAAAACGATCTTAAAAAAGGCTACAGCTCTCTTAATGTCAGACGAGATTCTACGTACGCGTTGATCTCATCATTAAGCGAGCTGGCCTCTGTAGAGCTTATCTGTGGGCTATTTTCTGTGAGTACTTCAAGTTTCTATGAGCAGAAAAGAAAACAGAAAACTGTTGATACAGAGCGTGTTGAACAGCGGGCGAAGGTACGTAAGATATTTAACACCAGCCGAAGCTCCGCTGGCAGCAGAACCATTGTTATTAAGCTGGCTGAACAAGGTTTGAAAGTCGGTCGTTACAAGGTCCGCAGCTTAATGAAAGAGGCTGGATTAGTCAGCAAGCAACCTGGCGCTCACCGTTATAAAATAGCCAAAGAAGAAAGGCCTGATATACCTAATCACTTGGCCAGACAATTCGATGTACCAGCGCCTAATAAAGTCTGGTGCGGTGACATAACCTATATTTGGTCAGGTAGGAAATGGTGTTATTTAGCTGTTGTTATCGACCTCTATGCACGACGGGTCGTAGGTTGGAGCTTATCTGACCACCCAGATACAGACTTGGTTTTGAGTGCTTTGAAAATGGCTTTCATTCAGCGAGGAAGCCCCAAAGGCGTGATGTTTCATTCCGATCAGGGCAGTCAGTATGCCAGCCTTCGTTTTAGGCAGCAGCT
>JABSRQ010000191.1 GCA_013215055.1 Pseudomonadales bacterium | reverse complement strand
TAATCTTCGAATAAGAAAAGAAAAAACAAATAGGTAGACTCATTAAAAAAAAAAAAAAAAAAGCTGAGGGCAGTATGGATGAGAGTCAAAATAATCAGGCGGTGATCGACGTCTACCTAGGAGAAGGCCAGTGATTGCGATAAACAATATCAGCCAACATTACGGCAGTTCACAAATTCTCTGGGAATTAGACTTACAGATTAGTACTGGTAGTTGCACTTGCATCATGGGTCGTAACGGGGCGGGTAAAACGACTCTGCTGAAATGTCTGATGGGCTTGTTGCCCATCAGTAGCGGTGAAATATTGCTAGAGGGAGTGCCGCTGCATACCAAAGCCGCTGAAGATCGTGCTCCCGCCGGCATAGGTTACGTGCCACAGGGCCGAGATATTTTCCCACTGCTAACTGTCGAAGAAAACTTGCGCATCGGTCTGGGAGTGCGAAAAGATAAAGCCAAGCATTTGCCAGAGAAAATTTTTGAGCTGTTCCCCGTGCTACACGATATGTTGCAGCGCCGCGGCGGTGACCTCTCCGGCGGACAGCAACAGCAATTGGCCATCGCCAGAGCCTTGGTGATAGATCCAAAGGTGCTGATATTGGACGAACCTAACGAAGGCATTCAACCCAATATCGTGCAGCAAATTGGCGACGTTATACTACAGCTCAATGCCGAGGGCATGACGGTCATTCTGATTGAGCAAAAACTCGGGTTTGCCCGACGGGTGGGTAGAGAATTTCGCTTGATGGAAAGGGGCCGTATTGTCGCCAGTGACAAAATGGAAAATCTCAACGACCAGTTGATTCGTCAGTACATGTCAGTCTAATCCAGAGAGAGAGAGAGTAAACACAGTATACATTATGCACCCTGCATTGACGGTCTACTGTGCTCTTGAATCTAGCTGGTCAGTGGATTATTTGAAGGGAAGTGCGTACTGAATGCCACCTTCATTCCACAGTGCATTTAAGCCTCTTTTTAGCTTTAATGGCGTTTTTTGCCCTAAATTTCGCTCAAAAGATTCACTGTAATTACCCACTTGGCTGATTATCTCATACGCCCATTTTTTATCGAGCCCTAGCATTCTACCGAGGTTTCTATCACTGGTGCCCAAGATTCCCTGCGCGAGTGGATCTTTAGCATCCGTGCCACGCTGATCAAGATTTACCGAGGATATTTTCATCTCCTCAGCCGCCAACATCACATTAAAACTCCATTTAACAATATCTAACCACTGATCATCATCGTGACGTACCACTGGCCCCAAGGGTTCTTTAGAGATGATTTTCGATAGAATGATATGCGCTGTTGGATCTGCAAATGTTGAGCGCCTAGCCGCTAATGCAGAGCTGTCTCCGGTATAGGCATCACACCTTTTCAGCAAATAGTTCTGATGCGCTTTAGTTGCCGAGCCCACCGGGACGGACTCAAATGACAGCCCATTGTGTTTGAAATATTCTGCCAATCGTACTGCAGTGGTAGTCCCTGTTTCAAAGCAGATAGCGGCGCCGTTTAAGTCTTGCAGAGAATTGATACCTGAGGCTTTGGGAACCATAAAACCCTGACCATCATAGAAATTGATCGCCGCAAAGTTAACCCCTAAACTACTGTCGCGCGAATAGGTCCAAGTGGTAGTTCTTGAAAGTAGGTCAACTTTATCATCGGTTAAGGCGGCAAATCTATCCCTCGCTGACAAAGGCACATAGATAACCTTATCCGCATCGCCAAATACCGCCGCAGATACCGCTCGACATAAATCGATATCGAAACCCACCCACCTGCCCTCTGACTCTTCTATCGAAAATCCGGGCAAATTAGGATGTACGCCACAGCGCAGTGTGCCGCGCTCAATCACAGCATCCAAAGTGCCCGCGATTGCGATGCCCGGTAATAATACTGATAGACTCAGAGATAGTATGATTTTTCTCATTTTGTAACTCCCCATGACTTAGGTTAGTTAATCTGCAAAATAATCTATCATTACTGGGCTTGATTGGTTATAAGAATAAGTATGAATTTTTACGTAACTGGTTAATAAAAACCCAGCTATTCCCTTGTTTTTTGAACAACAGCTAGGAAAAATCAAATGAGATCAATATGATAACAGGGAAGGTTTGAATTCTGCTACCCCGCCTTGAACGGTCAACTATAGAGAAGAATTCAAGCAGCGGGAGACGTAAGACAGCGCTCATCAGCAAACGCATCAATTACCAGCATCGTTGCAACAGGAGCCATTGCTAGTCAGTGGTAGACTTCAATGGGGCAAACCATCAAGCAAAATTTGGCAATTTTTCCACTACCTTTTTGCTAACAACAGCCCCGATTAGTCCGTTTAAGTAGCGCGGTTATTTTTAGGCACATAATTCAAAATTGAAATAGGGACTGTTTTCCTCACTGGGAAGCCCACTATTTCCTGTCGATCAATGAGATGGTTTAAGCGACTTTCAATGGCGCACAGATTCTTAAAGTCACCCATAGCTACAAAGGAGATAGCCTCGCCAGTTTCACCGGCACGCCCCGTGCGACCAATGCGATGAATGTATTCTTCGGGTTTAAAAGGCAAATCGTAATTGACCACACGACTCAGTTTACCTATATCAATACCGCGTGCAGCGACGCCGGTGGCGACTAAATATTTAAGTTCACCGGATTTGAAATCGGCCAATATTTTTTCACGCATCGCCTGGCTTCTATCCCCATGAATAGCTTCAGCGATAATCCCCCGCTTGGCCAACTGGCTCACCAGTTTAGCAGCAGCGTGTTTCTTTTCGATAAAAATCAGCGCCTGATCCCATTGCTGCTCATTAATTAAATGGCTTAGCAGTGCAGACTTGGTATCTTTATCGACAGTAATTAGCCACTGTTTAATAGTCGGTGCCGCTTTTGTATTGGCGGAGATAGTCACTTCAACAATGCTATTACCGGCCTTTTTAACAGCGTTTTTATAAGGAGAGTCATCGGCAATGCTCTGTGCCGCGTTATTGGCAAAACTATCAGCCAAGGTGCGAACATCGGTACTCATGGTCGCGGAGAACAATAAATTTTGCCGAGTAGCTGGCAGACGCTCAATAATTTTTTCAATATCGCCAATAAAGCCCATGTCTGCCATTCTGTCAGCTTCATCCAGAACCAAAAACTCCAACTCATCAAAGTGCAAGGCACGTTGATGAGCCAAGTCTAATAATCTACCAGGGGTGGCCACTAAGATGTCAATGCCGGCAATTAATCGCAGCTTTTGTTGCTCTGTATCCACCCCCCCATATACGGCCATAGAAGTTAAGTTTAAATGCTTGCTGTAGGCACCAATATTAGCTTCGATTTGGGTGGCCAGTTCGCGTGTTGGAGTAATAATTAAGGCGCGGATACGCTTGCCACGTAATTTACGATCTTGATTAAACGTCTCTAAAATAGGCAAGACAAAAGCGGCCGTTTTACCCGTTCCAGTTTGCGCAATAGCAATTAAATCTTTACCGGAGAGAATCACCGGAATGGCTTGTTTTTGAATAGGGGTCGCAGCGCTATACCCAAGTTCTTCGATAGCTCGTAAAATAGGGTCAGACAACCCAAGTTTTGCAAATGACATAGGGGCTCAAAAAATAGTTTAAAAGGAGAGGGCCCAAGTATAACACTGCTGCTTTTTTTAATAACATAATAGTTCTGCCCCAAAAGAACTATTAGCTCTCCCGTTCTCGATAATTAAGCATTGTTATCCGTGTGGATCTATCGTGATGGGCTTTATTCTACAACAGGTGTATCACATACCACTCAAACACTAACAGTACAGAGTATTACTAAGCGTCCTGCAGAATTTTTAACGAGACAGCTTCTACCATGTCCGCTACCTCAACTTTATACGCAAGCATATGCGGTGCCTGAAGATGAGCATGTAGGTGATCAATTGACTGCCATTTTTCAATGATCGTCACTGTACAAAGGTCTATTTCCTGGATCGGGATCTGAGTTTCAAAATCTACCTTAGCGGCATATTCGATACAACCTTGCTCTTCCAATACCTTGGGAGTATTGGCTTTGAAAATGGTAATAAAGCTAGCTAGCTGAGCAGGTTTAACTTTAATTGAAGCGATAACATTTATCATAGTGGGTCCTTATATAGGCATACAGATCAGCAACTACTGACAATAAAATCTGTTGCAGCACTCTGCAAAAGATCGACTTTAACATTTTTAAGACGTTTTGTATTTACCGGTAAATTGATTAATCTTACCGATAAATTTAACATTTTCTGTCAAATTCATTAGCGATTTTACCGATTATTCTGCAACTTATTAATTATCCGTCTAATTGGTATTTAACCACAAACTATCAGCATCATCTAAACCCTCTAGCGTTAAAAACGCCCGTCCCAGTTCTATTTTTGATCACCGCTGTTGCGAGACGCAGCTTTTCAGCAACTTTGTCGCAATTGACTGGACGGTGAAAAGCACTTGAGTCACAATCACTGATTGTTCTAGCTTTTGATTACTCAAATTCAGGCTCTGCCTTCCTTTATTGTACTAAAAACGATAATGTCATTAGCGTCTTCCCATAACCACCATCTATTTTCAGGAATCTACGATCTATGACAACCTCTGATAACCCAATAGTAATTAGCGGCGCTGGTCTCTGGACCCCTGAACACAGCATCAGTAACGAAGAGCTAGTCGAGGCCTATAACGGTTACGCTGAAAAATATAATCGCGAACACGCCAGTGATATTGAATCTGGCAAAACATCCGCAAAACCGCTCTCCAGTGCTGAATTTATTACCAAAGCTTCCGGCATTAAAAGCCGTTATGTTTTCGCTAAAGAAGGTATTCTTGACAGTGAGCGCATGCGACCGTTTATCCCCACGCGCACTAACCAAGAGCTATCACATCAAGCTGAAATGGGCCTAGCAGCGGCACGTAAGGCAATAGCAGCGGCAAATAAACAACCTGCTGATATAGATGTTGTGATTGTCGCCTGCTCTTATACCCAGCGCTCTTACCCGGCTATTGCCATTGAAATACAAGACCAATTGGGCGCCTCAGGTTTTGGCTTTGATATGCTCGTCGCCTGCTCTGCCGCGACCTTTGCATTACAGCGCGCCTATGAAATGGTAACGGCAGGTACTGCTAAGTGCGTAATAGTGGTCAACCCAGAGCTTACTTCTCCGCAAAACAATTGGCGAGACCGTGACAGTCACTTTATCTTTGGCGATGTCGCCACCGCCACGATAGTAGAAAGTGCCGCAACTTGCACTTCGGAACATAGTTACGAAATATTGAGTACCAAAGCGGTGACTAGTTTCTCTAACAATATCCGCTCAAACTTTGGCTACCTCGCCTACGCTGATGACTCTGACCCTTTCGGAGAGGACAAGTTCTTCATTCAAAATGGGCGCAAGGTCTTTAAAGAAGTCTGCCCGATGGCAGCAGAGCACCTCACCAGCCAATTGCAAGAACTAGGCATTGAAAACGCCGAGGTTAAGCGCTGGTGGTTGCATCAAGCCAACATCAACATGAATGTACTCATTGGCAAGCGCTTACTGGGACGCCCCGCAACAGCTGAAGAGGCCCCTATCGTCTTAGACAAATACGCCAACACCGCCTCCGCGGGTTCACTGATCGCCTTTAACCTACATCACAAAGATCTGCAGGCTGGGGATATTGGTGTTATTTGCTCCTTTGGTGCCGGTTATTCAATTGGCAGTTTGATCGTGCGTAAACGCTAGGATTTTAATCCTATAAATTGCGAGCTTTGTGGTCTGGAAGACAATTAAGTTCGCAGTAGCTTTGATTACCTTTGTTCATCTAAACTCAGCTGTCATAGCTAAACCTAACAGTGTAGTGAACCTGTCTATTCTTCAAACATAGTACAGGATAAGCTCTTATCAACTGGTTAATCGTTATTTAAACGCAGCCATTTTAACTGTTCAACATAAGCAGCCGTATCGTAATTATCTGAATATAAATTCATAAAACCATGCAGATAATCTGTTGCTATAATATTTACATTTGATTTTTTAGCTAAGACAGTTTGTAACTCCAACACATCAAAATGAAGTTCCTTTTTAGGGAAAACCAATTCCAGCTCAAACAATGGCTCTACTGCTTTAAAATGTCTAATTTGCGAGCCGTAGTAGCAAATACCACGTTTGATATTTTTAACAGCAGGTCTTGCTGATACTTGCCAGAGGATGGAAGCTCCGATGCTAAAACCAACTAAAGTACTGGCTGAAGCAACTGACTTCATGACCTCAACTAGTTTAGACAAGTAAACTTCAAGACCTACATTATCCATAAAATAAGCGTATGCCTGAGCTTCATTTTTAAATCTCATATCTATAGCGTTATAGGGATCGACGATAGTCTCTGCGTCTAGCGCTTTGGCTAACTCAATTAAGGCCGGTGTTTTACCAAAGACATCAGAAATTAGAATTATGTTCATTATATATTTGATCGCTTACTTCAAAAAAAGTTATATTGCCTTCAGGATTAGCAACAAAAATAACGTGTTACGCCAAATCTTGTTCTTTGGTCACACATCGCAGTGATGACTAAGATTACCGCTAGGATCCGCAAACATTGGGTAGTTTATCATGTTGATAGCTTCAGAACTCTGCTGCCAAGCTTTATCAGTGAATTGCCTATCAGTTGATACCAAGTAACCTCTATAGCCATTTTCTGTAAGGGGCATCGGTAAACTTGCCATGGTGGTATGCAGTGGCTTTGAAAGATAAAACTTTGGTATTAATAATTGATTGTGCGATGCTTATCTCTCCTGCTGATTAACTGCTTAATTTCATAGATGAAGTTAGGATGTGCCAAAGCCAAAAATAGCTATAATTAATTGCCTTAGCTCTACTGATAACAAAGAACTATAAACCAGCACTAGCGTCTTCTAGAAAGATCAAAAAACCTCTGATAATCTCTAATTTTAAATAGTTTAACGGTAACATTACTCTCGAACGTGGCTATTCTAACGACGTTAAGGATGAACTAAAAACAACAGGGGCGAGGCTATATTAGTTTTTTTCAAATGATAAAATATTTTCAAAGGCGATTTTGAAATATAGCTCATAGCTATTATGCTCAACATAGCCCACGTGCGGCGTCGCTGTTATATTAGGTAATGCTAACAACGGTTCACTCTGTAGTGTGGCAGGCTCTATATCATACACATCAATTGCGGCGCGTTTAGAGGGAGTCGCTAACAGTTCATTATACAACGCACCCTTTTCAACAAGTTCTGAGCGACTGATATTAACAAATAATGAATCAGGCTTCATCCCTTGCAAATCGCCTGCAGTGACACAGCCAAACGTCACTTCATTCAAGCGTAAATGTAAGCTAACAATATCAGCTTTAGAGAAGAAGCTTTGCTTAGACTCAGCGGCTTCAAAACCATCAGCAACGGCGAGTTCCCTCGATCTTTGACTGCCCCACACCAGCACCGACATTTCAAAAGTTTTGGCAAATTGAGCGATGCGCTTACCTATTTTTCCGTAGCCCCAAATCCCTAGCTTAAGTCCTTTAAGCGTACGACCTAAGCCGAGCACCCCAGAATCTTGCCACTTATTTTGTTTTAGATTCGTTGAGTATAGAGGTATATGGCGAGAAGCTGACATTAACAGAGCCCAGCAAAGCTCAGACGGTGCTACAGGCGAACCTCTACCCTCAAGGACAGTAACGCCAAACTTCTCGCATAGTTTCGGGTCTAGATGGCTACTTACTTTCCCTGTCTGACTAATCAATTTGAGCTTAGATAACCCAGTCAGTAATGACTCTGTAATAACAGTCCTTTCCCGGATCAATACCAGCGCTTCAAAGTCGGATAATTTATTGATTAATTCCGCCTCAGTATAAGTCTTGATAAATACCCTGACATCATGATTTTTAAGAAGAGTAAAACAATCGAGATTTTTGACGACATTCTGATAATCGTCCAATATTGCTATTTTCACTGAATTACCCTTTGGTTATGCCACTAAGCATCCTTTGACCTGAACTTAGTATTGGCCTTTTTACAGGATTTATTGATTGTAGACATTCTTCACAAGACATTATTTATAACTGTTCCGACAAGAAGATGAAAGATTTCTTAAATTTAAAGTCAAAGTAATAATACTTTAATAGACGACTGCTAATGATTCTCTGTCAGGGATCAAGCCTATTAACTACATAGAAGTTAAACTAAAGAGAACTGCGTTAAGTGGACGCGTGGTAATGCGCAGCTAAAGCTTGGCGTGGTAAACCTTAAGGGATGGGGCAAGCGGACTACGGAAGGCCTTCTGCGAATAAAGAGGTGATACGAAGCTGCGCTTCTACTGCATCAATGAATAAATGAACGCGCAAGCGCTACTAGAAACCAGTCACAAAAGCTGCGCTTTTAAAGCGTGACTGATTTCCCCCTACTATTGGTATGCCCCTCTTTTTGGGTGTACATGGTATTCGCTGTAATAAGTTGTGCTCTTTTATGCCATCTGAAAGCCCTTGTACCGAAAGTACGGGGATTAGGCGCTTTAGCGTCAGCGAAGCGGATTGGAAACATGTTTTCAACCTTGTGTAGGTCACGGGTTTAAAGCTTTTAAAAACGGCCCCCCAATAGAAATTATTGTGGTGCGTGAAGTAGGGACGTGGTACTGCTGGGCTAAAGCTTGGCGTGGTAAAGCTTAGAGGAGGGGGCAAGCGCAGCTACGGGAGAACCTTCAACGGATAGCGAAAAGCGAATAGCTCATCAACTTTAAAGCTTTAATAACGAAAAAAACCAAGTGAGTTAAAGAACTGCGTTAAGTGGATGCATGGTACTG
>JABSRQ010000190.1 GCA_013215055.1 Pseudomonadales bacterium | reverse complement strand
ATTCAATCGATTGTATTAAAGATTATTGAACGAGCCGAAGCCAATACGGTATCTGAAGTCGAAGGCATTTCTATTCTTAATTGATAGCATGTGTTTGTTTTCAATGAATCCAATCCGATTCACAATAAACCAAATGCGCTTTCGGCTCGGTTTGCAACTGTGAAAATATGCCTTGCTTCGAGTTTTGATAATCGAGCAAGCGCTTCTTGTCTTCGTTCTGCCATAACTCGGGTTGTTGTTGTTTAAAACGGCTTAACGTGGCGATGGCTTGATCAATTTGATGGTTCTCATAATAGGCGCGGGCTAAAAAGCTGGCTTGTAAGCGGGTGGTGATTTTGTCATCACTCATGGCGATCACCGCTGCGTAGTCTTGGCGTTCTAAATGAATGCGCATAATGGAGTAGCTGCTATAACCAAAGCTGGTTTCCATATTGAGTTTTTTGTTTAATGCTTTTGCTTCGTTTAATACCTTCAGTGCTTGATCATAATGCCCCAGGTCTGTATGTGCCCAGCCGAGAAAAACTAAAGCGCTGGCGTGATAGTAGGGGGCTGATTGGGTTTTGATAAAGTCTTCTAGCAATACAATGGCGCGTTCCAGCTGGGCGGCTTGGGTTGGGTGGCCGCCTAGGGCCGTTTGATCTAGACCTTGGTCTAGCATAGCAAAGGCGATATAAAAATCGCTAATATTGAGCAAGGGCTTGGAGCCTAACGCAGTAGCGATGTGTTTCGCTTCATTAAAGTAGTTCAGGGCCTTAATGCCATCGTGCATTTGCACTTGGTAGAAACCTGCATAGATTAAGGCTTGGGCCAGCTCGAACGGTTGTTGCAGTTTTCGATAAAGGCTCAGGGCTTGGTTCAGTGCATTTTCGCGTGTGGCTAAATCGATGCTGTAGTTTTGCGCTATGGCGAGTTGGCTGGCGGCTATCATGGGGTGATTGTTGAGTTGCTGGTAAAAATTCAGGGCTTTTTGCAACCGCGCTTGATTGAGTAATAAATCATTTTGAGGGTTTTTCTCTAGCCCTTCATTACTCGGGTTGCCTAGATAAAACAGTTTGTCGGCTTCTATGGTTAGGTCGTTACTGGCGGAAAACAGTTGCTTGGCTTTTGTCATCCATTCGCGGTGCTTCTCCCAGGCCATCGAATTCCAGGCAATATTGGCTTGCAGGCGATAGTTTTGTGCCATTTGTTTTGGATCGATGCTTTGTTCGGCTTTTGCGGTTGCTTCATCAACAAGCTCTTGTAATTGTTTGTCACCACGTCGGTATGCCAGCTCGGCTAACCAGTAGGCTATGAAGGCATCCAGGCTGATATCGGCTTGTCGTTGTGCTGGCGTGATCTCATTGAAGAGCTTTTCTGCTTGTTGCCACTGCCCTAATGCGTAACGGCTACGCGCTAACCATGCGCGGGTCCATGGGTTGTCTTCTTGAATAGTGAGAGAGGCTTGGAAGTATTTTTGCGCGCTAATCGAACCTTCTTCTTGTAGTGCTTGCATCCCTTGGGCGAGGGCAAGGGCAGCGATGGGGTCGTCAGCGGGTGTTTTTGTTTGGCGCACCTGCCCCGGTCTTAATAAATATAACAGTTGTTGGCTAATAGATTGTGCGGCGGCGGGCAGTGATGGATAGCTGATGCTGCCTTGTTGATTACGACCGTCGGCGTGAATGAGCTTGAAATCGAAGACCTGTTGCTCATTGTGCAGGCGCACGCTGGCAAATAGGGCGCTATCGATGTTTTGGTCGCGCAATAGGCTGCGGATGTGTACGGGTAAGGTTGGCCATTCTAGTTCTGCGCCCAGTAGTAAGGTATTCGCTAGTGCTGGCGGGGTTACCTTAAGTTGATTGCTGCGCTGTAGGTCTATGGATAGCATGTCGGATAGGCCTAGTTCTAGCCAGGCCATCGTTGGGTCGTTGGTGGCGTTGATAAAGGGCAGTACTAATAAACTGTTTGAGCCCATGGCTTTATATTCATCGCTGCGCTTTTCTTCTGAGCCTGTATTCGACAAGAGATTGCCCAGGCCTAACCAGTTGCCTAAACCGATAACGAGTATGAGGGCCATTAAAGGCATGGCGAATCGGCTTGCTGTGTTACGCATCATTTCTGCGGGTTTCTTTTTTACTGCTTTTTTGACTACTGCTTTTCCTACCATTGAATGTTCTTGCAGCTCAATGTCCTTTAGCGGGCAAATCCATTGGTAACCGCGTTGTGGGTAGGTCTTTATGTAGCTGGGTTGCTTGGCGCTATCGTTTAAGGCTACGCGCAGTTCACGAATGCTTTGAGTCAGGGAGTTCTCGCGGTAGTCGCCGTGTTGCCATAAAGCTTCTAACAGCTCTTCTTTGCTAACAATCCTATCTTCATGCTCGATCAAATATTGCAGTAAGCCAGCCACCTTATGTCTCAAGGCTTGCTCTGGTTTTTCGCTATGAGTGAGCACTCCACTTTGGCTATCGAAAGAATATTGCTCGAACTGAAAGGACATCTGTGGGCAATCCATTATTGAAGAACGCAGTTATTTTACGTCTTGTAAGGGCTGTAGGGCAAGTTGATTATTCTAATGCGCTATATCTAAGATATTGATATGTAAGGGTAAATAAAAATATCACTTTTGTTTGATAGCGATTTTATCTCGATATCATGGCGTTTTGATAACGGCTTTTGTGAAATTGGTTATAACTCAATCATCATTTTTCACAGCCCTACGATGCGGCGGATGACTAATATGGAATCTTTTATACAGGCTTCTCTTTTTCAACAGCAATTTTCTCTTTGGGCTATCGCAGCGGTTTTTGCTGCGGGGTTGCTGACGAGTTTAACCCCCTGCGTTTATCCCATGTTGCTGATTACCGTATCTGTTGTCGGCAGCCAGGCGAAAGGGCGAACGCAGAGTATTTTGTATTCCTTACTCTATGCGAGTGGCTTGGCTTTGGTCTATGCGGCACTGGGTGTTTTAGCGGCGAGTAGCGGTGTGCTGTTTGGAACGGTGGCGTCTCACCCGGTGACACTCTTACTGGTTGCGGGTTTCTGTTTGCTGATGGCGGCTTGGATGTTGGGGTGGCTGCGTTTGCCTGCGGGTTTGATGGCTACTGAGTTTACGTCTACATCGGCGCCTTTTAATGTGTTCTTGGCGGGAGGCCTTTCTGGCTTGGTGATGGCGCCTTGCACATCACCGGTATTGGGCATGTTGCTGATGTATGTGGCAGGAGAGGGGGATCGTCTTTGGGCTGCACTGCTGATGTTTGTTTTTGCCTTTGGTATGAGCGCTTTATTAATCGTCGCGGGCAGTTTTAGTGGTGCGTTATCTGCGTTGCCACGCTCAGGGCCTTGGCTGCATGCTATTAAATGGATGTTCGCGGTCTTTATGGCTGGGGCGGCTGTTTATCTGATACTTCAAGTTTTTTAATGTTCTAAAGAAGAGGAATCTCATGATGAGACTATTGAATAATACATCTTTTGGAAGCGCTAGTAGATGGTGTCTTGTGGTATCGGCCTTGCTATTAGGCGGTGCGCTGCAGGCGGCGGCAGCCTCACTAACGGTAGGAGATAAAGCACCGGATTTTGAAGTGAAGACCTTAGCGGGAGAGACCTTTAAACTCTCTGATTACCGGGGTGAAAAGCCCGTGTATTTAAAGTTTTGGGCAACTTGGTGCAGCTACTGCAAAGTGGAGATGCCGCACTTGCAATCGATTCACAATAAATACGGCGATGATGTGGAAGTATTGGCGGTGAATGTGGGCATTAATGATTCGGTAGAGAATATCCAGCGGTTTTTTAATCGTGGTGGTTTTAACTTACCGACCGTGATTGATCGACAAGGTGATTTAACCAGCCGCTATGGCATTGTTGGTACGCCGCATCATGTGCTGATTGATAAAGAGGGCAAGATTGCTTACCGCACATTTTTGGCCTCGGATACGTTAGATGAAATGGTTGAAGAGTGGGCAAACGATAAACAGACGTCTTTGGAAGCGAAAGGGAATGATTTTAATGAAAAATTTAGCCATGAATAAAAGTGCGGCGTGTACTAAAGCCTATCTAATATCTGCATTGATGTTGCTAGGGGTGTTTTTCCGGGCTGAGGCAGGAGAAATCCCAGCGGCAGCTTTGGAGAGTATAAAAACCTTTGACGGGCAAGCATTGGTACTGGAAGACAGTAAGCTGACCCATTTAATCTTTCAGGATATCTGGAACAGTTATGAAGGACTGGGCGAAGAAGCGCGAGTAGCAGCTTTACCTAAGGCCTTTGTTAATAATAGCCAGCAAGTTTGGGTACAGCCGGGGATGAATGTGACGGAAGCTCAGTTAGCTGAGTATCAGCGCTATTATCCTCACGTGAAGCCTTTGGTGCTGGATAGAGGTTATCGTTTGATGCGTTCTCTGGGTGGTTGGGATTTACCCTTGCATGTGATTTTAAATGATGGAAAGAAAGTGTTTTCTGGTAGCGGTGAGGCGTTCAGCGCGCTCGCATCAAAGCATTTCTCGACTGAGATTGCGCTGAACCAGTGGCTGCAATTAAGGGAAGATGATTTTTCTTCTGAGGTTGTTGTTGGGGCAGAAACATCAAAACCCGTTTCTTTTTCGATTAATAAAGCGGCTAAGCCACGTTATCATAAACCCGAAGAAGGGGATCAGGCGCCAGTATTTACCGCAACAACCATGTCGGGTAATAGCGTTAGCTTACGGGGGCTTTCTTACAATAAACCTTTGAGTTTGGTCTTTTTGGATTCACTTTGCCCTATGCCTCACTTTCCTGGCTGTGAAGCACAGATTGAGCAGTTAAGTCATCTGGTGACAAAGGATTATTCACGCGAGTGGTTAGGCATAGTGAGTTCTTTTTATGTTAATGAAGACGTTGTGCAGCAGTTTCGCGATAAGTATCAACTGAAGCTGCCTCTAGTATTTGATACCGATAATCAGATTTACCAGTCTTATGGGGTGCATGCTTCGCCCTATCAGATTGATATTACTCGTGATGGCAGGATTCGTTCACGTGGATCTGAGATTCATTGAGTTATTAGCCCGTCTATTTAATGCTTTTATGGGTTAGATGATAGATGCATTATATTTTCCATTTTTACTCTAGACGTAGGATTAAACATGATCTCAAAATTAAAGCTTAATGGCGAATGTCGGCTGAAGATTGCTAGTTTATACAATTGGGTCACCGGCCCATGGGGCAGGATGGCAGTAAGTCGTTTTGTGACATGGCGCAGCAACACAGCGGCGCCCTGTTCTGCATCAATCCTTTTTAAGCCTTGAGCTGGTTGATGCCTGTTACGATGGTATCTTTGCCAATGCGTCTTTGTTTCATGTGCCTAGTGAACAGTTACCGGCTGTTTTAGCGGCCTGTTATCGAGCGCTACGTCCTGGCGGTATTTTGTTTAGCTCGAATCCACGAGGTGATAGCGAGGGCTGGCAGGGACAGCGCTATGGGAATTATATGGAGTTTGAGCAGAATAGGGAGTGCCTGGAACAAGCGGGTTTTACAGTGCTTCATCATTATTACCGCCCCGAAGGCCTGCCGCTTAATCAGCAGCCTTGGCTAGCGATTGTTTGTCAGCGCGATTAAAGCTGATTATTAAGCACGGCCTTAAAGTCGAGGATTAACGGCACCCATAAAATTGACTTCACTTTATCGGTCAGTTGATGCACTTAAGGCTTGTATCTGGGGCTTATTATGCAGGCATAACTTACGCCATTAAGGGAAAATGGCGTTCTATATAAAGCTGTTGTGTCATGAGCCGCGAATAAATTTGAAATGATAAGGCTTCGATTTAGGGACTGCTTTGAGGCTAAATCTGTCGTTGACTAAAGTAGACATTTTTCCAACATGCATCATGTCGTAGTGCTGTTAGCCTCTCAATTTCCATACCTTCCAGTATCATTGAATGACTACCCTATCGAAAGCACTAATATAAGATACCTTATCTCCAAGGATAAATTGAATTTCGAAATCGCCTTCTGAATCAGGCAACATCCAATCAATCTCAGCAGTTTTAGTTGAGTGATCTGAATGTAAAATACTGCATTGTCCGCCGCTGACATCGCATTTCATATTTGGGAAATTGTTATCTGTCCAAGACACTTGATAAGTGAGCATTTCACCTTTTGAAGCATTCGTGTAGTCATTTAAACTTATAGAAGAAACTGCACTTACATCAATGAGTCGAAGTCCCGCCAAGTTATCCGCAACATAAGCAATACCATTATTCACTTCGATTTCAGTAGCCCTGTCAGCAGTTGCATAGTTGGCTATAAGACCCACAGAGTATGGATTTCGAATGTCGAAAGCATAAATTCCTTTACCATTTGCAGCAGCGTACAATGTATCATTTACAATCTTAATATCCATTTGGTTTGCATACTTAGAAGACATATCGATAGTGGATAGCTTTTTAATATTCATTACGTCACTAGCATCGTAAGAAATCAGTTCACCATACACAGTCGATGCAAACACATAGTCGCCATAGATCGCTAGATCACGTATATTTGCGTATCCTTCTATAGAGACCTCACGCTCTATAATATTATTGACATCGCTGATGTCGAAGATGCGAAATCCTTGATATGTTTCTAGAAACAAATTGCTTCCACTGATAATAGGAGCAGTTCTAAAAATCACCTCTATATCATCGTACCTTTTTACCAAACTTGATGAAGAAGGAACCGATAGATCTAATACGTCCATAAAGTATGTAGCTGAACCTGAGTAACTATTGCAGAATACAAAAGCTATATCCCCCTGTACAACATGAGCTTGGAACTGAGTTTGATCCAAGTTGTAGTTGAAAACTTCAAAGGGCAATTGAGGGTTCTCTATGTTATAGATAGAGAACCCATCATTTTCTAAAGATGTGTATGCATAATTACCTTGAGTTGACACCTTAGAAACCTGCCAATGAGAATCATTTTGAAATGTTCTTGATAGTGACGGTGTTGAACTTACATCTATGAAGTTTACGCCATGCTCAAGAGGGGATGCGTAATCACCTCCGCTGATTACTAGGCCTTTATCTGCAGCTAAAGATAATCTCTGACTGGGAATACCGCTAAACTCGGCAAGGCTAGGCAGCTTGTCATAACTCGTTGTATCAATAGCCAATATTCCGTTATCACCATCAGCAACTAAAAGATAATTATTCATTTTATCTATGCCGTTGGCATATCCCGCTGTATTGTAGCTAAATAATCTTTCAGGAGACGCTTTATTTGAAACATCGATGGCTATAACCCCAACGTCCCCTAATGAAATGAAAACAATATTTTCATAGACTGCGATTTCTCTATTACTTTTATGTAGTTCTGGAATAAATAAAGAACCTACTACCTTGCCATCCACTGTATCAATTATGCGAAACTTTCCATCAGTTTCAGGCGTTGAAAAATAAGATTCTCCTGGGGTTGCGTATAGATAACCATCTTGAAATACTGACCGGTTAATAGATCGGTAAGCATGGAAATTGTAATCTTCTGGATAAAGCGCTCCATTTATGGTTGATAATCGATGCGTGAGTAGATCATAAATAATCACTTTATCATCAACAATTGTGAAATCAATAACACCCCAGCCTGCAGGAATAATAGTGCGCGGTCCAGTTGGGTTGTCAGTTTGAATGATATGTGCCCCTTCATCACCGGCAGCGACAAATAACGAATTGCTATTAGGGTCCAGTGCTGTCGATATAACTCTGTCATCAAAACTCAAAGTCGTATTTATTGCTGGAGACCGGGGATTTGATACGTCAATAATTTTCAACCCCTGTTCAGAATCAGCAAGATATAGTGTATTCCCCTTTTTGCTTAGTTGAATAGCGTTCCCATTTGTATCTAATCTAGCTAAGGTAATAGGGGTGTTAAGATCTGATATATCAAGTACTGCCAAGCCATTCTCACCCATAGCAACATATGCTATGGCACCGTCTACTACGATATCCCAAGCTTTTCCTTCTAGAGGAATGCGATAATCTGCGGTAAAAGGGCTCGAAAAAGGCGCGACGGTGTCTCCGTTATAAGGCCTTGCGACAACTTCAATAATATCCTTAGATATCACGTTATCACTGTTGGTTACAGTAAGTTCAAATTCTAAAGGGATTGAAGTCATTGGCATTGAAAATGATGGTTTTTTACTTGTTTCATCATCTAACACGACAGATTTGCCACTTATTTGTTCCCATCTAACTGAAATGGTCTTTCCCAAACTATCAGAACTGGCGCTTGCATCAAGATTAACAACACTCCCAGGAATCTCTTGTCGATCCTTTCCAGCATTAGCGAATACTCGTGAAACTGATATAACTGATTCACTTTGTTCGTTACCGGAGTTGTCCTGATTGGAGTTTGACTGCCCCTTACCTCCGCACCCGATTAATAGTGCCAAGCTAACGGCAATAGGGAAGATCTTGGATCTTTTGAATATTGACTGTAAAAACATGATTTCTGCAAATAGTTAGATGTTTTTCCCCCCATCGATAAGGAGGCGCGCTTCAGGCAATAGCCCACGATAGGT
>JABSRQ010000189.1 GCA_013215055.1 Pseudomonadales bacterium | reverse complement strand
AGCTAACGTTTGACCGGCATTATCTGGATCCTTAGGTGTCATTTCGTCGGCACCGTAATAGGTTTTCCCGTTATATATTGTTAAGTGGCTTGTACCTACGGCATACATTGCAGCTAGACTTTGATTAATAAGATTACTACTAACGGCTACGGTTAAGTTTGTACCAGCATCACCCAAAGCATTGTATATAAGACTAGGATCAACAGGATCATCAGTAAACACAGGACCAAGAGCCGGCTTAACACTTGCATCAGAAACTAACACATCCGCTACTGACTCCAATCCCACTAACATATCAAAAGGATTGTTTGGCCCGAGAAGGTTACCCGTACCCAGATTGGCAACATTCAGCAACATATCAAATGAGGTTTGATTCTGAGGTTGAGTGACCGTGCCACCAATGACAATTTTCTTTAAATTTTCCTCTAGAATGGGGTTCATAATCGAAGGCAGCAAATCGCCAATCAAGCCTTCGATAAGCGGCATTAATAGATTCCCTAAGCCTGTAATAGGTATACATAAAGCCCCTACACATAATTCTGACTTGCCTAGTTGTATACCTTGTAAATCAAAATTAGAATTCTGTAGCTGCACACTCACTTTTTTATTTGAGGCCTGAACCTTAGCACCAGTATCAACAATAATACGCTGAATATACATGCTCATAGGAATATCCAATGGGATGATCCATATCTTACCTTTGATATCGAGGTCGACCAGAATTTCAGTAATAACCATATCGATATCGATCTGATCATCACCGTTAACTTTAAAGTTATTCAATAATACTGTCGCTTTACGGCCGTCTAAGGTTGCATTACCTACTGACTTAGAAGATCCGTCATGCATATAAACCTGGCGCACAAACGTATCAAACGTTAAACCTAACAACGGAGTTTTAACCGGGTTGAGGCCTGCCGGTAAAACGCTACCATCATCGCCTGCTGTACACGCTTGTGGGGTTTTTGGAATATACTCGGAATTCTCAGCAACCTTTTCATTTTCTGCATCCACTTCAGCCTGAGTCATATCCATGCCAGGCAAGGTTCCACGTTTATCGGCACAAACCTTATTGTCATCCCAGGCAACGTCATGAATATCAATTGGGGCATCAGCAAGCGATTTATGAATGCTCGCGGCAATCATGGGGCGCAATGAATTGACAAAAGTATCACCCACGGCGATGCGTACAGCATTATCAATTGCCAGTGTATCTTCTTCTTCATTATCGGCCAGGTACTCTTTACTCGATTGGTAGCCATAAACATCCTTGGCACGAAAAGAATATAATAAGGAACGTTTTTCTATAGCTTGAGTATCAACGTCTTCACTAACACTGAGACCATTGATATCAATACTATCTGCACCACAAGCACAGAAACTACCATCAGGGTTGACAGTAATATTAACGGTTGCTCTTGCTAAACTGCGCAAAACTTTACCATCTACGTCATAACCGGTAATTTGTAACAGGTCTAGTTCCAGCACGTTTGAAACATCTGAAGGGTCTCGTAAGAAACCTTCAATTTCTACCGTATCTGAAATCTTCTTTGCTTCAGTGCCAATGACATTGCCATTGCTGTCATAGACAGGAACCGTTTCCGTAGCATGATCTAAATAACTCACTTCACCACGCGTCACTACTAAAGTAGGCCCTGCCGTATCTAAATTAAAAATAACATTGGGGCCCAAGCCCAAGGGGTTAACGGCTAATGTGTTTTTCCCTTGGCGAAAGAATTGTTTAAATTTTTCAATATCACCTGTGGCTGAACTAGCACCCAGAACAAAGTATGCAGATACATCATGACCATTTAATAGAATCTTAAATATTGCGGAAGGTGCGCTTTCATATGAAATGGTAAACTCAGATTTTAAGGCCTCAGTACTGCCGTCAACAATAGGCGCCGCTTCATTTTGCGTGCCTACATAACGGCCGCCATTAGACGGATAATCGATTCTATAATTTGATTCTATACAACCGGACATTATATAGCCGGCAAGTATCACAGCCAACGTTTGCCAAACAGTCTGAAGTTTCATCCTAGGCACCTAATATAATAGTGTTAAATTTACGTTGATTTATTTCTGCTGATTTACTTTGGATCTGAGCCGCTAAAACAGAGACAACTGGAGCTACTTTTTTATTACTTTTATTCCAGTATTTTTCTTTGTTCAACATAACGACAACTAACAACTAACAACTCACGTCTTTGTGTTGTTGATCTAGTACAGCAGATATAAATACAGTTTTATTTTATTTTTCTGTTTTATAGAGTAATGGATAAAAGCAGATAGCATGAGGGTCGATGAGTGCGAATTTCAACCTTATAAAATTGCAGTTAACTTACAAAAAATAAACAAAATCATAGGTATAGCCATACAGACAGGGAGGTCTTAAAGGTCAGTCATGAAATATTGATACATGACACAGGCATACGATATGCCGAGCCTCTATCGAAAATAACGATTCCACCCTGTTTCAACGTTATCCAGTACGGCTTATTAGATTGTGACTTCTATCACATCACACCGGGGTCAATGAGCTCAAATAGCAGCTGCACAGCTCTAGCAAAATTAAACATTACCTTTAACAATCAACAGCTTAAATTAAGAATGGTGGGTCCAATGAGTTCAGCGATTAAATTATCGCTAGCACCCATGAAATGATTTTGTTACAAAAGGGTAACAATTCAGAGAAACAGACAAATTGGTTTTTCTGTCTAGTATAAAAAAGATAAAAATTGCCTAGGCAACTAGATTTATCAGAAGCACTTAAATTGCCCGTTATTCACTTATCGTGTTTACATTCATGCAAGGGCATCCAGTTGTAGGCTTCAGTAATAGAGAATGTTATGCAAATAACTATGCGAAATAGTATTGGTCTGAATGATCAGGTCATCCCCGTGCATTACCACCCCATAGTGCTACTTGAGTATTACCAAAAACAAGGCCTAAATACCGAGGCATTGTTGAAAGATGGCCATATTGCATCGAAAATTTTGCACGACGACAAGGCCAAACTAAGCTACAGCCAGTTCACATATTTGCTGCAGCAAGGACAAGATATATTACAGAGACCGGCATTGGGGTTGGAGTTTGGCAGGATGTTGCCGCCCAGTTCCAACGGCCTATTATTAGGCATGTCGTTAATTGCCAGTGAAAATATTGCACAAGCGATAGACCTGGCCATGCGTTACAAGAAGTCAGTCGCCCCGGTTAATACATTGAGTCTGCACCATGCTAAAGAGTACAGCTATGTGCAGTGTGTATCAGCCATAGATGAAAGTGAATTTTCACAGATTTACATCGAGATCTGTTTTAGCTGTCTTTATACCGGCCTGCGACAAATTATGCCTGATATTGCCCCTCAGATAGCCTTTGAATTTAGTTATGCAGAACCCGCCTATAAAGAAGCCTATACAAAGCATTTGAATGCCAATATTAAATTTAATTGTGTGCAGAATCGTATTATTCTTAAATCAAGATTTTTGCATGCCACACTGCCTATGGCCAATAAACGTATTATTACTGAAGCCATGCAGATGATGGATGCTATTCACGGGGATGCCGATCATCGCCTGGGATTTGTCGAACTGATCAATCGGCTATTACGAGACGTCGAACCAGGATCAGCCTCCCTAGAAGATCTTGCAGAAAATCTTTGCACCAGTGTTAGTTCACTGAAACGACGTTTTTCCATGCATCATACCAGCTTTCAAAAATTGCTTGATAAACTGCGTATGGAAGAAGCCTGTCAACTCTTGGAACAGGATCAACTATCGATTGCTGATATTGCACACCGTATTGGTTTCAGTGATGCGGCGAGTTTTAGAAAAGCATTTAAACGTTGGACGGGAGAAACACCACAGGACTATCGCAACAACGTTTTTGAGTGGATACGTTTTCCCGAGAACAGTAATACTGAAAGTCAGTTATTCGCAACTTAATGCCGTGGACTGATTGACCTCCCTGTGAATGCCCTAAGTTATTGAATGATAAAAGCAGTTTCCATGTTAACAATAAAACCGGGATAAATATGGGGCTTTTAAACGCTCACACTAGCAACGGCATCACGTTATAGTCATCATCACGGTCGAATTTTTAGGTAATATTTATGAGTGAAACACCATTGATTATTTTGATTGATAGAGACAAACTACGCGCCGAAGAGACGTGTAACTATCTGTCTCAATACGGTATACACGTCGATATTATAAACGACCCTGTGCAAGCAAAGTTTCATCTTATCGATAGTCAGCCCGATGCTATAATCCTGCGCGTAGCCAATCATGAAATTCAGCTGTGTCAAGATCTTCGCGCTCAAACCAGCTCGCCCATTTTATTGATGAGTAAACAGCTTGATGTTATCGATCATGTCCTGGCATTGGAAATTGGTGCCGATGACTATTTATGTACATCAACCATTTCACGGTTATTTCTTGCCCGAGTAAAAGCCTTAATTCGACGTGCAAAGAATTATTCAGATACATGCAATCCACCGATGCTCTCTCAAGGCTGTACCCAATTTGATAATCTAATTATCGATAATCGTCGACGCTGTGTCATTGTTGAGGGGAAAAAAGTCCACCTATCAACACCAGAGTTTGATGTATTACATTGTCTGGCTGAAAATGCTGGCCATATTATTTCTCGACAAGCCATTTTTGATTCGGCCTGCACACGAGGCCAGGGAGGTAGTCGTTATATAGATATTGTTGTCTCAAAGATTCGCAGGAAGATTCATGATGTGGATCGCAGCGAATATATTATAACCGTACGTGGTCAGGGCTATATGTTTATTGCAGAAAAAAAGATCGGCTCTGCACCAATGAATAGGTTTTCTATCACCGAATCCCCGTCCTATAAGAACCTTGAACAGATGTCTGCAATGGCCTAATTAACAAACCACTAACACGTTAACAGCCCTGTTATTCTTCACCGCCAGGGTAAGCCGTTGAGCCTCTATAAATGACCTGGCTTGTGATCTTCGTCTTGAGCATCTACAAGCATAAGCCCATGTTGATTATCGCCGGTCAACCAGGCCTTCATGCCCTCTCTATAGGCTTGAGGCGATAGTCCTATCCAGCGTTTAAAGGCTTTGCGAAAACTGGCTACATCACTGAAGTTCATTTGTCTGGCAACATCAGCAACGCTAGTATCAACGTTCTCCAGCATCTCACAGGCCTGATGTTTACGTACATCGTCCCATAAACATTGAAAACTGCAATGATGTTTATTCAATCGCCGCTTTAAGGTGCTAATAGTCGTATTCAACTGTTTTGCCAATTGCTCCTGAGTTGAGATAGCTGGCTCTTTTTGTAACAACAAGGTCTCAATAAGGTCCATTAAACCTTGCCTGGGTTCCTGTGCATGTAGCGCTTGTTGTTTAATCGCTTCAACCTCCTCCAGTAACCAGCGATTTGCCATAGGCAGTGTCTTCTGCATACATGAAGTGGGGAAGATCATACGATTTTTGGCGCCGTTAAAGTGCAGGTGATTATTCAAACATTGTTGATAGTCATGCAGATAATCCGGTTCAGCATAGGAAAATTCAAAAAACACCTGCGGCCTGATCTCGGGCAATAATGCCAATATGGCTTTAAAGAGATAGGCAAAACAGGTTTCTATCAAGAGTCGGGTAACAGCTTCATCGTCCCAACTTAAAGACATCTTACATTCTAAATAGCTATAATTTCCTGCCTGTTTAAAAGCCAAAGTCGTTATTGGCGAAAATACCTTTTTAAACTCTACCGCTGTCAATAACGCATCCTGAAAGTTTGCACTGCACTGTGCAGACAAGCCAATGAGACCGTGACTATCCTCAGTGAACGCTTGGCCCAAATGTAAACCAAATGCAGCGTCTTTTAAGCAATTTCGTCCGTACAACAGCGCCTGACGGTATTGCGAATAGCTAATTCTGGCACTTTTATCATCGAGTATATTATTAGGGATATCAGAGGCAGTAAACATCGGCTGTGGATCAAACTGGCGTTGTGTTAAATAAACACAGAGTTGGCGTAGATGGTATTGCCCAGAAATAATGCCATCATCGATTGCGATGGTATTACGCATGGAGGTATTTTTCACGTCAACAGAACCTCTAGAATGATTAGCTAATGCAGGAATAACCAGCCTTTTCTTTTAGTATTAGTATAGTTAAGAATTAAGGCCTTGATCGTTTCCTCTGCTATGCCCTTGAATTGATGTATAGTTTCAATTTCCATTCAAAACTTTGCTACGGCCACAACATCAATCTCCAGGGCACACATTACACCGAGAGGAATGATATTGATGCCGATAAAAAGAAACCTTCTTCATACATACACTAACGCGCTTTGCTAAAAACTACCCGTAATGTGTAGATCAGTCAATAATAGCTTTATCGATAAAGGGGGTTTATCCGACCTCAATATGAGAGTGATGGTAGAGCCGATTACCTGCGTCAAAAAACAAAGTCAAAGCAATGAGCTTATCCCCAGCATCAGTGAAGAGACCTTGCTGGATGTAAAGGGCAAGTTTGTAAACTTGCCAAGATGGATGATCTTGTGAACAATATCGATATCCCTCAGCAATAGAATCTGCATATCGTAGAGGCAACCCCCTCTGGCCCCCGCTTCCAACCAACAACAATTATTGGCAGCTATTCGCGAGCTGCCAGGCAATTTATCTCAGACACATACGGGATAGCACCAAAAAGGTAAAAGTAGCCGCCTATATCAAGCACACCGACACCTTCATACTGATTAGTCGCAATGGCAGAAATTTGGCAGTTTTAGCAGTACTGAGATGTCGCATAAATTAATGCAAAAGACCTTGATACTGCTTGAATCGTCGATGATGTTCGACTAGACGCCTATTTTAATTGCTTACGAATGCGACTTAACGCAATGGCGGTAATGCCTATATAGGAGGCGATAATTTTCAGTGACACCTTGTCTTGCAGCTGCGGGTTATTATGTATGAAGTTCAGATAACGCTGTTCCGCACTCTGTTGCAACAAGCTGTATTCCCGCTCTTCCTTCTTGATAAACATCCATTCCAGCAGGCCATTATAAGCTTGCAAGAAACCCGGCTCAGCCTGCATTTTTTCAATAAATATTTTCCAATCGATTTGCAGGCACACAACATCTTCCAATACCTCGATACTGAATAGCGCCTCAGTTTCCATCGTCATGGCGCGCGTAGAGCCGGAAATCCCCGGTGCCGTGGCAAAGGACTGAGTGAACTCTTTACCATCTACCGAGATACTCATAAAACGTACCAGTCCAGTGGAGAGAAAGAATAGCTTCGGTGCAGGGTCGCCCTGTCGGATAAGAAACTCGCCCTTCTTAAAATGCTTATGTTCAACCTGCAGGCCGAACTTCTCAAAATCCGCCGCATCAAACCCATCGGTACGGCCACTAAAGAACGCAATAAAATCTGCCATCTGCGAGGGAATATGCATGGAGTGTCCTTTAAGTTTCAGCGGCATTCGTAGCGGCGGCGCCAGCGCCGGCAATTAAAAACAGCGCCAAAATCGTTAGAAGTATACCGGGCAGACTGTACCATAAATGCTGTGGGCTGGATAACAGACTAGGCAACAGTACCACCGCAGGAACCAAATACGTGAACGCTAGAAGATGATTGGCCCCCAGGGTTTGTAACAGGTATTGCTGTAATAAAAAGGTGGCAAGCGTGGTAAACAACGTTAAATACAGCAAACTGTACCAGAAGGCGCTATTGTCCCAAGCTATGCTGCCTAGATTTCCATAGAGCAGTAGCAGAGGCAATAGAATAATACTGCCACAGGCAAGAATATAAAACGCAGATAACGCGGGAGGTTCTTCAACAGCCCACTGTTTGATCAACACCACATGCACAGACAAACTCAGGCAGGCTAACAGAAAAATTGTATCCCCCGCATACCAGATCAACATACTCTGCAGCTGTTCATTCCCCGCCAGTAAAACCCAGCTGGCAGCGATGCTTCCCAGAATAAATCCGGCCAGCTGCCTGCCACTTGCTTTAACTCTCATCTTAATAAAACTAAAGAATACGGTTAGCAATGGCAGCAAGGTATAGATCACCGAAGTACGCAATGCCGTAGTCGTCTTTAACGATTCAAACAGACCCACAAAAAACAGTACCAGAAAAAGACTGGCAAACAGATAGCGTGCAAATAATGCTCTACTCATAGATAGCGAATAAAACTTCACAATAAAGGGCAACATAAAATCTGATGCCAGCAAAAAACGCAGACCGGTACTGGCAATTGGGTTGGCAAAGGGCTGCAGCGTCTCTGATACCACAAAGGATGAGGCCATCAGCCCCACCCATATAAATAGAAGAAGATGTACATGCAAAGGCTTATTCATGGTCCCAGCCTCAGGCAGCTTTCTGCGTTAATACGAAGTTAGTGAATAAAAATTCGCTAACGGCCATATCCACATCCAGTTCGAAGGTCTGCGTCAGCATGAGATGCAGCTGTGGTGCATCGACTATTTCGGTAACATGTGTTTCGCCATCGCGAATATGATAAAAGACATTGTTACGCAGGGAGCGGATATTGTTAAAATCCTTACGGCACACCACCAGATTATTAACAAAGGCGGCCTCGGGGTGCCTATGTGAATAGAAGTGTCCCAGCGTGCAGTCGGCATCGGTATACGTATTCTTATCGAAGGTATAGATAGTGAAAAACTCGCCGTCTTTTATCATCTGATAACAATACGTGTGCGCATCCTTCTTGATGATACGATAGTGGCTATCGCCCATATCCTGGCTTTCATCACTGATTTTTACCGGCATTCTGGCACCATAGTGGCCAAAGCCTGCATCGAC
>JABSRQ010000019.1 GCA_013215055.1 Pseudomonadales bacterium | reverse complement strand
TTTTCATAAGGCACCTCAATTACAGCTGTACACCCTACTTTAATTCTAGTCCAAGAAATGCAAGCTTTCCTATATTCATAAGAGTGGTATATAGAGGGGGGAATCAGCTTGAGTGCGGTGTTATTTATTGCAACAAGCATCTCCTTGCTGAATCGGTGGGCATTTTACGTCCCCATAAGAGCAATAGACGCAGCAGTCTCCGGCTAAGGGTTTTAACACTTCGGCGCAGGAAGAGCATTCGTAAAACCACTGGCAAGCATCGGTAGGCATGGTCTCTTTTTTACTTGCGCCACATTTTGGACAGGTTATTGTTGATTCTAATATGATATTCATAAGGTTGCCTGCTAGGGAATTAATGAAATCGGAAGCTTAATAATAAATGGGTTTGATGCTCTGAATTTAAATCTTCTATAACACCACCTTCGATCACCCAGCGGTTTGCCACCCATTGAAGCCCCAAGGTTAATTGATGAACGATGTTGCGATGTTGCAGCCAGCGGCCACCGACTTCTGAAACAATATACCATTCGTTTGGCAGCCCCCACTGAGGATACGTCTTAGGCGCAATGCGATGCTGCCATGACACGTCATACCTCGCTGCATTATCCCTGTCACCCAAACCATGCTGATATAAAACATCAACATCAACTTCGTTGTGGCCCCTGAACCAGGTGAAAACAGCCCCGGCCTGTAAGGCACTGTCTCTGTCGCTTTTGGTGGCGGCAACCAGGCCTGCGAGTAATCCAATGCGCTGTGTGCCTGCGCGGGTATCGAGCTGACTGACGATGTGCCTATACAGCAAACTTACATCAGCTAATTTGTCGCCTTCATCACTGGGAAATTGGTAAGGTAATGCGATTAAAAAAGTTTGTTTATGGTTGATGCCATAGGCGACATTGAGGGTTAATTTGTTGCTGTTAGAGTCTGTATTGTGTTTTACAATGGCACGATAAACCGTGCCACCTTTCTCCACGGGTAAGGCCACGAATGAGCGTAAACCCATGCCATATATCAGGGGCTGAAAGAGCAATATAAGCAAGCCAAAAACAGCGATGATATTTTTATGGATCATCTTCCAGCGTCCTGATCTTCACTGGGGTGAAACCTGAATTGATGACAGTGGCTTTAATTTTTTCAAGATCCGTATTGTCACTGCGGGTAATAATTCTTAGCTTCTTGGATTTCAGGCTAATGTCTACGTTTTCAACATCGGGCAACTTGCGTAATTGACGTTGCAGACTGTCCACACAAAAGGCACAGGTTAAACCGTGTACATCCACCTCAATAGTACTGGCAGCGCTAAGGCTAGAAAGAGTAAACCCCGTCACCAAGACAATCGATTTTAGATTCCACATGACACGGCTCCTATAGGCCTAATAGCTTGCGAATTGGCAAGAACAAAAATGCGGCGCTAAAACCGATACTCCAAATAATGATCGCCACCCAAAATACACGCCGACTCCAGCTTCTTGATTGTTCGCAGCGTTGTGCCAACACGGGGTCGTTTGGGCATTGCTGCGGACGAAACCATAGCAGCCAGGCGGTAATAGCCAGCAATATCGCAGACACGGCAAACATCCATGATTCATAGGCTGCCAATGTTATCAGTATGGGTAATGAGCTGGTCAGCGAGGCAACAACGGCACCAAAACCCAGACTCACCATAAGAATGGGTAATGCACAGCAGATCAAGGTGCCCATGGATGCAAAAAGTGTTAAGCAGCTAAGCGTCTGCTGTTGGGTGGATTGGTTGGAGTGCATAGTCTCTCCATAAAATATGATTTCTAATAAGAAGCATAGACCCCGTACCTATATACGGAGTCAAACAGGCATGACTATTTTTTTTTAGGGCGGCAATAATAGGACAATGAGAGCTAGGCTAATGGTTTTTTCAGCTGGTTACCAGTGTATCAAGAGCCTCTTCCATCGCTTGCAGATCGGCAATTTTTGCGCGTATTAAATCCAGTTTTTCCTGTGTCAATCGGCGAGTCGTCTCACAATCAGTGGTACTGAGTTTAAGTAATGCAGCGATTTCCGCCAAGGTGAAGCCTAAAGCTTCTGCGCGTTGGATAAAGCGCAGCCGCGCTATCGTTTCTTGCGGATATAGCCTGAATCCGCTATCGGGTTTTGATGGTTCAATGATTAATTCTTGGCGCTGATAAAAACGAATCGTCTCAACGTTTACACCAGCTTGTTTGTGCGTGCTTTCGCGCAAGCATAATGTCTTTCAAAAAAATGGCAATCTATCCATATTCTATTTTTTGTGGCGCTACGCTTAGGGCGTTTTATTGACAATATGCATGGCTTATATCATTGCCAGATAACTTATTTACCTTGCTTGGTTGCGCAAATTTATTGTGCGTTTAAGCTGCCAAGGGTCGCCATCTTATTAACTTTAATGTGCTTAATACGGCTGCAGTGACTGATCTGATTTATGCAGGAACTAAGTTTTTTAAGCTGTTTAAAAGAGACGAAAAATGCTTTGCCTATCACGAAAGGTGATGCTGTTATTGGTCAGCTGATAAAACTCTAGGGGAGAAGGACTGCTTGGGTTTTTCTGGGGCAGGCGGTTGTAGATATGCCATCGTAACGATGGCATATGGAGTGCTTAGCGATTGGCTTATTGAGCGATCTTAACTTTAATTCTGTTTTTGGCGATTCTTTGTTCATGCAAAGCTTTGATGGCATCTTTGGCATCATTGATCTTGGGCATTTCAACAAAAGCAAAACCTTTGGATTTACCGGTCACTTTATCTAAAACCAAATCACATGCCGTGACATTTCCATGTTCAGAGAATAAAGCATTAATTTCTGCTTCGGTGGTGGTGCGTGATAGATTAGTAACAATAAGTTTCATAAATAATGCCATGTGGGATGTGTTTCGATCGAGCAGGGCTATTTTACGCTACTCGATAAAAGTTGTACATTGCCTGCGTTAAGCTAAAGTGCAGCGACTAAGACTTAGTTCAAATATAAAGCAGGTGGTTCAATGTGCGGCGTCCCCCTATGAGAGGGGTATCAGCCAGCGTTTAGGCTAAGCGATTTGGAAAAGGGCGTTTGTTGCATGCCTGGAATATGCTTACTTAGATGTATTAATGTAAAAAACTTGTTGCAAATGATAATCAATATCATTTATAGTTATTCCAGTGACGGCATACAGGCTCTGGGATCTATTCTGTTGTGCTTTCACTGCTCTCTCTCGAAATGGGTAACCCCATTTTTTTGCCAGGCTTGTCCTGGCTTTTTTTTGCCTGATATTTCAGTGTTCATACCCGCTTTATCGAAACGGCTGTTAATTTTCGGTGCAAATATGCGCTTGAAAGCTACTCTTTATCTATAACATTTGTGCTTATCGAAAAGTCATAAACCGTGGTTTGGCTTTGGTTCTAGCTTAATGTTTGAAACGTTTTTTTCAATTGATTTAATAGACTAATCAAGCGAGTGATGTTTATGAGTGCGATAGAAACGATACCTTTGAGACAATTGGATGTGACGCCTTTCCCAAACACCTGGTATTTTATGGGGTTGATGAGTGACTACAAACAGGGGCAAGTGTATTCAAAAAAGTTCTGTGGCAGGGAAATCGTTCTCACTAAAGTCTCGGATACTAAAGTTACCGTTTTTGATGCCTATTGCCCACATTTGGGTGCCCATCTAGGTAGAACAATTAACAACAAAACCAAAAAAAAGCTCAACGAGTTTAATGAAATTCGCTGTGTCTATCATGGATTTAGATATAACGAGCAGGGGGAATATGTGGGTTGTGACCACGGCGATGTGACACAAAAACCCAAGCTCAATGCGTATGAAGTTGATATTAAGCACAGTCAACTGATCATGGTTTATTTCCATAAAGACAATAAAAAAGCCGATTGGAAAATGCCGGATATCTATGATGACAGTAAAAATTTTAGCAAAATTATCTGCCCCAGGACCTTGGAGGCGACCATACATCCCTTAGATTCTGTCGAAAATGCCATAGACCGCCTGCACTTCAAAATTCTACATCGAATGAATACGGTTGAGGCTATTACCAAACCTGAAATACTGCATGGTGGAAAAGTGTTTAAGTTGGTGACTAAGCTGGGTGATATTGACTATTTACCTGACTGGATGCCGGGAAAAAATATAACCGGTACGATTGAAAAATATTCTTATGGGGTGGGGCTGGCTATGGCGCATATTTATTTTGATAAACTGCCCGGTTTCAGTATGCGCCACGCGGTGGCAATCACGCCGATTGATGAAAATGTATCCACCTTTAAGTTTATATTTTGCACCCAACATTATGATAAATTGAGCCAGATGATGAGCAAGTGTTTTATCCCGCAAAAGCATATCGATAAATTTTATGATGGCATGGTGTGGCTGATGAGTGCACCCGAAAATGTTGTGAATGCCGAGGATATTGACGTGTGGTCACATAAAATTATCGTTGATAAACCGGTCATGAATTCTAACGATGGGCCTATTCATGCTTATAGGAAGTTTACTCAGCAGTTTTTATGAAGGCCTTGCATCATGGATAAATTGTCGAAGCACGAGGGGGTTAAGTGCTTATGAAATGGGCGGTCTGATGGTAGTTAGGCCGTTTAAATAACCATTAACAATAGGGAGGGGAGATTTTTATGCTTATCTGTATAAAAAGCATACAGATTAGCTTGTAATATTCTTCAACTTGTATAAAGTACACCGCAGCTAGAAAGTATCTGTTTTGTTTATTATCTCCATTTCGTAGTTTTATTCGTAATTCACCGTCCTGAAGTTTGTAAGTACCAGTTTCATTTTCCGCTATTCCAGCCTGTTAAAGGCTAATTACAATTTAAAAATCAGGATAATATTATGTCTAAAACTACCGGTACAGTTAAGTGGTTCAACGATTCTAAAGGCTTCGGTTTCATCGAGCAAGAGTCTGGTCCAGACGTTTTCGCTCATTTCTCTGCGATCTCTAGCGACGGTTTCAAAACCTTAGTTGAAGGCCAAAAAGTTGAATTCACAGTAACTGATGGCCAGAAAGGTCCTCAAGCTGAGAACATCGTAGCTCTTTAAACCAGCTGCTTGGCAATCCTTATTGGCTCATTGATTGAGCCGCTAAGGTTTACCAAATAAAAAAGGGTAACTCGACTGAGTTGCCCTTTTTTTATGGCTAAAATTAATCATTGAGAGTTGAAGAACGTTACAGGCTAAATCTCCGCTCATGAAAAGATAGCATGAGTTGCTATGCGTAATATCTGTGCAGTTAAACAATCAAAGCTCTCACAGCGTCTACCTTTATTACAGGCAAAGCTCTTTTGTCTTTTCACTATTTTAAAGAAATAAATATTATAAAGGCTAGCCCGCTATAAAATTGAGTGTTTGCTATTGGGGCTACTGATTTATAGGGGCAGGTAGCGGAGAGAGCCCTTTGCCAAATAAACACAAAGGGCTGTTGTTCTTCTTATAGTCGTCATAAAATCTGTTTTTAAACATAGATTAAATGGCGAAAGAGAGTCTTTTCCATGTTAGAAATTCTGATTATTTATAGTCATCCCAATCCCAGACAATCCCGGTTAAACCAGGCGCTGTTAAAGGCCGCCGATGAGTTGACTACGGTGACCGTGAGGGACTTGTATAGCCATTACCCCGATTTTGATATTGATATTAAAGAAGAGCAGCGCTTATTGGCCGCAGCCGACATCGTTGTATTTCAGCATCCGCTATATTGGTATAGCTGCCCGGCCTTGATGAAAGAATGGATAGACCTGGTTTTGCAGCATGGTTTTGCCTACGGAGAGGCTGGGGATAAATTAGCCGGCAAGCGCTGGTTATCGGCGATCTCAACCGGTGGAGATGCCCACAGTTATAGTGACGCAGGCAGCCATAATCATGAGATAGACAATTTTTTATTACCCTTCGAACGCACTGCGAAGTTATGTGAAATGCATTACCTGCCTGCGTTTATCAGCCATGATGCCAGAGAGTTGGATGAACAGGCTATTCAACGACAAGCCCAGGCTTATCAGCAACATTTAATGTCATTGTCAGATCAGGCTCAAAACCTGTCTAAGATATCGGGGGAATAACACATGCATGATGGTGGATTGATGTATCAGGCATTTATATTTCTGATGGCCGCGGTGATCTCGGTACCGTTGGCCAAACGTTTAGGTTTAGGTTCGGTATTGGGTTATTTACTGGCAGGCATTGCGATTGGCCCGTTTGCCTTTGGCCTAGTGGGGCATGATGTGGAAAGTATCATGCATTTTGCCGAGTTTGGTGTGGTGATGATGTTGTTTCTGGTTGGGCTGGAATTACAGCCCAGCCTGTTATGGAAGATGCGCCTGCCTATCGTGGGTTTAGGTGGTTTGCAGGTCACTTTAACCACGGCCTTATTTTGTGGTCTGGGTCTGTTATTAGGTCTGGCTTGGCAGAGTGCGTTGGCGGTGGGTTTAATTCTGGCGCTGTCGTCAACGGCCATCGTCTTGCAGTCCTTAAATGAAAAGGGCCTGATGCAAACTCAGGCGGGGCAGAGTTCATTTGCGGTATTGCTATTTCAGGATATTGCCGTCATTCCTATGTTGGCTTTGCTGCCGTTATTGGCTTTAAATGCAGGTTCTGCAGCCGATGTTGCCAACACGGCTGAACATGCCAGCCATTTTTCCGGCTGGCAGCAGGGCCTGCTTGTGATTGCTGTGGTTGCAGCCATCATTCTGTCGGGGCGTTTCCTGATTCGCCCGCTGTTTCATATTATTGCCAGTACCCGATTGCGTGAGATATTTACCGCAACGGCCTTATTGCTGGTTATTGGTATTGCACTGCTGATGGAAATGGTGGGGCTGTCTGCAGCTTTAGGCACCTTTATCGCTGGTGTAGTCTTGGCCGACAGTGAATATCGCCATGAGTTGGAAGCCGAAATAGAACCGTTTAAGGGGTTATTACTGGGGCTGTTTTTTATCTCAGTAGGAGCCAGCATCGATTTTGCTTTATTAGAACAGAAGCCTCTATTGATTTTGGCCTTGGTCGGCATGTTAGTGGCGGTGAAATTTATCGTGTTAATTGTCTTGGCTAAAGTCTTTAAACTGGAATCCAGCCAGCAATGGACTTTTACCTTTGGCCTGGCGCAGGGCGGTGAATTTTGTTTTGTGCTGTTTTCATTTGCCGCTCAAAACCATATTTTGCCGGATGATATTATCGGGCCGATGGTTGTGGTTGTTGCGCTGTCGATGGCGTTTACGCCGCTGTTGATGATAGTGAATGAAAAACTGGTGCAGCCACTGTTTGCGAAAATAGGCAGCGATGATAAAGAAGCCGATACCATCGATGATGGCCATACGCAGGTTATCATCGCAGGCTTCGGCCGATTTGGGCAAATTGTTGATAGATCATTAACCCTGAATGGCTTTACCACCACGGTATTGGAACACGATGCCTCGCAAATAGAATTCCTGCGTAAGTTTGGCCATAAAGTTTTTTATGGTGATGCCTCCAGGCAGGAGTTATTACATGCAGCCGGTGCCGATACGGCAAAGTTGTTAGTCATCGCGATCAATGATCCCGAAAAAGTTAAACACATCGTGGAGCTATGCCAGAAACATTATCCGAAACTTAAATTATATGTACGTGCCAAAGGGCGTATTGAGGCGCATGAGTTACATAAGGCCGGGGTCGATGTCTTTGTGCGGGAGACCTTTCATTCGGCATTAGCCATGAGTGAACAAGTCATGACGGGGTTGGGTTTACATGCCTATGATGCACACCGGGCCGTTAGAACCTTTAAAAAGTTTGATGAGAAACATCTGCGGGCCATGTTAGAAACTGAGAGTAACGAGAAGTCTTATGTAACCGCTTCTCAGAAAAATAAGGCCGAGCTGGAAAAAGTCTTGCAAGAAGATGTCGATGATGCATTTCAGTTACAGCAAGATGGCTGGAATCATAAAACCAGCTGAAGAGCCTGATCACTAAAAATTATAATA
The DNA here is from genome assembly GCA_013215055.1 of Pseudomonadales bacterium. Lineage (GTDB taxonomy): Bacteria > Pseudomonadota > Gammaproteobacteria > Pseudomonadales > DT-91 > CAKMZU01. Next base: position 64,239 of record JABSRQ010000019.1, on the reverse strand, counting down.
AAACTTGGAAGAGGGACGACTAACATGGCAAGAATACAAATACAGGTAGGTGATGATACCCAAAGCCTGCGCCTGTTAAATGTCCTTTTCACTGAATTATCAACGATAAAGGCAAGCTGAATTAATATGCAAAAGACTATTTATTGTATTCGAGCCGTCGACAGTATCGACCAGGCTCATTTCAAAAACGTGATATTTTCAGAGTTACTGCCACGGCTCAAAGATGGCCCATTTATCCATATCAAGCTTGGCATCACAGAAATCCAGCTGCCGCGTTTTACACTGGTACCCTTCGACAGAAGTTGTTTTGTCATGATATCCCTGTGGGCTGAAAAACCCTGCGAAGAGTTGTTAGACGATATGCAGGCTTACGGTGAAGTTTGGGCTTATACGGTGAATGAATCGGCTCCCCTCACTTATGACAAAACCTGGGAAGATGGTGAGGCCTCACCCGGAGTCGTTTTACTCACGGCTTTAAAGAAGAATCCCAATATGGAACAGCAGGAGTTTATGCATCAGTGGCATGATCTGCATTCTCCGAAGGCGATGCGAATACACCCTATGTGTGGTTATATTCGCAATGTTTGTGAAGATAAAATTTTAGCATCATCGCCAGACTTTGAAGGTTTTGTTGAAGAATATTATCGTGATGTCAGCGATATCTATAATCCCGTGAAGATGTTTGGCGGCGGGCTGATCTGGTTAAAAAATATCGTAGAGATCGGTTTGCATGTTAAACACTTTCTGGACTTACCCAATCTGAAAAATTATTTATTAACGGAATACCATATTCGTTAAATACATAAATCCGTTGTTACTTTAGATGCCCCATATATATACCCATTATCTGATCTATGGCGCTTTCTATAAGAGCGGTGATAATGGGTGTTTGCAGCGCATTAAGTAAAATTAATTAGGTTTATAGCGCCAGCCTTTTTAAACTGATGGACAAATAAAAATAATAATTAGAAATACCATGACTAAATCAACATCACTGGTATGGATCTGCATCGCCTATATCGTCACACTCTATATTGCCGGTTGCAGCTTATTCCTGCTCGATTATGACCCTTTGATCAATGCATTTATCGCCGATATCATCGGCACAGTTGTGATCTGGCTATTCAGTCGCGCATTTAAAAACTCTAGTTTCTACGATGCTTATTGGACCGTTATCCCGCCATTTATCATGTTGTATTGGATGGCAACAGCAAGCGTTGATGTGAATATCTGGCGACAGATGCTGTTGATGTTTGTGGTGTTATATTGGGCCACACGCTTAACCCTTAACTGGGCGGTATACTGGCAAGGTATGCAGCAAGAAGACTGGCGCTATGCGATGTGCCGCGATAAATTCCCGAAAATTGCACTACTCACCGATTTCTTCGGCATTCATTTTTTCCCTACCGTTCAGGTATTTGCAGGGTTAATACCGATATATGCAATCTTTCATCTGGGCGACGGTGGGTTTTCGTGGCTGGATATTATCGCCTTTGCCGTCACGGCCACGGCGATCAGCATTCAGATGATCGCTGACATGCAACTACGTGACTTTGTTGATAACAAAAAACCAGGTGAAACGATGACTAAAGGCCTGTGGGCATGGTCACGTCACCCTAACTATTTTGGTGAGGTTGGATTCTGGTTTGGCCTGTATCTGTTTGGCCTGGCTGCCTACCCTGCTGGCTGGTATTGGTTATGTGCGGGTTTCATTATGATGGCCGTAATGTTTATCACGGTATCCATTCCTATGATGGAAATTCGCAGTCTGCAACGCCGCCCCGAATATCAACAGACCATCGATAAGGTTTCTATGTTGATTCCATGGCCTGCTCAGAAATAAGCACTGTTTAGGCAGCTTCCGCTGCCATAGAACTTGTGCCGTTAGTCGCGTTGCAGCTTAGCGGCAATGAAGGGGGATCCAGAGAGCTTAAAAACAGCTGTGACTCATGGCGTGTTTGATTTAACTTGTAGTTAAATCTTTAAACCCATGTCTACTTTGTTCTGGTTCCCCTGCGAACGACTAAATTAGATAAAACCGGCTATTGTGCTTAGCTTATCATTCAGTAGCACAGTCCATTACATGCTTTTCTTCTTTAAAATGTACGGTCTTGAGGCTTTCTACCCAGATGTATTGATAGGGGTTTCTCAGAGCCTCAGTCACCATACAGCCATCACCCATATCGGTTAAATCAACCGTGACCAGCAATGCATTTGCCGATTCCATCACCTTGGATACTTGAATATAGAAACCACTATTGAGTACCATGCCCCTATCCACACGCACGACCTGCCCCTGGGTAAAATCTAAAAGCTTGGCAGTCTCATTACTATAGATGCTTAAGTCCTGGTTATAGGCTGTTGCACTGCGAAAGGTTTTATAGGAAGTTTTAGCAATGGAGCCGTCATAATACTGGTCGCCTTTATGCAGTTCTATCAGGCTAAGTTCAATGGGCGCTACGGTATGAAAATATAATTGAGCGCCATCCAGCGCTGTGATCGTTAATACGCCCTCGTTGATCTTATATTCAGAAGCCGCCTCTAATACATTCTTAATCAAGGTATGCTGCGGGCCATAAAAGGCTTTATCCGCTTCTGCGCAGTACATCTCCGTAGTCGTTAGTGCAGCCGTTTTAATGCTATTGCCTAGCACCGTCACTGCGGCTGAAAAATTATTGCAATCCAACATGCCGCGCATGTCTTTACCGTCAAATTCAAAAGCATAGTCAACATTGCCCATCACCTGCGTGGCGTTGTCATCCATAGCCTGGGAATAGGACTTTAACTGCCAATACTGTCCGGCCAGGGCTGGCTGCTTTAATGCTGTGATCAAAGAAAGAATTTCTTCAGCATCGATATAATTCTTATCTGCGGTATTGCCATTACAGACATTAACATTATCGTAATAGCTTAGTGTCACATCACTGCTATCCATCACGGTGACAACATAGTTAAAGGCATCCTCCCAGCAAGCCGGGTCTGTATTATCCACTTGTATGCTTTTTAATAGCGATAACGCGCCGAGGTTAATTTCTCCTGCCTCATAGCTATAGCTGTTAGAGACGCCTGCTAAACCACCGGTCTCCTGAATCGTAATTTTGATGCTATCTGCGCCCCAGATAAACTGCGCTGTATTATCTGTAATCGTCTGAAAGTCCTTGGCATAAAAAGAGACGCTGCCATCAACTGCCGCTTGGTCTAAATTTTGATGAATTTCTTCAGGGAAACCCAGCGTGCTGTGATATACCACCTCAATGCTCTCACCTTCGGGAATGTCTTGTTCAACCAGGGTAAATAAATTATCCAACGTGTATTGCTCTGCTATTGCGGTGGCATCTAAAACTTCACCACTAGGCGTGTAAGAAGCCTCGCGAATTTCACCATCAATCACCGTAACCACCACATCTTCTAGCAGCGGGCAAAAACAACTACGATTGAAGGTATAACGATAATCATCGATAGCGGCCGCCTGCCAGGTCGCTTTATTCTTCTCATGCTCGGTTAAGAAAAGTTTATCCTCATCCTCACAGCCAGTGAGTGGCACCAGCAATGCGCTTAATAATAACAATGTATATTGTTTCATCGTTCCGTCCTAGATTTTTGCCTGCACCCTCGGTGTCAAACATGATTAAAAAAACATACTGACTGCAATTGGCTATATTGGGAATATATTCCCAATATTAGTGTTTAACAAGTTTTTCCTGCACATTTTTAAAATCTTCACATATATGTCACAAAACAGCTGCCTTAAAAAATCATCAGAATCAACCTGTGCATGACTACTAGGCATCAAATAGGCTTCTACAGCGTAGAAGCCTAATGCGCAGGAATAACACTGCTGCTAAGATTCATTTAGCACTTGCAGAATAAATAATAGAATTGCCCCAGAGGTCATGATATGAGCAATACACCCGCAGATTTTTTTCAAATCCCAGAAGGTTTAGGCTTTACCGATACGGTGCAACCTTGTTATGTCAATATGACCGGCGAACATGCTATTTTTGGTATTCGTGTTGAAGAACAGCATTGCAACCCGGCCGGTATTTGTCATGGCGGTGCGTTAATGACCTTTTTAGATATCGCCTTTGGTGGCGTGGTGATGAATAAGTTGACCGAGTTTTATGTACTGCCGACCATTACCATGAATACCGATTTTGTATCCCCTGGCATTAAAGGTGACTGGCTGGAATCTGAAATTAACTTTTTTCATCTGACCAAAACCATGGCCTTTGTCGGCGGTATTATTAAGGGATCTAACGGTCCTGTTGTGCGCGCTAACGCCAGTTTTAGGCTGCCAAAGAATGCCATCTTCAAAGATGCGGGTAGCTAAAGCGAAAAGGAGGATAGCTTCCTCAACAAGAAGCCGTATATACGTCTAGTACCTGCCTGCCATCTTAGTGGGGCAGGTTTATTGTTGGAGGTAGTCAGGCTGTCTTATCTTATTTACCCAAGCCTGGACCTGTTAGTGGAAGAGTGCCTTATACAGTTCTGATGCTGTTTATCACCGATTCCAGAGCGCGGTCAAACACTGGCCCGCTCTCCAGTAAAATTAGCTGCTTTTCCTGCAGGCGAGATAACATTTCAAGGCTGTTTAAGTTAGCGTATTTAATGCCATTACGTTGCACCAATATATAGCTATCGGTATGTTTAATATACGCGGCAATTTTAACCTTGATACTTTCTTCAGGTGTTTCATCGATTAACCAGCTGCCTATGCTGAGTTGATCCTGTAATTGTTTGATGGCATTTTCTTGAGTATTGGCAGCCTGATCTGCTGTATCTTGCAGGGCTTGCTCCTGATCAACGATCAATGAATCGTTGTCATCGTTAACAAAAGTCATACTTGATTCTAAAACCGTTTCATTACTGGCTGTTAACTGAGGGGCCTCGGTGACAACGTTTGCCTCACTTAACTCAGTACTTCCATCTAAAGAATCCTCGGCGTTGTTTATTTCGTCTTTTAACTCTGTATCTTTATTTTTTTTAACCATTGTTTTAATAAATGGGATAATCTTTTTCAAAGCCTCATTTACATCGGCCTTATGCTGGCCCGTATGTAACATCATCTTCTGTAAGGCATAAAGCGCCCGTTTATTGTCCGCCTGCGAATGTCCTTCAAAATTCAGGCGTAAAAGTGTCTCCGTGGATACAGCCTGCTTCCACTCCTTGTTATCCTGACCATCATATTTATTATGAATATTAAACAAGACCTGCTGCCAGTGCTGGCTGAAAAATTCCGTTAATGGTTCCGGCAATTCATAGGGAGAAAAAACCGCCTCATTATGTTTTTTCGCCTCATCTTTGGCACGCTCAAACCTGACTTTGGACTTTTCGGCCGATACAATTCTAGCTTCAATCTTGCCTACACGAAGCTGATGATTTTTCAGGAAAACTTTAAAATCAATTATGGCGTCATCAAAGATGGCATAACTATTATCGAAGCCTTGATTGACCAACTGCACCATGGAGGCCATTTTTTGATAGAGAAAATCTTTCTCGGCATTTTTATCCGGTGACCAGCCCACACTCTGTTCGCTGACGATATCTAATAATAGCTGTGCCGGATTGCCCGAATCCGCAAAAAAGTTTTTCTCCAATAGTGCCGTTTTTAATAACGGAACTTGCAGCTGTTCCAGCAAGGCTTTTATTGGCATGGCGATATAGTCATTACTAAACAAGTCAGCAAATAACATCGACATCAGACTAATGCTGTTGGTATTCACCTTATCCAGACAGAAATTCCCCAAAGAAGTCTGTTTTTCCAGTTGATGCACCAAGGTTAAATCACTGCTCAGCTGCAGATAGCCCTTATCGTCGACTTTTTGCATGTTCGCCAACAATATTGGCTGTAGTTCAGAAATGACCTGTAACAACTCAGACTGAGTGATGTCCGGGCACATGATGTGGTTATCAATAATATGTTCAGATGAACTTTCAGGAATATGAATCTGCTCTAGCAGTTCATCCATGTCCGGTGCAATTGCATTACCTTCATCATCCAGCTGTATATTTGGGCTGATGCTGCTCATCAGCTCTTTGCGCTTTTGGGCGGAAACCTGCTTCTGTTGTTTGCGTTTTAACTGTGCATTGGCATCACTCTCATTTAAATCGGCGAGAATGCCCAGATCGATAAACTGGTTATTTGCATGGTTAAGCCATTGTACATAATGGCGATTCGTCAGAGATAAAAGGGTTCTGAAAAACTCGGCTTTTTCATCTCTATCCAACTCTATGGGGCGTAGCGCAGATTCAAAACTCTGCGCCAATTGCTGCGGGCTAAAGGGTAAATCTTCAAACTCAAGTTCCTGATCACTGACCGCTTCAAAACGTAGCAGCAACAGAGACATATTAATGCCAATATGTTTTTGTGCGCTGTCGATAAAATGCTCGGAGAAAACCTGAAAAGCCAATTGCTCCTGATCAACCAGGGCCAATTTTTGCATCTCACGCTGAATTTCGCCAATGACTCCCCTACGGTTTATTTTGTGGTCCAGGCTTATGAGCCGCAGAAAAATCGCATCCTGTTTTTCAATAAAGCGTTTTTTGATATCGCCAATTTGTTTAAGCAGGGTTTTATTCGCAGAGAAATCTGATTGTTTACAGGCTTTATCCAGCAGAATAAAGGCCATATTAATGCTTTGCTGCTTAATCAGTTCTAGGGTTTCGGGCAGAGCTTTGAAGGGTGCATTCATAACTTAATACTATAAAAACATGAGTTATTTATACCCAATATAATCTATTCAAGCTAAGGCTTACAATAGCCAAAAAAACTTTTTCAATTTATTGTGAAAAATATCAAATATATGGAAATTCGCTTAAATAAGGAAAAGCTCCCATTTAAACCGCGTATGTATACGTCGCTTGGGGTTAGCCAAACCCGTACTCATCGGACGCATTGTGTTATGTCTTGCTAGGCGTCGGTTTATGCTACCGCCCGTAAAATGGCCGCTACCAGTTCCGATTGACGTTTATAACCGCTTTTCTGAAATATAATGCGCAGTTGTTCCCGTACTGTATTGATGCTGATCTCTTGGTTATGGGCAATTTATTTTAAGGTATGACCGGCAATTAACATTTCACAGACTTCAGATTTTTTCTGCGTTATTTGAAAAATAGCGCGTATGGATTTAGCATCCGGCAGTGGCATCTGATTGGGCTCGAATATCTGTAGCAATACACCCTGGCTGATATGGGTATCGTCTTTTGAATACAGTGAAGGTGCAAAAATTAATTTCAGTCTATTCAATCACATAGGTCTTAGCTAGTTAGGCCTATATGATGTGCTCTATCGAAGTTCTTGCTGCGTCTATGGTAAGAATCTCCAAGCCAGCATTTTCATGGGCTAAACTTAATCTGCTGATTTTTTCTGATGCAAAACAAAAAGTGAGGTGTGAAGAATGAGCAATTACCATATCAATGAATTACAAACTCATCTTGAAGGGGGCTTGTGGAAAATTACTGCCAGTGATGGCAATGGTTATGATATCGCAGGCAGTTGGTTGCTAGAGAAACCGGACATTAATCTGCATTTAATCTTTGATGGTCTGGCTGAAAATACAGCGCTTCCTATCAAACAGTCCCCTGCATGTTTTATAGCCGAAGAGAAAGATATTCACCTGTACTTTGAAGGTTCTGAGGCAAGCTTTAAAGCCAGCGTCGATAAATTTATCCAGCAACTGGATACGCTGCACTGATTGAGCTGTTCTTATGTGTAATGAGATTTAAGCATAATCGGCTGCTGAGCAGAGCATAAAGTCAGATTATGATTGCCTGCCCGATGTGGGTAAGCGGTGCTTATTCTTTAAATCTATAAGATAAAACGCTTTGTGTGCCAGTGAGTCTAAGGCGCAGGCTTTTTGTGGCTGCTGAGCTTGTATAATGAGTCAGTAAGGTTTATCGATAGAGGTGTCTCATGGCGATTGCAATCAACTTACGAACCTATATGTCTAATCAGGGGCTGAGCTACGAGTCAGTCCATCATCAACTTACCGATACCGCATTTAATACGGCTTCTGCGGCGCATGTGGAAAGTGCTCAATTGGCCAAGGCTGTGATGTTACAAAATGAGGAGCAGGGTACTCAGCTGATGGTTGCGGTACCTGCCAATAAACACCTATCCATTGCCGCGGTTAATCAACTGACGGATTCAAATTATCATTTGATGGCGGAGGTCGAATTAGCTCAGATTTTTTCCGGCTGTAAACCCGGTGCAATTCCGGGATGCGGCGATGCCTTTGGAGTAGAAATGATGGTAGATGATGAGCTGCTGCAGGCGGATCATGTGTATCTGGAGGCTGGCGATCATCAGACCCTGTTAAAGCTCGATAGGGAAAATTATGCCGAGTTGGTGGGATGTTCTCGCCATGGCGATTTTACTGCAGGCATGGTTGGGCTGCAAAAGATGACAGAGCATTTTTACGCGATTTAAGGCCGATGATATCAATGTTCATGGCTAAGCCATGGCGTTAATTTTGATGCCGCTAGAGGTATCGGCATATGTTTTTGCCTGTGTGGTTTTTTAGTGGGGGGTATTTTATTAACTCTGGGGGAACTAACCCCATTCATGAAGACCTTCTTGTTTGAAATATTTGCTGTGATTTATTGCAATGATAATGATTCTCATTTAGATTGTAGTTGTAGCATTAACAGGGAGGTCAAAAGATGATGAAGGTTAAACAGGAAAACCCAAGGTGTTCCGTATTACAGGTCAGCAGAGAATATTTTAACCAGCCTTTTAAAACAGCAGGGCCTGGCAGCCGTGAAGTTATTGACATTCAATCTCAGCTGGGAAAAGCAGTGATTGACAGAGGAGCGAAATAATATGCGCATAAACCAATGTACAAAACAGACGGAACGACTGCAGTTGGAAATAGACGTGGATAAACTGGAAAGTTTATTGGATAAGGGCGAATTATGTGCCGCCGATTTGCGCTGCCTTAATAGTGGCTCCAAAACTCGCCTGTGGAATTTATGCCTTAGCACCTGTGCCAGGCGTTTTGAGTCGCCATAAATAGACATTATCGGTTCATATTGGCGGCCTCGTTGATAGGCACGATTCTGCTATCTGTATTCAAACTCAGGTTCAGCGTTTACGTGAGAAAGTAAATAAGAAGGCTTGATGAAACAGTTCTTACTCCTGTTGAAATATCACAGCAGGGGCTCAGTATTGATATTGAGTCTTTTGTTGTCGATGCAGGTTGTTGCTGGTGACTGTGTCATCCTGCTACATGGTCTGGCCCGAGGCCATGGCTCCATGCAGGAAATTCAGAACTCCCTGGAACATCAGGGCTATAAGGTGGTTAATTACGACTATCCCTCTACCGCATTTACTATCGAAACCTTGGCAGAAACCACCATCCCCGATGCGTTATCTTTTTGTCCTGCTGATCACCGTATACATTTTGTTACCCACTCCATGGGCGGCATCTTGCTACGCCAATATTTGAGTCAACATAAGATTAAAAAGCTTGGGCGGGTGGTGATGTTGGCACCACCCAATCATGGTAGTGAGGTCGCAGACAAGTTACATAATTTCCCGGGTTATGAGTTGATTCATGGGCCGGCCGGCCATCAGCTGGGTACGGATAAAGCCAGTGTGCCTAATAAACTGGGGCCTGCTAATTTTGAGGTCGGCATCATTGCCGGCAGCTATACGGTAAATTTGATTTTATCGACGATGTTACCTAAACCCAATGATGGCAAAGTCTCGGTCGCATCGACAAGACTCAAAGGCATGAAAGATCATATCATCATGCCTGTGACGCATACGTTTATGATGAGTAATGACAAGGTAGTTTTTCAGGTGCAACATTTCCTGAAAATCGGCCGCTTCAAAAGAATGCCGCCATCGCCATAAAAACGTTTCAAAGCCCCTGGGGGGGTAATCAGACATTCACAATTGTCTCGCCAAATACCTTTGTGGTTTCAATGAGGTATCTTGTTCTGAAGGTAATACTTGCATCACATATTAATGATGTTCCCACTACAAAAACACCTGTGTTTATGTTATATTTCGGCCTCCATTCAAACGTGTAATTATTTTACCTTTTCATGATAACCGCCATCCATAACAGATACTTACTTGCTGTATTAGCCACCGTGCTAATTGCCAGTCAGTGGATGATCAGTCACCATGTTCACGATCTTACCGACTTTAAGCAACAGCACATCGAGTGTACGGTCTGCTCACAGCGCGGTATTGCTGATCACGCGATATTAAGCACGCCGATGAGTCTTGTGATTCATACACATCAGCCGATTCAAACCGCTGCGGTTACTGACTACATCACCGATCTCGCCGTTATCACGGGTTATCACAGCCGGGCTCCCCCTTCCTACCACAGCTAATCCCTAAAACTTGTTATTTGCGCTGCAACGTCACAACGCTGGCTGTCATTTTTTGATGCCTGATTTTTTTGATGTTTGTTGTTTCTACGTCCTATTTTTAGACGTTGCTTTAGCGTGAGAAAATTTTACTGCAATAGCTTTTTACTGCTATTGCTTGAGCGTCCCTGTTATCCGGGGCGTAGGTTACTGTGTTCATGAAAAAATCTATCATTGCGATTGCGATTGCGATTGCCATTACCGCGGCCACACCTGTATTTATGCCTTTGGCTTTTGCAGAAAATAAAAAAGAAAACAAAGAAGAACTGCCTATGGAGGAGGTGATCATCACCTCATCTGCGTTAAACAGAAAAAAAGCCGAGACCGCATTGCCGGTCACGGTGATCAGTGGGGAGGAGTTACACCATAAAGCCAGCAATACACTGGGGGAAACACTCAGTGCCACCCCAGGCATTGCCAACGCCAGTTTTGGTCCCAGCGTAGGCCAGCCGGTTATCCGTGGCCAGCAAGGTAACCGTGTACGCATATTACAAAACAGCACCGGCAATATCGATGCGTCCAGTTCCGGCCCCGATCATGCTGTGACTATCGAGCCTCTATTGGCCGAATCGATTGAGGTGCTTAAAGGCCCCTCCACGCTTCTTTATGGCGGTGGTGCCATCGGTGGTGTCATCAACGTTATCGATAACCGTATTCCCAAAACCGGGGCTGACGGGGTTAGTGGAGCGTTTGAGCAGCGCATCGACTCTGCTTCCGAAGGCAAAACCAGCCTATTAAAACTCGACGGTGGATCAGAGGATTGGGCCTGGCATTTGGATGGCCTGTATCGAGGATGGGAGGATGTTAAAGTGCCTGTTGATCCTATCGCTGGTGAACACGACGATCATGGCGACAGCCATAACAGGATTCATAATAGTGGCGGCAAGACCAAGAATATCACTGCGGGTTTTTCGCGTATCTTTGATGACGGTTATCTAGGATTCTCTGTCAGCCATCTGGATAATAAATATGGCATCCCCGAGGGCGGCCATGATCACGGTGGCCATTCCGAAGGCGAGGATCACGAGGAACATGAAGAAGAAGAGGTATGGATAGACCTCAAACAAAACCGCTATGACATAGCAGGTGGCTATGAACTGGGTCTGGCTTGGGCCGAAAACATCAAATGGAATTTGACCTATACCGACTACAAACACCTCGAATATGAAGGCCATGAAGTGGCAACGACGTATACCAGCAATAGCTGGGAAAACCGCCTGGAAGCCAGCCATTCATTTGCCGAGAATTGGACGGGTGTTATTGGCATGCAAAATCAGCGACGTGTGTTTCAGGCCTTGGCCGGTCACCACGATCATGATCACGAAGGTGAACATGCCGCATTCGAAGGTGAAGATCATGATGCCGATGCCTTGATACCCGAGACGCAACATCTATCCAATGGTTTATTCTGGGTGGAAAGTTATCAGACCGGTAACTGGATTCATGAATTTGGCGGGCGTGTCGATGTGGATCAATTCACCACGGATGGCCATGGCGCCGAAGACCGGGATTTTACCAGCCTCAGTTTCTCAGCCTCGTCAATCTGGCAGTTCCATAATAACTGGAGTACGTCGGTGGCGTTGTCCCGTTCGGAACGTGCACCGAGTATCGATGAGTTATATTCCAATGTCGAAGGCCACGATATTATCCATGGAGCCACTGGCACCATTCAATTGGGTAATCAGGATCTGAATACCGAGATCTCCAATAATATCGATTTTTCACTGCGCTGGAGTTTCGATAAAGTGAAAGGGGATATCACGCTCTTTTATAATGACTTCTCCGATTACATCTATTTGATGAAGACGGATCATAATGATGATCACATCGATGTTTATACCTATAACCAGCAGGATGCGACGTTTAAAGGTGTTGAAGTGAGCAGTAATATTCTGCTTAGCAATCCAGGCAGCTGGGCTGATTGGGATCTGGATGTGTTTGCCGACGCGATAGAAGGTAAAAATGCCGATGGCAGTTATGTGCCACGCCTGCCGCCTTATCGACTAGGCGCGACGTTAAACTTGCATAAAAATAACTGGGGCAGTTACCTGCGTACCACCTATGCGGCTGCGCAAGATAACCCTGGTTTAAATGAAGATCCCACCGATAGTTATACCCGCGTGGATGTGGCCGTTAATTACTCCATAGCCTCGGCTAACACGGATACGCTGTTGTTCCTCAGGGTTAAAAATCTGACCAATGCGGAAATCAGAAATTCCACGTCATTCCTCAGGGATGTTGCGCCGGAAGCGGGGCGTTCTCTGGAGCTGGGTGCCAGGGTTATGTTCTAGCGCGTGTTGATTCAAACGGATTTAGCTACTGTCTAAATCCCGTTTGAATCAGGGCATAAGTGAGATTAAAGCCAAATGGTCTAACACCAGAGCCTGTTAATCCCGTAGGCTCTAACGGGTAAATTCCAGCTAACGTACGCCCTATTGGAATATATTAGTACGAAAGTTAGCTTGCTTAGTTTAGAAAAAACTTTGGTGGTGGCCCTTGCGCCTATGGTCGAAGATAAACGGGTGGGAAAACGTCATCAAGAAAATTCAAATGCGTTAATAGCCCAGGGCCTATCAAGTTTATATCGAAAAGGTGCTAGACATGGCGCTGTCACCCACAGTTATGTCTATTTTATTATTTATTTCACGATGTAAATAATGAAGGCATCAACTTTTCGCAATGCTTTGAAACCATGTTTTTTTACCTTTAAAAGGATAAAAAACCTATGCTGATAAATAGCAATAATACACTTCCGGCAGGGGTTTAAATAAAAAAATGCGATGCCTTAAAAGGTTTATGGTTTTGCCCAAGTAACAATAAAAATTATGTTTTCAGGCGAATATAAGCCCCTTATGATTAGACAATAAATGACTAAAACACAAAAAAGAACAGGTGTTTTTAAAACCAAACTAAAGATGAAAGAATGTCTCTACAAGCATTTATTACAGCGACTCTTCAAATAACGCCGATAAAGCATTTATAAACGGATACTACAACGGGGCGTCATATAATATATGGATGCAATGGGCAAGGTTGCCAATACTTTTTCAGTGCAACTAGTCTGATATTATTTATTTATCGCCGATCTTGATTGAATGATCAGCCTGATTTAGTCAGCCAAAAGCCTAGAACGAGGCTATAGAAGTTTGAATACGATAAGTTATGCTCTTCTGGTTTTAATCCACCTGAAACATACCGCTTTAATATTTATACAGCCATCGATTAAGTCATAAAAAAAGGCCCTAAAAATAGGGCCTTATCCTATAATATTACAGATTTATTGTTTACCAGCAAACACCATCGGCATCAATAATCTGACGCGTAATGCCCGTAGCAACACCTTTCAACTGCATCTTAACAGTCGCATCAGCATCTGGAATATTAACGATGTTAGTTGAAATGTTCTCACCACTAATGGTTATTGTTGATAAATTTAAATTATCAAAATCTGTAGATCGAGGCCCCTGAGGAACCGATCCACAAAAAGAACCTTTGATACATGTAACGGTACCTGCACTGTTCCATGCATCAAGGTCAGCATCCCCTCCATTCATGCTGGCAGTCAAACCATCAGCACTCAAGACACCATAAGCAGACATTACCGTAGGATCTGTATATAGATTTGTAATAAAAACTTCGGCATCGTCAGTTCCATTCCAACGCGTATCAAGCGTCGTTTGCGCCTCCAAATCATTTACGACCGTTGCAGCCCATGACGAGATGGTAAAATCAAGATACTGATAGGCCTCACTCAAAATCACATCACCATAAGGCAGAGGTTTGCCGCTACCGTCATCTTGATAAGTCACGTACATTGTACTGCCTGGAGCACCGGATAAGGCAAAGTCCCCATCACCAAATCCACCAGTAGTATCAGAGATAGTGTATTGTGTTGCATTAAGATTATATTCAATCTCTACATAGTTACAGCTACATCCTGAAACGTCCGCCTGAGAATCAGCACCAGATGCATTTCCATTCGCAACTGCAGGACATGTATCAACATCATCCATTACCAAGTCACTATCGGTATCTTCACAAGCATCACCCGCCGAAGTCCCCCAGTTATTGGCCTGACCTCCGTTAACTGTTGTAGGGCAATTATCATTGGCATCAACAACTCCATCACCATCACCTGCATCATCACAAGCATCGCCAATACCGTTAGACCCATATGTGTCTAATTGGTTAGTACCGTAAAGTGAAGCAAGTGGACCGTTTTGTACATTGATACAGTTATCAACGCTGTCCATTACACCATCAAGATCGGAATCTTGATCAACTACGCCACAATCTGCAGCTTCGTTTTGTGAACAATCGATGAATTCAGGGGCAGGACCCAGGTCGGCCGCATCATTAATGCCGTCATTGTCATCGTCATTGTCACAAGCATTACCACCATCGAACGGGGCTGCTAACATATCGGTGTCATAATCTTGCTGTCCAGCGTTGGCAATATTGGGACAATTGTCATCAATATTCATCACACCATCAGGCTCATTATCTGTACAGTACTCAGCATCCGTTGATGTTCTTGCATCATTAGGACAGACATCATCGGAATCCACTACGCCATCAATATCGGTGTCAGTACAGCCGGACAAATCAATCTGGTTATCATTTGGATATTCTGGGCAGGTGTCGTTGGCATCAACAACGCTGTCTCCATCTTCATTGTCACAAGCATCACCAGCCGTTAGATTACTGCCAACAATGGCTGCTTGATCAGCATTGGCTACGGTTGGACAATTGTCATTACCGTCATCAAAACCATCATTGTCGAAATCGTTAGAAAACTCACTACCTGCATCCGGGAATGCCGCACCATCACAAGCATCACCACGACCATCAGCATCAGCATCGGCCTGATTGTCTTCGGTCGCACCATTGGCGACTGTTACACAGTTGTCTACAGAATCAACTACACCATCGTTGTCTGTATCTTGTGGAACTGAAATAGCCTTATCTGGAAAACACCCTGACATCATGGTGGCAAGCAGGGCTACCGACAGCAGGTTTAAACTTGCTGGCAGTACCTCCTGTTTTATACTTTTAATGAGTTTGGAAGTGGGTTTCATATGTATTACTCCGTCAAGTGGATTTATTGTTATTTGTCTTTTGCCATTAATGCTGTTTTAACTGCCAAAGATGAATCAGTTTAAAACAACGCTTCCCTTAGCTTTTTAAAGTACAACCACAATCACTGCGTCTTATACTTTTAAGCGTTAACAGTATGTGTCTGTAATTTCTAAATAGATGTCAAAAATCTGTGTGCTTTTTGTAAAGTTGTTGCTGAGGAATGTACAAAAATGAAGAAGAGAGAAATTTTTTCTTGTGGTTATAACATCAAGAAATTAAAAAGTTTTTGATATTCTTTTCCTGAATGGAAAAGAAAACATAGGCGGGTATTTATTAATGAGAGAGGGGCTGGTTCAGATGATGTAAATAATGATGGCTTTACATCGTCTGAGAGCTCGTGATGATTATATCTCCAGCCATTAACAACTGGGTACAAATAAATAGCCCTTGCCTCTTACCGTTTTTATGCGTGTGGGTTTATCGCCATCATCACCTATTTTCATGCGAATATGGGAGACGGTTAAATCCACAAAACGGTTGCTGCCATCGTATTCGATGCCACGAATGCTCTTGAATATCATTGCCCGCGATAATATATGCCCGGCGTGGGTCGCCAATAACCACAAAAGCTCATATTCAGGCATCGTTAAATCAACTTCAACATCATCCACCTTAACCCGCCTGGCACTGTTATCCAGCTCAATATTGTCAAATTGATAAAATTGTTTTGTAATCTTTTCCTCACCTTGTTGATTATCTTTTTCAACGGGTGCCCGCCGCAATAAAGCCTTAACCCTGGCCAGCAATAACCGCGGCTCTACCGGTTTACAGACATAATCATCGGCTCCCATCTCCAGGCCGAGAATTTGATCGATTTGTTCCCCTCTTGCGGTCAACATCAATATGGGTAATGAAGATTTCTCCCTGACTTCACGACAGATATCGATGCCATCTTTACCGGGCAACATCACATCGAGAATCAATAAACTCGGCTTTTCAAGTAATGCCCGCTCGACGGCTTTGGCACCATCACTTTCTATATTGACGCAAAAACCAAATCCGGATAAATAATCGGCAGTTAACTCGGCTAAATCCTGATCGTCTTCCACCAATAAAATTTGAGCTAATTTGCCCATACCAGCTTCAGCGCATGCTTCGTTATTCATAACCACATTCCTATTTTTATTTTTATTTTTATTTTTATTTTTATTTTTATTTTTATTTTGGCCATGACAGTCCCGAGGTTTCACCTATCAAAAAGCATTTTCTGATCAATCTTATGCTCGCTGGCACTCAGGGAACCCTGCCTTCGTTTATCTAAGATTTATGACTTTTTAACAAGCCTTTTTTCCAGCACAGGCGAAACTCGCAGCCTCCCAGGTGGGAGTCATAAATCTCCACCTCGCCCTGATGCCAGCGCATGACCTGATAGACAATGGCCAAGCCTAAACCATAACCGCCCGATTTTCGATTACGACTGCTATCCAGGCGTTTAAACGGCTCAAAAACAGTTTGCTTTTCTTCTTCGCTGATACCTTCACCGTCATCATGAACCGACACTTGAAAGGCATTTTTATTCTGCGTAATAACGACTCTAACTTGAGAATGAGCATGACGCTGAGCGTTCACCAGTAAGTTCTGACAGGCCCTTAACATATAATGTTTATCGGCCGACACATGGCTTATTAGCTGCGAATTCTCCAGGTGAATAGTGATTTCAGGGCGTATAGCCGTCGTTTCATCGATCAACGTTTTCAATTCTTCCGTCAAATCAAATTCATTAATGGTTAAATGCGGCCGTTCTTGCTCCAGGTTGGCATAGGTTAATATTTCATCTACCAGACGTTCCAATATTTGTGTATCAGACTGCAGACCTTTTAGGTGTTTCTTTTCCGTTTCCCCTAATAATTTATCCATTAATACCAGGTGAAATTTCATGCGGGCAATGGGCGTGCGCAACTCATGGGACACAGCCTGAGTTAATTCACGCTGAACCTTCATCAGCGAGTGAATACGTTTAGCCATCACATTCACTTTAATCGATAGCAGGCTTAACATATCCCGCCCCTCAACCGTCATAGGTTCACTTACTCGGGTCAGGTCAATATCTTCTATTTCTGCTCCCATGCGCTGTATGCGCTGCTGCAGAGGCCGCAGTAAAAGATATAAACTGAAGCCGAGTAAGATAAAACCCAATAGCACATGTGCATAGATAAAACTGCGTGGAGCCCAATCAAAAACCGAAATAGGCCCCAACACTAATAGCTCTTCTTTGATCAGAGTTGGTGCATACACCATTAAAGCGGGTGTAGCTAAAGCTTTTTCATCGAAGCTGACCACTACCTCACGTCGATCTAATAAGCGTTGCTGCGCAAAATCCAGTTTCAGTTGCTGTTGTTCCAGTAAATCCATCTTAAAATGAAATTGGCGCTGTAACAGCTTGAAGATGCTCTGACGCTCATCGCCATCATAGTCATGGCGTTGCAATTCATTTAAAACCAATAAGGAGGCTACCCTTGCTAATTGTTCACTGATATCCCGTACCTGCAGGGTTAACAGTGAATTGGAGTCATTCGGCAGGGCGTAAAAAACCTGAGCCATCCGCTGGTCAACATTGGCATGCACTACGGTTTCCTGCCTGTCCAAGGCCAGTAGTTCAAGGCTGCTAAATTCAATATTCTGCCGCTGAGTAAAAACAATGCTTAGGCCGGTTAAGTGCTCGACCGATGCCAACCATTCGCGCTGCTCAAGTCGCGGTTTATCGGCAATATTATTTGCCACCAGCACAAATATGCCGTCGGATAGTTTTTCCACATAGGATTCCAGGCGATATGTATTAACCACTGTTGATAGATTATACATCCCCAAACCGACAACCATGGCGGCCAGTAACAAGCCTGTATATATTTTGAAAAATATACTCTGCATTTATCAAAGCTTTTATTATTATTATTATTATTATTATTATTATTAAGTTCTTTTCGAACTGTTTTTTTAGGCTGCCTTTGCCGTCATTACTGCAGGTTTAACAAGGGTAAACTCCCATATATTAGCCACAACAACGCACATTTCATGATGATAATTTAATCAAATATGGCACTATTGGCAACTACATTACCCATACAATACTAAGGCGATGTAAAAGGCCAGATAGAAGTTGGCTACCCCAAGACCTCTTATTGATAAGCTTATAAAATGTCAGTAGCATTGGATTTGACGAAAATCACAGCATGGGTTTATTCGCGAAGTGTTTGTACTATCGGCACAGTTGTTATTCGCGGTTCAAGGCTGAATATTAGGTACTTGAGTATAAGGGGTAGGGGGGGGCTTACCACCCATTCGATTAAACCTTGAAATATAAAATGGCGATGTGGTTAAGTGATAAAACAGAATTCAGTGGAATAAAATGGTAATAAATTTAACAGCAGAGCCTGTTAATTCAGAGGGTTCTAACAGGTAAATGCCACGTAAAGCATTCCCTACAGGGTTATACCTGTACGATAGTTAGTTTAGAAAAAAACTCTGGTGGCGGTCCTTGCGCTTCCTAGTAGCTTAAAAGCGAGCGGGATAACGTCATCAAGAAAATTCAAATGCGTTAATACCTGATCAATAACAGTTTTTTGTACCGCCTCACGGCGCTAACGCTCTGCACAAACTGTATTTCCACCATCCATGGAGGTCACGGCCAAATGCAGTGGGCTCAGGAACGACAACTGAACTTAGGTGCATCGCTGAAATGATTGAAAATAACCATGAAATGAATCATAGTGTCATTTAAATAAAAATAAAAGCATGGCATTACAATACAGTTTCCTTCCCGGCCTAGAGAATGCTACATCGATAAAGCTATTCTCGGCAGCAGAAACCCTTTTTTCGCCAGCCAAGCTCAGCTTAATTTGACCACAGCCCTAAGCATTATTCGCGCAGCTGGAAAAATCCGCGTTTACAGGAATTCATCATGGCAACATTTATCACCGGCGGTACGGGGTTTTTAGGCCGTTATCTTATTGCCGCCTTATTACAGCAGCAGCAATCGTTGTTTTTACTTGTGCGCTGTAACAGCAAGACCGATGGCCTTAGACGCATCAAGGCATCCTTAAAAAATCTGGGCGACTTCAATAGGCTGATCGATGACCTGGTTGAGATCATTCCCGGAGATGTGCAAAAACCTTTTTTAGGGCTTTGCGCCGCCGATCAACAGCTAGTCACCACAACATGCCAGCGCTATTTACACTGTGCTGCCAGTGTACGCTTTGACCTTCAATTGGATAAGGCCAGGGCCATTAATGTTGGCGGAACCCAAGGCATATTAGCCCTGGCTGAAGTTAGTCAGGCATGTGGTATTTTACAGCGGGTGGATATTGTCAGCACCGCCTATGTGGCCGGAAAACAGCAGGGCCTGGTTAAAGAACAGCAACATGTTGAGGACTATGCTTTTAAAAATACCTACGAGCAGAGCAAACATGAAGCCGAGGCCCTGGCCTGGAAGGCGATGGAAAATATGCCCATCTGTATTCACAGGCCCAGCATCGTCGTCGGTGAGGCCAATAGTGGACGTACCAGCAGTTTTAATACGATTTATACGTTGATACAGGTGTATGCACGGGGTTTATGGCGTGTGTTACCCGCCAATAAGCAGACGCCTATAGACCTGATACCGGTGGATTATGTGCGTGATGTTATTTTGGCCTTACAGGCCAGACCCGAATCGCTGGGGCAATGTTTTCATGTCACCGCTGGCCCGGATAATGTTTTACGGGTTGCAGAATTAGTCGCCATCGTTGAGTCATTTTTCCCTGAGCATAAACAAGTGATTTACCAGCCTGTTGCACTGTGGCAGAAAATTGTAGTGCCCTTATTGGCGCTGGTACCGCTGCGCAAACTTAAACCCGTGGTTGCCGTATTACAGACCTATCTGCCTTATACCAAGGAAAACCCACTTTACTGCGATGCCAAGGTCAGAGAGCTATTAAGCGATGCGGATATAGAGGTGCCCGATGTGCGGGATTATATTCAAAAGATGGTCGGCTATGCGGTAGAGTCGAATTTTGGCGGCAGCACTTAATTTGGCCGCAGCGCTTAAACCAACGATGGGATCCATCAGAAAAATTGTGTAGATTCATCAAGGCAGTATAAAAATAATAGGTCCAAACATGTTAAACCACGTTGTTGTGATAGGGGGCGGCTTTTCCGGCATGGTATATACCGCAGCCATCGCACCCTATTGTCAGAAAATCACCGTATTGGACGCGGGTGTTCTGGTATTTGATACGCCGCAGTACCGCGCAGGTGTTCCTCAGGACAGGCATCAACATACGCTGTTATTAAAAGGCCGGCAGATCTTGCAGCAGTTAATTCCGGATTTTGAAGCCCGGCTGGATGAACTGAATGTGCCAGAGACCGATTACATAGACGACTGCCTGTTATTTACCCATGGCGGAAAATTACCGCGTTTCCCGTCAAGAGTAAAAATTCGCCCCTGTTTGCGGCCTACGCTGGATTGGGTCATTACTCAGCATGTTATCGGGCTGGAGAATGTTGAGCTGCGTGAAAATACCCGGGTTAAAGTCCTGGACATTGTAAACGCCACCGTTAAAGGCGTTAAAGTCAGCGGGGCTAAATCTGAGACTGAGGAAATCATAGGCGCAGATCTGGTGCTTGATTGCAGCGGTAGGCAATCGAAGATGCCAAAATGGCTGGAAGAGTGTGGTATAGCTGCACCGAAACTCAGCAAGGTGGTGCCTCATCTGGGTTATGCCTCTTGCCTGTATCAAAAACCGCCATCCCATAGTGCCTGGAAGGGCGTGGAGGTGGCCTGTCATGCCCCTGATAACCCACGGGCCGCCGGCTTGTGGGAAGTGGAAAACAATCAATGGTTATTAACCCTGATAGGTACCGCCAAAAACTTCCCCGGTAATAAACCCGAGGAGTTTCTGGATTTTGCCAAGCAGCTCAGTACACCTGTGATTTATGATGCGATAGCAGATTTAGAACCTATATCGGCCATACGTACTAACAGGGGTACCGATAATCAGTGGTATCACTATGAAAAAATGAACAACCTGCCCAGTGGTTTATTGGTCTGTGGTGATGCCCATTGTTGCTTTAATCCCTATTACGGTCAGGGTATGACGATCGTCGCCATCACGGCAAAATTGTTGGCCGATAATCTTAAAAAGTCCTCAGCTACAGAGCCATTAACACCACAGCAGCTGGATAAATTGCGTAAAAGCTATTACCGCAAGAGTTTCCGCTATCAGTGGGTGGGCTGGACCATGGCCACCTTCGAAGATGCACGTTGGCCAACCACCGAGGGTTTAAAACTGCGCTGGTATGAAAAGCTGTTTTTTAAATACCTGGATACGGTATTGGCCGTCTCGCTGGAAAATGACAGCGTGGCAAAAAGGTGTGTTGAAATTGCCAATATGACTATAGGTGTACAGCATATTGTGCACCCCTATTTACTGATTCAATGCCTTAAAAAGATGATTGCAGTGACTAATAACGAGAATAATTATGGGCGTTGAATTTCAGGTCGATGAAGAGCTGCATCACAAACAGCAGCTGATGATGTTATACGGTGAACAATCAAATTCATATTTTCATTTTCAGGAAGATGTGCAGTGTTTTTTGTTACGGGATATCGGTTATATCAGTTATTTCCATCAAAAGGGTTTGTTAACCAATGTTAATATTGTGTTTTGCAATCCCATCTGTGCAGAAGAAAATTTGCCACAGTTATTTACCGCCTATTTTGAGCAATGTTCGGTTAAGACCCTGTTTATGGGGCTGGATATAAAAGTGGCCAAGGTATTAAAGCAGTTTGGTTATTCGATTAATCATATTGGGCCTGAATTCTGGATGCCTATTCAGGAGTATAAAGTCAGTGGGCGCAAGATGCGCAACCTGCGCCATGCCAGAAACTTGGGTGATAAAGGGTTTAGCGTCAAAGAACAGAGCTGGGGGGAGGTTGATCAGGTCGCGGTAAAAGCCATCAGTGAGCAGTGGCGCAAGACTAAAAAAACCAAACATCAGGAGTTACGCCTATTAACCAGGCCCCCTGAGTTTAGAGATGCCTGGGGAGTAAGACGGTTTTATTGTTATAAAGATGACAAAATAGTCGGTTATGTATTCTTTGACCCTTATTTTAAAGACGGAAAGGTGATTGGTTACTGCGCCAATATTTTACGTTCAGACCCTGCCATTCACCCCAGTGACTTTCTGGATTTTACTATCCTGGAGGCCATGAAAATATTTAAGCAAGAGGGGGTTCAAACGTTGTCTCTTGGTTTGAGCCCGTTTTATGATATCCAAAAGCATGACGATGAAAACAAGCCTATTCGCCATGTTATGCAGATGTTTTATAAATACGGGAATGTTATCTATGCCTTCAAACAACTGGCATTTCATAAAACCCGTTACAAGGGTCAGACAACGGGCTGGTATGCCTGCATTAAAGATATCTCTGTGCCAAGACTGGTGCTGATCAGTATCATCGCACTCAATGTCTTTTAAAGCGCTGGCATAAAACCGGGCTAAAACTGGGATAAAACAGGGATGGAAATGAAAAAAACCGATAACAATAATTATGATCTGGCCGCGTATTTTTATGACAGCTTGTCACATCTGTACAGTGGTTTTCAAATTCTGGCCTGCAAGGCTTATCAGATCAATCATATAAAAGCGGGTGATACGGTGTTATATGCCGGTGCTGGTGGCGGGGATGATGCCATCCTGGCCGCGAAGAAAGGCGCGGAGGTAACCGTTGTTGAGCTATCCATCAATATGCTGAATAAGTCGAAAAAGAAAATCGAAAAAGCCGGGGTGGCGGATAAGATCACCCTGATTCATGGTGATGTCTTTCAACATACGGATAGACAATACGATGTGGTTGCGGCTAACTTCTTTCTTAATGTATTTGATACCCAGACCATGCCTGTCATGGCAAAACACTTAAGCGGCCTGTTACGAGACGGTGGTCTATTTATGATTGCCGATTTTGGCCCGCGCCGCGGTAATGCGTTGATGCGTCTGTTACAACAGGGTTATTACGGCGCGGCACTTTTGACCTTTGCATTAATCGCAAAAAACCCCTTACATCAAATCTATGATTATCAAACCCAGTTTGAAGCATTATGCCTGCAAACTAAAAACGTCGAAGACTTCGGTTTATTTGGCAAAGGGCCACGGTGGTATAGAGTGCTGATTGCGGAAAAAACGGCTTAAATAGCACGCTGAGCCATCACGATTGCATATAAAAGAAATCACGATTGCATAATAATTTTAGTAAAATTGAAGGAATAAGCTTTATGTCTGATGAAATCACACAACAAATTTACAGCATTCTCTGTGAAAATGCCCCCAAACCACCCGGTAAAATCGATGATGACACCGAGTTATCCTCCATAGGCCTGGGCTCTTTAGAGGTGGTAGAAACCGTATTTGACTTGGAGGAAAAGTTTGATATTACCATTCCCAATCCCGGTGAATCTGACGAGATCAATACCAATTTTAGGAACGTGGGGGATGTGGTTTCCGCGGTCAAAATATTGATTGAACTAGAGACTTAAACGCCACAAAAGATAAGGGGGCTAGCAATGAAACGTATCGTCATCACCGGTGTAGGTTGTATCTCAGCCTTGGGTAACAAAACGTCAGAATTTACCGACAAACTCTTTAACGGTGTGAGTGGCATTGCCGCCGTAGAGCGTGTGAAAGTTTTTAAGGCGCGCACTAAAATCGCCGCCGAAGTTAAAAACTTCGATGCCGCAGAGCATTTTACGGCCACTCAGATTTCGCAGATGGACAGACATTCCCTATTTGCCATCATGGCCACCCGAGAAGCCGTGGCCGATGCAGGCATTGAATTCAGCCCTTCTCTGGCAGAGCGTACGGCTA
Organism: Pseudomonadales bacterium; assembly: GCA_013215055.1. GTDB lineage: Bacteria > Pseudomonadota > Gammaproteobacteria > Pseudomonadales > DT-91 > CAKMZU01. The sequence continues at coordinate 39,879 of JABSRQ010000019.1, read as the reverse complement.
TTTCCTACGGTACCGGCATAGGCGGACAAAACACCCAAGATGAGGGTTATTATCGGCTCTATGCCGAGGATGCAAAACGTCTACACCCTTACCCCGTGCCTAAATTGATGCCCAGTGCGGCAGCCAGCCATATCAGCATGGCGTTCGGCATCACCGGGCCATCATTAACGACCACCACCGCTTGTGCCTCATCGGCCCATTCCATGGGGGTAGCGATGATGATGTTACGCTCGGGCATGGTGGATGTTGCCATTACCGGTGGGGCCGAAGCGCCCATTACCGCCAGTTCATTCCTGGCCTGGGAAGGCTTGCGTGTACTTTCAAAAGACGGCTGCAGCCCTTTTTCTGCTAAACGTGGTGGCCTGGTATTAGGTGAAGGTGCTGGCACACTGATTCTGGAAACCCTGGAACATGCGCAGCAACGCGGTGCAAAAATCTATGCCGAGCTGGCAGGTTTTGGCATGTGTTCGGATGCCCATAACCTGGTTCAGCCCTTAGAAGATGGCATGGCCAGAGCCATGAAACTGGCGCTGAAAGATGCCAATCTGGCCCCCACAGATATCGCCTACATCAATGCCCATGGCACCGGCACACCACAAAATGATCCGGTGGAAACGGCAGCCATACGCGCCGTTTTTGAAGACCATGCCGATAACTTGTTGGTCTCATCGAGTAAATCCATGCATGGCCATATTCTGGGTGCATCCTCCGCGGTTGAAGCCATCGCCACCATCGCAGCGATCACACAGCAATGTGCACCACCCACCATGGGTTTCATAGAAACCGATCCGGCCTGTGATCTGGATTATGTATTTGGGCAATCCCGACCGCAGAAGATAGAGGCCGCCTTAAGCAATTCATTTGCGTTTGGTGGTTTAAATGCCGTCTTGGCTTTTAAGCGTTTTGGGTAAACCCCAAGAAGTTGATCTTTTGTATGGTTATCATACTGGCCGCTTTAGCCTTTGTGCGAGTGTTAGACGTCTGCATTTCTGAAATGCAACCGCAGCCGGAATTGACACCGGCTATGTGAAAACTTCGCTGGGTAATTTCAGAACGCAGCTCTAAGTGAGTACCGTAGGTATTTTCAGAGTTAACTCAGGCGGTATTTAATCTAAGGCGCATTTTTGTCGGAAAAATTTCATTCAAAATATTCTTTTTCGAGTGTTAAATCATCCTGGTCACATAATCGATTTTGGATTGAATTGCCTCTCATGCTCGGTCGATGAATAATCGGAATGCTTTATTGGATTAATGTTAGGGTGGCAACCAAATCCTCTTTCGTGTTAAAACCGGCTGCTTCCATTTCCGATGCATAAGAAGATAATTAGCCTGCAGTGAGGCTAAACCAGCCATTCTAGCCAAACTTCCATCTCTGTCTTGATATCACACAGAGCCTTTGCTGAAGAAATTGCAAACTGTCTCTCCTTGCTAGCCGGTATAAATTGATATGTGTATTTGTACAGTCATGATTTTACCATCGAAGTCTCAAACCATTAGCAACTATCAAAGGCATAAACCTGAGCAAAGCCTGCTATAAAATAACCGAAGACAATCACCAACATCTAGGAAGTTAGTCACCATGAACGCAGGCTTGTTGTGGGCTGGCTAAGCTAACATAAAATCGGCATTTATTTGATCGTAGTTTTAATGAAAGATAGAAGATATCTAGGCTGCCTTTTTTAGCCTTATTAACAGCGGATTTTTTCATAATGATGAAGTTAATATCTTCTTTAAGTGGGGAACTGCCCAATAAAAAAACGGTCTTTAGCACTTTTTTATCGGATTGAAATTGAGTTTTTTTATTATCAATTCGGCATTCATTTTGCAAAAGTCATTTTTATTTTATAGGCTAATGTAAAGTTGATGGCTGTTAATCATATTTGATCCTCAGTAAAAATGGGGCCTGTAGAGAATGTGTAAGACTTGGCCTAGTATTAGCTCTATCTCTTAAAAACCTTAGCTAAGTTGATCATTTTTCATTTAAACTTAGGATTTAAGCCCTAACACGCCACCCGCCGTGCGTTATTTCACGCTGTGAAATAGCAAATTATCGTTGCAGGCGTGATTGAAGATGGTGGTTTAGCAATGCACGACGATGGCTAATTAATGTTTATAATTCGTTAACGGGGCAGTTATTAGATGGCGATCAAAAACAGGGTACATAATATCAAGCTGCAATTTATGGCTGTGTTCTTAGTATTCTCCTGCCCATCTCTGGCTGACGATGAACTTGAGGGGATTTATGATTTATCCTTAGAACAGCTGCTCAATGTTAAAATTACTGTGGCTTCCTTATTTGAAGATAGTGCCTTGTTTGTTGCCTCATCGGCATCCAAAGTCAGCGAAGAAGAATGGCGCCGGCAAGGGGCTGAGAAAACCTACGATGCCATTGAACATGTGCCCGGAGTGTATACCGCTGAATTTGTGCATGGTCAAACCGTACCTGTGTTTCGAGGTTATGGTGGGGTAGAGCATGTAAACAGTTTTTTGGTTTTGCTTGATGGCATCCCGCTGAACAATTACAGCAGTTCATCGGCAAATTATGGCGTGCCTAATTATGCCTTAGGCAACCTTTCATCGATAGAAGTTATCCGTGGTCCAGGCTCAGCCCTTTACGGTGCTGATGCGTTTTATGGGGTTGTCTCATTAAATACATGGCAGGCGCAGAAGAATACACTGCAAACGTGGGCAGAGCTTGGCTCGTTTGGCCATAAAAATGCCAATATTAGAGCCCATTATAATTTTTCAGAGCATGTGGGCTTAAGCAGCCAAGTCTATATTGCGCGTACGGATGATGAAAAACTGTTTCATGATTTTCATCAAACCGGCGGCAATGGCATCATCATGGAAGATGAATTGCAGCATGATTATAAAAACATCACCACCACCCATAAACTCCAGATTTATGATGCCCAATTAGCGTATTACTATTCCAGCCATGAAGTGGAGGATAGCTTTGGCTTGTCAGAGTTTAGTGCCGTGCCTAATGGCACCCACAGTAATGGTGATGCAAGCTTTCAGGCGCTAAAGCTTTCTCATGAATTAAACCTGACACCGCGATGGTCTTTAGAATCGCAACTGTTTTACAGCCAAGATCAGCAGGTGGGGTTATACGGTTTATTAACCCCCGGAGAAATTCCCACTGAGCCGGGATTAACCTGGGATAGCAAAGATAGCAAAACCGGTGCCAGTGTTATGTTCAAGAAGCACCTAAATGATGAGCAATGGCAGGGCGTGTTTGGCTTCAGTGTGGATAAATCGGTGGTTGATCATTTTGGCGCGGTATTTACTGGCAGCCCCTTAGACGTTAACAATAAAAGCCGTGAAACGGCTGCGCTGATCGGGCAAGTTGATTGGCGTTTATTCGACGAGGCCTTACAAATTATTATCGGTGGGCGCTACGATAATTACAGTGACTTTGGACACTACGTTAGCCCTAGGTTGGGGGTTATCTATCATCCGCAGTCCCAATCTGCCATCAAGCTACTGTATGGCAATGCCTTTAGAGCACCTTCTGTGAACGAGCAGGTTAACAATGGCCTCGTACAGGGCGGCGGTGATGACCTACAGCCAGAAGAAGTGGATACCTATGAGCTTATCTGGATGCAAGAAACCCAGAAATATAATGTCAGTGTGAATATCTATTATTCACAAACGGCAGAACTTATTAGTTTTACCCCGGATGCAGACCCAGGTTTTGCAGCACGCTATATTAATCAGGGTGAGGCAGAATCGTATGGGCTTGAGATAGCAGGGCGTTATCAACTGGGGAAGTGGGATGTATATGGCAATTACGGTTACAACCAATCTCAACTGAATACGCCGGTAAAAATTGAAGACGCTTATCCAGCTTTTCCCGATCACATCATCAACGCGGGTCTTAATTATGCAGTAAGCCCTACGGTTATGCTCAGTGCCAACCAGGTTTTACAAAAAGGCCGACAAACCGATGATGGGCACGTGGTCAGTTTTAAGAATGAAGATCTCAGTTTGCTCTCACGCACCGATGTACACCTGGCTTGGTTATTCCAAGCTCAGCGCTATAACACCTCCGTGTATTTTATCGTGTTAGATATCTTTGATCGACAAGATACTAAATCATCTTTGATGGAAATTGAGCGTGGCAATGCCACCCCTGGGCGTTATCTGAAAGTGGGGGTAGAGCTGAGTATGCCTTAATCAGCCTTTATATTTTTTACAGCTGAAGGTTTGGCGAAATCATACTCAAATTGAACGCTTTTGTTCGCACCGTTAACACTGTGTTCAGTGCTAGTTTGAGCCTATTTAGACGGCGTGATGACAGCTTCTAGCTTGACCTTTTTATTATTAGCTTTATCAACCCATAGCTGATTACGGCCAGCTTTTTTGGCCTGATATAAGGCCTTATCGGCAGAATCGAACAAGTTCGTTGCATTGCTCTGTGGCCCAGTTACACCAGCTAGGCCAGCACTGATAGTCACACTGTCGCTGACCGTCGAGGCTTTATGTTCAATGCTTAAATCTCTTAATGCCTGCATAAACCCTTGCATGGAAACTTCACACTCGGCCAGAGGCATATGGGTCATGACAACGGCAAATTCTTCACCACCAATACGGGCGGTAAATTCACAATCGCGGCGAAAATATTTCTTCAGTAAACGCCCCAGTTGTTGCAAACAGACATCACCTTGTTGGTGCCCGTAGCTGTCGTTGTAGTCTTTAAAATAATCGATATCAATAATACATAAACACAGTGGACAAGGGATCTGACGAATTTGATTAAACGCTTGTTGTAAACGTTGATCAAACGAACGACGATTGTCTAAACGGGTTAACTCATCGGTAATAGAGAGGGCTTGCAAGCGCTGGTTGGCGAGTATTAACTGCTCTTCATTACGCATACGCTCAGTGATGTCATTGAGCGTAATCACAAACAGCTTACGCACCCCCAATTTAACCTCTGACATTTGAAAATCGACCGCAATCGGTGGCTTATTTTTAGGTTGAATATGAAGCTGTAAGACTTTATTTTGATGTTCATATTCGGCCTTTACTATCCATTGCTGCAAATAATGACGAAACCGTTGAGCGCTATCTGTATCAAGCAATATATCGATATGGCGACCCATCAGTTCAGACATCGTAAACCCAAATTGATCTTGCGCTGTCTGATTCGCTTCCTGCACAATGCCTTGATAATCCGTAATTAACAGTGCGTCACTCATGCTATTAAGAACGGCATCCAGCTTCTGAATGTTTTGTTGTAACTGATCACTAGTGACCAGTGTTTGATTGCGCACCTTCACCGCTTGAATTAACGCCCCCGCCGTCATTAACAAAGGTTCAAGGTGCACCAGCTGTTGTGTGTCATAACCATTGTCTCGATTAGCGATACCGACCATACCGATCAAGCAGGCTTTATGTTTAATGGCAATGCCCATATAGCTTTGCAGTGGTGGGTGGCCTGGTGGTAATCCACCGGCTCTAGGGTCTTGCATGGGGTCATTGGCAATAATGGTTTCACCGGTTGCCAAGGTGGCACCAAACAAGGTATTGAGATTGTGGAACTCGAAGCCATTAGCCACACTTTGTTGGTACAGTACGTTGGTGGCTTCATCCCATGCAATATTCGTGATCGCATGGGCTAACAAATAGGGCTGTTGTTGATCGCTTTGTTTCACCTCACCAATAAAACCAAAACCACTGTCGGTGAGTGATAAAAAACACGCGAGCATGCGATCAAACGATTCACGCACATCGCTCTCTTCAATAAATGCCCGCTGAATCTCTACCACTGCTTGTAACAAACGAGTATTCCAGTCTTGATTATACGATGGCTGGGACAATTTTTTAGGCATGGGTAATTCCTCATGCATGATAAACGACAGCGTTCATGTGTGACATGCCTGCACCATAATACTTTCAGCAAGTTAAATGCCAATGTCAGTGCTCATGAATCTCAAACAAAGCGCTCTGCATTAACGATTTATTTGTGAACCTATAAAGATGAAATAGGAAGGTATAGCAAGAGTATTTGAGGAGGAAAGTTATTTTTCACTTAGCCTTCAGATAAGTAATGAATGCACACTTAACACGGGCTAGGCTTAAACTAAAACTATTTAGTTTGCGGTTAAAGGTGTTTATAAGGGGGGTAATTGGGGGGGAAGGATGTTGTAACTCTCTGAATTAAGAGTTACGACATCAAATAAGCTTTATTAGGCTTAGTTAAGGGGAAGCCAGTGAGTAATAAGCGATGATTGAACTGGGTGCATTTTCACGCACGGGTTAGGTTATTCAATATCTGCATTGCTGCTATGGCTGTTATACATATAGCAATGCCTATACCAACATCTGTTTTATCCTAATGTAGGGCTCACAAACCATCTACGACGCAGCTGGTAACTGTAAAGATTGCATTATGCAAAAAGCAGAGAGAGTAATCTTCACTGTGCGTTGCATAATGAAGTCATAAAGCCCTGCCAACCGCAGTTCTTTACGTCAACCCACTTATTGCCGACGTAATACTAGAAGCACATCACGAAACTGTCAGTATGATATCTCGCCGTTATTGATAGGACTGTGCACGGCAACATTCATACCGAGAGTCAGAACACAGGCTGTGAATCTCTGTTTTTTCCAGCTCAGACAATGCAATAAAGATTCTCATTCCCCGTAACGTGACTTGTATTATTCCCGTATATTCATAAAATGGCGGCTTTATACACATTCTCCCTTTCAATGATGTGAATTTATCATGGTTCAACTCTTTAAAAGCCTGGTCTTGCCTTTCATCTTGATTGCATTACTCGCCGTTATCGTCGTGTTATGTATTAAGATCGATGTTTTAGTTTTAAAAAATGGCCTCACAGAGCAATCGCTTACAGAACACTTCCAGCAGTTATTATTGCTGTGTAGCTTCATGATATTTGCCTGGTCAGCCAAAACAATCGAAACTTCACGATCATTATTTGTTTTAGTCGCAGGCTTTTTTGCTTGTATGTATTTGCGTGAAATGGACTATTACTTCGATATAATCGCGCATGGTTTCTGGCTCTATCCCACCCTTTTTGTTGCGGCACTGAGCATTGGCTACAGTCTAAAAAACAGAGCCACGTTGACGGATTCCACATTGCTATTCAAAGATACCAAAGCCTACACCAACCTGTTAGTGGGGCTGGTTATCTTGTTGATATTAAGCCGACTGTTTGGCTCAAGCAGTCTGTGGAAAGAAATCATGGGCGATAACTATCAACACCTGTATAAAACCGTCATTCAGGAAGGTCTGGAACTTTTTGGTTACCTCTTTATCTTTGTTGGCTCTGTATTCCAATACATAGATGTAAAAAAACAGCTCAAGGACTTACCCCGTAGCTTATTAATCAACGATAGTCAGGCTGTTATGGCTGAAGGTTTGTCAGGGTAAACACTTTTTTTGATTAGGGAAGTGCTCACTTCTCCCCAAAGTTTTTAAATACGGAAACGGTAGACTGACCATAAAAGTTGAAATTATTGGGCATTAATACTTCTTATACCTCATTATTTCAGTGTATTTTCAGTCGATCCCCCCCTTTCTTACAGGCGCTAAAGCCATTGTTTTACCTTGCCGATTGCAGGCCAGTTTTGCTGCGTTCAGTGGCATATTGCTGCCATCGAATTTTCAAACAGTAGCTATACTTTATCGATTATCCCATGTTGCTGCCTAACTTTATGAATCTTAAGTTTTACATTCATGGATTGGCGTTAAGCCTCTGTATCCTGCTCCCAAACCTGGTTTATGCCCGACCTGCGTTGATACTCAGCCCGGAACAATCGGAATACAATCTGGTATCACATATTTCCTACCTGGAAGATCGAACGGGTGAGTTGACGCTAACTGCGGTGAGTTCAAAAAACCATGCAAATGAATGGCAAGATCATAAAAAAAACAGGTTGAGTCTAGGCTACTCAAAATCCGCATACTGGCTGAGGCTGGACCTGTTATCGGAGGCCGATATAGTGACCCCGTGGTTGCTTGAAATCGCCTATCCTTTATTGGATCAAATTGATGTTTATTTGATTGCCGAAAATCGACAGCCGCAGCACTTTCACAGCGGTGATGATCTGCCGTTTTCACAACGGCCTATCTTTCATCGAAATTTTCTATTTCCATTACTATTACCCTACAAGCAAAAGGCCCAACTCTATATTCGCGTTGCCTCCACCAGCGCATTACTTCTACCGATAAAGCTATGGAAGGAATACAGCCATACAAGCCACGATCAAAAAAACGTGTTGCTGGAAAGCCTGTTTTTTGGTGTGCTGTTTATTATTGGCCTGTATGGTTTAACGGTTTTTGGGGTTATGGCTAATCGGGCCTATTTTTATTTTACCCTGGTTGTTTTTAATGGATTGTTAATGTTTATGCAGCAATTGGGGTATTCCTATTGCTATCTTTTCCCGCAAGCCATCTGGTGGCAAGATAACGGCGTTTTAATATCGGCTTGGTCAAATCAGATTTTTTTCGCCTTATTCACCATCGACTTTCTGTCGCTTAAAAAAGAGGCCCGCTATTGGCGCATTTTTATTTTATGTTGCGCAGCAATTTATATGATTTTTTTGTTGGCCCTGGCTTTCGCCCCGAAGGTCATACTCGTGCCTATAACTCAATATAGCAATGTGTGTATGTGGTTGATATGGTTGCTGGCCGGCATTCAACGATGGCGTCAAGGTGATAAGGCTGCAAGGTTTTATACGATTAGCCTGCTATGCGTAGCGCTAGGAATTGCCACCAGCATGATGTCGATCCTTGGTTTTATTCCCTACAATGATCTAAGCAGAAATTCGGGGCAAGTGGCTTTATTGGTTATGTTTCTGGTTTTAGCCTATGGGCTGGCCGTTGAAATGCTGGATGAGCGCAAAGCCAAGGTACGGGCTCTGCGCCAACGAGCAGAAGCCGAACATGCACTGGTTAATGCCCAACAGGAAATAATTAAAGCCTTTGAATCCAATTTAAAGCTGAAAAACGATTTTCTAATAGCTATAAACCATGAATTACGTACACCCATGAACGCCATTCTGGGAGGTTTGCAAATCATGCAATCCAAACCACTGGAACACTTAAAGTCGCCTCTCGATATCGTTCAATCAGGGGCTGCTGACATGATGCATCTGGTTAATGACATACTCACACAATCTGAAATTCAGTCGGGAAATATAAGCGTCAAGACTGATCATTTTGCGCTTAAACCGTTGCTGGCATCTTTGCATGAATGTTACCAGATCCGCTGCGACGAGAAGGGCCTGAAACTTGAATGGCAGATTAGCGAGTCGGTGCCGCAGTGGCTATACAGCGATGAAGGGAAACTGACCGCCATACTCGCCAAACTGCTAGATAACGCGGTTAAATTTACCGATCGGGGGCTAGTGCGTTTTACCCTTGATTGTGATCAAGAATGCTCACCCTGGGCTTTACAAGCTACCGTTCAGGATAGCGGCATCGGTATTGCTGAAGCAGAACAGGCACATATATTTGAAGCATTCACCCAAACCGAAAGCGGTTTTCAGCGCCGCTTCGGTGGCTTGGGTATTGGCCTTTCTATATGCCGTAAGTTCATCAAAGCTCTGGGTGGTGAACTTACACTGCAATCACGGCTTGGCGAAGGCAGCTGTTTCTCCGTGACGTTACCGGTTGCAGCAGGAAAAACCGTTGCGGTTGGAATAAAAAAACTGGCGCCTGCCGAACTGTACATTCTGGTGGTGGAAGACAATCGGGTTAACCAAAAGGTCATGACCAAAATGCTGGAAAAACTGGGCTATCGCTGTTTGATCGCGAAGCATGGCGTAGAAGCGCTTGAAATCATCGATAGGGAAATATTTTCACTGATTCTCATGGATTTGCAAATGCCGGTGATGGACGGTTTTCACTGCACAGAGAAGATACGTCAGCGCGATGACGAGAAAAAAAACATCCCAATTATCGCGGTTACGGCAAACCTGCTGGCTGCAGATAAAGAGCATTGCATTCAGTCAGGCATGAACGATTTCCTGAAGAAACCCGTGAAACTGGAATTCTTGCAGGATAGCCTAGCCCGCTATATTGAAGTGGCAAAACCTGTTTAATTTTTTCCCCGCTCGAGTGCTCTATGGCTTGAAAGTCATAGTGCATTACTGCGTAGAATGAATCGCTTGTCTGTATAAAAAAATATCCGCTGGTGACCAATAAGATCTTAATCCTCTGACGATATTATCCGCCTGCTTTTCAGCTACCGAGGCTCAGGCACCTCTCCCGAGTTTTTTTCTAGGTAATGTCACGTCTATCCATTCAGGTTTAACCCGTAGGTTATTCCTAACCTAGAGTTAGCCTGTTAAAACTTATGGGATTAATGTAAACCCTTAAATGCGGGGCTGCCTTTATTAAAGGTTGAAAATAACGAGCTACACTTTTCGTCATTATATTCCGAACGCCAGTAGATTTTGGGCGCCGCACCAAAATCACGGATTAGCCGAGGCAGTTCTTGCTCCAGATCCTCCACTTTATCGACCTTTACCTCCCCGTAATGTGCATTAGATAAAATGACAACCCCGGAATGATGATCATTAAGTTCTAAGAAAATAGGGTGTTGTTCTCCATAGTTAAGCTCGATACACTCAAATCTAGCCCTTGCCCCATCGCTAGACTCCCACTCCTGAAAGGGACCTCTTGATAAAACCTGCATGATGACTCCCCCTGAATTAATACATGTCTTATAAATTATAGTCGCTAACTTGCACTTGATATCGATCTGCTTCCATTAGCCTTTTGATTTATGAAATAAAAAATATTACCTCACTCAATACGCCTCTGACGGCAGAGATAGATTCAATATATAGCCAAAATTATCTCCAAACTGCACCCTATGATAAACTCGAATTTTTTAAGGGATTAACATGAAAATAAGTGATAAAACCATTCTTGTGACAGGCGGCGCTACCGGTATAGGATTGGAGTTAGTACGTCAGCTGGCAGCACAGGGTAATCAACTGCTGATTTGTGGAAGAAGACAGAGCAAACTGGATGAGGCTGCCGCTCAGGTACCGGGCTTGATAACATTTGTCTGTGATGTAGCCGAACCAGATCAATGCCAACGTCTGCTTGAAGCGATTAAAGCCAAGGGCTTAGCTATTGATATACTCGTTAACAATGCTGCCATCATTAGCTTTGAAGAACTGGATAAACCCGGACTTGATATATCTAACGTAAGTAATGTGTTGAATGCTAATGTGCTAGGTCCCATCACCCTGACCAATCTTTTATTGCCTGATTTGTTGGTCAGCAAAGCTGGAATGGTAATTAATATCTGCTCACCTGCCGGACGTTGCCCAGTGGCCTTGTTACCATTGTATTCTGCGACCAAGGCCGCGCTGGATTCATATACCCGCTCCCTGCGTTTTCAGTTGCAGGGCAAGCTCAAAGTGGTTGAAGTATTTCCTCCATCCGTTGATACCGAGATGGTGGATGATATTCAAAGTGCATCAGGCATGTTGATTACGCCCAAGACCTGCGCTACAAGGCTGATTAAAGGCCTGGAGAAGGGTAAATCTGAAATATGGATTGGCTTCGAAGCGAATATTTTCCGTATGATGGATCAGTTTTTACACTGGACAATCTTTAATATTGTTAACGGTAAGGGCGGTATATCGCTTAAAAGTAAAATGTCGAAAGAGTAATCCAAACGGTGTTTCTTATGCTTTATCACTTACTGGATAATAGGTGGGGTATAGCAGCAGCTATATTTTTTTCGATGAAGAAAATGAGCGGTTACTACACTTATCCCGCTTGTTAGGGGTATTTGAATTGAAAGCTAAAACATCGCTTTCATGCTTGTTGCGCGCATAAAATTATAGCTTAGGCAGAGTTTGGTTATTGCTTAAATGCGCTGGGGAGGATTAATCTGCCTCCCCCTGATAGCCTACTTAAAAATATTCACATTCAGTTTTTCGGCGATTGCTGCAATCGCCAGCTGCGCCCTCACACTATTGCCTGCCGCATCCACCGGCGGAGAAAAAGCGGCAATGCCATATTTGCCCGGCACAACCGCAACAATACCGCCGCCTACACCACTTTTAGCCGGTAACCCGACCTTATACAGCCATAATCCTGAATCGTCATACAAACCTGCGGTGGTCATTACCGCCAGTATTTTGGGCACATATTTTTTATCGACCACTTTTTTTCCACTCACCGGGTTAACACCACCATTGGCATAGGTCGCGCCCATAACCGCGAGATCCTGAGTATTGATACCCACGGAGCACATGCGGGTATATAGATCTACCGATTCATCTATATCGTCATAGAAACGGCCATAGTTATGTAACAGGCGGGCAATCGCCTGGTTCTTCACATTGGTTGCGGTTTCTGAAGCATAAATACCGTTGATGACGCTTAAGTCTCGCCCGGCAAAGGCCTCTAAATTTGACGCGATAAGTTGCCATTTTTGCTTGCTATTTTTTGCTTTTATCAGGCTAACGGTGGCCATGGCTCCGGCATTCACCAGCGGATTTACCGAGCGTTCTTCATTTAATTCTATTGCCATCACCGAGCTGAAAGGCAGGCCTGTGGCGTTGACGCCAATATTCTTGATTACCGCCTCATCACCTTGTTGCTGCATTAATGCGGCAAGATTAAATGCCTTGCTGATAGACTGTATCGAAAACAGATGCTGACTATCACCTGATGAATACACCTTACCGTCGGCGGTTACGATACTGACGGCAAATAAGTCCGGATTCACGGCGGCAAGAGCAGGAATATAATCCGGATTTTTTCCTTCTTTATGCTCTGCAAATTGTTGGTGTACGTCATTAACCAATTTCTGCAGATCAATATCCTCGGCCTGTGCGGTAGCGATGATAAAAAAAGCCAGCAGCAGAACATTTTTGGCCATAGGTAAAAATAGTTTTTTCATAGGTCATGCCTTAATGGAATGAGAAAAGTTTGATCCCGGTTTGAGATATTAAAAACGAAAAATTAATGAACTTTGCAGGCGTAAATTATCGGCTCTGTTACCGGCTTTATCTTCCAGCTTACCCCACTGTAACTAGGCACCGACTTGAACCGGTTTGGCTAATTGATAGAGATAATTAAGTACAAAATATTGGCTTTGTGCAAATGCATCTTCAGACTGTTGCTTATCGTTGTCCATCGTCAGATAGCCGTAACCTAGGTTGCTGTGGGCTTTATCATTCCATGCATGATCATAAAAAACAAACGCACCGGCAACAGGCAGGGCTTCAAGCTCGCCATCGGCATTGATAAGGGCATCATAGTTACCAAAGCTGGTATCGTTGATATATCTGGCAATGCCTTTACCTGCCACGATGGAGGCTGAGATTTTGTCATTTTCTGCAACGTGGATATTGGTGGAAATATTGAAGCCCCAGGCTGGCGTCAGCCCGGTTTTATGTTCATCATCTTGCAGGCCCAATTGCCGGAAAACAACGAGACACAACATAGAATCAACGCTGTGCTTTTACGATATCCAGTTTCCATAAGTCGACACCTCTTTATACATCCAAGTGGGCCCACTTTAGCGAAATGTTAGATGAATAACAATTCAGAATAAACCACTGCGGGGTATAAGATCTATTAAGCGCTCAAGGGCAGCAAACACACATACGCCTGTAAACAATAAAAAGCGATGTATCAATACACAAGTGTGCACTATAAAGCTCACCAATAACGCTTTAGGGTTAATCAAGGATGGCTTGGATGTTAATAGATACACAAGCTTATTATTTTTCATCGTCGAGATTTCCCTCAACATTATCATGCAGGAAAATGTATTAAAGAGGCATAAACGTTCAACGTTTGAGTTCAATATCACCGCCAACACTTATAACTAAAAAGCATAAATCATTTGATTACGGCTTCTAAAATGCATAACCTTGCGCCTAGCGGGGTTCTCCCTGCTTTAATACCTAAAATAAAAAGCTGTATAGGGATTTATACAATGAAAAAACTACTATCGATGGTAATAGCAAGTTCTACGCTATTGCTCACTCAAACCGCTACCGCTAATGAAACTATGCCAGGCATGGAAATGCCGCATATGGAGCCACACGCGATTCTTTCTGTTGCCGATTACACCGGTGATGGAAAAGTTAATCGCCGTGATATTGCTAAATTAGTCCGTGGTCATATCAAGGCGCGTGCCCATGGTAACTATGTTGCATTCTATGATTACAATGCCGATGGCGTTTTAAATCGTCACGATATTGCTCTGGCCGCTAAAGATCTTGGCAAAACCTCTACTTCTGTAGATCAGCAAATGGTGAGCTGGTATAACAAGTTTGGTTATGTAGAGAATATGGCTATCGAAGATATTCAGGATAACGGTTTTAATCCCGTGATTATTCCTCTTGCTGGCCACGGCGCACACTGGATGAATCAGGAAGGCATTGCCGCGGTATCACCCGGTGGTATTTCCGATAAAAATTCCTTACAAGGTTTAAATATCGATTTAAATGGCAAGGCTGTAGGTATTTTCTGGGGTGAGTCAGCAGTGCCATTATTTGCTGATGCAAGCGCCGAAGGTGGTTTATCTACACTGGATTGGCCTTATGGCACAGCATGGATGAATGAGCGTGTGCAAGCGTTCTATGGTCATAGCCCAAAATTCACCGACAGTGTCGATGAAGTTTGGCATACTCATGCAGGTTTATGTGCGGTTACTGAAGCCGATGGTACACCGGCTTTACATCAACATACTACGTTCCTGGAATGCCAGCAGTATGAGAATATTGCGCCAGACCCGATTGCCGTAAACCCTGAAACAGGTGAGCCAATCATGGGTAACCTGTGGGTTAATATGTGGATGGGACATCTTTGGATGTTTAACCTGAACCCTGAAGGTATTTTTGCGGGTACACATCCACATGTAGACCCTGACGCGATTCCTGAGAGCAGCATCAATGATGGCAGAGAAGTGCCGATGTTCTTTATGATGAATCACGGCGAACACTGATAGCTCTAGACATCAGTTCTCTTAAGTAAGGGCCTCTAGGCCCTTATTTTTTATCTCGTAAAACCCCTTTTCACATCAGTAGGCATGACTCTATTTGTATTCAGCGACTACGCCTCGTGCTGTGTGGAATGAGTGGGTGATTGGCCCATTGCATTGATCTGTTTCAAATGTCTGCCAGCTATTCTTCTTCATACATCAATAAATCCAGCCTCTATGGCGTCATCGAATAAGCAAGTTATAGAATGCGTCAGTTCGACAAATGATCATAACGAATGCTTATATGGAACCTTAGGGCTTATAGCCTTGCTAGCCAGGCATAATATTTTAGTAGAAAGACTCCATTATATAACAGGCCTACTTTTACCCAGATGATATTTTTACGTCGACATACGGATGATGTTGACTCATGGCTACGAAGCTACGTTTCTGCCGGATGGGTATAGAAGATATAGTCGCCTCAATTCGCTTAATTGTTGAAGTAGATAGTGTTGATGATGATTAGCGAACTGCCTGAAAATAGTCGAGTTGAATGCTGAAGCCTAACAATAAAACCTGTTATTCAAGTAGGGGCTAGCGGGTAAAGATCAGCTAGCTATTCATAATCGCCAGTCATTTGATGAGAGCCAGAAAGTTGAATGGCTGCGTGCCATGCCTTATCAACGGCCACTTTAAGCCTTAGCAGCCACAATTCATTTAGTGGCTGATATAATTTAGGGAGTAGTAAGCTTTAGTGGCGTTGTTAGGGTTACCGTTTTGACGCCAGGATGACTTCTGACGGAAACAATAGTTGTTGATAGTACTCGCGTTTTTTAACTTGAAATCCGCCATGCTGCAGTTTATTTGATAACGCTACACCTCTGCATCCGCCCATCGTTTTTGGTGACAGTGTATAGATGAAATCATAAAGGCTGCTGCCAAAACTTTCGCCCTTGGTCATATTGACCAAAACAAGCTTGCCATCTTTTTTTAGCACACGCTTAAACTCGCTGAGTATTTTATCCATATCCTTGTGGGGGATAAGATCAAACATATAATTATTGACCAGAATATCGATGGATTCGGATTCCTGCTCTAGTTTGAAGGCATCACCCAAGCCTAATGTATAGGTCGTATCAGGCAGGCTTGCTAAACGTTTTTTTGCTTTGGCCAACATGCCAGGGGATAGATCGATACCACTATTTGAACCTGTGGGATTACGTTTGACCAGCTCGTAAAAAGCCAACCCGGTGCCGGCAGCCACTTCAAGAATGTTTTCTCCTCCCTGTATATCAGCCAGTTCAATCGCACGGCGTCGTGCACGTGATTCCGTTAACATTCCCCAAATATCGTATAGTGGTGCAATTTTGTTATACACGGCTGCGATCTGGTTTTGATCAACCCTGGCATCCAGCTCTGTAATGTCTTTAGGTTGGTGATCTGTGTTGCAGCATTTAAATGATAAGTGCATTGTATTTCCCTCGTTGATTGTTTTTTAATAAACGATCAACAGGGTAAACCCTCCCACTAGGGGGAGAGTCAATAGGTTTTCTATAAAAGTGGGCTACTGCAATCCGCATTGTCTTTCAGACAATCCCGGATCTCCTTGCGGTAGACTTGTAGACGCTTTTGTTTTTCCTCTAACGCCGCTATTTTTTCGGCGATGTCTGTCTGTTTTCTATGAAGCAGTTTTTCAATTTGTACCCACGACGGTACTTCTGGCTGTGAAGAGATAGCCTGGTTAAATTCGGATAACTTAAAACCTAAACTCTGGGCTTGTTTAATCAGCTTAATCAAATTGATGTCTGCATCGGCAAAGACTCTATATGAACCTGATCGAGTGACCCCAGGCAATAAGCCAAGTTCATCGTAGTGGCGTATGGCCTTTACCGAAGCACCTGTCATCTTTGCCGCTTCGCCTATGTAAATCATCTTATCTATACCGGTTAAATAGCATATTAAAATCGCATTGTACTGCGTTCTTCTCCTATGTTATCAGTTGCTTTGGCCTTTGGCCTTTGTTCTCGTTCAGTAAAATCTCTCTATTGTTTTATCCGCGTTTTACAGCTCAATCTTGTTCCACACAAGTGGATAAGAAGGATAAACCTTATTTCGATCTATCATGAAAAGTACCAAAGCATTGTCCAACAGCCATCAGAACTTTTAATGTCTGGTTTTGCCAATGGCTAGTAGATCCTTAATAGAACGGCCAATTAAGTCATGACGTTAACGTCATTACCAGCATTGGCCTTTAGGGTTTTGCTATGGCCATTGGGTTAGTTGACTGCTGCAAAATCTTTAGAATTTCCGGTTTCAAGATTAGCCCGCAATCGTGCATCATGGCCAAATCAATATGGCGAATAACATAACGTTTACCGGCTTTAATCGCTCCCTCCGCCATAATGGCAATCTCACCGGAAGGGTTAAAAGCCATTAAATGACTGTAAACCCCTCGTTTTTTGGTCAGGGGTACATAGCTGCCGTATACCGATATGGATAAAGCCCCGGTAAAAAATGGCCTGCCATCGATAAACTTAATCTCATCATCGAAGCGCGACAAATCTCCATTGGGCAAACGACTATGCTGCTTCTCGATATTGTAAAAACCGTTATGGCATAACACATGCCCCAGTTCATGAGCAAACATGGACACCGCATCATATTGATTCACATCAAAAACGTGCCTGCGTTTAAAGGGCTGGGGGTCCAGCCAGATATTACCCGATGATAGGGAGGATTTATCAATCAATATTTCAGCATCGTACTGCCAGCCGTTAGGGTCAGTTTGGGTTAGAAACTCACTGCTCGCCCCTTGATGAAAATAACGGGTAGCTGCACGTTTATGCGATAGCATTGAGGTTTTACTTGATGCCTGCATCATATGTCTGGGGTTATCGACCATGCGAATGATAAGCTCAATATTGGCACTATTTTCTAAAAACTGCCCCCATAGCTGAGCGGCAGCAATAAGATTTGCCTGAATAAGCCTTTGCCTTGCAAGCTTATCTGCCGCTGAAAAGATGGGGATCAGGTTAAACTTAATTTCCTGCATAGAGGGGGCCGCGGCTAGTAACTTGGGGTAGCTATCTACTGTTTGTATTTCCAGCAGGCTGTAAACACAATGGCTCAGATTCTCTGTTTGTATAAAGCCTCCATCGGCAGTGCTACAACTGAATATTTCTTCAGCCTCAGCAGCCAAGCTTAAGCCCGCTAAAAGATATAGACCAAAAGCTATTACTAGCGGTTTCATACTCCACTCACCAAGGTTGGAAATATATCGTTCAAATTTGTGATGCATAACATTGCCATGATAATCATTTTCAGCTGTAGGGCATGTTAATGCAAACAAGCTTTAACACAAAAATGATAGAAGACGGCTAATGCCACCACAAAATAATACCTTTATTAAGAGAAAAATGAAGTGCGGGTTTATTGCCGGAAAAATATGTGGCGCGATAATGGTTGTTTGCTTACCCGCTAAAAATAAGGAAGTGTATACAGGTAACTGTCAGCACTGACAGTTAGAGCACATGGCTTATAAGAGAATAAAGAAATGATTAGTAGGTGTTCCACCCAGATCTTTGCCCGTATTTTGGCTATCTAATACCCATACATCCGTTGAACGGTTAAACAGTCACAAGTTTGGCTGCGATAGAAAGTCGAAGTCGAAGTCGAAATGGTAGCTGGCCATGAAATTAAAAGCCCTGCCTTCATTTAGATAGTAAGACGCTGCTAGCTTGAGCTAAGGGTTTAGCTCAAGCTAGCAGCAGGCTTTATTCGCCGTTGATAATAAAATCGGCACAGCGTTCGGCAATCATGATGGTCGCGGCATTGGTATTGCCTGAGATCAGATTGGGCAGAATGGAAGCATCAGCGATACGCAGATTTTTTAATCCATGTACATGCAGCCTGTCGTCCACTACGGCCTTTTCATCGTTGCCCATCTTGCAGGTGCCTACAGGGTGGTATACAGAATGTGAACCGACATTCACATATTTTAGAATGTCTGCATCACTTTGCGCTTCAATACCCGGTGCCAGCTCTTCCAAGCGATAAGGGGCAAAGGACTTGCTCGCGTAGATTTTACGTTGTATGGCTACTGCCTCTACCATGCGACGCTTGTCATCCTCATGCTGCATAAAATTGAACTGTATCTTCGGTGCCTGTTTTACATCGGCGGATTGAATATGTACAAATCCGCGGCTTTTGGGGCGTACTACACAGCAGGTGGATGTAACGGAAGGGAATTCCGGATCAACCTGGCCTTCTGGGGTTAGCTCACCGCCACCGGGAGAGAAATGAATCTGATATGAAGGTCTGTCATCTCCTTCACCTTTACAAAAAACACCTACATCGGCAGCAGGTAAGGTCATCAGGCCTTTTTTATTCAACATATAATTAAAGACATGCTTTATTATTTTTAACGGTGCCGCTTCACTGTTGATGGTCGGGTTTTCATCTTTCACCCTCTGCACCACCTTCACGGATAAATGCTCCTGCAGGTTTTCGCCTACACCTTCTAATATCTGCACGGGCTTTATGCCATGTTGATCCAGGATCTGTTGTTGGCCCACGCCCGAAAGCTCTAGCAGCTGTGGTGTATTAAAAGAACCCAGGCTGAGTATGATTTCCTTTTCAGCCGTAACGGTAATCTCCTGCCCCTTTTTATTCAGGTAACAAATACCGGTGGCTTTTTTTCCGTCAAATTCAATACGTTTTGCCAGAGCATGGGTGCGTATCGTCAGGTTTTCCCGTTTTTTCACAGGTTTTAAAAATGCGGCGGCGGTGCTGGCACGCTTGCCATCTTTTTGCGTAACATGGTAATAGCCCACGCCTTCTTGATCTGCACCATTAAAATCGTTGTTAGCCTTGTAACCGGCTTCAACTGCCGCAGCTATATAGGTCTTGGTCAGAGGCAGGGTAAATCGTAGCGGTGAGGTCGTCAGCTCGCCATCTTGACCATGAAACTTCGTATCAACATCATTAATGCTGCAGTTTTCTGATTTTTTAAAGTAGGGCAGTACATTGTCATAGGCCCAATCACGATTACCCAGCGCTGCAAGATCGTCATAGTCTTGCGCCTGACCACGGATATAGATCATGCCATTGGTGGAGCTACTGCCACCTAGCATTTTTCCACGCGGCGAATACATCTGATAGCCGTCCATTTCTGGCTCTGGCTGGGAGTAATAACCCCAATCCAGAGACTTGTGATAAAACAACTGTGCCCAACCCAGCGGCATGGATACCAGTGGGTTGTTGTCTTTGGCACCGGCTTCCAGCAGTAATACGCTGTGCTCGCCGCTGGCCGTCAGGCGGTTGGCTAATACACAACCTGCAGAGCCCGCGCCAACAATAATGTAGTCATAATTTTCGTTAGTCATTTCTTGAAATTCCTTGTTGCTATTAACCTTCGGCAGTAGCTTTTAATTCATCCATACGCGTCAGAGTGATCGCCTGAAAGTAGTCGGCAAATTGTTCGATATTAGCATCGGATAAATGATCCTCAGCATTCTGGCTATTCTCTTCATCCATTGCAATCAGCGGGCCCATGCTAGTGAGATATAACAACGCACCGGCCTGCATATGGCGTATCAGGCCTGTCAGTGAGGCTTCTATCAAATGAGGGTCTTGCAGATTAGGCACTGTCACCAGCTCTGGCTTCAGCTCCTGCGTCATCCATTTAATACGCTCATTGGGGTTCAGGCCTTCGTGCAGAATAATGCGGCCGTATTCAGGCACATCGCGACCGGCTTTCAAAAATGCAATATTCAACTGACGCGATTTCTGCAGATCAGTTTCCAGCTCATTCCCCTGGTAATGGGCATTAAACTGGGTTAAAAAACGCACCTTAACTTCCAGAGCGACGGCTTTCCACAGCTCATCTTTGCTCTTGAAGTGATACAATATCAACGCACGCTTGGCGCCACAAAGTTCAGTAATCGCCCGAAAGCTGGTGCCTTCAAAGCCGTGATTGCTGAAGGCTTTTTCTGCCGCCTGCAAAATAGTGGCTTTCATGGATTCTTTATTGTTTGTCGTCATGAATGTTTGCGTTTGTTTATAAAATTGAAGATGACAGCAGAGTAACATAAATAATCATTGACTGACACATATGTTAGTCCATACAATGGCAACCATTAGAAGTGCTGACAGACTTGTCAGTTTGACTTGGTAATCATTACAGAAGTAATAACAACGGGGCTGGAATCATCATGGAAAATGCACAAACCCAATCAACGGCAAGTGTTGGCATCATAGGCGCTGGCATGTCTGGCATGTTGATGGCCATCAAGTTGTTGCGTGAAGGAAAAACCAACTTCAAGGTTTTTGAAAAGGCCAAGAAAGTAGGTGGTGTATGGCGTGAAAATCGCTACCCCGGTGTGGCTTGTGATGTGGCTTCTTTTGCCTATTGTTATGAGTTTGAGCCTAAAGCCGATTGGTCGCGTCGCTTCTCTGAAGGCGCTGAAATACAAGAATATTTCGAAGGCGTAGCGAAAAAATACGAATTAGATAAATACGTTGAATTTGAAACTGTCGTCTCTTCTGCCAAGTTTACCGATGATAACAAATGGTTATTAACCACCGATAAGGGCGAGAGCCATCATTTTGATATTCTGGTTGATGCCACCGGCCCATTAAATAAAAAGATGTATCCAAAAATAGAAGGCTTTGACACCTTTGCGGGTAAGGTCATGCACACTGCAGATTGGGATGACGATTTTGATTACACAGGCAAGCGAGTAGGCATATTGGGCTCTGGCTCATCAGGTGTGCAGGCTACTGCGCCCATTGCCGAAAAAGCCGGTCATTTAACAAAGTTTATACGTACACCGCAATGGATCATGCCATCGCCTAACCCATATTATGGCGAATTTGCGCGTTTTCTAAAAAGAAAAGTGCCTTTAATAGGCACCGCTACACGTAAATTTTATGACTGGGTCGGCGAAATGTTTGGCCGCGCTTCTTTGTACGACGGCTGGCAACGTCGCGGTGTGACTTGGGCAGTAAACAACAACCTTAAGGGCATCAAAGATCCTGAACTTAGAGAGAAAATGCGCCCTGATTTTCAGCCTATGTGCAGACGCATGATCGTATCAGAGAACTACTACCCGGCTTTACAACGTGACAACGTACACGTAGAACGCCAGGGTATTGAGCGCATTGAAGAAAAAGGTATAAGAACCAAAGATGGCCAACTGCACGAGCTGGATTTATTAGTATTGGCTACAGGATTTTTGCCTAACCAGTGGGGCGTAGCGGATATTACCGGCCCTAATGGCGTTAAACTAAGCGATATATGGAAAGACGAAGCTAACCGTAACTATCGTTCAATAACGGTACCTGGCTTGCCAAACTTTTTTGTACTCATTGGCACGAATAGCCCCATCACCAACCTGTCGTTAATCGATATTGCCGATATCGGTGTGGATTATGTGCTTAAGAGCATGAAACGTATCGAAGCCGGTGAGTTCACTACCATGGCGCCTAAGCAAGCCGCTGCCACGAAATTTGGTGCAGAGTTAGCTAGCTCGTTTGATGGCACGGCTTGGGTTAGTGGTTGTACCGGTTGGTATACAGAAGGCTCAGAGTTACCACAAACCTGGCCTTGGGCACCAAAAGTATTTAAAGATAAATTAGCAGAGCCTGAGCTTGCCGATTACGATTTGAAATAAATCTTATCTTGTTTTTTTTAAAACCAGTGCGGTTTATTTACGCTGGTTTTTCTATCTTGGTTTCAACGTGTTTGGTATCTAGTCCTACCGCAAAGCCTAAATATTTCACTTCCTATGCAATGTGCCTATGAATCTGTATTGGACTTTTAAAAAGTCATACAAAAGCGGCTCTTTAATGAAAATATTTTAGGGAGCCTTTCAGGTGTATTGTTAACATAAGAAAGAAACAGTTCAAAGCCTTCGACGATACCGTGTGGCTAACCTTGCGGGTATTTTGATGGCAGTAGCGTGCCACAAACCAGGCCCAGGGCTACGTCGTAGTACCGCGAGTGCTTGGAAGATATTACTATATCTCCTGATAGCTTCGCCCACAGGGCGTCAATTAAACATTCCTTATGATCAAGATTTGTCTTGGCGAAACTGCCCCGGCGTTTTCCCGGTCCAACGTTTGACGGCCCGACTAAAGTTAGACGCATCACTGTAATTCAGCATCGCAGCGATCTCATCCACACTCCATTCGGTTGTTTGTAAACATTGTAGGGCCAATTGTTTACGTACATCGTCAAGAATATTTTTAAAACTCAGGTCTTTTCGGGTCAGCCTACGGGTTAATGTGCGGGCGGTGATACCCATGGTTTGGGCAACTTGGTGCTGGGTTAAAAAGTTACCCGGCGACTTTAACAGTAACTGGCGAATATCAAGTTCCAGGCCTTGTTCCCGTTCGGGTTGCTGTTTGTCAATTTCCTCCAGCAGGGTTTTGCATTGCTGTTCGGCCATGCTGTGCAGCATAGGATCTGACTGTCGCGCAATCGCTTCAAACGCTTTAGGATCAAACACCACGCAGTTTCGTGGCTGATCAAACAACACGGGTACATCAAAAAACTTCTTATACAGCCCAGCATTTTTGGGTTCTGGGAAGCTACAATAAAAAGCCTCAATGCCGTCACTATTACCCAGCATCTCTTTCCAGACACCAATTAAAGCACTAAAAATAGCATCGATCTGAAAACGGCAGGACTCTATATTATCCAGATTTACATCAAACCCCATGGACACTCGCTCGGGCTTATCGTCTGTCTTGCCGATAAGCGAGAAATTGAAACTGATCAGTGAATTTCGCCCTTGAATATATTTTGCCGCCAACGACAGGGCATCTATTATATTGGCGCTACTCATGATCGCATAACCTAATAGGCCATGCCTGAATACCGTTAAGCGCCGGCCATATTCCAGGCCCCAAAGTATTGGATTATCGCCGATCTTAACCGTGGCGAGAATTAAATTTTCGTACTGACTGCCGTCGATTGACGCCTTGGGGTCTTTGAGCAGGCTGGTCTCTATAGCGGCAAGTTTTAACAGCGCGGTGGTATCGATATTTTCACCCTGTAAAAACTCTATCAAAATCGTCACATAATTGACCGATACGTGGAATTCAACGGCTTGGCTGCTGGACAACAAAGTTTCACGGGTCTTGTCTAACCAACGTTGTTGTTCTGAACCGTTTGTGACCATTGTTTGCCTCAATAGTTTTTAGTCTTATGGTCAGTGAGAACTGTCTTTATTGCTGTGAGGTGTCCGCAAATGACCATAGGTATTGTCCAAATATAACCTGTTGTCGATATCAGTCGCAAGGCATTATGTGAACAGGTTCAACTTTAGTTATGGCGATACAAAAATAAGACAAAAAAGCCTGATAGAACAGCTCGAAATGCCTTTTATCCGCCTGAATCTTTAAAGCCGGGCTAGGCCGAATTCTATGCTCACGGATATTTGCAAATCACTCGACGGAAGAGGTGGTTTAAACGGCTTATATTCAATAATGCAGTGATTTAATAATAATAAAATGTACAGCCGACTTATCAATTTCTAGGTTTGTTATGTCTAACTTTTTAAAACTGCGTAGCGTAGTTTTTATACTATTTTTTGCTCTTTTTTCTTTGCCCACATTAACGGCAGACACGGCTGTGCATATTTCAGGTGTAGTAAATAGCTACGTTAAAGGCCTGGGTGATGTGCTGGAGGGAGCCACTGTTATTCAGTATTCAGGTGACTTCAGAGGGGCAGAAACCCAGATTGAAGCCGGTGATGTATTGCTATTATTGCAATCTCAAGGTGCAGCCATCAATACTGAGAATAATAACCTCTACGGCGATGGTGTAGGTGATGGCACCACCATGACCAGTATCGCTACATCGTTACATGGTACAAAAAATTATGCGGGTGGTTTAATCAGCCAATCGGCCGGGACGTTTGAATTTGTACATGTTGAAAGTGTAAACGGTTCTGAAATTACCCTGACTCAAATGCTGAAACATGCCTATCTTGATACGGCTGAGGCGAACTGGCAGATTATTATCGTACCGTATACAGGGGTTGATGAGATCAATCTTGTAGGGGGTGTTACGGCCGAATCCTGGGATGGTGATAGCGGTGGTGTTGTGGTTCTTAACGCGCCCGATGCCCATATTAATTTTAATACTTATACCATTACTGCTGCCGCAAGAGGATTTCGTGGCGGCGTAGAAATTGACAGAACCCAGACCACCGATAATCAGGCCGAAGTTGCTGTTTCAGCCGCCGATGTTGGAGGCAAAGGTGAAGGCATAGCCGGTACACCGGCACAAGTGGCCTCATTAAGTATTGATACTGCGGATGGTGATGCGCTGTTTGATTACCCAGGAGATATTAATACACCGCAGGACGGTGTTTATCCTGCACAATTATCCTCGGAATTTAACACGATAGTGGCTGCAGGGACGTTAGCCGCAGGCGATTTTGGCCGTGGTGCACCAGGTAATGCCGGTGGTGGTGCCGGTCCTCATAATGCCGGAGGCGGGGGTGGCTCCAATGCCGGACGTGGAGGCACAGGTGCCAGAGGCTGGCAAGCTACCGAGACTAATTATGCCGGTTATGGTGGGCAGTCGATACTCGCCGGCCTGAATTTAGGTGGCGGCGGCGGTGCAGGAGAAGCCAATAATAATTCAAAAAATAATGGCGGCATCGGTGGCGGCATTGTTTTTATCTACGCCAAATCTGCCCATGCCGATAATACGTCTTCCATCGATGTGCGAGGCAGTATAGGCCGCACAGCGGATGTTGGCCCGTATTATTCCTGGTTTCAGTGGCATTATGAAAATGACGGTGCAGGCGGCGGCGGTGCAGCCGGTACGGTGGTGTTGTTTTTTGCGGATGTAGTCAATACTCAGCTTGAAAATTTAAGCATCAAAGCCGATGGCGGCCGCGGTGGGCAGGCCGATTTTGAGCATGGTGGTGGCGGTGGCGGCGGTGGCGGTTATGTTGTATCTAACATCGCGGCCTTGTATTCCGTCTCGGCTAAAGGCGGTAGGGCAGGCATGAATTTTGATACCGTGCCCAGTGAACCTGGCGGCGATGGTATTGTTCACCTAGGCATTCATGCTTTTTTAACCTTAAATACCGATTTTGGTGATGCGCCCGAATCTTTTGGAACGATCTCAGGTACAGACAAGAGTGCATGGCATTTACAGGCCGATTATGATTTTGACGGGGTGATAGGCGCCGCTGAAAAAATCTACCTGGGGCTGGGTGTTGATGGTGAAGCTGGCGGTATTCCCGGTGGAGGCGCCAATTCCGATGATGAAACAATCATCGGCAGTGATGATGAAGACGGTATCACGTTATTGCCATTGAGTATTACCGACGGCCAATATCGTATACCTGCAGCCAATATTATCGTAACCAATACCTTAGGCGAGTCGGCGACGTTACATGCCTGGATTGATTTTGATGGTAATGGCCAATTTGATAGAGACGAATACTCAGCGATTCCGGTAGTCAGTGGCTTGTATCAAGCCTCTCCTGCGGATGATCTTGTGTGGTCCAGTACTCCCGGTTTATCGGAGCTTTTTGAAGGCTATCCTGTTTATGTGCGTTTTCGTCTGAGCAGTGATAAAACCCTGTATGCGGCTTCAGCCCAAGGGCTGGTGCTTAATGGCGAGGTAGAGGACTATGTGCTTGCCCTGGGCAAATCCGATAGCCCCGTTATTGACGAACAATTTTTTTATGTGGATGGAAATCTGGCGCCTGATACGGCATTAGGTCCATTATTTTCATCCAACGAATATATCCTAAAATGGAAGATTTTAGGCGGTGAAGATGGGGTCTTATTTAAGCTGTCACGAGCGGGTAATTTACTCAGCGACGCAGTCATTGATTTTACCTTACGTGATGCCTATGTCTTTTCTATCTTTGATCAAAATAAGAATATTATTTCCAAGGTTAATGTTGTTATTCGACGTATTGAAATTAACTTACGTTTTGCGCATGAGCAATCACGGTTATTTTTAAGCAAGGATACCCTGTCAGCCAATGCCGAAACAACGCAATACCAATGGCAAAAATCCGAAGATGAAGGTGCAATATGGCAAAATATTGATGCTGAAAACGACGTTAACTATACGGTCTCATCATTAACTATCGGTGATTGGGTTCGATTAAAAGGCACGTATAAAGATACCTTAGATAATTTCAGTTACAGCTATTCCCTATATACATTAATAGGGCCTAACAAAATACCTAGGCTGTTTAATCAAACGGTGCCTATTTACGAAAACATTGGCGTAGATAGCCTTATTCTCGATATTAACGATGCAGATACCGGTACCGATGTCGACTTAGATGGCGATGTTATTCGCTACAGTTTTGCGGCTGGTAATGAAGAAGGCCAATTTTCTATTGATGCTAATACGGGCATTATTCGTGTAGCCGCTGGTGCAAATTTGGATTTTGATGAAGGCACTGCAACGTTTAATCTGTCTATTGGTGTCGATGATGGTTTATATGTAGGGGCGGACAGCACCATCACGATAGAGTTGAATAATGTTAACGATAACGCACCTGTTTTTTTGGCGGGTGATGCTATCAGTATTGACGTTGAAGAAGGCAATAGAACCGTAACCACACTGGATGCTACAGATTTAGATAATCTTAATGCTTTAAGCTACCGAATTATTTCAGGTGTCGATAAAGACTTGTTTGAACTGGATGCCAAAACAGGTGTATTGGCTTTTAAAATAGCCGCCGATTTTGAGGGCGCTGGGGATAATCAATATGACGTTAACGTTGAGGTCTCCGATGGTGGTTATACAACTAGCCAAAATATCCGTGTTAATGTTGAGGATGTTGACGAAACATCAACCATCGTCATTAGCAATATGGGCAGTGGCAGCATCAATGAAAACAGCATCTATACCTCAAATATACCCTCCATTACAGGCAATATAGGCGCAGCTTCCTGGAGCAAAGAAGGTGCCGATGCTGCATTGTTTGTGTTATCTGAAAATGGTCAATTAACCCTGGCAGCACAAAATTTTGAGGCCGCTAAAGATGCGGGTTTGGATAATCACTACAACGTCACACTACGTGTAACCGATGCGGATGATAATACGGCGGCAGTATCTTTACAGATAACTGTCGTCGATATCAATGAATCGGCCATTCTCAGTATTAGTCATATCAATCATTCAAGCATTGATGAAAATCAGGTCTTTATTTCAGCTACACCTTTAGTGAGTGGCAATATTGGCTCCATTGTGTGGAGTAAACGTGGGGTTGATGCCGCTTTATTTTCAATGGATCAATATGGGGTATTAACACTAACGGCTAAGGATTTTGAAGAGCCACAAGATGACGACCGTGATAACCGTTATGACGTGACATTAACAGCCACGGATGCGGATGAAAATTTCACAGATATCATGTTAGAAATTAGCGTTAACGATGTGATTGAAACCGCAACACTGACGATCGCTAATCTCCGCGATAGCGATATTAGCGAAAATAGTGCCTATAGCTCTACCATGCCGAGCATTGAGGGCAATATTGGTGTCGTGACCTGGACTAAAGAAGGTGACGATGCGGCGCTGTTTTCAATAAATGCTGAGGGTGTATTGAGCTTATCTGCTCAGAATTTTGAAGCGCCAAATGATGCCTCTGTGAATAATCGTTATAACGTTGGCTTAAGGGCTACGGATGCAGACGGTAATACAGTGCTTAAACAGATCGTGATTACCGTGCTTGATATGACAGAAGTCTCAGTGCTAAACATCGCTAATATCAGTAACGCCGATACCCCGGAAAATACAGCCTATACCTCTGCAATACCAAGCATCGTTGGCAATATGGGTGCTGTGATCTGGTCTAAAGAAGGTGACGATGCGACATTGTTTTCAATCAGCTCGAACGGTGTGCTCTCGTTAGCTGAACAAAACTTCGAATCTCCTTTGGATGCCAATAAGGATAATAGCTATAGCGTTAGCTTGCGGGCAACGGATGCGGACGACAACACAGCAGTAGCCCATCTAAGTATTAGGGTTTTAAATATCCGTGAAGTGTCGACGCTGGTGATAGGTAATATCAACAATAGTGAGATTAATGAAAATAGTGTGTATAGCTCTGCAATACCCAGCATAGCTGGCAATATGGGTGTCGTGAGCTGGGCCAAAGAAGGTGATGATGCTGCATTGTTTTCCATCACCGACAAAGGTCTGCTGAGTTTAGCTGCGCAAAATTTTGAATCGCCCATAGATGCTAATAAAGATAATTTTTATAGCGTCAGTTTGCGGGCCACAGATGCCGATGCCAACACAGCAACCATTACTTTAAGTATCAGTGTTGCCGATATCTCGGAGATATCGACAATGATAATCAGTAATCTATCTAGTGTTAATTTTAATGAAAATGAGGCCTATACCTCCACTACTCCCGTTCTAGAAGGCAATATTGGTGCGGTGATATGGAGCAAGGAGGGGGATGATGCGTTGCTGTTTTCCATCAATGCTGAAGGTGTATTGAGTTTAGCTGCTCAGAATTTTGAAGCGCCAAATGATGCTTCTAACGATAATCATTATAACGTTGACGTAAGAGCGACGGATGCAGACGGTAATACGGCGCTTAAACAGATCGTGATAACCGTATTGGATATGCAAGAAATATCGGAACTGGTGATCAACAATGTCATTGATGCCCAGATCAATGAAAACGAATTTTATAGCTCATTACTGCCTAGGGTTGAAGGCAATATCGGGGCCGTAACCTGGGAAAAAGAAGGCATTGATGCCGCTTTGTTTACCCTTCTGGATAATGGTGTTTTGACCTTAGCTGCAAAAAACTTTGAATCCCCGCAGGATGCCAACCTCGATAATATTTATCACATCAGCTTGCGTGTAACCGATGCCGATGCCAATACAGCTGTTAAAGCCCTAGACATTAAGGTTAAAGATGTCACTGAAAGCTCAATCTTGAGCATTAGTAATATCGGTGATGCCAGCGTTGATGAAAATACTGTCTATACCTCAAATACGCCTAGTGTGGCAGGACATATTGGTGATGTTATCTGGGCTAAAGAAGGTACAGATGCGGCTTTGTTTTTGCTAAGCACCACGGGTGTTCTGAGCCTGGCTGAGAAAAACTTCGAATCCCCCGAGGATAAATCCAGGGACAATATTTATACTATGTCTTTGCGTGTTACGGATGCCGATGGCAATACGGCAGTGAAAAATATCTCCGTCAGTGTGATAGATAAACGTGAAGTCTCGACACTGCTGATCAGTAATATCGATGATGCCAGTGTCTATGAAAATGAAGTTTATAACTCTACAACCCCAGATGTTGCGGGTAATGTCGGAGCCATTAACTGGACAGTAGAGGGCGCCGATGCTGCGTTGTTTTCGGTAAGTGATCGTGGCGTGCTGCAGTTGGCGGCACAAAACTTTGAAGCGGCCAAGGATGCCAATAGCGATAATCGCTATAACATTATTTTGCGGGCGACGGATGCCGATGAAAATACCGCGATTAAAGCGTTTACAGTCACTGTTAAAAATAAGCTTGAAACAGCGACGCTGATTATCAGTAATATGCCTGGTGTATCCAACGTTAATGAAAATACGGTGTTTACTTCAACAGCACCACATATCGCCGGCAATATTGGTTTGGTCACGTGGGCTATAGAGGGTGTTGATGCCCCCTTGTTGGTTATCGAGCATAACGGCCAATTCAGTTTGCCTGAACAAAACTTTGAATCCCCACTGGATGATGGCCACGATAATGGCTATGAGCTGGGTTTACGTGCAACGGATGTTGAAGGCAATACCGCCGTGCTTGAAATAGTGATTAACATTCTTAAC
Source organism: Pseudomonadales bacterium (assembly GCA_013215055.1). GTDB lineage: Bacteria > Pseudomonadota > Gammaproteobacteria > Pseudomonadales > DT-91 > CAKMZU01. Next base: position 9,105 of record JABSRQ010000019.1, on the reverse strand, counting down.
GTCGATGAGATTTCTCAGCTGCAGATCTCTAATATCAGCAGTGACACAATTAATGAAAACACAGCCTATCTTTCTAACATACCTGATGTGCAAGGCCATCTGGGTGAGTTGATCTGGTCAAAAGAGGGCGAGGATCAGGCCTTATTCTTAATTACACCACAGGGGCAAATAAGCTTGGCGGCGCAGGATTATGAAACACCTGTCGATGTCAACAGCGAGAATAGCTATAACGTGAGCCTGCGCGTCACGGATGCAAACAAGAATACCGCCGTGGTGCCTATCACAATTACCATCCAGAATGTGGATGATAATGCCTTGGCGGCGATCCAGGATATGGATGGCAGCGTTAATCAGCTGGTAGAATATGCCATCGTGACATCTTATACCGGCATTACCGCCAACGCGATGGATGCCGATGGTGATGCGGTGAAATACACGCTGCCGGCGGAAGTCACCGCCAATGATTTTTTCACGATTCATACCGATAGCGGCAGAATTACCCGCTCTGCTGCGGGTTTATTAAATGCAAATGATGGCCCAGTCACTGTCACGGTGTATGCAAGATCCAATTTTGTGATCAATGACCCTCAGGTGGCCACGTTCAGTATCACTATTTTATCTGACATTATCGATACCGATATGGATGGCTTCAGAGACTTTGTAGACCCAGCGCCTGAAGATCCCTGTATTCCCGATGAATGGGTGATGGTCTGTGACAGTGATGACGATAATTTAGCCAATGTGATTGAAGGTGATATCGATAGCGATGGTGATGGCAAGCTGGATAAACATGAATCGCTGCTTGTAGATGCCGATGGAGACGGCGTTAACGACCAGTTCGATGCGGCTGATAATGATATGCATAATGACAGCGACGGGGATGGTCTCAGCAATGCCGAAGAACAGATACTGGGTACAAATCCTTTAAATGTCGATTCTGATGATGATGGCATTAACGATGCTGTTGAAGTGGGTCCTGTTATTTCAGCCCCTAGAAATAACGACAATACTGCAGGTATCGATGCCTTGGATGACGATGATGATGGCGATGGTATTACTACACGTATTGAAGTAGGCCTGGATGCTTTGCACCCATTAGATACCGATGCCGATGGCATACCGGATTACCTCGATATGGATTCAGATGGTGATGGTCTGTTAGACGCCGATGAAAATTTTGATATTGAACCTGCCGATGGCATCAGTGATAGATTGCAAGCACTTGCTGGCGTAGAGTTTGCGGCTGGCGGGGATTCTGACGGTGATGGCATTGCTGATAAAATCGAGTGTCGTCAAGCCAACCCCTGTGAGGATGCCGATCTGGATGGCGTACCCAATCACAGTGATGTCGACAGTGACAATAACGCCATAACAGATAATAAAGAACGTAATGCTTTGATGGATACGGACGGTGATGGCATTCCCGATTATGCCGATTTAGATGATGATAATGATGGCTTATCGGATGTGGATGAAATTAGTGATAATCAGCAGCCTTTCAATGATGACCATGACGCAGATTTTATTCCTGACTTTAAAGATGCCGATAGTGAAAATACGGCGGGCACCGAAGATGGCTCAGGCGATTCCGATTTGGATGGTTTATCGGATAAGGAAGAGTTAGGCCCCGATAGCTCAAAACCCAGAGATACCGATGGCGATAATATTCCCGATTATATGGATGATGATTCCGATGCCGATGGCCTGTTGGATGAATTTGAAGCCGACGGCATTTATAACCAGGGCGCCCTAACACCTGAGCCGCTGGACAGTGATTTTGACGGGTTGGCTGATTATATCGATGTGGTATCCGACCCTTTGCCGTTGGATACCGATAACGATGGTATTTATGATATCTATGATGGGGATGATGATAACGACGGTATCAGTGATTTGATTGAAGGCATGATAGATAGCGACGGTGATGGTGTTCCCGATCAACTCGATAGTGACAGTGATAATGATGGCATTAAAGATGCGATGGAAATGGGCGGTTATCCCTATAGTGGTGTTGATGTTAATCAAAATGGCATTGACGATGCAATAGAAGCTATTTTTACCGGTGGTCTGGATGCTAATAAGGATGGTATCGATGATGATTTCAACCCTGTGGATACCGATGGTGACGGCATTCCTGATTATTTAGATAGCGATAGCGATGCGGATGGCGTCAGTGATCTGCATGAAGTTTCCTCTGTGGCATTGCTACATAGGGATACGGATAAAGACGGTATTGATGATGCGTTAGATGCGGATGTCGACGGTGATGGTGTGGTTGATGAGGGGCGTTTTGATGTGGACCATGATGGTGTTGATGACGCGCGGGTGCAAATTTTTGATGCCGATGGCGATGGTATTTGGAATCATCAAGATAGTGACAGTGATAATGATGGCATTGTCGATGGCCTGGAGTTTGCAGATTATAGCGGTGATGGTATTTCAGATCATCTGCAGCGTGATGGTGGTTTTGAAACCTCTATTCATAACGGTGCCGGCGGCAGCACGTCGATAGTGATGTTCTTTTTAATATTGGCAGGATTACTGCGTGGCAGGGCGTTCAGACCTTGTATGTTTTTCTGCACTGCTTTGATGGCGACCAGTGTGACGGCCGGTGATGAAGCTTCAGTCTGTGATGCCAATAAACGTTTTAGTTTTCCCTCCTGTTGGTATGTGGGTGCCGGCATGGGCCTATCGGTGCTGGACCCAGAAGCCAAAAGTTCATCCTCATGGTTGGTGGATGACCACAGTGATATCAGCTTGCAAATACATGTAGGCTACCGCTTTTTTCCGCACTGGTTTGCAGAGTTTCAATATGCTGATTTAGGCCAGGCCAGCATCCATAATAAAAACCCCTTATTAGGCAGTGGTTCTGAAAATATTCAATATACGGTGCCATCGTTGATGGTGGGTTATTATTTTTTTAATCAAAATAATCAATGGAATGTTTTTGTGAAATCGGGCCTTGCTGGCGTTAATAGCCGTGTGAGTAATGATCTCATTAGCTCGGATACTGGCAGTAATATGCAGTTGGCTTTTGGCGCCGGGGCAGAATACCGCGTAACCGAGCGGTGGTTCGCCAGAGCCTATGTTGATGTCTATAGCCAAGACGCACGTTATGTGGGTTTATCGATTTCACGATTCTTTGGTGCTAAGAAAAAAACCGTAACATTAGAAGTTGAGGTGTTAGACCCTGTTGTAGAAGAGCCTATTGCCGAAAAAACTATCGTAGAAGATCCTGTCGTAGAAGATGCTATTTCAGAAACAGTCATCGCAACCATAGCTCCCGAAGAAATTGACTGTATAAAACTCAATGACCAGGGTGAACCTGTTATTCCTGCTTGCGCGGTTTTTAAAGATCAGTACTACGATATTACCTTTCCCAGTAAAGGCTTTGAGCTAAGTGATACATTTTTGCAGCAGCTTGTGGAATTAGCCGCGGTATTAAAAATCAAACCTTCCAGCAGATTCTTAATCTCCGCACATACCGACAATGTGGGCAGGAAAAAAGATAATCAGCGCTTATCTGAGCATCGGGTTAAAGCCGTGGTTGAGGTGTTGATAGCAGAAGGTGTGTTAGCTCAGCAGTTGCAAGTGCAAGCTATGGGTGAAACAAAACCTGTTGCCAGTAATAAGACCAAAGACGGGCGTGCTAAAAATCGCAGGGTAGAATTATTGCTGCTCAGTGAATAAATGCATGTTGGGACTTGATCAAATATGTAGATATAAATCGATTAAATAAACTATTTCAATAATAACAATAACGCTGTGGATAAACACGATGAAAAAAAATCTCCCTTTAATTGCTGCAGGTACGGTTATCAGTGCCGCAGTTCTGGCCGGATGTATAGGATCTGTGCCAGCGTCTGGTGCAGGCGGCAGCTCTACTACACCCACCAAGAGCGAAGCTTCCCTTCCATTAAATGATACCGGCATTACTTTGTGTGGGGATTACGCCTACGGTGCATCAAATGAACATGATAATGCTGTGGACTGTAGTTTGGCCGGCGGCGTGGATGGAGATGGCGATGGTGATTCCGTACCTGCCGAGCAGGATGGCAATAAAGGGCGTGATGTCACTCACAATGATAATGCAGATGGTCATGCGGGCTTCAGTTTTACCAAATTAGATGCCAGCGGTAACGATTTAGCCGCATCTGCCGGTAGCTGGTCATGTGTAAAAGATAATGTGACAGGCCTGATCTGGGAAGTAAAAACCGGGTCTGGTCTGCATAATAAAAACCATACCTATACATGGTATAGCTACTCAAGTGCTAACAACGGCGGTTTAGCGGGAACCTCGAACGGGGGGAGTTGCTCGGGTGGCACTGCTTGTGATACCGATACATTTGTAGCCGATGTGAATGTACAAGGGCTCTGTGGTGAAAACGATTGGCGATTGCCTAGCAAAAATGAACTGCTCTCGTTAATTAATTATAGCCGCTTTAGCCCAGCCATTGATGTTGATTACTTTGCTAATACCGAAGCCGGCGATTTTTGGTCAATGTCGCCCAGTGCGGGTGAAAGTGAAAAAGCCTGGGCTGTTGATTTCACCTATGGTTATGTCGAGGAGCCTTCTTCAAAAGCCAGTGCACGAAAAGCTCGTTTGGTACGTAACCCATAATGTTTCATCGGGTGATTTTAAGGTACCCGGTGATGAATAGGAGCATATAAAATGAAAAATAGGAGTCTTTCCATGCAACTAAATAAGACGATGGCAACGTTACTTACTGTGGCAGTATTAAGCCCATCAGTATTGGCAAACTGCAATAATTTAGTTTTGCTGGTTAAACCAGACAGCATCTATACCGATCATAAAGACGGTACGGTGACAGATACTCAAACGGGGCTGATGTGGCAGAAGTGCGCCTTGGGTTATACCTGGGATACAGGAAGCAATGCCGATAGCCCTGCAGATGATTCGTGTACCGATTCAGGCACCAGCACATTTACTTGGCATGCAGCGATTACTGGCGTTAATGCCAATGAATTTGTTTATACAAACTGGCATCTGCCTAATATCAAAGAGCTTGAATCTTTGGTGGAAGGTGCTTGTCATACACCTGCCATAAATGACAAGTTTTTCCCTACGACTGTGTCTAGCGAGACCTGGACTTCCTCACCTTTTCAAGTTAACACTGCCTGGATCGTAGATTTTTCCATTGGAATGGTCTTTGATGCGTCTAAAAATTCGGCTTACCCGGTGCGTTTGGTGCGCGTTAACCCTGATTTTTAATCTGTCGCTTTTATAGTGAGTGAGGGTGTCAATAACGCTATGTAATTGCCAAGTTTAAATATAAGCGGCCATGACTCATAAAATGATTCATGGCCGCTTTCCCATGCCTTATCGGCATCGTCCACTTTTTCTAATTTTCTAGGGCTTTTTAAGGTTCTGTCCCAAATATGATGCCTGCTAAAATGAGATAACCGAATCAGTTAAATTGAGCTGCATATGATTTCATTTAAAGGCAGGCATCTACCAAAATCTGTCATTCTTCAATGTGTGCGCTGGTACTGCGCCTATTCGCTTAGCTATCGAAACATAGAGGAAATGATGTCGGAACTCGGTGTTAAAATTGATCACAGCACGCTGAATCGATGGGTGGTTCACTACGCGCCAAAGTTGGAAAGAGCTTTTCATAAACTTAAGAAACGCCCTGGTAAATTGATGCCTAATCATCCGTATAATATTTTAATGGCGAGCTAATCGCATGGCCATTACGTTCCATAACATGTAAATAGATCATCGTTGTCTTAGGATCCTTATGCCCAAGTAGTTTTTGAACCTGATGAATGCCCTTACCATCTTCCAGCATATGTGTGGCAAAACTATGCCTGAGCACATGACTGGTAATATGTTTTTTTAATCGCGCATGAACGCCTGCCTGTGTGATTGCCCGTTGCAAACATCGATCAACGATATGGTGTCTATGCCAATCGTTGTTACGTGGATCCTTTGAGTAGTTGCTTGATGCAAAGAGAAACTGCCATTGGAAACTGGTAACGAATTTGGGGTACTTCTTTTTTAACGCATACGGTAAATATACCGAACCCTGACCTGCTGATAAATCCAGCTGATGCAATAGCTCTCTCTGTTCTATGCGCTTTTCCAGTGCTTCAACTAGATCTGGAGAGAATACGGTTTGCCTATCAATATTGCCTTTGCCATCAATAATAATTAGCGCGAGTTTATCAATATCCAGATCTTTGATACGCAAACGTATACATTCAGATACACGCATGCCACTGGCATACATCAATGCCGCCATAAACCTGAATTTTGGCGGCATAACTGCCAATATAGCCGAAACTTCTTCACGTCGTAGAACCATCGGCAAGCGTTTTTTCGGCACCGCATATCTAAAATTGGGAATAACGCCCAATGGTTTATGCAGGACATTTTTATAGAGGAAGTTAATAGAATTTAACGCGTTGGATTGTGTACTTGGCGCTACATGCTGATCAACAGCCAAATAAGTTAAGAAGCGGGCCACGTCTTGTTCATGCAGCGTATCTGGGTGGCGTATGTCGTGGAAGAGGATAAAACGCCTGATCCAATACCAATAAGACTTCTGCGTTTTATACGCATAATGCATTGTGATACACGTTTCTACAAACTGTTGTTGCAGCCTTAACTCAGCCATACGAACCTCGAGAGCTGGATATGTATACAGTAAAATATAGTATCCTAAATTGATATAGCAATATAAAAATTCAGATAATCCATCTATGCGCTTGTGAATAATGTGACAGGCAGTATTTTAACTCAGGCACTGTGTCAAGTTTTATAGGTTCATCTCCGACTCGTGGTGGTTTTACTCTGGCTTTTGATGGGGAGAAATCCTTGAAAGAGCTGGTATGATTTTTTGTGATTAGTGGAAAGTTATTTATTAACAGTGGGTTAGTTGGGGTGAAGATGACCGGTGGAAGGAGTTACTCTATAAAAAATCATATACATGTAAGCTTACCTACCGTTGAACAGTAAACCGCCATGAGTCACAAAACTACCCATTACTTAAGGACGTACATGAACTTGAAGCAATTAAGTGTAATTGTTAGAATAAAAAACTATTCAGTATCAATTGTTTATAGGGATAAATAAGATGATGCATGATCCAAATAACTATATAAAAAATAAATGTGACTCGAGGTTAAAGACCATGAGTCATAGGTTGAGCTGTTCAGCCTAGATAGATCAGGAATTTAAATTGAGTAAGCACATAGCATTAATTACATTAATCTTAACTATAATTCCTTTTTCTCATGCAACTGAAAAGGTTGAAACCGGTTTCATTTATGGCGTGATCGCATTAAGTGGATGTGAGAAAATGGGGATTGCTGATAATTATTTTATAGAAAGAAAAGAGTGCGATAATTTATCTGTAATTAAAAGAACAAACACCGTATACACAATAAAAGGTGTTAATTTTGGTATTGAGTATCAGTTCAAGTTAGATGAAGCCAAAGAATGCCAAGAAATGACCTACAGACTCCTCCATCCAGAAATGACTTTACCTTCTGGAGAGAAAAGAACTAAATATAAAAGAAGCTTTCCGATTGGGAAATGTGAGGGAGGCGAAGATTATATTTGGAATGTTTATAGTTGGTCGATAGACGAAGATTGGGAAAATGTTAAAGGCAAATGGACTTTCAGTATTGATATTGACGGTAAAGAAGTTGCTGAAGCAGACATCTACACAAAATAAGCTGAACAAGGCAATGCAATCTGACTCCGCAACCTGTCACGCTTTAAGCGTGCCGCATAAAGGCGCGCCAGCTTGCTACGCAGTTGATTGCGGCGTTAGGTTTAGGAGGAACCATGATTCGAGATAAGGAAGAGTTAACTAAATCGCTTGAAGATGCCAAATTCTGGTGTACTCCATTAATTGATATAAAGAATCCACAATCATGTTTTAGGACGCCTTTATTAGAGAAGTATATTGCTAAAAGCGAAGGTTCTGATTTTGATTCAATGTCATTCTGGCCTGAACCTGAAGTGATTGATCAGACTCTCAGTATTAGAAAGGATGCTTTAGAGAACATTTCCGTAAAAAATACTAATTCTAATCTTGGAAGACTTCTTTTATGTATTCCTGATTGGAGCAATCACAATGGTCTTTAGCGTGATTATACCAATGAATATCTCGATGATCATGACATGCCCCCATGGGATACCTGGATTGGTCAATTTCAATGTGGTGACTCTGATTTCTTACTATTAGCATGGGTGCCAGATGAATTTGTGCAGCTAGTAGAGTTAGGTCTACAGGTAGAATGTGTAGGTATGTTACATTGGGCAAACTCAAAGTATTGGGGTGAATATACAACACCCGACAGTGCATTTTTGGGCAGTGTTCCAAGATGGATATTTGAGCATGAATCAGCAAAAACCTAACAAGGCAATGCAATCTGACTCCGCAAACTGTCACGCTTTATGCGTACCGCATAAAGGCGCGCCAGCTTGCTACGCAGTTGATTGCGGCGTTAAGCACCGGGTATGCACATGAAATCAACAATCAGTGAACTTAATGGCTACCTCCACTCCCTTAGAAGGTTATGTAAAGAAAGTTGCGACTTCTGGGCTGAAGTTATAGATGTTAAGGAGAGTGTGAATCAGTCTATTCAAAATTATATAGCTCAATTTGAAGATCAAATTTTGATTAAAAGCACTCGAGATATAAGTTTTTCAGATGTAGAGTTATTACTAGAAAAGTATATTTTCTCCAATCTAACTATTACAAACCCGGATCAGTTAAAGTTATTGGCTTGGGATATCGTAGAGTATTATGGAGCAGCTGCACTAGACCAAAGCTTCGAGAGTCACTTCAACCCTCTCGTTAGCAATGGAGCTATTCAATTGACAGTAGATAGCAGCTTTCATAAAACACAAGTTTACTATGTCGTTAAAATCGGCAACAAATTAATAATAACTGGTTTAGGTATTCGTGCTTAACCAGAAGCTGCAATCTGACTCCGAAAACTGTCACTTTTTGTGCAAAGGGCCGCACAAAAATCGCCAGCTTGCTACGCAGTTGAGCTTGGCGTTAAGTTGCCAATTCATGCATAGTTATTTTTTCATAGCCTGTTCTGCTCTCTAACATCTAATGC
>JABSRQ010000188.1 GCA_013215055.1 Pseudomonadales bacterium | reverse complement strand
TTGGGTATGAATATCGTTAATGGTCTGCACGAATTTCTCAATGAAGACCCTGAATTCGCCGCCGCCGCGGCTACCGCTGATGTCCACATTCTGGATGTCAGAAAACCTCGCGCCAAGAAAGATCTGCGTTTATTTAATGGCTCTATCAATGAAGTGACCTGCCCTAGAATTGCCGTATTGGGTACGGATGGTGCGATTGGCAAGCGCACCACGGCGACCATTTTGACCAAAGCCCTGAATGATCACGGCATTAAAGCGGTGATGGTCGGTACCGGTCAAACCGGGCTGATTCAAGGTGCCCGTTACGGTATTGCGCTGGATGCTATTCCGTCACAGTTTTGTTCCGGTGAAATGGAAGCCACCATTGTCGAGGCTTTCAGGAATGAAAAGCCCGATGTCATTATTATCGAAGGGCAGGGGGCCTTGAGTCATCCCGCCTATTTAAGCTCAACTTTTATTCTGCGTGGTAGTCAGGCCAACGCCGTTGTATTGCAACATGCGCCTAAGCGTGTTGGGCGCTGTGATTTTGAAACCATAGCCATGCCGACCCCAGCCTCTGAAATCCATCTTATTCAAACCTTTGCACAAACAAAGGTGATTGGCCTGACCATTAATCACGAAAACATGAGCGACGATGAAGTCAGTGAGGCCATTACCTTGTACGAACAGGAACTCAATATGCCTGTTTCTGATGCCCTGACACGCGCTCCGGCCCGCCTTGTTGATATGGTGCTTGGCGCCTTCCCCGAACTCAAGGACAGGTTGGCCGCTAAAACGTAATGAGTTCGCCGCGACTCGAAGTCGACCTTAACAAGCTTTATCACAACGCCCGTACGTTGACGGAACGCCTAGACGCCAAAGGCATTGCGGTTACCGGGGTAACAAAGGCTTTTTTGGGTCACCCTGACATTGCCAACACCCTGCTTAAGGCTGGCATTCACACCTTAGGCGATTCCCGTATAGAAAACATAAAGGTGATGCGTGACGCGGGCATTAAGGCCAAGATGATGCTTATTCGCTCGCCTATGTTGAGCCAGGTTAAAGAAGTGGTGGCTTATGCGGATATAAGCCTTAACACTGAGCTGGAGCTTATTCGCGCACTATCCCATGCGGCCCAACACGCGGATAAGATCCATGGGGTGGTGTTGATGGTCGAACTGGGTGATCTGCGTGAAGGTATCATGAAAGCCGATTTGCATGCTGTGGTACGTGAAACGCTTTGCCTGCCGAATATCCAACTAAAAGGCATAGGCACCAACCTGGCCTGCCGCAGTGGTATCATTCCAGATACCCGTAACATGGCGCAGTTATCCGCTCTGGCTGATGCTATCGAGGCTTCTTTTAGCATTAAACTAGACATTGTCTCGGGTGGAAATTCTGCCAATGCTAATTGGGTGTTTAACGGTTCTGAGCTGGGCAGAGTTAACCACCTGCGCCTGGGTGAGGCCATTTTATTAGGCTGCGAGCCGACGGAACGTCAAGCCATCGAAGGTTTGTATAGCGATGCCTTTTCGCTTGTTGGCGAAGTGATAGAATCAAAAATAAAACCGGCACAGGCCTGGGGTGAACGTGCTCAAAGTGCATTTAGTGAAGCGCCGCCTATCAGTTTGAGCCAGGGCTCTGTCAGCCAAAGTATTCTCGCCCTGGGGCATCAGGATACGGACCCGGACGGACTTAACACACCACCGGGTATTGTTATTCGAGGCGCCAGTAGTGATCACCTGGTTATTGAGGCTAAGCAGTGCCTGCCAATCGGCTCTGAGGTTCGTTTTCAACCCAACTATAGTGCGCTGGTTCGTGCAATGACCTCGCCCTTTGTTAGCAAGGTGCTGAATGGGAAGGCAGGTTAAAACGGCACTTTTTCTCATAAACACAGCATCAGCCCACAAAGAAACAGGGCGTAACATGTCTGACATAGCTGTTAATGGGATTAATATTACCTAACAATGTGTTCAATGCGAGCGCCTTCGGCGGCGTATTAACACGGCGTTACATGCTTAGGAATGTGTGAAATTTGAATATCGAAGAAAACGGATTTGAGCTTCATAAAGACTTTCTAGATCAAGTCTCAATTGAAGAGATCATCAATGAGATTGAATCGCTTGATTCTAACTATCCGAAGCATGGCATCCGTAATGCGGAGAAAAAATTACTCTCTGTAAAGAAGCTTGTTGATTCTAATTTACTACGAGACAAAGCGAAGAACTTCTTAACCGGCGAACCTCAAATCGTTCGAGTGATTGTCTTTGATAAAACTCCAGACAAGAACTGGCTTGTTACATGGCATCAAGATAAGACTATAAGTGTCAGCGAGAAGGCCGAAATTTCTGGTTGGGGGCCTTGGACTTTAAAAGATGGAATCAATCATGTTCAGCCAGACATTCGAGTCTTGGAAGATATGATCACATTTCGAATTCACCTTGATGATGCCAATGAGAGTAATGGCTGCTTAAAGGTCATTCCAAATAGCCATAGTCTTGGCATTCTCACTAAAAATGATCAAGATCGTGTTGTAAATGAAGTTGAGGAGCATATCTGTTCTGCTAAGTCCGGTGACTTATTAGTTATGCGTCCTCATTTACTTCACTCATCAAGTAAAGGTAAGGCGCCAAGTCATCGTCGTATTGTCCATGTAGAGTACAGTAGCTTTAAGCTTCCAATGGGGCTAGCATGGGCTTAACAATGCTGTGGGCGTTATGTGTTTTTGTCGAAGATTTAGTTTTATATTCGAACGGGTGAATTCGGATGTAAATTTTAATTTATCACCAACAATCATGAGTAATGAAGATGGCTAAAGGTACCGTTAAGTGGTTCAACGCAGATAAAGGTTTTGGTTTTATTACACCTGAAGATGGCAGTAAAGATTTATTTGTTCATCATTCAGAGATTCAAGCCGGCGGTGGGTACGCAACATTGACTGATGGCCAGGCCGTTGAGTTTGAAGTTGGCCAAGGTCAGAAAGGTCCGTGTGCAAATAAGGTTGTTCCTGTCTAGAAAGAGCACATAACAAGAAGTTGTAATCTGACTTCGCAAACTGGCGTTACGTGTAAATGATGGAATATGCAATTTACGAAAAAGTGTTAGAAATATGCTGTGAGCTAGTAAATGCTTCTGAAAATGATGATACAAAAAGGTTTTGGAAGGTTTACCAATATCTACACTCGATTTGCATAAATAATGAAGGTTTAAAATCTGACCATCCTCTTCAATGGGAGGCTTTGGCTGATTTCACAGCTGATGATATTGTTTCAATTCCTATTTATGAGAAAGCATTAAATATAGCCGAAAAGTTACAGCTTAAAGAATATATGGCATCTATAAATTTTGCTATCGCAGAGAGATATAGTGATCTTGGTAATAAAGACTCTTCTATCCGTTATGCAAATATAGCAAATGACATCGCAGCGAAGACTAATGATCTGGATCTGCGTACTGCAATAAGTGAATTACTATTAGATGAACATGGCAGCACGTAACAAGAGCAGGCAATCCGACGGTCAAATCTGTCACTTTTTTTGCCATAAACCCGGCAAAAAAAAACCGCCATTTTTGCCCGCAGTTACTGCTGGCGTTATGGCTCTATAGGACAGTATCTCAAACACGAGCCAAACGAATTTCGAATATGGTCAACTTGGTGTAAAATACGTAATTATTCAAATTGATAATATACATGCCAACTAATATCAAAAATGTAGTCAAAACTGAAGTCAGCTGTTCAAATTGCCAGGCTTGCTGCTGCCGATTAGAGGTTATGATTATTACTGACACTGGTGTTCCCGACGTGCATATTATCTCGCGATAAATGGGGCGCAGAGACGATGCGGCGTTAAGTCTTAAGGTTTGATTATCTACAAGTAATTGCTCATGATCAGATTTACTAGAAAGTAGGGAGTTTGAGATGATAAAGCTGTTAATGCTTTTTATTGTTATCCTAATGGCATGGATACTATTTAGAATGATGGGTAGAAAGGCAACAATAGAGGACGCAAGAACAATAGGCCTTCAAGAGGCAAGCTTCCACATTAATAACCCTATCTTATTAGAAGATTACTCAGAAGCTAGAGGCCTCCCTCTTGAGGTACTAGATTCTTTAATCGAGGAAGGTAAAATCCCTTCCTATCACTGGCGGCAGTACACATACATTGAAAATCGTGAACTGGTTGTTGCTAAAAAATAGATTTAACAAGGGCCAGCCCCGACTCCGCAATTTTGTCACTTTTTGTGCAAGGGGCCGTACAAAAACTGCCAAACTTGCTCCACTGTGTGGCCGGTGTTATGCCCAGTCAAGTATGAGCAACTAGCATGGAATATGAAGAAATATCCACATCATCTCAATTAAGAGAGTTGTATGACATGCCAATCGAGCTAGTCGTCAAAAAACAGAAAGACGAACTAGATGAGTTCACTCAACAGTATCTAAGTTTATCACCTTTCGCTGTTATTTCGACTGTAGGTAGTAATGGCCTACTAGACTGCTCTCCAAGAGGTGAAACTCCGGGATTCATTAAACCCATAGATAAAAAGACGATTGCAATACCTGATAGACCTGGAAATAACAGATTAGATAGTTTGAGCAATATTATTGAGAATCCAAGTGTTGGAATTTTATTGCTTATTCCTGGATTCAAAGAGTGCCTGCGTGTAAATGGCGATGCGAAAATTGTAAGCAATATTGAAATACTAGAAAAGTTTGAACACAATGGAAAACGCCCCAAATCAGCTATCATCGTAACTATAAAGGAAATATATTTTCATTGTGCAAAGGCTATTACAAGATCAAAGTTATGGGATATAGAATCACAAATTGATCGTCAAGTAATGCCAACTTTAGGACGTATGCTAATGCAACAAATTGATTCCAGTAAAACGGATGATGAAATCAGAGAAGTGGAAGAGTTCATTGAAAAACGTGTTAAGACAACACTATATTAAAAGGCATAACCAGGGCATGCAATCTGACTCCGCAAGCTGTCACTTTTTTTGCAAAACCCGCACAAAAACAGCCAGCCTACTACGCAGTTGAGCTTAGCGTTATGGCCTTGAGAGATAAGGAAATCTAATGTACATCGTAGGGTATATTCTAGCGCTAGCTGGTCTCTTTCTACTTTATGAGAATCAGCTGCTCATAGGCGGAGTTATATTCTTGTTAGGTGGGTTCCTCGCAGAGAAACTTTACATGTCTATCCGCAGTTCAGGTGTGATGTTATTAGTTATCTCGATCGCATTTGCTTACCATAATGGTTTTACGCCATTAGTATTATTCCTTATTCTAGTTGGCTTCGTATTGGCTTGTTTCAATAGTAAACGTGTAAATGGCAGTGGTGGCTGGGGCTTCGACATTGATTTCTCATCAATAGGTTCAGGTTCTAGCGATGGTGGAGGCGGTGACTGTGGTGGCGATTAGCCATAACCAGGGTAAGCTCGTGCCGAGATAAATCTGAAGTCTTGGAATGAATTTTAACACATTCGGAGATTGATTAATGTTAGCCAGAAGGTGCGGTTGAATATTATTCAACTCAGTCCTTCCAAACTAAAGTATAGCCAACAGCTTAGCCTTCGGAATTGAAGGTTGGGAGAGTAGAGATGATTTTTTATTCTGCCGCTTTAGCGGCTTCGTTCAACCAGTGCCTGCAATCTGATTCCGCAAACTGTCACTTTTTGTGTAAAAAATCGCCAGCTAGCTACGCAGTTGAGCTGGGTGTTACATGCTAGTGAAATAACTCGCTATGGCTTCCAATTCTAGCCAGTCGTAGAGCGTCTGATTCAACTTTGTAAATTAATACTAAGTCTGGTTTAACGTGGCAATCTCGATAATTTTTCCAGTTTCAAGATAAAAGATGATCGACATACTTTTCAGGCAATGTTTCGCCAAGTTGCAATTGCTTTATGACATGGCCAACTTCAATGACATCAGGTATCGGAAGTTTCGCTATTTTCTTAAAGTCTTTTTTGAACTGAGTGGAATATTCAAGCTTAAGCATCATTGAGCTTGCCAATGTTTAAATCATTGAATAGCTCATCA
Organism: Pseudomonadales bacterium; assembly: GCA_013215055.1. Classification (GTDB taxonomy): domain Bacteria; phylum Pseudomonadota; class Gammaproteobacteria; order Pseudomonadales; family DT-91; genus CAKMZU01. The sequence goes on along the minus strand of JABSRQ010000188.1, from coordinate 2,800 downwards.
ATATTTTCAGCTGAGTTACCTTGTCCAGATTCAAGCTCGGTAATGGCTGCAGCAGTTATCGTATTTGGTCTTTTTGCTTTAAGCTCAAATGGAATGCCGCCATAATTAATCACGGCTTTGGCAAATAGCTTTATAGCTTGGGAGGTACTTAATCCCATATCTTCACATACGCTGGTGAACGCTAACTTGGTATCGTGGTCAATTCGGGTGCTTAGCATTTCTGTTTTCATAATGTTAACCAAATATCAAGTGTTGTCTTACAATGTAATACAAAGTATAGCAAAATGCATGCAACAAGGCCAAAAAATCTGACTCCGCAACCTGTCACGCTTTTTGCTGCGCAACAAGACGTGCCAACTTGCTACACAGTTGTTGGCGGTGTTATGTGTTTGCGCAATACCTTCATATGAAACTAATAAGCTTGAGACACTGCTATGAAAACCTATGATTACGTCAAAACGAAACGCGAAGATGTACAGGAGATTCCAGAAAAATGGATCGGATTGGTTCGGGGTATGCTCAAAGCTTATTCGCGTTTTAATATTGGGGTGTATAAGGTAAGCAAAGGGCGGCTTATGAACACCTTTCCTGGCAGTGATTGTCCTATTTGTATAGTGACAACCACAGGCGCTAAATCAGGTCTGAAACGTGAAGTCCCTTTGTTACATTTACCTTATCAAGATAAAAAACTGATGATAGCCTCACAAGGCGGTATGGATGTCGCGCCAGCTTGGTACTATAACGTCAGGAAACATCCCGAAATTGACTTTCTAGTTAAGGGAGTTAAAAAAACATACATTGCACGGCAGGTCAGTGATGAGGAAAAAGCAATGCTGTGGCCACACCTTTGTAGCTTGTATCCTGATGTTGATGAGTATCAAGCAAGAACGGACCGAAATATTCCGGTTTTTATGTGTGAGCTTAAAGGTAACTAATTTACTAGCAACTAGAGAATCACATCACCAGTTACAGCAGTTCGTTCCGGCGCTTCGTACCTGCACAGGGCAGTCAAAGCGTCGCGCCTTTTGTGCATTTTCTTCGCAAATTATTGCTCAAAATCCACCACACTTTGCCTGGCCTCTGTGCAAGGCCTTAACTCTTAGGAAAGGATTCAAGTTATGTCATTTTTAAGCGCACTGTTTTATGACAAGTGTATGAAGGCTACAGAAGATGCCTGTTTGATTGATTGGAGAAAGGACCTTCTAAAAGGTGTTGATGGCAAGGTTCTGGAAATCGGAGCTGGAACCGGGGCTAGTTTAGACCTTTATCCTAGTAAATCATCTTTAGAAATATATCTTTCTGAGCCCGATGAGAATATGAGATCTCAGCTTGAAGAAAAAGTGAAAGACAAAAAACTAGATAATGTTTCAATTTTATCTTGTGCTAGTGAAAACATAGAAAGTGAAGACAACTTTTATGATTATGTTTTTGTCTCGTTAGTATGCTGCTCTGTAAATGATATTGAAGCTTCTTTAATTGAAATAAAGAGAGTTTTGAAACAAGATGGGAGCTTCATTTTCTTAGAGCATGTAGCCGCTGAAAACGGTTCAAGTCGTAGGAAATGGCAAAATCGTTTAAATGTATTATGGCGTAAACTGGCCGGGAATTGCCATTTAAATAGAGAGACTGAACAGCATATTAAAAATGCTGGCTTCACTATCACTGAAATTAAACATGAGAGCATGCGTAAAGCCATGTCGCTAGTAAGGCCTACTATAAGAGGCATTGCAAAATTGAGTTAACCCGTCTGTGTAAGATGATATGTCCCCCGATTTACTGATGCGCTGTGCCTATTGCCCGTGGTGATATCATTAAAATCAATACCGAAGAGCGCAGATTTATGGGCCGCGCCGATTCTAAATAAATCTAAGGTAATTCAAGCAAGCGTATGTTTTCTTGAATTGACTGTTTGCATAGTGTTTAGCGATTGATAGTTTTAAACATAGGCTGTAACTGGTTTTTCCATAGTGGTAAGTCGTTTAACCTGATGAGCACCTTTGAGATCCTCTAACACCTTCTGGAATGTTACTAGTGGATGGGGAATTCTTGCATTTCAGATAAATCTCCCCGTTTTTCATCATCATCATTTAAATGTTCTAACAAATCGTATAGGTAATCGCTGATCAATTCGCTATTCTTAGTTTAGGCCTCAGGTAGCAGAAAATTGGGCCGGATATTATCCGTGATTAAATTCAAATTCGTGAAAAAATATCGATAAGTAACGGGGCTTAATCGAGATAATTATTTTTACCTTGCCACTGCATACCTCGATATCAATTTTACCTAGAGCGCCTATTTTTGGTAAAAAATATTCTTAAATATTCAGCCTCGTTCACACGGTATCTGCGGTGGTATTTTCGTTGGGGGATTAGCAATTATTTCTGTACGCTTTGCTGATCAAGGGCCTTAGTTGTAGACCCCGTGATAGCGTGTTAGGTTTTATTTTCGAGAGCACTTTACTACATGAGCCAAACGAACCGTTGTTCTTTTTTTACCTTGCGGGTTAATCTCTCTTCTACTTATTCCTCCTTTTGATAGAGATTAAATGTCCTGTTCATGTGTCAAGGCAAGCTAAAAAAAAGCAACAATCAAACCGTCAGACTAAAGCCCGTCACGATAAAATGGCGATAAAGGCTGAATTCTGACGATCTCTGAAGGCTGACGCTTTTTCGCTTGATAACGAAAATACAGCTGGAAAGTCGCCTCGTCGTAATCCAGCGTATTGGCATAACTCAGTGCCAGACCCACTGAAAACTGCTGGCGGAAATGTTTTTCCAGAGTGGCCGAAAAGGCCATCAAA
>JABSRQ010000187.1 GCA_013215055.1 Pseudomonadales bacterium | reverse complement strand
TTTTCTCTAAGCTATAGTTTAAATTCGGTTTCATCACTTAAGCTGCTGTACTCCGAAGGTTTTAACTCTCCGGCTTTTATTCAAACCTCGGCCTTTGATCTGTTTGGCCAGCCCTTCGATAACCATCTGAAACCCGAGCTTACTTTTACCTGGGATGCGGTTTATACCTATCAAGATGACGTTCAACAATTTGTGTTTAATATTTATAATATCGAAATCGACGATATTATTACCCGATCACCTGAAAATAGTGGATTTATAAACTCTGATGGCTTTGATAGGCAGGGTTTTGAAGTTGATTATTTAACAGAGTTTCAAGCCTTTTTATGGACGGCAAACCTGGCTTATATCAAGCAGGGAAATTCCAAAGATGAAAATGATCCCAGTGCATTTTTTGCCCCCAAGTGGCAGGTCGGGCTGGGTGGGCAATACCGGCTGGGCATGTTTCATCAACTGGGATTGTCCCTGATAGCACTATCTGAGAGGGCCGATGCCGAAAGTTATTTTAATTTAAACCTTCACTATCAATACTCGTTTAGTGATTTCACTTTGAGCAGCAGTTTACGAAATGTTTTAAATGCCGATGTGATTCATCCCGAAGTCAGAGCCTTTAACGAGGCCTTGATACAAGCCGAAGATGGCCGGCATATTATTGCCAAAATTGGCTATCACTTTTAATATCTTATCCCTTCAGTCTTGATTATTATCAACAGACAGCCTATCGACAATATCGCCTTTCTCGTCTCTGGTATGACTGAGTCCAAATACTGCTATGGATAATGTACATGAAAAGATGGTGTTAGCGGGCCTTAATACCAATCCCTCCATGTATTTGACTAAGCTAAGCTGTTATTTGCTACGTCTATAGGCCTGTATTATGATGGCTAAAAAATTATAATAACCACTGTGCTGCCAATGATTGGCAGGGGACGGATTCTATTTTTCCTATATGGAGCAAGGTCTTTTTTCTATTGCTTTTCAGCATGCAAGTTTCAGCACAGGGCATGCACTTTATTGATGTGCAGACCGATTCGGATAATCTTGCCTTAAGCGAATATGCCTATTTTATCAAAGGGGATAATCAGCCACTTGAATTGGCAGATATCAAAAGCTCGGCGCCTGTTTTAAGCTGGCAATTTTCTCAGGGTAAATCACCCAATTTTGGCATCAACTCTCATAAACACTGGTTTCTGGTCAATTTATCTAACGGTTCTGATCAATCTATAGATAAGCTATTGTCGTTAAATTCATTTATGCCACGCAGTGTGTCTGTTTATCAGCAGCTAGAAAATGCAGAAATAACGGTCATTGGCGAGAACATGGGTTTTGATGATCGCTTTAATAACCGGCCCATTGCCGATAACGCGATTCTATTTCGAATACAAATCCCTGCCCACGCGCAATTAAAAATCTATGTACATTATTTGGGGCTATCCAATAGTTCCTTTGAATTGTATCTACATGATGAGAGCGCATTTAATCAACGCAATATGTCGAAGTCTTTAGGATATGGCTTCAGTTATGGTTTTTATACGCTGGCATTGATCGCCTGTCTGTTTTTATATGCCTTAAGCCGGGATAAAAGCTTTGGCTTTTTTGCTTTATTAATCTTTTCTATTTTACTGACACAAACCACACAATATGGCCATGCTTATCAATTATTACCCGAATCCGGTTATCTGATTCCCTGGTTATGGTATTTAGCCAGTGGTTTATTTATTACTTCACTCTCAAGCTTTAGCTTATCTTTTACCCGTATAAAAAAGGTCATGCCCCGATTCCACAAGGCCATTGCTGTTGGCATGTGGGTTGTCACACTGCCCTTAACAGCCGCCTGGATTTTTGATCTGGATTTGCTAGCCAATATCTTCTTTTCCTTATTTATTCCGCTAACCTTCAGTTTGTTTATCGCAGGTGTTTGCAGTTATAAACAGGGCAATTATCCGGTCCTGTATTTTTGTTATGGTATTGCCTTTTTATGTTCATCCATTACGTTAGAAGTGTTGCGATTTGTGGGTGTTTTTGAAGCTCAGGGCATCGTTATCCTCATGATACTGGCAGGTGTGATGTTAATGGTGTGTTTTTTCTCGGTGGGGCTAGGCATCAAATACTATTATCTCAGTAAAAACTCTGCCCAGAAATTAATCAATAAAGAACGCCAATTAATGCAAGCAGAAAAAGCTGAACTGGATGTTGAAAGAAGCAATCAATTTTTAGCCACCATGAGCCATGAAATTCGCACCCCCATCAATGGTGTATTAGGCATGGCCGAGATCCTGTCGCTTTCAGGTCTCAATGCGCAACAGCAATATTATAATAATTTAGTTTTGAATTCGGGCAAAACCTTGCTCTGTATTATTAATGATATTCTCGACTTTTCTAAGTTACAGTCGGACAAATTAAACGTTGAGCATATCAGCTTTAATTTGGATGAACTGCTGACTAACACATTAGGCTTGTATAACCCCCAAGCCATAAAAAAACAGATAAAATTACAAGGTAATTTACACGCGGATGTTCCTGTGAACTGCAAGGGAGACCCTTATCGATTACAGCAGGTCATCAATAACCTGATTGCCAATGCGATTAAATTTACCGATGAAGGCGCCGTAGAGTTTATCTTATCGGGCCGCGAGCTTTCTGAAGACCGCTTTGAATTGCAATTAGATATCAAGGATTCAGGCATTGGCATTGCTGAAAAACAGATCAATGCGCTGTTTAATGCCTTTGAACAAGCAGATACGTCGACCAGCAGACAATATGGTGGCACAGGGTTGGGCTTGACGATATCCAAGCGGCTAATAAACCTGATGCAAGGCACCATTAATGTAAGCAGTGAGTTAGGCAAGGGCAGTTGTTTTACCGTGATGCTGCCTTTAAGCATCGATTTACACAATGAACAGCAACGCCAAAAAAACTTTATGCCTATAAAAGGGGCTAGTCTTATCTTGATCGACAGCTCCAGCTATTATCAATCTAGGGTTAAAAAGTTGCTGGAGTATTGGGGCGCAAAAGTTGTTATCGTTAATAATGTGGCGGATGCCTGCATATTAATGGCAAAAGAGTCGATCATTTTTGATATTGCCGTTTTGGGTTTATTTAATCGACGCGAGGCAGATAACCATGCGCTGAATATCTTATTAAATCATAAGCTACCGATTATCAGCATGACGGGCACTTTACCCAATCTTGAGCTGGATGGCGCAGCACAGAAAAAGCTGCATGTATTATCCGAGATGCCTACATCCAGCGAATTTTTAAAAGCGGTAGTGCATTGCATGACAGGCTCTAAAAATCATACAAACACCGCAATGCCAGAAAAGAAAAAATATTCAGAGTCATTACGTTTATTGGTCGCCGAAGATAATATGGTTAATCAGCAAGTGATTTTAGCTATGGCCAAAAAATTAGGACTTTCGGTAACATTGGCAGAAAATGGTCTGGAAGCGCTGGCGGTATATCGCTCTGAAAGCAGCAGTTTCGCGGGCATATTGATGGACTGTGAAATGCCCGAAATGGATGGTTATACCGCTGCATCTGAGATTCGCCAATTTGAAAAATCCCAGAAAATATCTGCAATACCTATTGTGGCATTAACGGCACATGTTTTACCCGAGCACCACCAACGCTGCTTGGACAGCGGCATCAATGATATGTTAAGCAAGCCTTTGAGCCTAGCTGAATTAAGTGATGCCATAGATAAGTGGTTTGTGGTCGCGGAAAAAGAATCCGTCAATGAAGCTGAATGGGTATAATGGAATAACAGTTAGCCTGCAATAAAAAAACAGTTGTTGTAAGCCAAAGACCACTCTATCCTGTCAGTTCAGCGTCTCGCCAAATGTCATTTTTACTTTAAGGTTTTATCGGGTTTTGGGCTAATACCCTTATATATTAAGGGGTATGGAATGATCATATACATCAACGGTTATCATTAATACATCGATTTTTTCATCTTACAGACAGGTTAGATGTATTCAATAAAGTGCTAAATATTGGCTTTGACAATAAGTGGATTAATGCAGGGCCGTCTGACTCCAGCCGGTTACCTGATTACGCCCGCCTTTTTTGGATGAATATAAAGCTTCATCGGACTGTTGTATGAGCTCCTCATAACTAGAGGCCCCCTGCGATAGCGTTGAAACCCCAAAGCTACAGGTGACACTGATACTTTCACAGATGGTATGTTCTACGATTTGACGAATACGATCGGCCACTCTCGAGGCATCAAGCAAATTAAGCCCCGGCAAAATAATACAATACTCCTCGCCACCGAGACGGCCAATAACGTCTTTCTCCCTGACGGCTTCACGTAAGGTATCGGCTATCATTTTGATCACCTCATCTCCGACACCATGGCCATGGTTGTCATTGACCAGTTTGAAATGATCGATATCTGCCATGATACAAGATAGCTCGCTATGATTTTTCTTGGCATCTTCCATGGCTGCTGAAAACTGCTCGTTGAAGGCTCGTCGATTATACAGATCAGTTAATGGGTCTCTGGTCGCCAGCTCGTATAACTTGATATTCTGCAACTCGACCTTGTTCTTTTCCTCTGCTAATTCAGCCATGGTTTCATGCAACTGTTTACTTTTGGCTTCAATATCGGTGACATCATCAAAGCCCACCATCATTCCCTTTTTAGCGCCACCTGCATCTTCGAGTGGGGAGCAGTTCACTAGGAATATATGCTCCTTTTCTTCGGCATTTATCAGGCTCAGCATAACCCCTTCAATAAAACAGCCATTACGCATAGATTCAAGCCAGGGTAGGCGGTCTTTTTCCATCAGTGTTGTGTTATTACCCGTTGCAGTAAAAGTAGGGGGTTTTTTAACATGCGCCGTAGCGACAGGTTTAACAACATCATCCTGTCTTCTTTGCAGATGCCTTTCAGGAGTAACTGCAGCAGTTTTTGTATTCAACTCGCCCATCAGCTTGCTTGTTGGTTCCTGCCAAGCAAAGTTGGAAGGGCATTTTCCAAGTAGCAATCTATTGGGAATGCCTATTTTTTCACAGAAAGTTTTATTGGCCAGTACAATCCTTTCCTCGGAGTCGAGTATTATAATTCCGTTAGCCAATACGTCCAACGCCGAACGTACCCGCTGTGGAACAACCGCATTTGGATCCAGATACTGCAAACTGCTACGTATCATCATCCAATAACAAAAGCTGCCGATGATCACCATGAACAGCAACAACGCAGATAATCCACCTATGGGTATGCCAAAAATATCGGCCGTTTCTATAGGATAAAATTGCAATTCTAATTGTGCATAAGTTTTAACGCCATCAACAAGTGGTAGAAACATCTGTGTTGAAGTATTCCTATCTCTGTCTATCCAGTTTATGTCGTGATCACCATAAATGGCGATTAAAACATCGTCTTTGCGCCGAATAGCTGCCGACTCCACCTCTGTATTACTCTTGGCGGCCGCTAACAATAAACTTTGTATGGCCTGCTGGTTTTTTTGTTGTATCGCTATAGACAGTTGAATTGCCAACATCTCGGTGAAATTTTGGCGTTGCTTAACAATATTTCGTTCGCCATCGGGTGTTAAACCCAAAAAATCTGCCGTTAGGATTAAGCTCAACGTCACACAAACAATGCCGAAGGTAATTCTGAATGCAGGAGAGAGCAGGTGTTTTATCATGACTCTCTATCTCCAACGGATTTCTTGGATTGCGCTTGTGCAAACATTGCCTCAAGCTTTTTAAGATGCAAATCATCCATTGCATCATCCGTAGGCTCATCTTCCAGCTGATTCAAGTCACGCTCTTTGGCCGAAGAATTTATCACTGCTACAGGGTCAATACTGCGCCAAACGGGCAACACAAAAAACATGGAAGCACTCAATGCTGAACCTCTCAACAGCAGACCTGCTATCAGGCTGGCAGAGGCAAAACTTAAGCTTTTTGACATAATTTCAAGCTGCTGTATTTCTTTCCTGTCATGATCCATTTCTTCTCCAAGTGCATCTAGGCTCTGAATAAAAATAGGGTTGGATTTTATGCCCTGAAAATAGTCGCTGGCCTGCTCCACTTTAGATGCAAGCATCTGCCTACCATCTAATAATATCTCCCGAACATCATTCTTATAGGATTTTGAAGCATTTTCCTGTTCGCCAAATTTATCATTTCCCTCATCCGGATTGGCCCAGCTGAGTGCTGCAATAGACGGCACGACATCATTCAGAGTTAAAAAATCTTCCAGCAGGGGGATATCATCCTTTTCTGGCTGCGTTGAGTCGACTTCTGTGGCCATATTTTCAATAATTGCTGAGCCAAATGGCTCAGCCTGACTGCTGTTATCAGAATGATCTATCTCGTCTGCAGGCGCTGTAACTATGGAGGTTTCAGTACCAGGTACAGTGGGGATTTCAGGCTGCAATAATTCAGCTGACTCACCCTGTGTGGGAGGTGAAGACTCATCAGCATGCACATTTACAGTTAATGATTGAGCACTTAAAATGTTGTTATTGGCATCCATTACCGAAAATTCGATGCTGGCATCATGAATGCCATCACTGGAATACACCACCTTGCCATTGATAATATCTTTCTGTGTGAAACTGTCATTGCTGCCGTTGGCCCACGGCAATCCATTAATCATTAAGCTGCCATAACTGGGTTTAAATACAGTGAATAATAAATCGGGATCATTAGTTTCAGTATCAGTGGCAGATAAATTATCGGCATCCAGGGTTGCGGATCCCGCGCCATCAATATTCAGAATACTGTTTAATACAATCGGGTTATCGTCATCAACAGCAATGACTTCAATGCTAAAGTGCTGGCCAGATAGAACGTTGCCACCAGCATCACGAATAATAAAGTCAAAACTATCGGCGCTGGTATTACTGTCATCATGGATATAAAACACCTTGCCATCGATAATATCCTGTTGGCTAAAACTATCATTGCTGCCACTGGACCACAGTTTGCCATCAATCATCAAGATACCAGCACTCGGTGCCTGGACCTGATAGATCAGGTTTTCATCTGCCGTATCCACATCAGAGGCACTCAAGTTTTCTAACAAAATAGCAATAGATTCACCTTCTTGTAGGCTGACATGACTGGCAAGTAATATGGCAACCTCATCATCAACGGCATTGACTGCAATGTTAAAATTATGTTCTTCCGTTACATTACCAGCACCATCCTCAACATGAAAACTGAAACTGTCGGAGCCTGTATTACTACCATCATGACTATAAACAATATTTCCATCGACAATATCTTGCTGCGAAAAACTGTTGTTACTGTTACTGGCCCAGGCTGATCCATTGATAAACAGGCTTCCGTGGTCAACATCAGCAACACGATAAAGCAGGCTTGCATCATCACTATCCACGTCTGCTGCACTTAACTCAGATAAAGTTAACACGACGCTAGCACCTTCATCGACCATCGTACTGCTATTGATGACGGTAGCAATATCATCATCAACAGGAGTCACTGATATATTAAAAACCTGCGACAATAAGGTATTTCCAGCAGGATCAGCCACAGAAAAACTAAAACTATCGCTGCTTGTATTTTCGCCATTATGCCCATAGACGACATTGCCATCGATAATATCTTGCTGGCTGAAGGTATTATTTGTGCTGGCGGACCAGGCAGAACCGTTGATAAAGAGCGTACCACTGGCTACATCCCCTACGGTATATATCAGCGTGGTATCGTCGCTATCCACATCCGTTGCCCCAAGTTCTGCCATAGTCAGGGTAAAGTTGTCCCCCTCATTTACCGTTAGGCTGCTATTTAAAATAATCGATATTTCATCATCTACGGCATCAACGTTGATGGAGAAAGTTTGTGCTGCGAGGGTATTGCCTGCAGAATCTTGAACCGTAAATGCAAAACTGTCACTGGAGGTATTGGTGCCATCGTGCGTGTAAATAACATTGCCATTGATAATATCTTGCTGGGTAAATGTTTCATTGCTTCCACCAGCCCAGGCTGAACCGTTGATGGTTAACAAACCATTACTTACATCACCAACGGTGTAAATCAGTGTGGCATCATCACTATCGACATCCGTGGCTGAAAGTTCAGTGGTGGTTAAGGTGAGATTGGCACCTTCGTTCAGAGTAAGACTGTTATTAACAATGGTGGCTGTATCATCGTCGACGGCATCAACGTTGATGGAGAAGGTTTGTGCCGCGAGGGTATTTCCCGCTGTATCTTTAACCGTAAATGCAAAACTATCACTGCTGGTATTGCTGCCATCGTGTGTGTAAACCACATTGGCATTGATAATATCTTGCTGGGTAAATGTTTCATTGCTGCCGCCAGCCCAGGCTGAACCGTTGATGGTTAACAAACCGTTGCTCACATCACCAACGGTGTAAATCAGTGTGGCATCATCACTATCCACATCCGTGGCTGAAAGTTCAGTGGTGGTTAATGTGACATTTGCACCTTCGTTTAACGTCACACTGTTATTAACTATCGTGGCTGTATCATCATCGACGGCATCAATACTGATGCTAAAAGTCTGCGCGGCTAAGGTGTTTCCCGTTGGATCAGCAACCGTAAATGCAAAACTATCACTGCTGGTATTTGTGCCATCATGGGTGTAGATAACATTGCCGCTGATGATATCTTGCTGGGTAAATTTTTCATTACTGCCGCCGGCCCAGACTGAACCGTTGATGGTTAACAAACCATTACTTACATCACCAACGGTGTAAATCAGTGTGGCATCATCACTATCCACATCCGTGGCTGAAAGTTCTGTGGTGGTTAATGTGATATTTGCACCTTCGTTTACCGTCACACTGTTATTAACTATCGTGGCCGTATCATCGTCGTCGGCATTTACAACAATGCTGAAGGTTTGTGCGGCGAGGGTATTGCCTGCAGGA
>JABSRQ010000186.1:1886-8977 GCA_013215055.1 Pseudomonadales bacterium | reverse complement strand
CAGACCAGCTTAATAAAAGCTTGATGGGCTTACATCCCTGGCGCAAAGGCCCGTTCGATTTTTTCTCCACAAGTATAGATACCGAATGGCGCTCCGACTGGAAGTGGCAGCGTATCGCACCACATATTAGTGATTTAAAAAATCGATCGGTTTTAGATGTAGGCTGCGGCTCGGGTTATCACTGCTGGCGCATGCGCGGTGAAGGTGCCGCTTTTGTACTAGGTATAGATCCCAGCCCTAAAAACCTGTTCCAGTTTCAGGCATTTAAACAATATATCCCTGAAGAGCCCGTGCATCTGCTACCGCTGCGTTGTGAAGACATGCCCGATAATATGCCGGTCTTTGATACGGTATTCTCCATGGGCGTTTTATACCATAGACGCTCACCGTTTGATCACATGGAAGAGCTTAAAAACTTATTACGCCCAGGCGGTGAACTGGTATTAGAAACGCTGGTGGTTGATGGCGAAGATAACACCGTTTTTGTACCCGGCAGCCGCTATGCACAAATGCGTAATGTCTGGTTTTTACCGTCAGCTGAAACTTTAAAAAGCTGGTTAAAACGCCTAGGCTTTAAAAATATCCGAATTATAGATATCACTCAAACCAGCATCAAAGAGCAGCGCACTACCGACTGGATGACCTTTCATTCACTGGAAAACTTTTTAGATCCAGACGATCATAATAAGACCATTGAAGGTTATCCTGCACCTAAACGAGCTTTTATTATTGCCGAAAAATAATCCATACAGCTAAAGGGATACAGCCAATGCACAAGCCTATAGACAAGAAAGTTATCAAGAACATGCAGGCATTTACACTGATAGAGATGATGGTGGTGATTGCGATTATCGCCATTCTTGCCACTCTGGCTGTACCTTTGCTAATTCCCGATACGACACGATCACAAGTTGAAGAAAGTGTGGCGAAAGTGGAACGCTATAAACCCCTGATTCAAACTATGCATCAAATTAGAGTAGGACTTGGGGCTAAAGAAAAAGAATTATTTCCGCTTAATAATGCAGAAGTCATAGGCATGCCTGATGCAGATAAAATCATCGGCAACTATATTGAACAAGTTGTGCTTAAGGATGGTGTAATAACACTGCATTTTGGCAATAATGCCAACGGCACGATTAAAGGCAAGCAGCTGAGCATACGCCCAAGCTATGTGCCAGGCAGTTATGATCAGGATTTAGACTGGAGCTGTGGTTACAAGACTATTCCCAAAGGCAAAAATCCGCTGGGGAAAATGAAACTAATATAGAAGACAAATACCTGCCTAGAGCCTGTAGGGCTACAGGCTCAAACACAGGCAAAAAGAACTAACTGGAGGCTTCAACTTTTTTAATGCCATCATTTTCAAAGGTGATAAGGCGTAACTTATATAATTTACCCACCGCCTGCTTAAATTGTTTTTTGCTAACCCCAAAAACCGCCGATATTTCAGCCGGTGAACTTTTATCATTCATCGCCAACAATCCACCTTGATGATCTATCTTGGTTAAAATTTTATTGGATAAGTCATCTAGACGGCCCTGACTAAAACCGGCTTTTTGCAGATTCAAATCGATACGCCCATCTTCGCGGATTTTTTTAATATAGGCTTTATGCCTCTGCCCTTTTGATAAACGCTGGAAAATTTCATTATTGTATAACACCCCCCAATGGGTATCGTTTACAACCGCCTTTACCCCTAACTCGGTTTTATCGGCGATAATAATATCGACCTCTTGCCCCTCTTCAAAAGTGCCTTCATTTTCATCCATTAAAAATTCATCCAGCTTGGCCGAGGCAGCTATACGCTTTTCACCATCAAGAAACACCATTACCAGATAGCTGCGATCTTGCTCCATAGGCATTACCTGCTCATGAAAAGGGGCCAATAAATCTTTAGGTAAACCAAAATCCAGGAACGCACCGATTTTATTCACATCCAGCACCTTTAAATAAGACACCTTACCCACCTGAGCCAGGGGCTCTTGTAATGTGGCAACTAGACGCTGCTTATTATCTTTATAGACAAAGGCCCGTACCGGCTGATCCTCATCAATCTTTTGCTCTAATAACCTATGCCCCAGAAAAACGATACCCGCATCGCCGCCATCAAGATGGTAGCCATGAGGTTCTTTGCTGAGGATATTTAAGCTATTGAATTCACCGATACGCAAAATGAATGACATAACAAACCCGATTAAGATATTAAAAGTGGCCCATTATACATACCTGAGTGCTAAGTGGTTTTTAATAAGGCCGGAATAGCATAAAATGCGTATTTATTTATTGGAGTAAGCCGTGTTGCGTTTATTTTTCATCACCATCACCAGCCTTTTTATTGCGTTTTCTAGCACCGCCGACGAGGCCAACAAGTCCAAGGCAGAAGTGATTCAGCAACAAGCTACTGACGGACTTGCCGAAGCACAATATATTCTCAGCAGCATGTATTCCCAGGGATATGAAGTTGAAAAAAACCTGGAAAAAGCGTTTATCTGGGCGAAAAAATCCGCCGAACAAGGTTATGCTGCCGCCGAATTTGATGTGGCCAGCATGTATGACTTCGGTGAAGGCGTGGATAGAAATCTGGAACATGCCGCACAATGGTATGAAAAGGTCGCCAAGAAAGGCGAAGCGGCGGCGGCATTTAACCTAGCCACCATGTATGAATCCGGTGACGGCATTCCTCAAGATATGATGTTGGCGTATGCATGGTTTGAAGCTGCAGCCATCATGGGTTTTGATGATGCCAAGGCTGCCAGCAAGCGCCTGGTTCAACAATTTGATTCAGAAACGCTGGCCCAGGCAGATGACAAAGCTGCAGCACTGATTAACAAACTGATCAAAAAATAAAGCCCGTCAATATTGAGCTACCCTTAGCTGTCTGTTCCCACTTTAATACAGCTAAGGTGAATAATGCCTCCATCCTATTTTCAGAGTTTCTTATCCCTTAGCCTATTATTTTATACCTCACTTAATGTCTCAGCTGATAATATCCAGCTACAACTGGCCACCGTCTGTAATCTGGATACGATAGAGCATATTGAAAACTATTATGTCAGTGAAAAATACGACGGCGTAAGAGCCTATTGGAATGGCACGCAGCTGATTTCAAGATCACAACACACCTACAAAGCCCCCGCCTGGTTTACCGCCTCCCTACCTCCTTTTGCCCTGGATGGAGAGCTTTGGCTAGGCAGACAGCAGTTTGATGATCTATCCGCCATCGTGCGCAAAGAAACCCCCCCTGCTGATTGGCATTCAATACGTTTTCAAGTTTTTGACCTGCCGACATCAAGTATCGACTTTGAACAGCGCTTAACAACACTGCGCTCACTTTTCCAAAAACAAAGGTTTGATAGGCATATACAACTGATCCCACAGCAGATATTCAGCTCTAAAGAGAGCTTGCAACAGCATTTATTGCAGATCACCGCATCCGGCGCAGAAGGCTTGATGCTACATCATAAAAAAGGCCGCTATAAAGCAGGACGTAATTCAGCATTATGTAAATTAAAAATCCACAACGACGACGAAGCTAACGTGATCGGTTACAGCGAAGGTAAAGGTAAATACAAGGGCTTGTTGGGTGCACTTATCGTAACAACTAACGCCGGCTTAACGTTTAAAATTGGTACGGGTTTTACCGATCAACAACGTAAATCCCCTCCGGCAATTGGTTCTACCGTCACATACCGTTATAATGGCCTGACAAAAACAGGCCTACCTCGCTTTGCTAGATTTATTCGTATTAGGCAAGAAAATTAACTCGACCATGTACCCCGATGATGAACTGCTGCCCCGCTACGCCACTGCTAATTGACTGCCGCCGTGAAGAAGATTTCATTAAAGGTCATCATCGCCAAGCCTGTCATATCGACGCCAATGATTTATTTAAACGCATGCATGAGCTGCCCCAGAAGGCCAGCCCAGTAGCACTGATAGGCTGTGTAGAAAGCCTTAAAACAGCCACTGCATTTTTAAAAGATAAAGCTTATCAAATCAGTAACACCACAATTTATGATCGCGATCATCGGCAACAGCTTATAACCCAGGGTTTATGGCAAACCGGACCTAGCTCAATACGATTGTGGCAGGCCTCCCCTATGATTGAACATTTCTGTGAGCTTTTATCTAAACATCCCGCCGCGAATATAAAGTCTATCGGCCTGGATATCGCCTGCGGTTCCGGCCGCGACATGGTGTATTTAGCTTTACAAGGCTGGCAGATGCACGGCATCGATTATCAGAGTGAAGCCCTGCAACGCACCACGCGATTAGCCCAGAACAACCAAGTGGCAGTTCAGGCTTATCAACACGATTTAGAATCTGATACAAACGCACTGCAAAACTTAACCCAACAAGGTCTGCCAGCGGCTTTTGATCTGATCACCGTGTGTCGTTATCTGCACCGACCTTTATTAACCACCCTGCAAGCCAGGCTTAAACCCGGTGGCTATTTGATTTACCAAACCTTTATGCAAGGCTGCGAGAAAATTTCCAGCCCTAAAAACCCCAACTATTTATTGGCCAAAAATGAATTGGCCAACACCTTTTCCCAGCTGAACATCATCAAAAATGATATCCACCATCTACAAGATGGCCGTCCGGTCTCAGCATTTATCGCACAAAGGCCACATTGAATCATGGGCAGTAGAAGTTTAGGGCCAAGGCTTACAGCCATCAGTCAACATATCAATATCTGCATCGATAATATCGTAAATCAGCCACGTGACCTACATCTATGGGATTGCTGCTGCGATCATGGTTTTTTAGGGCGCAGCTTTTTAAGCCAACCCTCATTACACACCGTGCATTTTGTAGACCGCATAAGCAGCATTATGCAACAGCTGGATACGAAGCTGGCCGCCGATTGCCTGCCCGATCAACAAGCACGGGCGCAAACCCATATCGGCTGCGCTGCCGATATCACCTTAGATACGCAGGCCCAACATATTGTGGTATTAGCAGGTATTGGCGGTAATACCTTGATTGAGCTTTTAGATGGCATCTATCAAAGGCATAACGCTAGCGAGCAGCAGATCATCTTTGCCTTATGCCCCAATTATCACTGTTATGACGTACGGCGATACCTGCAGCAACAATACTTTGAGCTTATCAGCGAAGCCTATATACAAGATAGGAACAAGTCTCATGAGATCATGCTTGTTGGCTCTGCGTACTGAACAAAAAAACTAGGCCTAAAGAGCAGCATGATTTCGTCCACGGGGCAGTTTTGGCAAAAAAACGATACCCAACAGATGGCATATTTACAGACCTTAATCAGCCACCACCAAAAGAAGCAGCGCTTTTCAGCCGATAATCGCAACACCATGCTTAACGACTACCAAAATCTACAGCAGACTTTACAACAGCAAAACCGCGCTACACAATCCAGTTCCACTGCGCAGGCGACAACTTAAGAGATAAACATGCAATACCAATTTAGCAGAGACTCACAAAACAATGCCATTGTGCATTTAGACGCCGAAGATAACTTAATTGCTTATTGGCTTATGAGTAACTACAGCCAAAACAACGCCGACTTACAGCGCTTGCTGAATTTCTCCAAGAAGCTGCAACAACGAGAAATTGATGATTTTCAAATCAGCCAGCAAGGCTATTATTTACAACTCAACTCAGATTCAGCAAAACTGACCGCATTAAGCACATTAAAAGATCCAACATTAAATGCGCCAACCCCCGATGATTGTAAAATGGACTTCGATAATATGACTGAATGCAACATCGATTTAGCAGATTTAAATGCATTATTGGCAGATTGGCAGGCTTTTTTAAACACCTAAATGTAAAGATACTGACAGTAGCAGAGGCCGGGGCTATGCTAAGGTAGCTGATTAAAAAAATGGCGTTTTATCAAACACCATCCATCTTCACTCTAAGCTTAACGAGGCCATTGCTTTGTATACTTTAACCCGTTCAGAAAAGCTAGATATTGACAGCGAACGCCTGGTACGACGCATTCCGTTTTTTAATACGGTTTATGAAGCTTCGGCTCAACAATTCAGCTTATTGATGGATTTAGCCGAAATTATACGCTGTGACAGTGGTGATACCGTTATTCGTAAAGGTGATAACGATATGAAACTGTATTTTTTACTTAAAGGACAGCTAGGGGTTTATCTTGATGAAGACAAAGACACCGCGCCCATTAGCAGCATTAATCCGGGTGAGGTGTTTGGCATTCTAGCGATGGTTAGTAGCGCTGGCCGTTCCGCTTATATTCGCAATAAAGACAATGCCAAACAAGCTTTTTTGTTTCGCCTGGATTTTAAACATCTCAGCGAAGATTCACCTCAATCCAGGTTAAGCCTGGATATCAAACTGATCTTCTATCGTATGGCAGTTCATAATATTCGCTGGACGCTGGAATTAAATAAGATATCTGACCCTAACCATAAGCTGGTTTCAGAGATCAGAAAACTGCCTTATGTCAAAGTCGAAGCGGGCAGTGATGAGGAACTACAAGTCTTGAAACAACAGGCTAAAGCCATGTCGGATATTTTATTCCAGTGGAATGAATCCTCGCAGGATAAAAAAGGGCCGTAACGATGTAGGCCCCTGGCGCACTACCATTCACTTAAAAAGCTGCGCTGCGCCTCAACAAAAGCGGTAAACTCCTGTAAACAGTGAGCAAGTTCCAGGCCTTCACCGGCATCTTGAAACTGCAACGTTTGTGCGCTTTTTACTACAGGTTTATTAACTGCCAACCCCTGATGCACCTTCTGCGCGGCACTTTGCAATAAATACAACCAACTCTGTGTATCCGCCTGCAACTCCAGCAAGGTTTCTACCACCGCGTGAGAACGCTGCTCGTCATGAAGCGCATGTTGTAAGTGTACCACCGAGCTGAAGTTGTCTTTTAACTGACAAGATGCTGCCACTTCATTTAAAAACAAGCTAAAGCCTGCCTCCAGCAATAACACACAGGCGGCTTCGATACTTTTAAGCTGAGCGGCATAAGTGGCGCAGGTTTTATCCTGCGCCGCTAACAGCTCCAGTAAAAGTTTTACCTGGTAGTGCTTTTCGTTGACCAAAGCTGCTGAACTCATATGACTTATTCGGCCATAGCTTTG
>JABSRQ010000186.1:0-1876 GCA_013215055.1 Pseudomonadales bacterium | reverse complement strand
TGGGTTCTGCTTTGGGTTTTTCTTTCGCTTTGGCCTTAGGTTTCGCCTTGGCTTTAGCTTTTTTCTTAGGCTTGGGTAATTCAATCACCCACTTATCGTCAGGATAATAAGCGCGCCAGCCAGTGGCTTTGCCTTCTTTATCTTCTGTCATCAGATACTGTTCTTTTGTCTTGCGACTATAACGCACCTGTACAGCTAAGCCTTTATTATCAAACTGCGGACCATCAACAATAAAGTGATATTTGGGGTCGATTTCATCTTTATGCGGTTTAAGCTCTCCCACCAACGGCGCACGGGTTTCACGATTTTTAGGGAATTGGCTAGCCGCCAAAAACATACCTGCCGCCCCGTCTCTGAGGATATAGGTATCATCCACTTTGACACACTGCAGCTCAGGCATAGGCACGGGATCCATTTTTGGTGGAGCCGCTTCGCCGCTGCGCAATAACTTACGGGTATTTTTACATTCATCGTTGGTGCAGCCAAAATATTTACCAAAGCGGCCTGATTTTAACTGCATCTCACTTTCGCATTTATCACACTCTATGATCGGGCCTTCGTAACCTTTGATTTTAAACTGGCCCTGCTCCACTTCGAAGCCATTACAATCGGGGTTATTACCACAAACATGCAACTTACGATCTTCATCGATAAGATAGCTTTCCATCGCGGTATTACAGATTTTACAACGGCGTTTTGTTAACAATAATCGAGATTCACCTTCGCCATCATCCTCGGCATCAATCGCAACCGCTTCGTCACCCGAGATCAGATTCATGGTTTCTTTACAGCGTTCTTTAGGCGGCAAGGCATAGCCTGAACAACCCAGGAATACACCGGTACTTGCAGTGCGAATCTGCATCGGGCGACTACAGGCATTACAACTGATATCAGTCTCTGTAGGAGAGTTGGCACGCATGCCCCCTTCTTCCGCGCCGGCTTTGGCTAACTTTTTGGAGAAACCTTCATAGAAGTTATCCAATTCTGCGGTCCAGGTTTTTTTACCCGCGGCCACTTCATCCAAGGTTTCTTCCATCTGTGCGGTAAAGCTGTAATCCATTAGATCATCAAACGACTCCAATAATCTATCGGTGACAATATCGCCCATTTTTTCGGCATAAAAGCGGCGATTTTCAATACGGCAATAACCTCTATCTTGAATCGTAGAGATAATAGAGGCGTAGGTAGATGGCCTGCCAATGCCGCGTTTTTCTAATTCTTTAACCAGGCTAGCTTCCGTAAAACGCGCGGTTGGCTTGGTAAAATGTTGTTTGGGATCTAGCGCCTGCAAAGCTAAAACATCACCCTGTTTGATATCAGGTAAAAGGCCATCATCACCTTTTTTAGCAACTGGCACCTGAACACGGGTGAAACCATCAAATTTTACAATGCGGCCGCGGGTACGCAATTCACAATTTGCAGCCTCAACCACAACACTGGTAGAAATATATTGTGCATCGACCATTTGGCAGGCCACAAATTGACGCCAGATCAATTCATATAAACGCTCGGCATCACGCTCCATATTGCTAAGCTGGGTCGACTTAATGGTCACCGAAGAAGGTCGTATGGCTTCATGCGCCTCTTGCGCACCTTCTTTACTACCATACTTTTTAGGGGCTTCGGGTAAATATGCAGCACCAAATTCGCTTTCAATAAAGTCTCTGCAATTTGATAGGGCTTCATCACTCAAATGGGTGGAATCGGTACGCATATAGGTGATATAACCACCTTCATATAAGCGCTGGGCCATCATCATGGTTTTCTTCACAGAAAAACCTAAACGGGTACTGGCCGCTTGCTGCAATGTAGAGGTGATATAAGGCGCTGAAGGTTTGCTTTTAGTCGGTTTATCGTCTCTTGATGCAACTTTGTA
>JABSRQ010000185.1 GCA_013215055.1 Pseudomonadales bacterium | reverse complement strand
GACCGTGCGGTGGAAACCGTTTGCGCTAGGTTAGATGAATTACATGCCTCTACCGGTGAAAAAACCACATTAATCGGCTGGAGTTTAGGTGGTGTATTCTCTCGAGCCATTGCCTCCGAAGCGCAATCTAAGGTGAAGCAGGTGATCACCCTGGGTTCCCCTTTTGGAGATCCACGTTCGGTGATTGTGTATCCCTTATTAGAGAAACTCAAAAAACGTTCCATGACCCAGGCGCATCTGGACGACTGGTTTGCGATGTGTAATGCGCCTTTAGGTAAAGTGGCAATCACCAATCTTTATAGTCGCACCGACGGTTTTGTACCCTCTGAGGTGGCGCATAATTTTAATCATCATCTACAGGAAATTGTGCATGTGTTTAGCAGTCATGTCGGTTTTGCGGTAAATCCCATGGTGCTGTATTTAATTGCCAAGCGGCTACATCATAGCGGCCACCATTGGTCGGCCATGCAGGCAGAACACCCATTGGAAAAAATCTTATTTTCGATGAATACTAAAAACAGGCCTGCCAATTGGAAAAGTTAAAGATAATGTTAAGCCGTGTTGTGAACATGATGCTTATCAGCTTTTTGTTACTTGCTACATCTGCAATCGCGCGAGAAATCACTGTAGTGAGTGATAGCTGGTGTCCTTATAATTGCGAACCCGGAGATGAAAAAGAAGGTTTTGGCATTGATCTTCTGCGCCAAATATTCGCTGTTGAAAATATCACCGTAGTTTATACGTTGATGCCTTGGCAGGACGCGATAGATGCGGTGGACAGAGGCGAATTTCATGCCGTTGTTGGGGCCTATCATTCTGATGCCAAGCAACTGGTTTTTCCTAAAACCCCGTTTGCGTTATCTACCAATTGTTTCTATATCACCGCTGAAAACCACTGGGATTATATAAATAATGATTCCTTAAAAGGTGTACGTTTGGGCACATTAGACGGCTATAGTTATGGTGCCGATATTGATAGTTATTTGAGAGAAAATGAACGCCCCGGAGATAAAGTTTTTAGTGGTGATATGCCACTGCCCAAGCTGAAGAAATCCTTATTAGATGGTGAGGTGGATGTCATCATCGAAGATGAAATGGTGTTTGAATTTAACCTGATAAATGCCGCTGAAAAAAAGCAGTTTAAGTCTGTAAGTTGTCGCTTGGCGGCTAAGGTGTATGTTGCATTTTCTGCCCATCATACCGAGACCGATGAGTTACTGAAAATCTATGAAAAAGGTTTGCTTCGACTACTCTCAAATGGTGAATATCAAAAGATAATGCAGCGTTATACGTTTGCAGCCGACTGACTATCGTACACGTTTTTTAAACCGATCATTGGGTTTGTTACACTTTAAACTTGCTGCTAGGTCTTTTTAGCGCATAGGCTTGTGATGGTGTTTTTCCAAAGCTGCATATCTTTAACATTAACCGCGATGGAATCTTTTTCGCCCTTATCATTAATAAAAAGGATACGTAGCATTTTTTTAACCGGCGAGACACCTTTTAAGCGTCTAACAAATTCTGCACCTTGCAGCTTGCCGACAGGCACGGTAATAACCAGATCCAGAAGTACTAACTCAAAATACAGAGCCTCTTCTGTTAGCGCCATATATCCCATGCCGCTGGTTTGAGAATATCCAGAGGATTCCACTGCCCTGAACATAATATGCTCCGTTGGCAAGATGACGTTCTGCCCGTCGATTTTCTCTTCAACACGCTCTAAAACAAGTTGCTGCCTGGACCACAAAAAATAAAAGAACCAGGCAAGCAAGGACAGGCCAATCAAAATGGCAGTAGCCGTATGGCTTATAAATAAAAACATAAGCGCAAGTAGAATTAGATTGATCGATAATGCTAATCCTAGTCTTATCACATTAATCTAACACTCAACAATTTCATTTTTTAATCCTCGCTATTATGCATTTAAAAGCAAAGTATAGACTGTGTACATAGGCTAAGCATGCGCAGATTTTGCATTTATCACCACCGCTTGTTTAGTCTCTGCGTAGCCGTTTGTTGGTAATTGAGACTGCTTGGCAATGACTCGCCCCTGAGGCCCCAAAATTAATTTGTAATACCCTGGATGGGCCACGCCCTGGACCTGAAACCTCACGCCAATACGATTGCCTTGTTGAGTCGCTTGAATATCACAATCGGTGACACCTAAGCGCTCGGCTCTGGCTAAATAACTTTTTAACCCTCCACGCTGCATCACAAAGTCTTTGTGTATTTTACTTAATGGCGTATTAGCCTCTTCATGCATCTGTATCATCGTTACGCTCCTTAGGCTGTTACGGTAAATCCACTTATATTGTGTATTAAATAATGCTGCTCACGGTTAGTTATTACAAAATGCGTGCCAAAACATAAGGCATTGATTCTATTCGTAAAAAATATAGAGAGGTGTTTATGACTGCTATAGTTAGATGTAACTTCGACATCCTAGTAGTTAAATTAACAACGCTATAAATTCACTTCTTATAGTGCACTCCCTCAGTGATAAATAATCATGGGTAGTTATCGTTAGGACTTCTTACCCACTGTTATGACAACACAAGATAAGATGTCAAATAAACCTCTTACTATATAATCCCCTTTAAAATCAGGTAGTTAATAACTGGCATGCTAATTGTAATAGGAAGAATGAAAACGATTTATATGTTGAAGAGGGGTCACTATGTTATTTCGTCAATTCACCCTAATAATGGGTTCGGTACTTGCCACTGTCGCTTTTGCTGAAGGTAATGGCATAGAAGAGCAGGTCATTACCGGTACACGTGATCTGCGCAAGATTGAAGTCTCCGATACCGTGGAGATGATTGCCGATGCGGCCACACTCTTACGCAAAGCACCTGGTGCCACCTTTAATGGCAACGGGCCCATCAGTGGTATTCCACAATACCGGGGCATGTATGGTTCACGGGTTAATGTAGAAGTGAACGGCATGAACTTAAGTTCTGGCGGGCCTAACTGGATGGACCCACCGTTGAGTTATGCACCTGCGGCACAATTGGAATCCCTGGAAGTTTATCGTGGCATTGCCCCGGTGAGTGGTGGTCAGGAAACCATTGGTGGCCTAATCAACGCGACCACGTGGTCGGGTGATTTTGCCGACAGCGATGATTTTGAAAGCAGCGGCCGAGTTCGCATAGGTGGGCAGTCTGTTAATCAAGCAAGCTTAGCCAGCGCCACAGTGATCACCGCAAATAAAAATCACCGCGTAAAATTCTCGGCCTTAGCGGAACAGGCCAATGATGCTAAATTCCCAGGCGGTAAAATTACTCCCAGCGAATATCAACGCCAACGTTATGATGTTGGTTATGGCTTTTATCATGACGGCCACACGGTGCAATTGGATGTTGCCAGACAAGAAACCGGAGACAGTGGTGCTGCCGCCTTGCCTATGGATATTCAGAGCATAGACAGCGATCAAGCCAGTATGCGTTATCAGATTGAAAACGAGACTTGGGCTTTAAAGAGTAAATTGTATTTTAGCCAAATTGAACATGGCATGACAAATTATCATTTACGCCAGGCGCCGATGATGGAATCGATGTGGCGACGAAATTTTGCCACGGGTGATAACGCAGGTTTTAAAGTTAGCACGGAGTTTTTTGATGCCAAAGGTAGTTGGGTATTGGGTGTAGATGGCCATAGTGAGATGCATAATTCCAATATCGATAACCCTAATAATGCGATGTTTTTTGTCGTTAACTTCAACGATGCCAAACGCCAAATAGCCGGCTTGTTTGCCGAGCGCCAACACATTATCAATACACAGTGGCAGGCAGAATTAGGTTTACGTTATAACCATGTTGCCATGGATGCCGATGAAGTGGATGGCAGCCCGGCGATGATGTCTATGATGGGTATGTCACCCGGGCAAACGTTGCGCGATAGATTTAATAACGCCGAGCGCCAACAAGATGATAATAATATCGATTGGGTGGCCAAATTAAGTTACAGCCTGAATGATGCACAAGATTATTATCTGGGTTTGTCACGTAAGAGTCGTAGTGCCTCTTATCAGGAACGTTATTTATGGCTGCCAATGGAGTCCGCCGGCGGCTTGGCCGATGGGCGTACCTATATCGGTAATATTGAATTGGATGCCGAGGTAGCCCATGAGATAGAGGCGGGTATGGACTATCAGCAACATGGCTGGGTCTTGTCACCAAGAATATTTTATAAAGATGTTAAAGACTTTATCCAAGGCACAGAGGCAAATGATATGCCTGCGATGCAGTTTACCTCCATGATGAATAATATGAACGGCACAGCTAAACCTGCACCCTTACAATTTAATAACGTTGATGCCAGGTTTTATGGTGTTGATATGAACTGGGCCTATCAGATTGATAGCGAGTGGTCGGTCAGTGGCCTTATCAATTATGTACGTGGTGAGCGCAAAGATATCTCTGACAACCTGTATCGTATATCGCCAGCCAATGCCTCCATGGCAGTGAATTATCAACAGCCGGCTTGGGCCATGACGGTTGAATGCATTGTCTATGATAAACAAGATAAGGTTTCTGCGACCAATAACGAACAAACCACATCGGGCTATTCACTTCTGAATATCAAAGGCTATTGGCAGGTCAGTCAATATGCACGTTTAGGTTTTGGCATCGATAACATTACCGATAAAAGCTATAGCGATCATCTGGGCGGTTATAACCGCGCGATGAACACCGATGTAGCGGTAGGTGAGCGTTTACCGGGTTATGGCCGAAATGTTTTCACCCGTATCGATATAGATTGGTAATAAGTGATGGCCCAAAAAACTGGGCCTTAACGACCTTGGATAAAAAGAGAATTTATCATGAAACGTAGCCAAGCATTAATCCCCTTATCACTCGATCATCAAGTGTCATTGATGTTAGCAAAGCAGTGTAAAAATCTCGCCACGGCTAGCAGAGCGGAAAAAATACAATTTTTCTCAGACACACAAATACAATTTGAAGACTTAATTTATCAACATTTTTATCTTGAAGAATCAACCCTATTTACGCTACAGATCGACGTGTCATTTTCACAACTCTGCCAGTTACTAAAACAAGAGCACCGTCAGATGATTGTGGATTACGAAGGGCTATTACAGGGAAACTTTTCCAACATACAGGCCTTTGGCCAAATGCTTTACGATCACACTCGCAAGGAAGAAAGGCTCTTATTTCCGATGTTAGAAAAGGCATGTACTCCAACGCAGCTGGAGACGCTAATGAACAGCGGCTCCAACTAACAACACAGAAGATCTACGATAAGTACGAGCACATAGGATAAATCAATATGTACCAAGAACATTTACAAGCCATTAAAGACAGTATCGATTGCGCCATTACAAACCAGAGTTTAGAGCAAGTGGGTGCTGATTTTTTCCAGCGCTTCTTCGATACCTATCCCGAAACAAAACGTTATTTTAACGGTTCGGATATTTCGGTATTTGCCCCAAAAAAGTTTAAAATAATCGCCGGTTTCCTTATCGATACCATCGCTCATCCGAATTACGCCGAATCTCAGATCGCCACGGAGATCATCCGACATACCCATTACGGCTTATCTGATCACATCTATTACTTTACCTTGATCGATTGTTTTCAGGCCACCGTTTTAAATGCCATGGGGCATGAACTTGAACCTGAAATCACCCCTATTTGGAATGAAGTAAGCACGGCGATGAAGGCTAATATTCAACAAGCGGCACAAGATTATCTATAAAACAGCCTCTGCCAGCAATACCTGGTAGCTGTATTTAAAACCCTAACAATGAGGCTATGATGAAGTCCAATAACATCTCTAGATACTTAATTATCTTTGGCAGTTTGATATTTTTAACGTGTATCTATTTTGCTTACTGCTGTGATTTAGAATTTTCTCAAACCCTGTGGTATTGCCTGCGTCTTGGTCTTCTCTTCGGGGGTGTGTTACTGATACGTGGTTTTTCTAAATGCTTGGAGCAACAACGGTAGTAAAAATAGAATAAGCTGCGATTTAAAATGATCTTCAAGCCTGGTTAGTGGTTCAGCCCCTCCCTTTCAAACACGATATATTCACAGCTTCCTTACAGTCGACTATTCAGACGTAATGCCTGTGACGGATGAGCTTTATACAAGCACTTTATATATATACAAAGACGGGAGGCTGTACATAAAAGTTGAACCCATTCTGCTTTAATATTTCTTATACCTATAGATTTCAATATAGATGATTGAAATCTTAATAATGTAGCTCCTAACACTGTGTGTTAGAAAATTTGATGCTGGCCAGCCATTGGCGAATAATAAAAACAGATAGAAGTTGCAGAAATTAAAACAAAGATATTTATCACACTAAAAGGCTGATTTTAGCGTTATTGATGTAAATTTCACCTTTATAAATTTCAACACCGGTGAATCCAAAAAGTTAATGCATTCTTCACTGGCCTTGCCTGGATAATAGCTTCTGGTATAAAAGAGTCTTTCATCTAACGTATTATCATTGTTTCTTATGTTTGTATTTTGGGGTTGAACTAAAGAAGAGAGGGCTATATCAGTATGAGGGTTACGTTCTGGCTTGTTAACAATGTATTTCTCATCAGCCCTTTTTAATGCAATAAAAAGGGCTGATAGTTTTACCAACTTATCGAGTTAAATCACGGCTGTTTTTTGAGCGTTGCCACATCGATATGCGGCCACTCAATTAAGTCATTTGGATTCTTGGGAGATTTAAAGAATTTGAGTGTGGTGTTCTGAGTATATTGCAGCTCAAAGCTGCTGCTTCCATCTTCGGCCTTGACGGTATTCACCCAGAAAATACTGCTTAATTTAGGTGTCTCGATAAAGGTATTAATATCCTTTTTTGATCCTTTTTCTGGAGCATCAAAAAATGGAATATTGCTGATACTGCCAAAAGAAAATGGATCATCTTTATTATTTTCTGTTGTCAGGCTATAGACCGTTGTCTCTTCAATATCGATGCCATCGTTATGTTTTGACAGGTTTGTATTTGGATGGATAATATCCACGGTATTGGCTGCCTGAGCATCACCATAGGGTTTTAAATAACCCGAATCTATCGGTAAATCGGCAAATTCCGGTGGCAGGCTGCTTTCGGTATCATCAATTTTTGGGGATACGGGGAAGGTGCCTATCACCTGGCCGCCTGCGATAAATACGTTGCCGTGTGGCACCGAAGTTTGCCTGACAATGCGGCGCACGCCGTCTGTTGTTTCCAGCACCAGCCACAGGCCGTTTTCAAAATGCAGATTATTGCCCTGTTTGTCATTGACCACCTGCTCATAATGCAGGCCTGCAATAATTTGAGTTTCACCTATCTTTCTGTTCGCTACACCATCGGCCAGCGGCGCAAAGGTCAAGGTCTCATCAAAATCCTGTGCGATCACTCTGAATTTACCCGTGCTGCTTTCAACAGGCACGGCAATGACATTCACACCCTCACCGACCCAGGTGCCTATCAGTTTTTCTAATTCCCCCAGGGTATTTTCATTGAGGATGACACTTTTTTTGTTATTTACAGCCGGCTTAGATTTTTTTACTGCGGCATCATCGATTACATCTTCAAAAACTTCATCAGTCATGGTTCTACCTTTCCTTTTAAAATAACTTCCATTAAGAGCCATAAACCTTAACAATTTCTGTTTAAAAAAATAGCGATCTGCATTCATATTATAAAACGTTATAAAAAATCATTTATATAGATATAAATGGAATGCATTTAGTTGGAAAAGCTATTAAAACTGAGTTTTTTATTGTAAAAACTCAAAATAAAGCTATGAATAAGGAAGCTTGTAAAAAACAGATAAGCTATGTCTTGTTTATGCTAGGCCGAAATTCTAATAATTATTCAAAGGACTATGATCATGCCAGAACCCCTGTATACCCGACTTGCACAAGAATTATTGCTGCCCTATGAAAACCCCGAAACGGGAAAGACCGAATATCCGGAAGCCGTGATGAGCTATCTGGATATTATGAAAAATGGTTTGGGATATAAAACCTCGTCACCTCAACGTGTTGTTATCATAGGTGCGGGTATCGCAGGCATGTTTGCGGCAAAATTACTGAAAGAATGTGGTCATCATGTCAGCATTATTGAAGCTAATGATAAACGTGTGGGTGGGCGAATTAAAACCTTCCGTGGCAGTAAATATTTTGATGATGAAAATCAATATGCCGAGGCCGGTGCCATGCGCTTTCCCGAAATTCATCCGCTAGTAAACACCTATCTCGATGATCTGGGTTACGGCTTTGAAACGCAGCAGTTTTATCTGGTGGATGTGGATGTGGAGACCGAAAGCAAGGCTCTTAATCAGCGCGTGATTCGCTGCAATAGCTTCGAGCAGAGTAAGGATAAATATCTGGCAGACTCAAGCGCCATGGCCGCCGGTTTTGAAATTGAATCACCCAGCAACAGTGCCAGTGATTTATTAACTGTAGCGCTGAATCCTGTGCGTGATTTGTATTCTGATCTGGTGGATGGTGTCAGAGTGAATAAACCTTATGACCAGTGGTTAGCAGGTTGGGCCATGGTGATAGAGAAATTTGATAAATATGCGATGCGCGATTATCTCGAGCAGGAAACCGATTTAACTGCCGAACAGATTGATTTCATTGGCACGATAGAAAATCTGACTTCACGCATGCCATTGGCCTTTATGCACAGCTTTTTAGGGCGTAGCGATATTAACGTGGGCCTGGTTTATCGTGAGCTTAAAGGAGGCTCTCATAATCTAACGGATAAGATAGAGGCACGGCTTCTGGATATGGGCGTAACCTTCCATATGGATCACAGAGTGACGCATATGGATTATTTTGATGGAGAAACCGACAATCATGCCACTGCTGCCGATCCCATTTCGATTCGCAGTGTCTCCGAAGAGGGCGAAGTAAATCGTCATATCAGCGCTGATTTGGCGATTGTCACCGTGCCCTTTTCCAGTTTCCGTTTTGTACGTACGTCTCCGGATTTATCGTATCAGAAACGCCGTGCCATTATGGAGCTACACTATGATGCGGCCACCAAGGTGTTATTGGAGTTTAATGAACGTTGGTGGGAGTTCAGCAAAAAACAGTGGGATCAGCGC
>JABSRQ010000184.1 GCA_013215055.1 Pseudomonadales bacterium | reverse complement strand
TCAGAGCCTGATGATAACGATATTTATGGGCATATAGGCTGTGCTCTGGCAGCTTGTTAAAGTATGCCTTGGCCCATTGCTGTTGTTTATTTTTCCAGTCATACATGCCTTTGTGATAATGAATAAAGGCCAGTATTTGTGGGTCATCGATAAAACCAAAATCATGATCCAGCAGTATCTGATCGATGATGGTGGTTCTATCAAAGGGTTTGTTGCGGCTTAGGTTTTCAAACAGTTGCAAGCTGAAATGCACAATTTCGGTATTTGAGTTTTCTATGACCAGTTGCGCCAATATATCGACGGCGGCCTGAGTGAAACCCTGTTTTTCAAGGCTTAGGGCCAGGAAGAATCCCATCCATTCATTTTTGTCCTGAGGCTGTTGCATATCTTTGGCGTAGCCATCAAATAGCAGCTGTAGTGCGTCGGTATAATCTTGTTGCTGATACAGCGCGTAACCTTCTTGTAATAAAGCTTGTTGCTGCAGTCGAAAGTCCTGACGCTGTTTTTTTGTCAGAGGGACAGTGGTTTCTTCCTGCCCTACCTGGCTTTGCTCAACCCGAGGTTCAGTGCTGATTTCAGCCCCTGTTTCAAGCCCTGTTTCTGCGCAGGCATAAGTAGTGGCTACCAAAGAGACGGCCAATACACAGTTGCCTGAGAATCGTTGCAAGTTATTCATGGTTATCACGCAAATATTGGTAGAACTGCTCTGTTTCCCGCGACTGTACCGCCGTTCTCGGTGCAAGATTGAAGCGAAAGCTGAAGCCCAGACCTAAATATAAATTGTTTTCGGTTTTATCTTCTTTAAAGATGATTAAATCGCGCAATTCAAAACTCAGGGCAATATTCTCGGTAAGAAAGTATTTTCTGCCTATGCCCAGTGACATCATCGCTGCGGTCTTATCTTCACTCTCACCAAAGGAGAAATTGCGTCGGTATTGTGCCAGCCCGCCGCCGATGGAAATATAGGTTTCATGATTCACCACCCAGCGGTTAAAAATGGCATCTTTACCGTAACTGGGTTTTAACAGCAGGGCGGATTCTATTAAGCCGGTTAACTGATCAAACTCGCTGATATCGATATCAAAATTGAATTTGAGATTGTCTTGAATGTCTCTATTTTTTGCCGACACCGTTTGTGCGCGAATGACTTCCCAGGCCCAGACATCGTTAAAATGATAAATATAATTCACGCCTGCCGGGTAAAGGGCAAAGAAATCATCATCGGGTATATAACCGGCTACGATGCTCAGCTCGTGATGTTTATGAAATATTTTTTCCTGCACGGCCTGCACTTGTATGGCATCTTCGGCCTTTAGAAGAGGCGCCAATAGCAGGCCAACAAGGCAAAACAGGGTTGCTGGTAATGGTGAGTATTTCATCGATATCTCCCGATTAAAATCCGACTTGATCAAAAATAAATGGGTAGGATATATAAACATCACCACCTGAAGGTTGCGGGAACTGCCAGCGTTTTATGGCATTTCGAATACAGTCGTTCAATTCCACAGAGCGTATGGTTGAGGATTTGATGCCCACATTGGCAACGCTACCATCGGTTCTTATGGTCCAGTCATAAATAATCTTGCCCGATAAATTTGACTGACTGGCCAAGGCTGTCTCATAACAATAGCTGACCTCATCCATATGAGAGTCAATTACGCGTCTTACTGCATCCCTACTGATACCGCCGCCGTGAATTTTGGCAGCACGTATGGGGGCTGCGGTTACCTTGGCTTGTACCGAGCGTTGTCCCGCGCCGTGAGCTTTTAACGAGGCCAGCTGTGAACCGCTGGCCAGGGCCGCACCACTGCCCCGGGTATTCATGACTGCGCCGGTAGGCGCATTCAACTTGCCGGTAGCGACATTTTCTGCAAGGCCTGAAACTTGCAGCGTTCTGCGACTCGCTGAGGCAGATGTGGTGGCTTTTAACTGGCTTAGTTGTGCTCTGGCCATCTGGGTGCTTTTGGAAACCTTTTTAGCGCCTCCCAGGGCGGCTAATAAGCCGGTTTTTTTGACATCACGTTTCACCGGTTTTACCGCCTTGGGTCTGGCTCTAACGGCCGGTTTTACGGTAGGTCTTTTAACAGGGCGCTTGGCCCTAGTGGGTGTTGTCACTTTTCTGGGCTTTGGCTTAAGTTTAGGTTTTGGCTTGGGCTTGGCCTTGGGTTTTACAGGCTCCGGTTTTTTCAGGATCTGCTGCACATCCAATTGAACAAATTTGGGTTCAGGGGCTTTAACCGGTTCGCTGCTCAGTGCAAGGTAGCCGGCCATGAGGACAAGAATGGCCAAGTGAATGCCGGAAGAACGCAGCAGGTATTGCCAAACGGGTTGCTTTTCAGCCACAGGCACATCGATATCCAGGCTGATATGATCGGCGACGGTACGAATGATAAACTGCTTCTTGCCATAGCTGAGGTAGGCGGCCATATCATCGGGTATCTCGGCCTGGTATTTTTTTATTAGTCCGGCTGTGTCTTTATTAACGCTGAGGTCTTCTAATAAGAGCTCACCAGAGAGCCTGTCTCTGAATTGTAGCTGCATAGGAAACGGCGTATAAAATACTTGTTTTGAACCTTTTTGAGTGTGTTTTACCAAGCACAGTTTGCTGCCGCGTAAATGGGTAAAAAACGATTCTCCCGGGCGACAATAATCCAGGCTTTCTAGCTCTCCGTTATGTAAGGTGACGATCTCAATAACCTGGTCCAAGCCCTCCAGCATGACATCCGTTTGTACCGTTAACTGCAGGTGTTTATAGAGTTCAAAATGACTGTCACTGCAATCGAACTCTTCGTCCTCATCCTCGTCAAGGCTATGTGTGTCTGTTGGCAGTGTTGGTTTTATCGCGGTTTTTGGACTTTTTTTGGCGTTGCTCGTAACCTTGATTTTTTGGGTGTTTGAGTTACTCGATTTTTTAAGGCTGCTTAGCTTGTCTGATGCTGCAGGCTCTGCTTTCTTGTCTCCATAGCGATGCAGTAGCTGATTTTGTTTTTGTGCGCAGGTAAAGAGCGCTAGAATCAATCGGTCTTGTACGCTGGGTAACAGTTTTTGGTTGTTTTGCAGCTCTGCCACTAACTGCATCAGTGTATGGATAATATCGGTAAACGATTGCAACTCAAAGCCTGCCTGTACTTTATGTTGCGGTGAGGACAGGGCCTTTTCCTG
Source organism: Pseudomonadales bacterium (assembly GCA_013215055.1). Taxonomy (GTDB): domain Bacteria; phylum Pseudomonadota; class Gammaproteobacteria; order Pseudomonadales; family DT-91; genus CAKMZU01. The sequence continues at coordinate 5,976 of JABSRQ010000184.1, read as the reverse complement.
CAGTGTAATACGGCGGTGTAAAATAGCGGTTATTTGACGTTTTTTTGGCATGCTGAGGCCGTTTAAACGAATCCGTTTACCCTGTAATACGATGCTGGCGGCAGTGTTATTAACACCCAGAACATCCGCGGCGGTATCCAGAGTTGTTGCTGTTTGTGCTGTGAGTGACATCATAATAAGGAGCTCAATTCTACGGCAGCAATGTGTTAGTTGATCAAGGAAAGTGCAGGCACCTTCCTTTGCTCAAGCTGGTTTTTTTCGGCGGTGTTAATAAATTCCATATCTTGCAAAATCTCGGCGCGATAGTTTTTACGTATCCTGATCAAACTGGCGGTCTGTGCCTTGCGTCTATTGAGCAAATAGGCGGCATTGGCTTTTAGGGATTGGCCTTTGATATAGGCATCTCCAAATTCAATGCGACGCTCTTGTGCGCCAGCCTCGGCTGGCAAGACCTGCATGGTGCACAGTAATAACAGCGTTTGTAGTATTAGGGTCTGTAGCAGTAGGTTCAGTGAAGTTGTCATGATTATTGCTCCATCACCATTAATTGAAAGTTTGAAAATCCAGCGGCTGCAGTAATTTCTACGGTGTTTTGAATCACTTCATAGGGCAGCTCTTCATCGCAGAATAATAAAATATGCGGTTGATCTTTTTTTATGTTCTGATCAGCTTCAATCCCGATATTTTTTGATTTTTGCAGTGTTTTTAAGCGTTCCATTTCTTTGACCAGGGTTTGATATAGGGCCGATTTTTCCGGGGCATTAATATCCACACCCTGTATCTTATTGTCACGTATGGTGGCGACGATCTTTCCATCCAATATGATCTTCTCAGTGCTCAACATCAGCTGTATAGCATTGTTGTAATCGATTTTTGCCGAGGACGACGGTAACGACAGCGATTTTTCCAGTTGTATTTCATCGGGTTTGTCCGAGAAGGAAAACAACAGGAAAAACAAGATGATGGTAAACATGTCCATCATCGACGTTATCTGTAATGTCGGTGGTACAAAGTCTTCACGCTGATTGATCATGGATTTCATTTTTCGTCTCCTAACCCGCCTTGCTGGCAAGTACCACATGTTTAAATAGCGGCAGTTGGCCCAAGCTTCGTGCGGCATCCATGGCCTTAACGATGTCCTTATAGGTGACCTTGGCTGCGGGCATCAGCACTACGGTGTCACTGAGGGGGTATTGCTGTTTAATGCTGGCCAGATGCTGCGATAGCTGCTCTAAAGGATAGGCTTTACCGCGTTTTTTTAACGTCAGTGCCATCTTTTGTAAAGCTTCAGGATTCAGTTCATCGGCCTCTGCAACAAGGCTGATGCCATTGACATTCAGCTCTATCATGGCCTTGATTTTTACCGGGCTCTTTTTGGGGGGCGCAACACTTTGCTGAGCCGCCTCGGAACTGACTGGCACCGAGGTATTGATCGCTTTTAAACTCATGAAACTGGACGACATCAGGAGAAAAGGGATCAACACCAAAAACATATTCATGATGGGGACCAGATCGATGTCTATATCCAGATCACCGCTGCGGCGCTTACGTGCTCCGAAGGCCATGACTTAGTCCTCACGTTTTTTAGTAGTAAGGGCATTAAATAACGACAGAGATTTTTCTTCACATTGATCCAGCAAGTGATCACCCCGGTTATTCAGTAAGTAGAAGCCCACCAGACAAGGAATTGATACGATTAATCCAAAAGCGGTGGTAAACATGGCCACCGAAATACCCGAGGCTAGGACGGCCTGTTTCTCGGCGGCCACTGCACTGCTGACGCCTTCAAAGGCGGCGATCAGGCCGACGATGGTGCCCAATAAACCGAGTAGGGTGGCAACATTGGCAAACATGCTGAGATAGTTAATGCGAGCTTTCAGCAGTGGCATCTCGCGTAACATGCTCTCTTGCAAGGCCTGTTCTATTTCTTTATCGCGTTTACCGGCGTGTAATAATCCGGCTTTCAGGATACGTCCCAGTGGGTGGACGGTGATGTTTTCACATTCGCGCAGGGCTGAACGATATCCCGAGTTTTGCAAGGCAACAATAATGCGCTGGTAGGCTAACTCAATATTCATATTGAGTCGTATATAGAGAAAGTAGGCGCGTTCTAAAAACATCGCCAGTGCAAACACAGAAACCGCCAGAATGATGTACATAAACGTACCACCACTATCCAAGAAAGAAAACATATTCACCTCATTGCTTTGTACAAAATGTGTACAACTATTGTGTTGCAAATAGTGTGCGGCGACTATCGGCCTAATGGGCTAGGCTGGCTAAAAAATTTTGTAAAATCCTTGATTTAAATCAGGTGACTAGTGAAATAGCCAATCAATACAGTTTCTTATGTATATTTTATTTCTGGATTGGAAAGTATTACAGAAATGGTGACGAGCTTTTGATCTACTGAATAACGCTAATATGCTCGTAAATGACAACATCAATGGCAGCTAAGCTCCCATTTTCAGTTTTTATCATGACCATTTGGCCTAAGCTCTTATCACTGCCAGAGCGTTAATCTAGAGTCCTTCGAATATAGAGTTCTAACAAGCAGATAATTGAGTAGCGGATATGCACGATGTCATTATTAAAGAAGATCTCTACGCTCTGGGCAAAGACATCAATAATGTCATTAATCAGTTTACCGATTCACAGGATGAAATGGTTTTAACGACACAGTTCATGCTTGTCATGGCGTTGTTGATATTGCCGGAAAAAATGATTGTGTTTGAGCATAACCCCCTCGCTATCAAGACGATGTTATTGACACAATACTTGAAGGATTCCTATGCAAGGCATTGATTATAAAAAATCCGGGATCTTGATAATATTTGAACGCATTTGGATTTAATCAAAGATATTATCCCGCCCAGTTTTTAGCTGCTCGAAGCACAAGGGCCACCTGCTGAAATGTTTTTCTAGCCCAGAGTAGCTCTTCACCTTGCAGGTTTTAACCCGCAGGGTGTCTTTCGCCCAATGCTAGCTTGTTAGATCTTAAAGGTTTATCAAGAGATGTTATGAATCTAGTTCGGGTGGTTTGCCTTTGATTTAAAAAATTATAGATGTGAAGGCGGGAGGCGGTACATAAAATTGAAGACATTGCACTTTAATACTTCTTATACCTTCCGACTTCTGAACTGGGCTTACGGTTAAGGCAAAAATTTCAGCGCTTTTAGCGCCAGCCACCGCTGGGCTAGGCATTACAATTAGCGCTACTTTCGAGAATTCTGTCGCTGTCATTGGTATCAATAATGGCAGCACTGCTCACCGCCTGTTGATAACAGGACACTTCATCATCATCGAGCAGTACTGGCCTTTTTCATTCGTGCCATAGCTGGCTGCATGAACGGTGTATGGCAGCAGTGTCATAGCGGCAATACTTACGGCTGTGTTAGTGAACTCTGAATTAATTTCTTCATGACTGTATCCAGGTAGATTTCTACAATGAATATGGTATGAAAGTCACTCAGTATCAATACATAGTCCCAATGGCCTAACTCTCAGAAATTAATGGGAATATGTACGCAATTATGGCGAGGAAAGCGTCTCTAGGCTTCATTAGGTTAACAGGGAAGGGCATTTCCAAAATAGTGAGGGTCTCTACAATTTCACTGAAGCTCAGCTTAGTTTAGTTTAGTTCGATGATCTAGTCACATAATGTCAATAAACAATAGCCGTGAGTATAGAAATTGTTAACAGGCTTTTATTGTGTGAGTGTGCAGTCCAGCTATTTAAATAGACAATACGTAATAGAATTCACATCTCCAACAGCATCAGCCATTTTGGGGCATAAGCTCGACAATATTCAAGCTGAGGGCAGAGGTCTAGTCGCAGATAAACTTTCAGCACTTTATCGCAAGCCGCATACCGGCAGTGACGAGATCAAGATCAATTTCGCATACAGCAGCCATCTTTTGTGTTCACCGTTTTATTAATAATAGGGGATTTTAGATTTAGCTTATTAGCCATAATATGGCCATTTGGCCGATAAAAGATCAGTGCCCAGTCCTGTTAGACTCATCTTAAAATAACGTACCTTCCTGGAAGGTGTGACATGAATTTTCTGTGAACCTTAGGCTGAGGAAAATAAAATGATACTACGACTCATAGGTCTCTGTTTGATGTTAAGCCTCTATGGCTGTGATAAAAACCCGCCTCTCGAGCGTCAGGTGGTCTCTCATATCGCCAGTATCGATGGGCTTTATCAGACACTCAACCCCAAGAGCATTACCTTTACGACAAAAATATTATTTGCGATTGATACTTCCGGTTCCATGGGTACCGCTGATCCCGATGACTTGCGCTATCAAGCCGCACAAAATTTTATCAGTCAGAATATAGATCAAAAAAACCTGCATTTTGAAGTTTTATTATGGGATGAAGCTATTGAGGCAAGTACAAAAAATCCTTCAGGCAGTGATGGCTTTACCCAATCTTTGGATAATATCAATGCCACCCTTGCTCTTGGCGAAACTGGAGGTGGTACCAATTATGAAGCCACCATTAAAAAAATTGAAAGCGATATTGCTGCAGACATGACTAATGTAGATGATGATACGAGTCAGGCCAACAGCAGTTATATTGTTGTATTTCTAAGTGATGGTGAACCCTCCGGTGGTAATGAAGATCCTGTTCAGTTAACGGCTATGGTCTCTGCGATGAAGGAGAGGATTTTGGCTATGGGGGCAAGAAAGTTCCAATTGCACAGCTATTATCTTTCCGCCAACGAAGATCCGAATATGCCAAACCTGGAAGCAAGCAGCTTGTTAAGAAACATGGCGACAGCAGGCGGTGGCTCTTTTACACGATTTAATGATGCCGTAGATATTGATTTTAGTAACTCTCTTGGGACTGAAATCCCCATCCCTTTTCGTATCAAAAACTTTGTCGTCTTTAACTACAATGTAAAAATGCTTAATGACTCATTATATGTTGATAGTGATGGGGATGGCTTGGTCGATGAAGAAGAACTAAAAGCAGGCACAGACCCGTTAATTCAGGATACCGATGGAGATGGACTCAGTGACTATTTTGAAATTCTGCTGAGTAGCCCGGGGAATAACTTTGATCCCACCATCCATGACAGCGGATGTTCTGAGGCCGATAAGCAGGACAGCGACGGCGATCTATTAAGCGACTGTGAAGAAATTTTTAAACAAACGGATATTAATAACGTTGATACGGATAACGATGGATATACCGACTACCTTGAATTTCTAGCCGGCACTAATCCACTTTGGCCTGATAATATTACCGATAGCGACAGTGATCAAATCATCGATTTAGTAGAGTTGAAGCTGCATACAAATGTGCACTCCAAGGATGAAACAGCCACACATCGCTATGCCTATGATTATTACACAGAACACTTAGGCGAGGTGTTATTGGATCAAGGTCTGGATAGTGAAGCTATCGTTCAGCAATATGCCTACAAGATCAGTAATATAAACTTGCAACAAACATTAGCAGATAATGACATCAATAGAATCGGCATATGGCTAACGCAGATACCCGAAGACAGGCCCGAGGATCCAGCCACTTTTCATATGGGCTTTATTGACGTACCCAGTAACTGCGCGAATGTTAAAACACATAATGCTTGTCAAATCACACTCGACTGGAGTGTGCTGAAGCAAATATCACCTTAAGCCCTGGCTCAACGATATACATGGGGAGGCATGATAGGACTGGAGCCGTGCAGTCAGTAATGTTGCCCGGCCATGTATTGGCGAGACAAAAATCATCGCTTCGAAGTATAAGGCTTATTAAGCCCCAAAGGTTTCAATGCTAAAAGTACAGCATTAAGCATGTAGTGAGGCTAACTGCCTGAAACTGTAGTGTGCAATTCTAATGAGCCTAACAGCAGATTGAAGTTAATCCAGAAGGGACTAACGGGAAAATACCAGACAGTCTGAGCTCAATAGGGCTGTACCTGTATGAGCTAGAGATTGCTCGGCTTAGAGAAACATCTCA
>JABSRQ010000183.1 GCA_013215055.1 Pseudomonadales bacterium | reverse complement strand
GCAGCTTTGCTCAGCGGAGAATTTGATGCGGCCTGGGTACGTTGGACCCGACCCTGGACAGTCGCTGCATGGGGTTTTTTATCTGTAGGCATAGCGTTAGGCAGTTGGTGGGCGTATTACGAACTAGGTTGGGGCGGTTGGTGGTTCTGGGATCCGGTAGAAAACGCATCTTTTATGCCCTGGCTGGTAGGCACGGCATTAATCCATTCGATGGCGGTCACCGAAAAGCGTGGCATGTTTAAGAGCTGGACAATTTTATTGGCGATCTTCGCTTTTTCATTAAGTTTATTAGGCACGTTTTTAGTACGTTCCGGTATCTTAACCTCGGTGCATTCTTTTGCGTCAGATCCTACTCGAGGGGTCTTTATCCTGGCATTTTTGGGCATCGTTATCGGCGGTTCATTAATCCTGTTTGCATTTAAGGCACCTGCGGTTGCCAGCAAAGGCAGCTTCAGTTTCTTCTCCCGTGAAATGTTTCTATTGTTTAATAATATTTTATTGGTGATTGCGGCATTAACGATTTTAGTGGGTACCTTATTTCCGTTAATAGCGGATGCTTTTCAATTAGGAAAGTACTCGGTAGGGCCTCCGTATTTTAATACCGTGTTTGTGCCGATCATGTTATTACTGATTGTCTGTATGGGAATTGGCCCGTTAATGCGCTGGAAAAAAACGCGCCCGGAACAAATTAAACAGATTATGTTATTTGTGTTGCCGGTAACGCTGGTATTGATCGTGATATTTGTATTGCTCTATAACCGCGGTTTTTCGGTGGTGACAATAACCGCGTTTGCCACTGCTGCCTGGTTATCGGCCAGCACAATGTATGATTTGCGCGATAAATTACGCCATGCACCTAGTCTTAAATCGGGGCTTAAACGTCTTGGTTTATCCTATTACGGTATGCAATCAGCCCATGTCGGTTTGATTATTACCGCCCTGGGTATAGGTATCGTGTCTGGTTTTAATGAAGAACTGGATGTAAGAATGGAGCCGGGTGATAGTGTCTCTGTGCAGGATTATCGTTTTGAGTTTGTTGGTTCCAAGAAAGTGCAGGGACCCAACTTCACCGCCGATGAAGGGCAAATGATTGTGTATCAAGGTGATGAAAAACTTACCGATATGTACCCGCAGAAACGCCATTATCATTCTCAAAACGGTAATGTGATGACCGAGGCAGCGATAGATGCCTCGCTTTCCAGAGATTTGTTTGTAGCATTGGGTGAACCGTTAGAAAATGGGGCCTGGGCAGTGAGAGTACAATACAAACCTTTTATTAGACTGATTTGGTTAGGTGCACTATTAATGGGCCTGGGTGCTTTATTGGTATTAATGGATAAACGTTATCGCTAAGCGGCGATAAATGTTGGATGCAATGCACTATGGCTAGATTAAAACTGTTTATTCCATTAATAATCTTTGCGCTGCTGGGCGCGGTTTTTTATTCGATGTTAAGTCGAGATTACAATCCTCAGGATTTACCGTCGGCCTTAATCGGCCAGGCCCTGCCTGAGTTTTCATTGCCTGCATTAGAGGGGGATAAAAAACTCAGCAAAAAAGATCTTATCGGTGAGCCGATGTTGCTTAATGTTTGGGCGACCTGGTGTATTTCTTGTCGAGTGGAGCACCCCTATTTAAATACGCTGAAACAACAGGGTATTAAAATTGTGGGGCTGGATTATAAAGACGACAGAGAAAAAGCCCTGCAGTGGCTGGAAAAACTCGGTAACCCTTATACGTTCACAATCTATGATGAAACGGGCAAGCTCGGTTTGGATTTAGGTGTATATGGCGCACCAGAGACCTATATTATCGATGCCAAAGGCATGATACGTGATAAACATGTGGGGGTGATTAACGAAACTGTATGGCAGGAAAAACTCCAGCCCTTGTTCCAGCAATTACAATCCGAGATGAACTAACGAGCCGATTATGTTTAAACGTTTAGTCTTAAATATTTTTACATTCTGCACACTCTTATTCTTGGCTGTGCAGGTCAATGCAGTCATAGAAACCTATGAGTTTTCTGCAGCTGAATATAAATTGCGTTATCAGACCATGGTGCATGAACTGCGTTGCCCCAAGTGTCAGAATCAAAACTTGTCCGGTTCCAATTCGCCTATCGCAAAAGATTTACGCCGCGAGCTTCATCGCATGATTGAAGAGGGGCAGGGGGATGATGAAATCATCGCCTTTATGGTTAAGCGTTATGGTAATTTTGTTTTATACCGCCCGCCGGTGGATAAATATACGTTGTGGTTATGGGGCAGCCCTATCATCTTGTTGATGTTGGCGTTGTTATTTGTGTTTTTCTTACGCCGAAGCCAGCCGGATGTCGATGCGTTGACGCCGCTTACGGTTGATGAAAAAAATACGCTGGATCGCTTATTAAGAAAATACAGCAAATAGTCTTCAAAGCATTAAAGAGAAATTCGCATGAACCGTGACGATATCGTTATAGCCCTACAGCAGCAATTAGGCCAAGGTAAAACTCCAGCTGAGTTATTACGTTTTTTAACCCTGGATCAGAAGATTGAAGATCAGATTGAATTGATGCAATTATTCTGTGATGCCTTCGATACAAACCTTGGCAGTGTCACAGCGATTGGTGGCTGGTGGTATGAATCACCCAGAGAGATGAATGATAAAGACGTGAATGCGTATATTCAGCCGGTGTTAGATGATTATCTGGCCGCGCAATAAAGCGCAGCCAGAATGTTAGGCTGCTTTAAAGGCCTTTAAAGCTTGGTCTGCGTTTTTCACAGAACGCTGCAATGCCTTCTTTGCCATCAACGGTTTTGCTCATCGCACCCATACCACGTGCTTCTAATTCCATCTGCGTTTCTAACGACTCTTGAGAGCTACTTAATAACAATTGTTTAACGGTGCCAAAAGCTTTAGTTGGCCCCTGAGCCAGTTTTTCAGCTTGTGCCAAAGCTTCATCAAATAAAGTATCATCAGCAACAACACGGGTTAAAATACCCCAGTCCAACGCTTCTTGTGCGGTTAGGCGGCGGTTGGTTAACATTAAATCCTGGGTGCGGCGAATGCCTACCAGGCGAGGTAAAAAGTAAGAGGATGCACCATCCGGTGATAAACCCGCGGCGGTATAAGCCATGGTGAATTTGGCTGATTCTGCAGCAAAAACAATATCACCCATGCAGGCGATGGAGAAACCGGCACCGGCTGCGATACCGTTAATGCCCACGATAACGGGTTTTTCCATGCGGTTAAACCTAGAAATCGCAGAGTGCATATAAATCATCAGTTCTTTAATTTTCGCTGAAACCAAATCACCAAATTCAGCAAAACTTTTTAAGTCACCGCCAGCTGAGAAAAACTTGCCGTTGCCGGTTAATAATACCGCGCGTATATCGGCAGATTCATCACAGATAATAGCCGCTTCCATCAGCTCTTGAGCCATGGTTAGGTCTATGCCGTTGGCGGCATCCGGGCGGTTGAGTTTGATGATGGCAACATTGTTGTTGATGGAGAATTCCAATGTTTTAAAATCTGGCATGATGGTGCAACCTTTATGTTTTGCTTTTGATCGGGGCAGAGCGCTAAAATTGACGCAGAGCTTACCTTTCACTCTGGTTGACGTCAAATATCCGCCTTTTTAACAGCATAAAAGAAACCATGAAAAAAAACGTATAATATTACTTTCAGCCTATCATACCCAAAGTCATCAATATTGGTGTGAATCAATGATGGCTGAGTTAGACGAATTTTAATGGACACTACTGAGTTTACCTGCGCGCTTTTTTAGTTGACGTATACGCGGCAATGCTTTGTTATTTATGGCAGATTTTGAGCAGGAATTAGAACAAGCCGCATCCCCCGTTAATCCTAAAAGGTTCTAACAAGAAAATACCAGGCACGGATTATTTACGGTAGATAATGGCTTAGTTTTTTTAGTGGCTCAATTTCCGACACAACGTAAGACTTCTACTCAACGATTATTAGCGATGTCATTATTTTTTTATGAATAAATTGTTTATCATTGGCTTGCCCCGATCAGGTACCACCAGTATCAGTGTTGCGCTACTAGACTATGGTTTTAAGGTGGCTCACACCGCCTTTACCAAACAAGCCTTTAATCTTGCAGATGTCATATCAGATGCGCCGTGTTTTAGCGACTACCAGCAACTCGATTCACTGTTCCCCGATTCTCAATTTGTATACCTACAGCGTGATGTAGAAAAATGGCTGCCCTCTATTCGGATGTTACTCAAAAAAATGCAGACTAGTATACATCCAAAAACAGGCAAGTTTAGCCCAGTATTAAAACGTAGTTTTTATGAGATATTTGGCTCTCTGGATGCCCCCGATGCATTGTCCAATGAGCACTTAACTCAATGTTATGAAAATCATCAAGCGCAAGTGTTGGCGTATTTCAAAGGCCGCAATAATCTACTTAAAATTGATGTGAGTGAGGCAAACAGTTTTCAAACTTTACTGGACTTTATCTCTATTGAAAATCAAGGAAACACCGATTTCCCGCATTTAAATAGGGGGGATATGGTGGATAATTGGAGAGACACTAGGCACCCGAATAAGGTTAACCCCAATAGTGCAGGTGTAGAACACCGTAAGTTTTTCGACTACTAGCTGCACTTCCCCACTCGACATCAATATCGCTGCTGCATCATGTCTAGAATAGTATTATAGTCAGCCTTAATTATGCGAAAAAACGGGTGGCTATGTCAGTGTTTGCACCGCTAGCATTTGGTTACCCGTTTTACCTAAAGCCCAGGTGTATCCTGAATGGTTTGACGATGCATATTTATATGAGGTGCATGGCAGTCTTGCCGAGCAAGCGCAGAATGCATGTGAGGTGATCAACAGCTTGATACAGACAGCGGATGTGAAAGTGCCCAACTTGGCGTTTTTGCAGTGGCAGGTATTGGCAGCAAAATATCGTGAAGTGTTGAATCGCGTATTGGCATACGATGTAGATTAACCGTGGTGGCTATCTGCCATCAGCTTATTAAGTTTTTCCTGGGCCTTTTTGGGGTTTTTAAGGTCCTTCACTTCCAGCATTTCACAGCCGTCTCTTTGCATCTCATCAATTCTACTGGGATAGAGTCGGCAATCTTCGGGGCGATCAAGATAGATATCACAGCCGTATTTTACCGGGTGGGTATTTTCTATGGCTGTCAGCCACGGGCATAGCTGTAATAACTTTTTAGTCTCAGGCAGATACCAGATTTCACCGGCATTTACATAGGCATAAATCTCCGGGTTAAATAGCTCCCAGTCATCGATATCCTGCGCTGATGCGCTTAGCGCACCGTCGCTGTATTTGATACAGCATTTTCCACATTGGTTACAGTCTTTCATGGTTTGGGCTGTAATTTGATTTATAGATAAGCTGTCTATTATACCGGTTTAATAGACATGCTTGTTTTATTTCAGTCATGATCAATATCAGCGTCTTCAATAATGCTGTTTGGGCTGGATATTTTAAATGTCATCAGCACATGTATTCACTGGAAAGCAGAAATTGCGATCACGTAGAAGCTATGGGTAAAGCCGCGCGTTTATCAGCGTTGATAAGTTGGCTTTTCTACATATATTGACTGCCGGTATTCATCCTCAGCACTAAGCGCTATAATGGCGCTTTTTTTCAGCTATTGATCGGATCAGTCCATGGCCAAAACACGCTATTTAACCGGAATTACCACCACGGGCACACCTCATTTAGGTAACTATGTGGGTGCTATTCGCCCTGCGATAGAGGCAAGTAAAAACCCGGATATCGAGTCTTTTTATTTTCTGGCTGACTATCATGCCATTGTTAAATGTCATGATCCTAAGGCGATTCAACAATCTACGCGTGAAATCGCCGCTACTTGGCTGGCTTTAGGTCTGGATGCGGATAACTCGGTATTCTACCGTCAATCGGATGTGCCAGAGATTCCTGAGTTAAGCTGGGTCTTAACTTGTATGACCGCCAAAGGTTTGATGAACCGTGCACATGCCTATAAAGGTGCGGTGCAGGAAAATGTCGCGGTTGAAGGGTCCGATCCGGATAAAGGTATTTCTATGGGATTATTCAGTTATCCCATCTTGATGTCGGCTGATATTCTGATATTTGGCGGCCAGAAAATCCCGGTCGGTAAAGACCAAATTCAACATGTGGAAATGGCCAGAGATATTGCAAAGCGTTTTAATCATCACTTTGGTGAAACCTTTGTATTGCCTGAGGCGGTAGTGGGCGATGGGGCTGTGCTTAAAGGCCTGGATGGACGCAAGATGTCCAAGAGCTATGGCAATACGATTCCTTTATTTGATACCTCTAAGAAATTACAAAAATCCATCAATAAAATCAAAACCAATTTGCTGGAACCCGGTGATCCTAAAGATATCGATGACTCTACCTTATTTGAAATTTGGCAGGCATTTGCCAATGAAGAACAAACCCAATATATGCAAGAGCAGTTTGCATCCGGTATTGCCTGGGGGCAGGCCAAAAAAGAATTACATGCTTTAATCGATAATGAAATTTCAGAGGCGCGTGAACGTTATATGCATTATATGGATAACCTTGATGACCTTGAGGCGACTTTACTGCAAGGTGCAGAAAAAGCCCGCAGCTACTCTAAACCGCTGCTGGCCAAAGTGCGTGAACAGATTGGTATCAAACCGCTGAATGCATAATTAGCGTTGTAGCTGCGTGATCTAAAACCCCAGTTTCGACTGGGGTTTTTATTTTATGCCTTGTTGAACTGTACACTGAACGTCTAACAGGAGAGTAAAATGGCTTTGAGTAACGATGTGATGGAAGTCACGCTGGATGTGTTAGATTTTTTAGCCGTATTATTTGTTTTCAGTTTAGGTTGCATCATTCTTGCTGTCATCATTATCTATGTGATTGATAGGTTCCAGTCCACTCATACCATACGCAGAAATTACCCGGTTATAGGGCGTTTTCGTTATTTCTTTGAACATATGGGCGAGTTTTTTCGCCAATATTTCTTTGCGATGGATAGAGAAGAATTACCTTTTAACCGGGCGGACCGAAGCTGGGTATACCGTGCCGCAAAAAATATTGAACGTAATATCGCCTTTGGCTCCACCCGAAGCCTGACGCCATCGGGCGGCGTGATCTTTTTAAATTCGTTATTTCCGGTACTTGATAACAAAGCCAATTACCGCGGTGTAAGCTGGATAGGCGAAGGCTTCTGTACCGAACCGTTTAAAGTCCATAGTGTATTTAATCTTTCGGGTATGAGTTACGGCGCCTTATCAAAGCCTGCGGTTAAAGCGCTGGCCAAAGGTGCGAAAGACGCAGGCATCTGGATGAATACCGGTGAAGGAGGGGTATCCAGTTATCATCTTAAATCCGGCTGTGATCTAGTGGTGCAAATCGGTACGGCTAAATACGGCGTGCGGGATGAGAGTGGTGCGCTTTGTGCGGCCAAACTTCAGCGCCTGGCGAAACTTAAACAGGTGAAAATGTTTGAGATTAAATTAAGCCAGGGTGCAAAACCGGGTAAAGGTGGCATTCTTCCGGCGGATAAAGTGAATGCAGAAATAGCCGCCATTCGAGGTATTCCAGAAGGTGAGGCCTCCATCAGCCCCAATGCACATCCCGAGATTCGTTCAATTGCAGATTTGTTAGATATGATCGATGTTGTGCGCACCGCTACCGGCAAACCCGTTGGCTGTAAATTTGTGTTAGGTGAGTCGGGCTGGATTGATGATCTGTGTAAAGAAATATTGCACCGTGGTGAACACAGCGCACCTGATTTCATGACCTTAGACAGTGCCGATGGCGGCACCGGAGCCGCGCCACAAACATTGATGGACTACGTTGGCCTGCCGATTCAGGAAAGCCTGCCGGTATTAGTGGATAAGCTCAGTGAATATGGCTTAAAAAAACGCATTAAAATTATCGCCTCTGGCAAACTTCTAACACCTTCTTCCGTGGCTTGGGCCTTGTGTATGGGCGCAGATTATATCGTCTCAGCTAGAGGCTTTATGTTTTCTCTGGGCTGTATACAGGCGCTGCAATGTAATAAAAACACCTGCCCAACAGGTATCACCACACATAATACCAAGCTGCAGCGAGGTTTAAACTGGAAGCTGAAATCCAAGCGGGTAGTGAATTATGTGGCAAATATGCAAAAGGAGTTGGAAATACTGGCGCACTCCTGCGGCATAGAAACACCCAGAGAATTTAAGCGTGAACATGCGCATATTATTATTGATGCCAGAACCAGTAAAAGCATGGCCGAGCTGTATCCGTATAAACAGACCAAAGAAGAGTTGATTAAAATTATTGAATAACAGCGCTACAATGTCGTATGCCTGCTAACAGGGAAAGGCAAAACCTCGCTCAGGAGTGATTGTATAGGTGATGGTGCCTTTACAAAAGGTATGCAAATTAGCCGGCAGCGGAATAGGGCGCTGTTTTTTATTGGTGGGCCTAAGTAGTCTGTTAGCCTTATCGAGAATTTGAATACTTAACTTACCCGCTATCGATGTCACAATTGTGGCGTTATTGGCAGGTTCAATCGAGCGGTCTATCACCACAAAAGAGCCATCCATAATGCCGTGTCCGGTCATCGCCTCGCCGGACGCCAGGCCAATAATGGTGGCGGCCGGATGTTTTATCAGCAGCTTATTCAGATTGGGCAGGTTTTCAAGATAGTCCTCTGCAGGCGTTGAAAAACCACTGGGCAGTTTATGCTCCAGCACTCTCAGCGCCTGTTCGGGCGAATCAATGGTGGTGTGCAAAAGGCAGATAGGCATTATATTCATAGTAGTAACTGTTAAAATATACACTGTTTTTATATACAGTTATATTAGATTGAATCGTAGCTCGCTGTCAATCACCTTATCTGCACTAACAACCTATAAATTAACGATGATCGCTTTTGGCGATAGCAGCCAAACACTTTCTTTGGCCGCACATTTCCCTTTTAAACCACCCACAATATCCTCGCTTTGCAAAAGCTGCAGGCTATAACCGTCTTGATAATGCTCAGCCACTTCAGCAGAGCTGATAGAAAAGGGCGGGCCATGCATCCGTTTTTGATCATATTCAAAGCTCAATAATAATTGTGGCGCGTTCTGGCTGATCGCCATTAAATGCTGGCTATATTTTTTGCGCATGCCCAATGGCAGGGCAACTAATGCGGCGCGATCATAAATAACATCAATAGAGCCAATATCATCACGGGATAAATCAAAAACATCGCCCACAAAAATTTCGCAGATTCAACTAACAAGTGCGACTCAGCCTGACTGGTGATGAGGAGGTTATCTGGTATATTCATCAGACTCTTTT
>JABSRQ010000182.1 GCA_013215055.1 Pseudomonadales bacterium | reverse complement strand
GCCTTATCCCATACCGTGATCATTTTTGCCCGCGTGGTCATTTTCAGCGGTTTATTGGGCTGGGCCAGTGCATTTATTCTCGGCAATCTTATCCGCAAACAATGGCTACCCGACTTCCTACACAACCTAGCCACCATCTCTTTCGTTGCCATTGTATTTTCTGCCTCCAACGCCATAGAACGTGAATCTGGCCTCTATGCTGTAACCGTAATGGGTATCACATTGGCTAACATGAAAAACGTGGCGATTGAAGAAATTGTATCCTTCAAGGAGCACCTCAGCATCCTACTCATCTCCGGCGTCTTTATTTTATTGGCCGCCAGACTGGATTTAAACGACCTCTATGAACTTGGTCTACCCGCCATAGGGTTATTTATCTGCATACAATTTATCGTCAGGCCTATTATGGTTTTTGCCTGCACCTATAAATCGGATCTACATTGGAAAGAAAAAATCCTGCTTTCCTGGATCTACCCCCGTGGCATTGTTGCCGCTGCTGTAGCCGCACTTTTCTCCATCCACCTTGAAGAATCTGGCTTGGAAGGTGCCGACTTATTAGTCCCCCTCACCTTTGCGATCATCCTTGGCACCGTCACCTTTCAAAGTTTAACCGCTAAACCCCTGGCGTTATTATTAGGTGTCACCCAGAAAAAGCCCGAAGGTGTGCTATTTATTGGTGCCAACCAAGTCGCCAGAGAAATGGCCAAGGCCATTCAAAACTTGGGTTTTGACGTCATGCTGGCAGACAGTAACTGGCAACATATCAAGCGTGCCCGCATGGAAAACCTACCGACTTTTTATGGCAACCCGGTATCTGAATATGCTGAAATGCATCTTGATATCAGCAATATTGGCCATATGATTGCATCCAGTCCACTGAAAGATTTAAACGCACTGGCCTGTTCCAAGTTTCGCAGCGAGTTAGGGCGTAACAACCTGTATTACCTCAATAGCAGCGCAGAAGCCAGAGCCAGCGCCAAGCATCAAGTTGCAGAGTCACACAAAGGCAGCACCCTCGTTGATGAGGAATTTTCATACAGTCTGTTTGCCAACGAACTCAATAAAGGCGCTAAATTAAAAACCACTACACTGACCGACACCTATACCTTTGAACATTTAAGCAATACACAAACTGAACAAACACCCATCTTTGCCGTCGATAAAAAGAATAGCCTGCAGTTTTTCACCAGCGAAAGCACAATAGAGCCCAAAGCCGGCTGGAAAATCACCAGCCTGCTATTAAACACCCCAGAGACTGAGGATTAAGTTTTATTAACAAGGCCTAGAGCGCCTACTCTGGACAATGAAATACTCAACGGCTTATCTATAATCAACCCCCTAAAACACCCAACGGACATTGTTATGACCTCAACCGCTCAAGAAACTGCTAAAACCAATACCGATTTAGGTACCGTGCTTGTCACTGGCGGTTCAGGCTTTGTTGGCAAGAACTTTGTTAAAACCTTATTAGAGCGCGGCTTTAAAGTTAAGAGTTTTGATATCATCGAATCCGACATTGAACATAAAAACCTGGAAATCATTACCGGTAATATTTGTGAGAAAGAGCTGGTTGAAAAAGCCTGCGAGGGTGTAGATACCGTATTTCATACCGCCGCTATCATCGGCCTTAAAGGCGGTAAAGCCGTCAGTAAAGAGTATCGCGATCTTTCTTACGCCATCAATGTCGATGGCACCAAAGGTTTATTGGCCGCCCTGCAAAAAGCGGGCGGATCACGTTTTATCTACACCGCAAGCAATAGCGTCATTATCGAAGGCAAACCTATCGTAAATGGCACCGAAGATGCGCCATACACCAATCGATTTAATGACCTATATACCGAAACAAAAGTTATCGCCGAAAAATGGGTACTTGAGCAAGATGGCAAAGAAGGTGTACACACCTGCTCCATTCGCCCAAGCGGCATCTGGGGTCCGGGCGACCAAACTATGTTCAGATTATTCTTTGAACAAATCATTTCCGGCATGTTTATCGCGCAAGTGGGTGATGGCTCTGCATTATTAGACAATAGCTATGTGCACAACCTGATTCACGGCCAAATTCTTGCGGCCGAACACCTCGTTGAGGGTGGCACATCTCCGGGACAAGCCTATTTTATCAATGACGGTGACCCGGTTAATATGTTTGCCTTTAGCGTGCCAATTATTGAAGCCTGCGGCAATAAAATGCCCAGATTCAAAGTCCCGGCAAGTCTTGTTAAGCTGATCATGGTGATCTGGCAGGAATTACATTTCAGCTTAAAATTCCCAGAACCCCCTCTACCTCCTCTAGCCATAGAGCGCCTGGCTTTCCATAATTTTTTTAGCATTGAAAAAGCCCGTAAAGACCTGGGTTACGAGCCGCCTTACACAACCCAGCAAGGCATTGAAGAATCCACGCCTTTTTATGTTGAGCTATTCAAAAAGATGAAGGCCGAATCTGGCAAATAATCAGGTACTTAGCCTCGCTTAACAGGAATAAACTGGCCTTTTAACGCAGATTGCTATAAGATTTGCTCGCCTGATTTAACTGCACACAAGCAGAAGATGGCCTGATTTAGCGGCTTTAAAAGCTTAGGAGATTTTAATGGCTTTAGTACTCAACGAAGAACAACGCATGCTTAAAGATTCTGCAACAGAATTTTTAAAAGAGCACGCACCTGTTGAAGCATTACGTAAATTACGCGACGACAAAGATGCCACCGGCTTTTCCGCTGATCTATGGCAGCAAATCGTAGAGCTTGGCTGGACCGCTATTGCCATCCCTGAATCCTATGGTGGCCTGGAATTTGGTTTCCAGGGCCTGGGTGTTATCTTCCAGGAAATGGGGCAAACGCTAACTGCATCTCCGCTTTTCTCATCCATCGTTTTAGGTGCATCTACCCTGGAACTTTTAGGCTCTGAAGCGCAAAAAGAAGCTTTATTACCTGCCGTTGCAGCTGGCGATACAACTTACGCTTTAGCTATTGACGAGGGTAATCGTCACGCACCTTATCACATCGCTTGCAGTGCCACCGAAACCGCCGAAGGTTTTGTATTAAACGGCCAAAAGACCTTTGTTTTAGATGGTCATACTGCCGACCAACTATTAATTGTTGCACGCACCTCTGGCGACCAAGGTGACAAAAAAGGCATCTCTGTATTTATCGTTGACAAGGCGAGCTCAGGCCTAAGCATAAACCGCACCATCATGATGGATAGCCGCAATGCCGCAACCTTAGAATTAAAAGACGTTAAAGTAAGCAAGGACGCCTTACTGGGCAATGCAGATCAAGCCTTCCCTAACCTTGATAAAGTATTAGACCGCGGCCGTGCAATCCTGGCCGCAGAAATGCTTGGTGGCTGCCTTGAAATGTTCCAACGCACCATGGAATATTTAAAAGAACGCGAGCAGTTTGGCGTTAAAATCGGCACATTCCAAGCTTTGAAACACCGCGCATCTATCATGTTTGTTGAAATCGAGCTGGCTAAATCTATTGTATTAAAAGCTTTAACCGCAATTGACAATAATGCGGATAACGCGGATCAATTAGCAAGTATTGCTAAAGCTAAGCTAAATGACACCTTTCAACTGGTTACCAATGAAGCCACGCAAATGCACGGCGGCATCGGTGTCACCGATGAATTGGATGTAGGTTTATTCCTTAAACGTGCCCGCGTAAGCATCCATACGCTGGGTGATTCTACATTCCAACGTGATCATTTTGCTAATTTAAACGGTTATTAAACCGCTAAAAAGCAGGCAATAAAAAAGGCGCTTAGCGCCTTTTTTATTGCCTGGAAAATGTGATCGCTAAAGCGCTCGCTGAGCCAGAATACGCTCTACCGTATCAACAATAGCCTGCGTCTGCCTATCCAGCTCCAGATTTACTTTATCACCCACCTTCTTCAGTCCGTGATTAGTTGCCCTTAATGTTTCCGGGATATAACACACGGTTAAAAGTGAAGACGACCTATGCATCGATGCAATGGTCAGGCTGCAGCCATTTAATGCCACAAAACCCTTATCAAATAAATAAGCATCATAATCTGACGGGTATCGATAACTGACCCGCTGATTATTCTCTTCAACGTCTATCGCAACAATTTCAACCACCGCATCACAATGTCCAGACACATGGTGCCCACCAATCTCATCACTCATCTTTGCCGAACGCTCGATATTTACCCAATCACCCACTTGCAAAGCAGATAACGACGTCACATTCAATGTTTGCCGTATCACATCAAAGCTAACTTGCAAGGTCTTAACATCAAATGCAGTTACCGTTAAACATACACCATCAATAGCAATGCTAGCGCCAATATTGACCCCGACACTGCATTCACGCGGCAATACTAAACCTAAGCTGACTAAGCCAGGTTTTATAATTACTGACTCAAGCTGAACCCTTGCCTGCACAATACCTGTAAACATGGTTAACCTACGCTCTGTGATTAATGAATATATTCATCCGCAAATGCCATAATTTTCTTTTTCACTATCGGCGCTGCCGCCGCATACAAAAGGGAAATTTTAAGCTCAAGCTGCAGTACATCACCCGCAATTTGCAGACTGCCCTTACCGGATTTATGTGAGAATTCCAATCTATCCTCGTTAATCCAGCGGTATTTCATACCCTCTTCGCTCACCAAATGATCCGCAATATCCTGCATCCCCTTACGGACGTGCTCTAAATCCATAGTAAATGGTTTTATTAATTTTATTTTTGCCATTTTTCACCTTTAAAAACGTCCAATATCAACTTAATTACTAAAAAGCGCATCATCACGTTTAACATAAAATCGATCCCGTGAATCTTTTTGAAGCATACCGCAGGGCATTTTTGCATCATGAGTAAAAAACAACCGCCCATCACATCCCAACAACCTACCCAGCAACGCCTTCTTTTCATCTATCAATAACTCGGGGCATCTGTCATAGCCCATACAAATAGGTAAGTGCACCCAATGCTGCCCAGGAATCATATCACTGACAAACACCAACGGCCCCTGCCCTGTGGCTATCTCTGTCAACATTAAGCCCGGTGTATGACCATCAGAAAAATGAAATGAAAACGCCGCCGGCAAGGGCTTATCAACATCAGATAAAACCCTGCCATCATCACCCAGTAAATGCAGACGAGAGGATTTTTTTAACGCTGATATTAACGGCGCTATATAAGAAGCTTTATCTCGAGAATGGGGGTTTTGCGCATGTATCCACTGTTTTTCACCTAACCAGATTCTTGCATTAGGGAAAAGCAAACAAGGCTCTTCACCTTCAACATAACTGGAAAACAAACCTCCCACATGATCAAAATGTGCATGAGAGAGAATAACATCATCGATATCGCCATGATCAAAACCCAACGTCGCCAGGTTATTCAACAAACAATGCGAAGATTCTGTCACCCCAAAACGCTGCTGCATGGCAGGCGAAAAAAAAGAGCCCACACCCGCCTCCAATAAAATTTTTCGCCCGTCATGCATTTGAACGAGTAAACAACGACACGCCAGATCGATACGGTTCAACGTATCAGCCTCAACCCAACGAGACCATAAAGCCTTAGGAGCATTACCAAACATTGCACCACCATCAAGCTTCTGGGTATTACCCTCAACAATATACAATTTCATAAGACAGCCTACACATCACTCTTTAGCGGCAAGACAATAAAGGGATCTTGAAATTGAGACATTTGCGCCTGAAACTCGGCACTGCGAAATAAATCACCCTCGCAAGGTAGCAACTGGAAAGAAAAATCCTGCCCCTGAAAAGTAAAGTCCAACTGATAAGCATGCAAATAGAGCCGATCATACTGCGTAGCCGTAGATGCTGCATAAATACTGTCGCCAACGACTGCTGCGCCCAGCGACTTCATGGCAACACGAATCTGATGTGTCTTACCGGTGATAGGCCTGCACAACACCAGGCGTAAACCATCTTTTAAGCCGATACTTTTAAACAAGGTTTTAGCCGAATTTTCTTTACTACGAAGCATTTGCCATTGAGAGCGTCGGCTTTTTTGCATATCACCTTCAACACGGCCCTGTTTCTTGGTAGGTTTACCTGCGGTAATAGCCAAATACGCTTTTTTAACCAAGCGCTGACCAAACGCTTGGCTAAGCTGCTGATTAGCCTTTGCATTTAACGCGATCAACCAAAGCCCGGACGTATCCTTATCTAAACGATGCACCGGGTGAAAGGCTGGGAAGCTTTTGCTCCACACGATACACAACTCTTGAACAGAGAAACCTACCGGTTTATTAAGCAGCAGCCAATCACCGTGTTGATATACAATACAATCTGTACATTCAGGTATCACAGCGCTAACAAATCCAACTGATCATCTTTACCCGTGACAGGCTTGATAGTCGTTAAGCTTGAAGTTATTACCCGCTTCTTAGCTTTTGACAGTCGATCTCGCAATATAACCTGAGCTATATCCGCCTGATCATTATCCGCATCTCGCAACGCATCAACCAAGGCCAAATAAGCATAAAGCTCACCGTCATTTTGCGCAGCCTTTGCCACCGTTGGATATAGGGGCTTAAAACTAAAACCCTTAACCTTGCCGCCCTTAACAGGCCAAACCGGAATGCCCACCTCACCCACAACATGCTCTTTGAGTGGATAACAGGCATTGGATGTTGGCATACCTATAGCAGGCGCACCTTTTTCAGCCGGAAACACGTATTTTAAGCCATGGATTAAAAATTCACGCAACGCAGGCTTTACAATCTGCCAGCGCCTGCCATCTTCATGCTGCTCTACTAAAGTCGCGATCGCCAAGCGCTTTAAACCCGCATTAACTTCCGAGGCACTCATCGCAAGCTCTGCAGCTAAACCAGCCTGCGACCAAGCATAACCATCTTTACACACCAGTTTTAACGCCAGCACAACATCTTGAGGTTTTAACATGCTAAATTAACCCTCACTTACGCTTTTTTTTACTTTTAGGTTCAGCTTTCTTTTTGGGCTCTGCAGCTTCAATTAAGTTTTTCACATCTCGATCAGATAACTCTGTCCATTTACCTTTACGCACTTTGGCAGGCAGGAAAACAGGGCCAAAACGGGTACGTTTTAAACGACTGACCGTACACTCTTGTGATTCCCACAAGCGTCTGACTTCACGATTTTTACCCTCCATCAAGCACACATAAAACCAGCGATTAATACTGTCTTCTTCGCCGCGCGCTTCAACAATATCGGTAAAGTGAGCCTCACCATCTTCAAGCAACACCCCCTTACGCAGACGTTTTAACATGTCGTCATCAACATTGCCCATCACTCTAACCAGATATTCTCTATCAATCTCCGATGATGGATGCATCAGCTTATTGGCTAATTGACCATCATTGGTGAATAACATCAAACCGGTGGTGTTGAAATCCAATCTGCCGATAGCAATCCAGCGGCCATTTTTTAATCTAGGCAGATTTTCAAAGACGGTTTTACGCCCTTCGGGGTCATTGCGTGAGCAAATCTCACCCTCGGGTTTATGATAGGCAATAACCTGACGCTCAAAATCTTCAGTCTTGGCTATCCTGAGCCTACGGTCATCCAAATCAATTCGATCTTTATCACTCACCCGATCACCAATGGTTGCTAGCTTTCCATTGACTTTTAAACGTCCACCATTTATCCAGCGTTCCGCCTCACGGCGTGAAGCAAGACCAGCCCTGGCTATGACTTTTTGTAACTTTTCTGTAGGGAGTTCTTGTTTGGCCACTATCAGCTCTCACGGTCTATGTTATTTACTGAAATCGGTAAATAACGGTAAAAATAAGGTTCAATCTTCTTCATCAAGGAAGGCAGGATCAATATCATCCGAGAAATGCACTAACGCATCACCGTTAAAATCATCATCTTGCACCTCCTCATCTCTATCTGCATCAATAGAGGGGGATACGGGTGGCTTAAAAGGCGTCGTGAACGTAGCAACTTCTGTACGTTTAACATCCTCATCCAGGAAGGCATCATCAACTTCCATGCATGCTACCGCATCTAATATATCCGCAGAACTTTCTACGGGTTCCGGCTCTGGTTCTGTGCTCAGCGGTGCCTGGGTTGCCATGGTAACTAGCTCTTCTACATCAACAGGAATCAGCTCACTCTGAACAGGTTCACGCTCAATTTCTGGCTCCGGCTCGGCGACATCCACCAATAACTGGGCATTACGCGCCTCAGCCTCAGCTTGCGCCTTAGCACCTATATCTTCAGGCTGTAAATTCAACTCTTCATTAAGGCTATCCAAATCTCGAATTTCAGCCAGCGTAGGTAACTCATCCAAACTACTTAAATTAAAATAATCGAGAAACTCCCTTGTGGTCGCATACATTGCAGGACGCCCGGGCACATCTCTATGCCCAATAATTTTAACCCAGCCCCTATCCAATAACGTGCGCATAATATTACTGCTGACAGCTACACCACGAATACTTTCTATATCACCTCGGGTAATAGGCTGGCGATACGCCACCAAAGATAAGGTTTCCAGCAAGGCTCTGGAGTATTTTTGTGGCCGCTCTTCCCATAAGCGCCCCACCCAGGAAGATAACTCCTGGCAAACCTGAAAGCGCCAACCGCTGGCAACCTCTTTTAATTCAAAACCCCGATTTTGTGTATTATCGGCGATAGCCATCAAAGCTTCATTCACATGAGCCTTCGAAGGGCGCTCTTCGTCATCAAACAATTGCTGAATATTTTGCACGGTCAACGGCTTACTTGCTGCCATCAAAGCACCTTCAACGATACGCTGTAGCAATTCCTTTGCAATGGGTCTAATCATGACGCCCTAGCCTTCACGTGAACCGGCCCAAATGCCTCGGTCTGAATAATTTCAATCAATGACTCCTTCACCAACTCCATCACGGCCAGGAAGGTTACCACCACCCCCAAACGTCCCTCTTCAGCACTAAACAGCGCAATAAACGGCACAAATTGCTGGCCCTGTAATTGACTCAACACTTGGGTCATACGTTCACGGGTAGAGAGTTTTTCTTTTTCAATATGGTGACTTTCAAACATTTCTGCACGTTTTAATACGGCAGATAAAGCCAATAATATTTCCTTCATTTCAATATCGGGATGCACTCTGGATAAATCCATATCCGCAAGATCCGCCTGCGCCAAATGAATCTCTCTGCCCACCCTGGGTAACTCATCAATCTCTTCAGAAGCCTTCTTAAAACGTTCATATTCCTGTAAGCGGCGAATCAATGCAGCCCTTGGATCTTCTTCATCCTCGTCATCAATGGTTGTTCTAGGCAATAACATACGTGATTTAATTTCAGCCAGCATGGCGGCCATAACCAAATATTCGGCGGCCAATTCAAACTCTATCGCATCCATCAATTCAACATACTCGACATATTGCTTGGTAATGGAGGCAACATTAATTTCAAGTATATCGAGATTCTGGCGTTTAATTAAATACAGCAACAAATCCAAAGGGCCTTCG
>JABSRQ010000181.1 GCA_013215055.1 Pseudomonadales bacterium | reverse complement strand
TTCATCGCTAACCAGTTCGTTAGGCTTCACTACCTGTGGCATCACGCTATTATGCTCGATACTGCTTTCTTCAGGCACTTGATAAGACAGGCTAACATTAAAAATCGCCCGCCCATGCTGAATAGCAACGACACGTCGTGTGGTAAAGGTGCGGCCATCACGAATGCGGTCCACCTCATAGATAATCGGACTATCTTCATCCCCCTCACGCAAGAAATAGGCGTGCAAGGAGTGTAATACCAGCGGCCTGGCAACCGTGCGGCTCGCAGCATTAATAGCCTGAGCCAACACCTGTCCGCCATAGACGCGGTTTTTAGCAACATCTATCGTTTTACCTCGAAAGATATTGATCTCGATCTTTTCCAGCTCAATATCATCAATCAAAGAAGAAAGTGCACGGCCCATAAGAGCTCCATATTTTTATCTGTTGGCTTTCACGCCATAAAATGCAGCAAAGACTCTAGAGAGAGATACTCAATGAAGCCAGTTAAATTTACAACGATTAGTGGCCTTATTCCTAATTGTTACTAAACTGAAATCTGAACCACATAAAAACGTAATAAGTGCAGTACATACTCTTGGGCCTGCCATCGACTTTCAAGGATTTGATATGAATTACGCCACCCACTTCCAATATACCACCCACATTGGCTGCACTGCTAGTCAACAGCTAGCTGCTGAAGCTTCACTTAACTCCAATTACAAACATCGACAGGCTTTGGATAAATTAGATAGAGGTTATAAACAAGCCTTTGCCAGAGGATTACGTAAAGCTCAAAAATAAAAAACAGTGCAAAGAAGATACAGCACAGACAAGCCGAATATTGATATTCGCGATGAATGGTTATTCCAATCTCCATAAAAAAACCCAGCTTATACTGGGTTTTGTTGAACGGGTGATGCCATTTTCTATACTATTGCTTAACAGTAACTCACCTTAAGTCATTAAGACTTAGAAAGTTAATAATTCACATCAGCCGAGTGTATACAAATTGATAGTGGAGCACCCTCATCTAAATTTGGCGCAGCCAATTTTCCACTACTATAAACGGCTCCATTTAACCCTGATTTAAATTGTGGGCATACATTAAGACGACTGGTTTGTAAATCAATGCCCATTGTTAACCAACCACTATCTTTATCAACTGTAAGCCACCTAAATACAGGCTTATGTAAAATAGCACTATACTTCATATTAGATAGTAAAGTTTTATACCTTAATGCAGTAGGGAAAAAGTCTAAATCTAACTCTCCACAACTGCTAAGATTAGTAGAATCAGTACAAGTCGCATGATCAACATCCTCCAATCTTGACATTTGACTCATAAGCCCCATCAATAAAACATTTAACTGGTCAATACCTCCATCAACGGGGCGCTCCAATGCATGGTCAATAGTCCTAACCATCGCATACGACAATATGGCTTTCTGAGTAACATCACTGACATCTGGATAAGGGAAATGATCCACACTCAACACATTGACCTTTGAGAAGATGTCTTTAGGTGTTAACTGTGGTAAATGGGTTGTTCCGCTAGCACTGATATAAGTATCTAACTCAAGATTTATACGGAAATCTAATAACTTCTGAGGCGTAGCTAAACCATTACGCCCTTTGTTATATACAACCACCTGCAGATCGGGAACCATGATCTTAACAGAACCGGGAACTAGATCCTTACCACCAAGGTCAGGAAATTCAAAACCAAAGAAATTAGCATAAATCCCCTGACGCCCCGGCGTTTCGCCCGTCAAATTAACATAGGGAGCCTGATGAGTAATTAACTTCACATCTATCTCATCCATATTCGCTACACTCTTTGATTTATCTGTAGCACTATCATCAACTAAATCAGAATGTTTAAACAAATAGCTATAAAAATCATTAACGCCTAACTCCTGCCCCCCTAACACATCTAACAAGGCTGTAGTCATGGTGAAATCTAGCCCTTCACTGGCCAAAAAGCCCAATTGATGCTGAGAGAATATATATTCATTTATGGCTGATGAACTTAACGCCAAAGTTGCATCTATACTTCCATCATAAGAGATGGATTTAACATCTTTGTCTTCTGACGCATCTTGATGATGAGCGCCTATGCCGGCATTTTTAGCGTCTTGCCCTTTAGCAACAAAGCCCCCCGTTAAATTAATTTTAGCCGCATAACGCAGATGCTCATCGAAAATATCTTTCACGGTTTTAATCGAGCTTACCTGTAAGGTCTGCTGTAAATGTAAACCGGTTGGTGCAGGTGCAACTTCAACTGCAAACTGCTCAGATGTCGTACCAGGAAGCACCAATGTACAAGTATCATTTCCAGTATCATCATCTATAAGCTTCTCTAATTGTTCTCGCTCAGCATTATATGCCAACCCAGTAGCGTCCACAGGATGGCCACAATCCGAATCCACATGTAAAGGTTTTCCACTTTCATCGTAATAACGTTTTTTTAAGCCTAAGTCGGCAAATTTTATTGGATCATTAATGGTTGGAATAGACTGCATGACCTGCTCCATTATTGGTTTAATAAAGACACTCATATCCTTTTCACCAGCTTTAAGCATGCTTTGTGCATCATCATTACGCGAGAGAAAGCCCCACTTAACAATAAAATCTATAATTTCATCTTCGCCACTTTTACAAATATCACAACTTACCTTCCTTAATTTGGGCACAACAGTAGAGTCTGTCAGCCAATCGGCCAACTTCTGTTCAATAACATTGGTATAACGTAAGGTGAAATCACTAGGTGCACCTAAATTCACAAACTGACCAGAGCTCTTACTAAGCGTCACAACTGAACGTAGCGTAACATTTTCCAATGTCACACGAGCTTTATAGCCACCGGCGTATAAAAGTACAGGGATATTCACCCAATTAGGAGAAGCTACCGTACCCGTATTAACCAATTTAAACCCAGTATCTGTATAGGTGTACATCTCAATATCAAAAGCCACCTTCTTTAAATTAACATCAAAATAAGCCTGCATCGCATTATCGGCATCATGCTTCCAAAAACCAAAGTCGACCGTTGGAGATATTAACTGAGGCTTGCTTGAAATTTGAAAACCACAACCTATCGGGCTTTGCCCGTTTGTTGGAACAACCTTGAAGTCCCAGAATTCTGGACAAGCAAATGTACCTTTAAAACCCAAATCACCTTCAGGTAGTATTTGTTTATAATCTGGCAGCCAGTTTGCATCAATGGGAGCAGAGGCATCCGTGTTGGCAATTGCCGACTCTACAGGGTGACCTAATACATCCTCATTACTATCAAATGTTGGCACAGTGACAGGATTAGGAACATTAATGGCCTTATTATTCTCAGCAACGAGGAAGATACCTTTAATTAACTCATTAATTAAAGGTCGTGCATTATCAGTAAAATCTACATTCAGTTGCACAGAAGCCACCGAGCCACTCGCGTTCCCGGGGAGAACCAATGTTTGATCGGTTTGTTGATTAAGCTCATCCTTTAATGAATAAGCCACTTTTCGCTTATTCCCATAACTCAGAAGTGTTAGTTGAAAACGATTGGCACCCTCAGCCGAGCCTTGACGCTCAACATTGCCATTTTCATCTTCATGAAAATAAATAATATCTTCAGCTAAACCATCAATAGTAAAACTTGCTATAGGTGAAGGATCAACAAACTCACCTTCTACAATGGCTGCCGAGCCATCAATTGGCGCAATGCTTCTATGCTTATCACAGAAATAGGTATTTTCTTTTGCAGCCGCAATAGCAGTCGCTTCAACTTCAACTTCAACTTCATCCGCATCTAGATAACATACAGTACCGGGCTTATTAAAAATGGAAGTAATATAAAGGCGGGGATTATGATCATCATAAAAGAAAGCATAGCTTTCAAAAAAGTCAGCTTCTTCAGAGCGAACACCAAAGCTGTTATCACCTAATACTAAAGCACCACGAATACTTTGCATCGTGCCGTAAATTTGGTTACCACTGACGTTTATATCTTCATGCCCTGCAACAACAAAGTCTTTGCCATTAATGACAAGAACCATATCGTCCGTAACACCGTCATGAACCCGCACCTGAAATGTTTTCCGGCTATGTTCATGTATTTCATCCGGTTCAGGATAAACAGGGCTGATATGCTGCAACCCACCAGCACTAGGATCGTCAGAGTACTGCTGACACGCGGCCAATAAAAGCAATGTGAACAACCCCACCACAGGTGACTTTGTCACCTGAAAAGGTTTTTTACCCAAAAGAAACTTTAAACTATACATACAAAAATTTCCGAGATTAACATTTATTGTTATCATAATACCGCTATCCCATAGGGACAGCGGTTAATCAAGGCTTGTCAAACATACAGCTGACAAATCAACTGAAAGCGTTATTTAACACAATTAGCCTTTGATGAGTCACACAGCGTAAAACTATACAGTGCACCCGTGGTATTTTCAGCACCGTCCACTACTTGTAAATCACCATTAAGCAGTAACATTTTTCCATCTACATCACTGCTAATACCGTCTATTGTACGCAAAACCACATTCAGAGTACTGGGTAATGCACTAGCCAACATGCTAGGTAACTCACCCGTGGACGGTTTCAAATCAACCGTAGAATGTTTGTTTGCATTAGCAATAGCATTGCCCAGCTTAGCCACTTCTTCTTGAATAATATTCAAGACCGAGCCAGAGATTTGATCCTGTAACCAGGCTTTATCTTTCTGCGCTAGAGTTAAGGCATTATCTACAGCACTATTTTCTGTTGTAAGCGTATGAATATGCAAATCTGTTGCCACTGGAGTAATCACATTGGGCAAGCCATCTTTAACTTCATATTCCATTTCACCCACTGGAGATAGTTCTACAGTAAGAATAAGTATTTTTCCACTGTCCTTATCATCACCATCATCTGCCCTGACCAAAGACCCTGCTGGATCAATCGGCTTTAAATAGATATTTAATGAAAGCCCTTCCATGACAGCTTTGACCTTATTGGTATTTGAACCTACATCAACATAGGGTGCTGCACCTAACTGCGTGGTCACAAAAATATCATCTTCTGGATTAATACCCGCGATAGTAATCAACTCTTTGGCTTTAAATTGAAATTCTTTAGGTAATAACAAATCAGATTCAAAACTGGCTAACAACATTTGATTGATAGAGGCTTCCGATACAGCAATCACTACACCGCCTGTGCCCGCTAAATCACCATTGGTGATCACAGAAGAAACACCGGCTTCATAAATGGAACCTATCGCATGATTCACTATAGCGCCTGTTGACACATCATATAAGGCTGAACCACCTGCAGAGATAAAACCACCCGTCACAGTGCTTGCACCAAGCACACTTTTTACATCACCCTTAGCTGAGGTTACCGTCATCGCTTTAGTACCAGACTTACTGAGTTCTACATTTTTAATCGCTGTTACTAACTTTTCATTCACACTCGCCAAAGCGTCTCTTAACTTATTGGCGATTGAATCAACTGATTCATCTACCTCTGGAGTGTCAGGGTCATCAATGGGGTCTAGTGCATCACGAAATTCTTTTTGCACATTAACAAAGGTACTGATGTTAATATCTAATTCATTGACCCAATCAGCGGGAACGGATGATGCACACAAACTGTTACAAGCGGTCACATTAACGGCTGAAAAAATATCCGCGATTTCACCCGTACCAATTAACTGAAACAAGCCCTTCCCAGTCACTTCTGTTTGATTCGCTAAAAAGCTTAATAAGGAAGTCGCATCTTTAACTGCATCTTTATCGCTAGTATTAAATACAGCTTTCATCGTTAAATCTGGAATCACAAAATCAATATCAACCGTACCGCTAATCGTATTGGGACTGCCTACCGAAACGATACGTGCGGAGATAATGGTTTCAGCATAATCCAGACCGCCATTAAAAACTACCGAGGTATCAATATCAAAACCTGTGTCGCCCGCGTTCTCTGGCCCATTGACCCCCATTGTAATTCTGGCACCATTATCAATGGGCAATAAAGAGTCCAGCTCTTCACCACCAAATCTTACGTTTGTCACATAAATATAAAAATCATCTCCACCACGACCGACTGTATCAAGAATCGGCTGAATCAAAGCTTTTATTTGAGTGTTGGTCTCAGCACTACCACGCAAAAGAGAGTAATCTATTTCAGTATCACTGATATGGCTGGGAACCAAAAAATCAGCAGCTGCGGCATAAACAAAAGGCCTCTTAGCTACGGGCACCTCATCTGAAGTTAAAGTCTTTGCCAATTCATCTTGAATATCATAAGCAGATAAAACACCTTCTAACCAGCTCACAACACCATTAGTACCTTGAAAAGCACTATCATTTAATTGCATGGCAGTGGCTGTTTCAAGTTCAGAGCCAGCGGCTAAAAAGGTTTTCACTGTTGATTTATTGTCATTGTTAACAACCGTCAACGTATAATCCGCTTCAGCGTCATTTTTATTGGCAAACCTATGAGCAGCAACCGTTTCGGCTAGAGGGATATTACCCACCGTAAACGTCTGACAAGTGCCATCGGTATCAATTGTTGCTTCAAGTGTGCTCTGGCCACGCACATTCAACGTCACAGACGCTAATGTAGAAGCGTCCGCCACATGCCCTTTCAATGTGCCAACACCGCCTGCAACACTGTAATCATCGATAACAACAACAGATTCACCGCTAAAGGTGGAATCACAGGGTTTAGATGCTTCACCTGCCCCACCACCGCCGCCGCCACAGGCAGTCAAGGCCATCGCGGCAGATATAGCAGAACTTAACATCACGGTTTTTTTCAATTTGAACAACGGCATAAGTCACCTTTTATTAATCTTGTTTTTCTGGCTTACACAAACTTTCTAGCCATACCACTATGGATACGCTACTGATCAGACTGCATCCATTCGATTTGGTTCCCAGCATACAGTATTTATATGATCAAAAAATAACCAGCCCGGTATTTGATACACATATTCGGAAACCGATACAAAACAACAACAGAAATACATGTTTAAAGCACTGCGACGATAACGCCGTAGTCAGCCATGTATTAGCGAGTATATTCTTCCAAGAACGCTAAGGTTTGCATCGCTTCATCGAAGCTGCTCTTACAAACAGATTCTTCAGCTGCAAAGCTATGACAACAGCTTGGCCGTTTTATATCCCCAAAAAGCCGACACAATTTATTATTATCGAGATGAACGCATCGTTCACCGGCTTTTTTACCACCTGGCATTCCATAAAAGGGCTGATTGATGGAGGGCGCGATACAACAGGCGCCACATCCTGATCTACATTCCACTTGAACCTACTTACATCATTTGCTCTAGAGGCCGCATTTACTGGGCTGATTCTTGAGCCTTGTTATTATTTAGTGGTTTAAAAGTAATCAGCAGTTGAGGCAATAGTATCAGAGCACCCACCAATGCTGCAAACATTGCTAGCGAAGTTAACACACCAAAGTAAATACTTGGGGTGAAGTTCGACAAGGAAAGTATTGAAAAGCCAACAATTATGGTAATTGACGTGTAAAACATGGCACGCCCAATACTGCCATGGCAGCGGTACATCGCCTGCACATAATCGCCATCTATGGCAAATTCGCGCTGGAAACGGTGAATATAATGAATCGTATCATCCACGCCTATACCTACCGTGATGGCCGCTATGGTAATGGTCATGATATCCAGCGGAATACCTGCCCAGCCCATGCCGCCCAATATTAACAACGCCGCCAGGATATTGGGGGCAATGGCGATTAGCGATAAGGTAAATGAGCGGAACAACATGGCAAACATCAGCATGATGGCGATAAAAACCGCCGCCAGCGTCATGATCTGCGAGCTAAACAGGCTCTGCAGCATGTTGTTATACAGTACCAACATGCCGGTAACGTCATAATCCTCGCTGCTATAGCCCATATCCTGCTGTAAATACTGCCTTACATCGGAGATTAATTGCGCGCGATTCAGAGTACGGTCAGTCTCCTTTACCCGTAGTGAGATACGGGTCTGCATACCATCCTCTGATAGATAGGGCTGCACCAGCACATTGCTGATCTGATCTGAGAGGTTCTCTTTAAATAGCGCCAGCTGAATATCATCGATATTGCCGCCGGCAATATCCTGAATAACATCATATAAGGTTGCCAGCGACAAAATCTTGCCTACCGCCGTCTTATCCTCCAGGTATTCATGAATCTGTTTAATCTCCTGCATGCCTTCACGGGTAAACCAGTAGCTCTGGGCATAGGTAGAGCCCCCCTCTACAGTAAAATCATCGGTTTCATCTTCGGCAAAAAAATCATCTTCCAGAAACGCATCATCTTCTGAGTCGGTGTCGGCGCCCTTCTGTTCAACAGAGGTTGCAGCCTCATCGGCAACAATCACACTCACGGTTTTATTGCGATGATCGATGATGATATCCATAGGCAGCGTGCCGCCCAGTTCGGTATCGATGGTTAACATGCCCTGATAAATCTCCGTATCTTCATGGAAATAATCGATAAAGCGGTTCTCTACCTTTAACTGCATGATGCCGGCAATACTGACAAGCAATAATAGCCCTGCCCCCCATAACACGTTATTACCCTGCCTTTGAGTAAATTTTGCTATCGCATGGGTTAGGCTCAATGTGGCCTCGGCCTTTGACTCAGTTCTATGTGCAGGCATTAACAGCAGGCCGGCCGGCAACACAAAGAATCCTATGGTCAGCGCCAGAGCAACCGCAATCGTCATCATCCAGCCAAAATCGATAACAGGCTTGATACCGCTGACCACCAGCGACAGAAAAGCGACCATCGTGGTTAAGGTGGTATAGAAGCAAGGTTTCACCATCGCCCTCATGGTATGCACGACCAGATCAAACTGACTCAGATGCGGCCTGCTTTTCTCATATTCGATAAAGCGCACCACCAGATGAATGGTAATCGACAGCGTGATAATCAATAACAGCGCGACAAAATTGGCCGAAATCACCGTCATCTTCAACCCCGCCCAGGCGATGCCGCCTAACATGGCAGCACAAGTTAAAAAACAGGTTAATAAAGGCAGAAAGACCCAGCGCTTCTTTCTGAAGATTAACGCCAGCGTGATTACAATAAAGATCACAATGGCGCTACCAAAAACCAGCATATCACTGCGCACATAATCCAGCATGTCGCTAACAATCATCGGCATACCGCCAAGAAATATATCTGCTCTGCCTCGGTACTGATTCAACACCAGCCTTACATCGCGCACCAACTGAGCCTCTAACCGATTACGCTGCAGACTGTCGGCATCATAATCACGCTGCAACTGCTGTAATAATTGCTTCTGCTGCTTATTTAAATTAGCTGAGGCGCGTAATTCATCACGACGATAGCGCAATTCTCGTAACGCATCGGCGCTAACAAGGTTAACCTGCAAGGCCGTGGTAGACTCAGACTGACTGGTTAATAATTGCTTATAAACAGGGCTAGCCAGAAACTCCGCTCTGGCCAAATCTCTGTCGGTGTCGGCATCACGCAAATAATGTATACCATCATTGAAATTAGCAATATTGACCCTGGG
>JABSRQ010000180.1 GCA_013215055.1 Pseudomonadales bacterium | reverse complement strand
TCGACAAGCGCCGGGGGCAAAAAACACCACCGACCATTTTTCGTGGGTTAATTTTTCAATAAAATCGGCATCATCACTGGTAGGCACATATTCAGGGTTTCCCATCAATGGCGGTAATGCCTGTGCCGCCATTCGTGATGCAACAGGGTCACAGCCGCGCGCTAAAATACGTTTATTAGAGTGATCAAGGTTCATGCCTTTCTCCTAATTCTTGTTGGTTCTTTGTCCATTAAACCTTAAAAAATACCTGATTCGGCATCAGTAAAGGCTTGCTGTATTTGCTCTTGAGTATTCATCACAAATGGCCCTTCAAAGACGATGGCATCGTTTAACGGCGTACCACTGATCAACAAAAACTGACTGTTATCTACACCACTAATCGCTATGTCACTTAAGCTTTTTAAGACTAATGTTTCACCCGCACTCACCGTCTCTGCATTCACTTGCAGTCTGCCCGTCATGACAAATAATAATTGACTGGTATGCTGTTGATCGAGAGTGATAGAACAGGGCTTATCTTTGTCGAGCTGCTGAGTGAGTGTGCCATGTAAAACACGGATGTCGGCAAATGTCTGCACCGGCCCTGTTTGCTCTTGATAACACCCCGCGATTAAGCGCAGCTGCACATTGTCTTTCTCAACGCTGGTAATCTGCGCGGCAGAATAATTACGCACGTAGGGTTCACTCATCTTCTTATTGGCAGGATTGTTGACCCATAATTGAATTTCATGAAATTCGTCACCGGCTTCATCAGCCCAAAAATCGCCACCGTGGCGAATGCCTTTACCCGCATTCATTTGCTGTACCGAGCCATTCGTCAATAAAGGACGCTGGGTAAATACCGTATCCAAATGATGTAAATTGCCTTTAAACATAAAGGTAATGGTTTCAAAGCCTCGATGCGGATGAATGCCTTCATCACCGCCCAATCGCCAGTCTGCCGCCATCTTCGACGGACCAATATGATCAAGCATGATAAAAGGGTCTGTACCGCTCAACTCGCCTTGCGCCTCAAACCCTAATTCATGCGTGGGAAACACACGTTCGCCACTGGCACCTGGAATCAAACCATCAATGCGCTTATTGCCTACTTTATAAATACTCATTGTGTGCTCCTCGTAGACCGATTAAGTCTGGATTACTCAGTCCGCGCCCATCTTTGAAGGTAATAAAACAAGGACTGATTCAATGAAGATAAGTTTAATTGAAAGTCATATATAGATTAATATGGTGAAAACAAACTCACTGTTTCCATTTGACTTGCAATCAGGTGTCGGCATTCATACAACACACAGGAGGTCTAGTTTGCAGCGTAGATGTATTCACTGCATGAAATAAAGTGAAGCAGGGCGATCGGCGCTATTTGAGGGACGTTAACGAACAAAATAGGCTTATCAGTGGCTGGTGATAAGTCACATTCAGCCCTATCAGTTTAATGATTAATGGCCGCTTAAGCCGCAGAGCGGTTAATGAATTTTTTCATTTCCAAAGTGAATCAATAGCCAATTTTGATACAAAAGAGGCTTTCCTATATGGCTAATTAAACCTGTATATTATCGTTAGTATGGAGGCCGGTGATGTGTCAAAATCAGCCGGTCACATTCCCGATGCATAGTAATATAGTTATCCTCCAATGAGGATGCCCACCCTAGCTATTTATATTTTTATAAACCTCATCTTTTTGGGATATGTTGTTAATGGAAAGAAAGACTTTTAATGCGTTGTAAGATCGTTAATTCATATTAAATATAAACCCATAAAATGTAAGTAAGCACTATAAAACACCTGTTCTACTAGGGTAGAACGTAAGTATCCAAGTCATCGATTGTCACTATATACTGAAGCAAATGAGAGGTGTGACATATGATGTATTTCGATTTACTTTATTACAGGAAAGTTTTGGCCTATACGTGGAAATCTAAAGATTGGCCTGGTCGTATCCCAACGTTGTTAGAATTGCTGATAGTCGTTCCATTAGTGGCTATCATCAATACGATTTTTTTCTATCTCGATTATCTCTTATTCCCTTCTTTATGGGCAGTTCGTATTAAGAAACCTGTTTTTATTGTTGGGCATGCGCGGAGTGGGACAACGTTAACCCATAGACTGATGGCATCAGACGAAGAACGCTTCAGTTATTTTCTCTATTGGGAGTTATTTTTCCCCTCTTTGACACAGAAAGTCATCATTAGATGGCTGGGAGTATTAGATCAACGGCTACTTGGCGGTTTTATATTAGGCCGGCTAAAAGTTTGGGATAAAAAAATATTCGATCCATATCGTCATATGCATGACATGAGTCTCTGGAATCCTGAAGAAGACCAGTTTGTCATGAGTGGCGCTTTTGTTACACAGAAATGGCAACTTAACATCCCGATGATGCATGAAATAGATATATTTCATATAGACGAGCTAAGCCCAAAGAGACGTAAAAAGTGGATGAATTTTTACAAGGCATGTATAAAGCGTCAGTTGGTTTTTAATGGCGGAAATAAAACCCACTTGAGCAAAAACCCGGTGATGAGTGGATGGGTTTCAGCCCTATTGGAGACATTTCCAGATGCCCGCATTGTTGTCAATGTTCGGGACCCAATACAGTGCATTCCAAGCACATTGAAATTGGTAGAAACCGTCTGGCAAATGAATAAGTGGAAGAAACATCAGTATGGGCCTGCTTTACAAGCGTTAACAGAAATATCTTTTGACACCTTTTCATTTCCACAAAAGGCATTGTTAGATAAGCCAGATACTCCAAACTTCACCGTTGATTACCGTCATTTGGTTAACGAGCCTAGCTCTACGATTCAGGCATTATATAAGGCCTTAAGAATGACAATGTGTGATGCCCACTATAAGCACTTGCTTGAAGTTGAGTCACGAGAAAAAAATCATAAGACCCACTTTGTTTACAATATTGATGACTATGAAATCTCTCCCAATGAGATCGAATCACGATTACTGTCATTTTATAAAAAGTATGATTGGCCTCGACTGAGTGATGTTAGCCATTAGACATATTGAAGGAATAAATATATGAATACCGATATAGATAATACAAAGAAGTCGTTAAAAGTTGCCTTTGACGAAATGATCATACAGCTACAGGCTGCCAGAGATGCCATAGACCAACAAGAACTGGATCCAGTACCTGCGGATGAAAGAAATTTATCAGAAGGCTATCGATATTTACTAGGATTTCTCCTTGGGAATATCGAACGAGCCATGAATGACCCGTTATATCCAAAGTTCATGCGTGCGATTCAGCCTTACAATAAGTCAACGATAGATAATGCCGACGCGGTTTATTTGTATACCGAAATTGATGGGAATTACACTTACACAATCCGTGGCAAAGCCCTGAATAGCCAGCATTGGCGCGGGGAGCCTGCTATCTCTGGACCACGGGCGCCTCAATATCTCATTTTTGAGTTAGCAAGTGGTTTTGCTGGGGATTCAGGCAGTTTAATGGAGCTAATACCAGGCACGCGTATTAACACCGATACATTATCTTCTCATCAAATCGTCGTAGAAGAAGACGGGACGTTTGAAATTTTAATTTCTCCTGAGAAGCCCGATGGTTTTTCAGGTAACTTTATACTCAGTAAGCGCTTGAGTGAGGACAAAGAGCATATTGGCAGGTATCTTGTCTGTCGTGAGCTATTTCATGACTGGGAGAACGAACAGCTCATCGATCTGGAAATTATGCGCCAAGACAGTGAAAAAACCACCAAACCGTGTTTCGACGAGCGCTCGGCAATCCAGATGATGAATGATGTTGGCACTCTCACCAACAATCAAATGCGATTTTGGAATAGCTTCTACACGCAATTGCTTGAAACCTACGGTAAGACCGAAATCGGCTTGTCTGGGGAGAGTGAACAGCCATTTATGCCCATCAATGCTATGAATGAGCCCAACGCAATGGGAATCGCAACGGGCGGCGGGCAAAGTACGAATATCTATTCAGGAGGGATCTATGAATTAGATAATAACGAGGCGCTTATAATAGAGTCTGTTGTTCCCGTGGAACCTTGTTTTTTAGGATTTCACTTGTCCAACTTATGGGGGGAATCGCTAGATTTTGAGAATCACCAATCCAGTCTCAACCCAGCTTTAATGAGTATGACTGCGGATGGGGTGTATCGCTGGGTGGTATGCCATCGCGACCCAGGAGTGAGCAATTGGCTGGACACTACAGGGCTAGCTAAAGGCTATCTAACGCTTAGATACTCTTATGAGACGCCACCTGCAAAAGACATGTGGCCAACATTAAAAGTCAAGAAGGTGAGTTTTGTTGAAATAAGTGACTACCTGCCTGCTGATATTGTCCATTGCAGTAAAAGTGATAGAGAGAAAAGTATTTTGATGCGGCAAAAACATGTTCAGCGACGGTACCGACAGTATTAAAATGCAAATTGTTCTATTAGCTTAACTAAATATAAAGGGTTGTATTATGGTCGGTTCCGAACCTCCAAAGCCAAGAAAGATACCTAAACAGCGCCGCTCTCAATTCTTGGTAAAAGTCATTCAGGACGCCTGCATTAAAATATTGCAAGAGCAAGGTGTCGACTGCCTTAGCACTCAAAAAATTGCCGATGTTGCGGGCGTGAATATCGCCTCTATCTATCAGTACTATGAAAACAAAGACGCGATATTGACGGATGTCTTTAAAAGACATGTCATTCTATGTGGTGAAAAAACTCGGCAGCGGTTTAATGAAATTAATGAACTGTCCTACCAGTCATTAGATGAGACATTAAAACTCATCATTGAGCTGGAAGCTGAGAGCCTATTTACTTTGCATCAGTTAAATCCTGATTTTTTTTCCAAATATAGCAGTAACTTTGACCCTCATGAAAAAGTTGATAAAATTACGCAATCAATGAATAACCCATCCTGGGAAGAGTGGTTTATGCATTTCCTTGAGATACATAGCGCCAAATTGAGTGGCGACGATTTAACCATGCTGAGTTTTGTTACAAGAAATATTATTCAGGGTAATTTGAATGCTGCGCTTATAAAAGACCCTAATCTGTTAGTCGATGAGTTATTTAAAGCCTGTGTGTTAAAAGCAACACTTAACTTTCTCCTTGGCTAAGGCCTAAGAAGGCATCATTGATGGTGTAAAGGCCGCATGAGTTTAAAGCTTAAACACCTTTCTGTAGCAACGTTATTTCTATGACATGTTGTCATTAATGAATGCGGAAATGAGCCCATTACATTGAAAAGGGATTTATGTTTCATGAAAATTAAATCTGTCGTGGTTGGCGTGCTACTGAACGTGTCTATTGTATTGCCTACGTTTACCAGCGCAGCTGTTTCGCAGCAGGAAGCAAAAAAGCTGGGTAGGGAATTAACCCCCATGGGCGCCGACAAGAACGGTAATATGGCAGGAACGATACCTGCCTGGACTGGACGTCTATCGACAGTACCCCAGGGTTTGTCTTATATGGGCAGTGGTGATGCTTATCCAGACCCCTATGCGGAAGATAAAGTCTTATTTACCATCACCGCACAAAATTTACCTCAGCATCAAGATAAATTGTCTACTGGGCAAATCGCCTTGTTAAAGAAGTATCCACAAACCTACAATATTCCTGTTTACCCCTCTCATAGGGATGGGCGTTTTGCGCAACTCACCGAGAGCCGTACAGCCTGGAATGCGGTAAACACCGTTCTGGTTAATGGTATCGATGGTTTGCAGTATTTCACCGGTGGTGCACCTTTCCCCTTACCCAAAAATGGTGCTGAAGTTATGTGGAATGCGCGTGTCATTCATCCTCATCCAACCCTCGTGGGTGTGCTGGATGATGTTGCTGTTTATCTTAATGGCGATAGGCAACTGCGTAAGCAGAGGCTGATTGTTGAATTTCCTTACGCCTATCCACAAAACAAGATCGGTGATACTGAGGCTCAAATTGGCAAGAATGCGGGCCTGGTTCATGTCAATGTACTTGAGCCAATGCGCTCAAACGGCTTACAAACAATCATTCAGGAAGCTTTGGATCAGGTTAAAAATGAGCGTCAGGTTTGGCTGTATATTCCTGGCTCGCGTCGTGTGCGCAGAGCGCCAACGGTTGGCTATGATACGCCAGATGGGCCAGGAGGCTTGGTGAGTGTTGATGATGCTTTAGGCTTCAATGGCGCCATGGATAGATATAACTGGACCTTGCTAGGCAAGAAAGAAGTGTATATTCCTTACCATAACTATCAATTTGATTCCCCCTCTGTTGATTATCAGACCCTGCTTATGCCTGGTCATGCAAACCCTGCTTATGCCTGGTCATGCAAACCCTGCTTATACACGCAATGAGTTGCATCGTGTGTGGGTGGTTGAGGCCAATCTAAAAGACGGCGCTAGACATATTTCCGCGCAGCGCCGTTTCTATATTGATGAGGACAGTTGGCAG
The DNA here is from genome assembly GCA_013215055.1 of Pseudomonadales bacterium. Classification (GTDB taxonomy): domain Bacteria; phylum Pseudomonadota; class Gammaproteobacteria; order Pseudomonadales; family DT-91; genus CAKMZU01. Next base: position 3,349 of record JABSRQ010000180.1, on the reverse strand, counting down.
TTTGTATTGAATGAAAGCTATGATGGCAGGGGAGAGTTATGGAAAGTAGGTATATTAAATACCCTGTATGACTATGCTTTGCGCGGTTATATCGCCAGAGCACAAATGTTCCATGATCTGCGTTCTGGCGCCTATGTCGCTAACCGTTTGGTTAATGAAGAGTCTCAGCCTAACTTGATGGCAACGCCAAAGGGCTTGAGCTATTTTACCCCTGGAAACCTCCGTAAAAAAGGCAGACGTTAAGATCATGGCTTAATGGGAATAGGTTTATGTGCAGCTAGCCCACTCTTCATTAAATGACCCGGTATTTATGGACCTCAGACCGCTTCAACAGGTCTTTGCTACGGTCGATATACTGCGGCGTTGAGGACAGTTCGATAAAAGCGATGGACGAAAGCGCAGAAAAACACAAATAACAACACAAATAACAACACAAATAACAACACAATAACAGTGACATAAACTAGAGGTAGTGCGATGAAAGTATTAGTTGTTGGAGGTTCGGGGCTCATTGGTGGTGATGCGGCCTTATTGCTCAAAAGCAAAGGCCATGATGTCACCATCATGGCCAGGAAAGTCCCGCTAGCGCCAGTGCTGGCGGCATTTGATTTTCTCCAGTGTGACTACATCCATGATGATATCGACGATGGCCGACTAGAAGGTTTTGACTACCTGGTGTTTGCCGCAGCGGCGGATATACGTAACCTGCCCCATGACGGTTCCGTAACTCCAGAGGCGTTTTATCAACAGGCGAATGATATTGCCGTGCCTAGATTCTTTGCAGCGGCAAAATCAGCGGGCATTAAAAATGCGGTTTATATAGGGACTTTTTACCCGCAGGTAGCGCCCAATAAAATTGGCATTTGCCCCTATGTGACCTCGCGTCATAATACCTGTGAGGATGTGCTGGCACTGAGTGATGATGCCTTCAAAGTCTCCAGCTTGAATGCACCTTTTGTATTGGGTCATATTCCCGGTCTGCCGGTACCGCATCTGACAGCCCTGGTTGATTATGCCAAGGGAAATATCCCGGATTTACCGGTATTCGCCCCCATAGGCGGCACCAACCATATTAGCTCACGGGCCATTGCCGAAGCGATATGCAATATTTTCGACAAGGGTGCCGCCGGTAAAGCTTATTTAATCGGTGATGAAAACCTCAGCTGGCAGGCGTATCTGCAATTATGGTTTGATGCGGCAGGCAATCACTGTGCTATCCCCGTCACCGAAGATGAGCACCCGATGTTCCCCAACATCATCCTCTTTGCCGGCCCCGGTGAGACCATCAGCTTCGAACCGGATGCTAAAGAGATGCAGGTGCTGGACTATGCTCGCAATACGATCAAGGCTTTAGTGCAAGAGGTGGTTGACGCTCACGCTTAAAACCTCCCCGTCGGGATCCCGAATGGGGTCCTGACGGCTAAGGTCAAAATCATTGCCAGCATTAAAAGTCCCATCATCATAAAAAAGATCCTAGATCATATTAATGAATCAGAAGAGCTAATCCCTCCAGTCTATCAACTGATAGAGGTACAAGGCCCACCAGTTGCGCTACTGACCTAGTTGAACGGATTAAATGATGTTCATTTATGGTTTTCTGCGTAAATACCTAAGCCCGTTCGCCTATCGACTATTTAATAGAAATAACAGGTCTAACAGGTTAAGTCTGATAGTGTATTGAATGATATTAAGTGGCCCGCAATATTTCTCATGGGTAATACTCACCGGAGCTGCATAACCGTGTTTTTCAGCGCAATGATGCGGTTTATACAAAGTGTCATTGAATCATGTGCTGAAGTTACTGCACTGAATCCCGTTAACGTAACGTAACCACAGCAACATGCTAACCATCACGGTTTAACAGAATTGAGGCTAATTCCCCTTAACCTCGGCACTTATGCCCGGTATTAGCGTACTATGGATAAAATAACGAATCAGGAAGCTAGAACATGCGCGAAGCAAGCATACAAGCAGCAAAAGACGCCCGCTTAATAGTGGCAGGCCTAGCCCGCAGACACGGAAAAGAAAAAGCCGTAGCCTGTGCTGAAGGCCACGTCCACAGAACAGGCGGACATTCTTCACACCAGTACTACCTAGAGTTGCTAGAATGGGCAGAAGCTGGCGACTACAACACAGCGCCAAAAGCACCAGTAGCATCGGATGACTAGCACTAGCAACGCCTGCACCCGCAGATAGAGCGGCTACACCCCGTACACAGACCTCTCCTTATCGAATACAACTTTTTGCAATGCATAACATAAGCATGGCGCGCCCCACAGCCACCGTACACAGGTCGCATGAGCGTCTATGCGGTAGTCGCAATCTATGTAAGTGAATGAGTTAACGCCTTCTGAGGCAGAAATACACGCAGTAATAGTGTGCATGTTGGCCCAGCTTGACACGATCTACTCACGGGATGGCATAAGCTGTAAGATGTATTTAATTAACAATGGTTTTTTTATTCAGTGCTATAAAACGGTTATGTATGTACATCGGTGAATTATCAAAAAGAACAGGTCTATCTATTAAGGCAATTCGATTCTATGAAAAAATAGAATTGATCAAACAGCCTGAAAGGGCAGGCCGATACAGGGTCTATCAAGAAACTGACATAGAAATTCTTGTATTGATAAAAGAAGCAAAAGCATTAGGCGTCACCCTGGCTCAACTTAAAGATGTCATTACTTATAATGATGGCAAGGTTGACTGGGCCAATATTAAATCGTTTTTGGCTGAAGTAAGAGAGCAGTTAATTAATCAAATAGAAGATTTGAAGAATAAAATTATTAGTCTTGATGAGTGCTATCAGCAGATAAACCCCTGAACTAGCTTTCAATAACTCATGCCTAGCTACCTTCATAGCTACAACCTTTAAAAACCAACAAATATGCTTGACTCTCCCCTAAGGGGGAGACCGTAAACTGCATCTCAACGTGTTAATCCAGGAGAGTGAGATGAGTAAGCGAGTATTGGTTTTAGCGGCAAACCCGAAGCAAGACAGCTTTGTAAATAACTTGGCAAAGGCGTATGCCCAATCAGCTGAAAAGTATCATGAAGTTAAGTTGTTAGAGATATCAGAGATGGACTTTGATTTAGATTTGTCAGCGGGGTACTCAGAGGAATCTGCACTGGAAGACTCACTTAAGACATTTCAGGCAGCCCTTCAGTGGTGTGAACACCTAGTGATAGTGACGCCTATTTGGTGGGGTTCTTTACCTGCAAAATTAAAAGGACTCATTGATCGAACGTTTTTGCCCGGTTTTGCATTCCAGTATGAAAAAGGTCAATCGATTCCCAAAAAATTATTGCAAGGCAGAACAGCTCGTATTGTAATGGCAATGGATACACC
>JABSRQ010000179.1 GCA_013215055.1 Pseudomonadales bacterium | reverse complement strand
ATTATCTGGTAGAACCTTTGGTAAGCGCTAAGCTAATCCATATTGTGACGGTGTATGAATGATAATTATTCTACTTGCGTCAAGTAAAGTGGGGGCAATCCATTTGCACTGTCAGAGTGATTATAAGCTCGCCCTTACTAAGGCGAAGTAATTAACCAAGGTAGCAACCTATCAATATCTTCTAAGGTTTCTGCCTGCGGTAACAACGTAAAAAACTGCTTTAAATCAGCGTACGGATTTAAATCATTGGCCTTTGCTGTTTCTATTAAACTGTACAAGTTGGCACTGGTTTTAGCACCACCGACACTCGTTGAAAACAGCCAGTTTTTACGACCAATAACAAAGGGTCGGATACTGTTTTCCGCAGCATTTTTATCAATTTTACACCCTCCACATAACGACATAAACGTGGCCATTGATTACGAAAATATGATAACGCATTGCCTAAACTACTTTTCGGCGGAGTATTCGCCAGCGTCTGATCAAGCCATTTTTTCAGCTTATCCAATATTGGCTTTGATTGAGACTGTCGTTGCCGATAGCGCTCCTCAACAGACTGATCTATATTCGATTTCTCTATCGCATATAATTGTTAAATAAAACTGAGCACTACATCGGCCTTGCCCGATTTCCCTTTTGCTGATTTCGATGAGCCTCAACGAATTTACGCCGAGCAGGTTCCCAGCAGCCCAAGCGGGCTAATTCATTATCGATACAAATCTTCTGCCCCCCCTCTAAGGTGCCTGAATAATCCCCCAAAATGCTAACAGGTACATTGCCACTGCGACTTGCAGAGTACAGCAGGTGTCGATGAAATTTAGACGCCAAAACCCACATGTAGCTTTTACTCTGCGCGGATATCCCTTCTTCTCTTAGCACCTTTACCGGCGTTTCATCCATATGTAACACGGGCTGTTCTAGAAGCGTATATTGAATACGGTTGATCAGAGGCTGAATCAGTTTTCCACATTTGATCATCCAGTTAGCCATGGAACCTCGATCTAAATCGATGCCTGAACGTTTAAGTGCTTCAACAGCGGGTGTTAAATTATGGAAGATGTTGAGGAAAGGCCAACTGAAAGATACGGGAGAGATGACCGCATGGCAGCAATTTTACTTACTCGCAGTCTAAGTAGTGCCTGAGATAAGGCCTTGTTGCCTTTAATTACAAGATACGCCCCTCCCCCCTCCAGGTGCTAAGTCCTGAGAACTCTAAGTTGACTTAATAATCTGATAAGAACGTTTTATCAGCTTAGAGCAGAATGCGTCATTACATTCGAACCTTTTAGTTTGCTACACTGATTAATGTCTGACAGTGCAATCAAGGCCATGAAAACGATAAGCTTTGTGAACATATATAACCGTGTTGTATTTCTTGGTATCAGCCTTTTACTTGCTGCTGTGTTAGTGGCATTTGGCTGGCAATCCTATTCATCCCGCCAATATGAAAGCAATTTTAATGATTCTGTGCATCTTGCCGAGAAAATTCTGAGAACCAATTTCCACTTCAAATCTCAGGTTCAGGAATGGAAAAACCTGCTATTACGAGGGCATAACCCAACCGATGAAACACGCTATTGGAAATATTTCATGGAGCAAGAACGTATTGTCGCTGACTTGCTCAAAGGCTTAGGAAGCAGTAAGTTGGATACCATTATTCTAGGTAATATCATCAATCTGGAAGACAAACATAAGCTCTTATCTCAACGTTATCGCCAAGCCTATCAAGGGTTTAGGTCTACGGATTTTAATGCACAGACTGCAGATGCTACGGTCAGCGGGGTGGACGGGGGGCTTACTGAATTACTCACTCATACGGTAAGCTTGATTCATGACCATAGAGAGAAGCAACATAAGATATTCAGGCAGCAATCTCTGAGGGTGACGACGATTGCTATCACGATCGTATTGATCATATTTTTTTGCACGATTTTGTTTGTTAACAAGGTGATGAAGACCGCCGTGTTAAATGAAAGGGATAATAAGCATTAAAGCGTAAATGGTTCAATTTTCATCTATAGGCTGTGGCTTTCATTGTTATAAATTGTTTGAATAAGAGCAAACAGCCCTAATAGAACTAACACCCCCCCCCTGTGTCAGAGTAGTTGTCGCCTCTAATATCCATTAGAGGAAACGAAAAATGAGCAAAAAGTTCTCAGAACCGTTTAAAATTCAGGCTGTGCAAAAGACGCTTAGCCGTTCCGAAGGTGTCAGTGTTAAAGATATTGCTGATTCACTTGGCGTTGGCTATTCATCCTTGAAAAAATGGATCAGACAAGCCCAAAATAACCAGCTAGAATCCGTCGAATTTAAAGAGCTGAATACCATGTCAAAAGAAAAGAGGCCACAGGACTGGAGCCTGCAAGAACGACTCGATATGATCGTTAGTTGTGCCGCTCTTGATGATACTTCAACCAGTGAATTGTGTAGATAAAAAGGCATTCTCCCTCATCATATTAAACAATGGAAGAGCGATTTTTACAGCGGTAAAGCCACCGCAGCTAGCGTAAAAAACAAATTCAAGACAAGGATTTAAAGAAATAAAATAAGGCGATAAAGAAAGAGTTAAACCGTAAGGAAAAAGCTTTAGCAGAAACCGCAGCACTATTTATGCTCCAAAAAAAATCCAACCAGATGTGGAAATACGACGAGGACGACTCACAATGAAACCGGAACGTGATCATATTATTCATCTCGTCAGTGAAGCTCAGAACGCAGGAGTTAGACAGGAAAAAGCCTGTGAGGTGTTTGATATCAGTGTAAAAACGTTGCAGCGATGGAGTCACTTGGAAGCCAAAGAAGACGGACTATTAGAGCCTGAGCATAAGCCAAAAATCACGTTAACAAAACTGGAGCGTCAACGTATTCTTGCTGTTTGTAATAAGCCTGAATATGCCGACCTACCTCCTAATAAAATCGTACCAAAGCTCGCTGATACTGGTGTATACATGGCTTCTGAATCCACTATGTACCGGATTTTGAGGCCAGAAAAGCAATTGGCTCATCGGCTTAACAGCAAGCCCGCCAAGAAGGTCAGCAAACCTAAAGCCCTTATTGCAACGGGACCTAACCAGGTTTATAGCTGGGATATTACTTATCTTCCGACAGCCGTTAAGGGCTATTTTATTACCTGTATTTGATGATGGATATTTACAGCCACAAGATTGTTGGCTGGAAAATTCACGATTGTGAAAGAAGTGATTATGCCGGCGAAATGATGAAAGATATCTGTCAACGCGAAGGCATTAAGCGTGGTCAAGTGACATTGCATTCGGATAATGGCAGCCCGATGAAGGGAGCGACAATGTTGGCTACCTTACAGCAGCTGGGCGTAATGCCTTCATTTAGTCGGCCTTCAGTCAGCAATGTCAATGCTTATTCAGAGCGTTTATTTAGGACGTTAAAATACAGCCCCTAATATCCTGAAAACTCGTTTGAGGATCTTATCGGTGCGCGCTTATGGGTAAGTGGTTTTGTCCGCTGGTACAAGCATGATCATTTACACAGCAGCATTAAATATGTGACGCCAGTTCAACGTCATGAGGGCCTGGCCGACGGGATCCTTGCACAGCGTAAGGCGGTGTATTTGGCAGCCCAAAAAAGGCATCCAGAGCGTTGGAGTGGCGATATACGAGACTGGGATAATGTGGATGAAGTGCATCTTAATCATGAAAAGTCGAAATCAGAATTGAAAGAAAATCAGGCGGCATAAAACTTAAATTGTAGGCGACAACTTACTTGAAAAATTTCGCTCTTCGCCATTCTTTTTCCTGTGCTGATGTGTGCGTTCATCGGTTTTATGTGGGCCAAGAATAAGCACCCCTTTGATACCGATACGGTAGGTCAGCTTGTCATGAACATCGGTGCGCCCGCATTGGTGATATCAACGAGTATAAGGTGGATTGCTCCCAATTCTTTTAAATCTTGAAGTACAAAATGTTGATGTTGTTTAGTGATATGCCAGAATTCAGTAGAATAGAATGGCATTAAGTCTAACGCCATACTTTGTTAATCCCCTATGGCTTTAACAGGTAAAAGCTAGGTGAAGTATGCCCTACAGGGCTTGGCCTGTACGATGCGGTTAGCATGCTTAGTTTAGAAAGACACTTCTGGTGGCTGCCCTTAGGCCTCAGGCAGCCGAAAAGCTGGTGGGATAAGCTCATCATAGAGGCAGCGTTCTGTAGAACACCTTTCACATTGCATGAGTCAGTTATTAATTGATGGGATAATCGGATATTCGGTTAGATCATTCACTGTAAAATAATGAAGGCGGAAATCTAAACCTGCCTATTGAGATGGATTTTGATATAACAAAAATCAACCAACGTGGCGCATACCTTAAGCTCAATGAAGTTCTATCCTGTTATCAGGATCCGTTCGAAAAACAAGATAGGATAAGTCTTCATCTAATTCGCTCCACCAATGCGGTGTATAACCCGGAATAATAACGACATCACCTGGCCCAACGCGACGGCTTACGCCATCTTTTATACCCGTTCCTTTAATGGTATGGTGAAGCACGTACACCATCGATCATTTCTCCTCCAGTCACCAAGGTACCACGACCCTCTAACATATAATAAATTTCGGTGGTGTTCACCTGATGTAAATTAGATTCACTGGGCGATGCTTTTGGCCTATAAACCCCATAAAGACCTACTCGATAATCCCCGGTGACTTCTACCACTCGCATGACTGAATCAGAAACCGTATCGCGTGGTAAGGCATCGATAAAATCTTTAATCGCAGTTGCGCTAACATCTGTGGCAACAGGTGCTGGATGAGGTGGCAATATTTGTCCGGGAAGAAGTGGCGTAGCACACGCTGGTAAAAAAATAGCCAACATGGGCGTCAAGAATATTTTTCTTATCATCATTTATAATCCGAAAGAATATTAACAAGGATATCTGAATTCTCGCCTTTAAATGCCTAAACAAAAAAAGCGGTAATATTACCAGCCAGATACCCTCAATTTAAATCATTGAAGTGGCCACAACTAACAAAATTGATGCCACTTCAAACATAAGGTGATGGCTTAAACGCCTTCAACCATCACACGTGTATCGGGTAAACTTGCAAAACAAGGTATTTTTAAATCGGGATGAGACACTCGCGACAAGGCATTTAATGCTGCGGCAATAGCACCTTCTTGCCAGCCAGGTAATGATGATAGCTGGTCACCCACAATAAAAAATTTCGGCTCTAGACTTCCGTCAATGCCCGTGCCCTGAATCAACTGATTGAAATGCTCTACACTTTCGGCGGTATCTTTACCCACCAAATGCCATTGCGCCCAGCCGCCTTTAATATAAGGCATATGTTGCCAGGCGATAGCGACACCATTTTGCAGGCCCTCACCAAATTCTTTGCCAAATAATTTCGCCCCATCACGGGCTTTATCAAGACGCTGATCCAGTGGCAAACTTCCCATGTTATAGGCATTTTTTGAATAATTATAACAGCCCGTCAAAATGCCTTTTTGATCATGATAATCGTTCGACGGATACCAAATTTGAACGATCTCATTATCGGTTCTAGAAATACCGCCAAAAATGGGCACAACACCTATTTCAGATTTCTTGACGCCTATCATGTCTTCACCCGACTCTTTATCATGATAAGTCGTTAATGGGCTACCTTGCCATAAAGACCGTTCTGCCTGCCAACCTATTTTGGTGGTACAGGCTAGGAAACGATTGGGAAATCCATCTTCATCATTAGGGGTGTTTTGAGCTTCGTATACCGCTGCCAAACCCTGTTTAAAACATTGGTCAAAGCCCTTATCCAGCTCTGTATTTTGCAAACGATCAGACAGCATTTTTTCCAAGAAAGGCATCGCCACATTGCTAAAACAATAATCAGCCTTATGGACTTCGCATTGATCAGAACCCAATTTCGATACATGCACTTCAAATTGCTGATCTTGTTCGTTCCAGTCAATTTTCTGTACCGGACTATTTAAATGAATCGTTCCACCTAGAGCTGCCACTTGTTGCGCAAATGCATGCTGAACTTTATCCATGCCACCTACGGGTTGAAACAAGGTAGGTTGCCATAAAAAATCTTGAGATTGATAGAAGTTAGTTTTCCAAAATTCAGAATCTAACAAGCTATTAAGGCCCAGCATTTCTGCAGTTACCCCACTATCAACCCCCGGTAACACCGAAAACCCTGCTCGATCAGAGGTCCTGTCATTAGCATCGCGACCCACGGCAGAAGCCTGCACGTCATAGATACCGGATAGACCAAGATCACCAAAACTTACCATCAGATCTTTTAACTTTTCAGCCAGTGAAGCTTTCTCATCTGCGGTTAATTTGGGGTTTTTTTCATTAATGATATTGTCCGCATTTTCATACACCATTTCCGCGATATGGCCACGTGTATTATGATCCAAGCGACGACCAACAACAGGATTTCCTGCGTATCCCTCACTGGTTTGAATTAAATTTGAAGCACTGTCCATGACATAAATTTCTACCTCCACGCCAAATTTCTTCAAATATTGTAATAAACGTTTATGACCAGAGGGTATGCGGCCCGGCCCGGCATTGAGGTAAGGCTCATTGTCGCCAAGCGGCCTATCAAAACGCACAACTTGCGTGCTGCCCTTTTTGGCATTAAAGAGTTCCCTATCTTGATCCTGATTTAACGTATCCCCGGTACGTAAGGTTAAACAGCGACCGCCGGTACGATTTTGCGCTTCGAGTATAGTGACTTGCATGCCGGTTTTCTTGGCGAGCAACTCGTAGGCTGTGGTGAGCCCGCTCACGCCCGAACCAATAATAATGGCTGTTTTATTTTTAAAACAATCCTTTTTAAGCTCAATAGCCCCTGAGATCTGCTTCTGTTGTTTATTAGCGGCGTGATCCAGTACGGACCACGCTTTAGCCGTTGGGTTGTTCTTATAAAAGTCAGCCCGACTTTGATTTTTAGACATCCTTTTCTCCATTTTTATGAATACAGATTAATTTTAAGATTTATACACCCTAAATAAAGTTGCACAGAATTCACATTATTTCAACTATTTAAGTAGTGATATTATAATGCCGCTTCTTGAGATTGACGATAGTTGTTAGGCTGGGTTGTAGATGAGAGTATAAGGTGGATTGCCCAAAATTCTCTTAAATAGCGGTTACATGGCCTTCAAAAGGGATATGTACAGTTAGAGTGACTATGATAGGAAGAACTCTCATAGCTTTTCTGACCGCCAATCTGCCATCGATTGGCTAATAGATGAAGTCGATTGATTGCCGACTTATACGCTTAGACTGTAGAAAAAAATCATAGCCTTTTTTTGATAAAATCAACCATCGTTAAGAATATAGGATAATGCCTAATCAAAAACCTTATGATGGCAGTCAAACGTCTATAGCTGTTGTTTATTTTGAAGACAAAGTTCGGCCTAGCACCTTCAACACACACTTCATGATAAATAGAAAAACACACTCTGTGGGCATTCTGCCGATGATACTGCCATTCTACTAAAAATAATTCTTTTTCTTATTCAATATGCATAGCCCCCTTACTTAGGCTTTGAGGCCTTACGATAAAGCCCCTCTCAATGCTAAGAAGCCTTGAAGGAAAGAATATAGAGTGGCCTGCCGACCACTCTATATGATGACTTACAGAGGCTCAAAGTCACCCGGTTTCCAGCTCTCATCGAACCAGGGCTCAAGTGGACCATAAAGGCGAATCAACACCATCCAGCCCTTGCCAGGTACAGTTTGTATCCAGTTTTTCTCATGGCCCTTGGGAGCCTTGGGGCCAAAGTATAAGTCCACCGAGCCGTCTTTATTGATATCAAGATCATCGCGCTTATTGTTCTTGCTGGGAAATGCCTGAGCCGTCTGCAGCTCTGAGCGTGTCTGTGGATCATAAGCCACCACCGACCAGAAATCCTTGGCCGGAACATTGGCGGGAATATTGATCTTATAGCTCTTGCTGCCCTCTAGGAATTGGCCATTTTTATCCCTGGCGTTATACGCATATTGCGAACCCTTGCCTATCATCTTCAGCGCCATGGCAGGTGTGTTCCCCGTAGCCCCATAGAAGAACATGGTGCGTGCATCCAGATTGCGGCCGCGCTTGCCATCGTCTATTAACTAGCGATAATCACCGCCTACAAAAGGCGTATACCATTGACTGCCCTGGTATTTGTAGATGCCCTCGCCACGGGGTTCAAAAAGAATGGTGCGCGCCGTCGCATTCCCTACCGCCACGGCATCGGTCAATATCGCCTTCATGCGGGCATCGGGTGCAAAGGGCTTGCCCTTTTGAATGCCTATACTGGCCATCAGCCCACGTAACTCTGCATCTAGAAAGTCTACCGGCTCATACTGAATCACATGGTTCAATTCTTTATAGAATTCGAAATCATTGGCATGGATGGTATTAAACGGCTGCTTGGAGCCGTTGATAAATTGCATTGTCTCGGGCTTGCTGGCCGAAGCCAGAGGATAAACTTTTAAGCCTTCACGCCACATCTTGTTAGACGCATCGGGTTTACCGTCTTTCAAGAAACCACGCCCTATCCACCAGTTGTTATAACTGGTCGATTGCGCGATAAAAACCTGGCGCTGCTTGCCGGCAATCTCAACTGATGCGGTACTTATTCCCTGCGTCGGTTTCAAATCCCCCTGATAATCCGGTGGCAGAATAATATAGATGCCACCCCGGCCTCTATCGGGTCCTACCACGCCGGTATCGACAACATAGCGAAAATAGGCATCATTCACCGTGCCCGGGCCTGCCTCGGCCGGCATCTCAATCACCGTGACGCCATCGCGTTTAAGATCCAGCATCACCGACGCATACACGGTATCGGTATTACCGGTCAGGAACAGCGGATTGGAATCCATTAATTCATTGAAGACCACACATTGATGAGACTGCGTCGCACCAAGACTCTCCATGCCCAGGCGTATACCTTCAAGCGAGGTAGCCGGAATCATATTCAGGAACACCTCCATACCGCGAGCAAAGTCCAGATTGTCATATACCTTTTGCACGGTATCAGCCGTAGGCCTGCCATCGGTGAAGTGGAGTGTGCCTATGCGGGTCTCTACCGCATCCGGCGTCATGATCTGCTCTGGCATTGCATTATTATAACCCGGTGTTGGTTTAGCCATCAGCGACACTGGCATTAACGCACAGGCTATGGCCAGGGGTAACAGGGAATTCTTCATCGTAGCTTCTCTTCTTCGCTATTGGGATTAACACCCATACTACCGCTGTCACGCAATGTTTGAATGGCATGCGTAAATAGTAAATTATTCGCTGTGTCGAATGGCGCCTATGCAGAGTTAAAAAAACGCAGCATTGTTTAGCTGTATTTTGCATGTTCGATATTTTTTTTCTGCGCCTTGCTATCTCGTTTTACCGAACATTGCTCTCTAATGCGCTGCGTCAACAAGACATGAACAGTACTAAACCGTCCCGGGAGGACTCATGAACAAACGACTACTTGCAGGCACTCTTACTGCCGTACTTTTACCCGTCACGGCCGTCGCTAACGATAATGGCGAATTTACTATAAGAGGTGCCTATGGCGAGATGGATACTGCTGTAGAAGACCGCAATGAGGATTCACATGCGGATAGCGGTGACGCTCAGGGAGAGGCCAACATAGAACTGAAATTTGAGACCGATCAGTATTTTATACGCGCCACCCATAACCGTCGTGAGGACAATAGTTTTGGCCTGGAAGGCGCAAGCATCCCTACGGTCAGATCTGGCGGTAATTTTCAATCGCGTCAGACCGAAGCCGAGTTTGGTTACAAGGTTTATAGCAATAACTGGATGACCTTATC
>JABSRQ010000018.1:1968-74274 GCA_013215055.1 Pseudomonadales bacterium | reverse complement strand
GCCATAAGCATAAATATGGCGATGGTGTAGATCAGCGGCAACAGAGCATAAGATGATGCGAATCTTCGCGGTGTCCGATATTCATATCGATTATGATGATAATTGGAATTATATGACGTCATTATCGGCAGCCTATTATGCCGACGATATTCTTATTATCGCCGGTGATATCAGTGACAATATGGAGAAGCTAAAGAGGCTCTTTGCAAACCTGCAGCCTAAGTTTAGAGACATATTCTATGTGCCCGGTAATCATGATCTCTGGGTACGCTTAAAGGAGTTCCCCGATTCCATAGCTAAGTTCAAGGCAATATTAGCCTTGTGCCTGGGTGTTGGCATTGTCATACAGCCTAAACATTATATCGAGCATAGCCTGTCGATATTTCCGTTATTTTCCTGGTATATCAAACATGATGAGGGGCCTGACAGCCTCTATAAACCCAAGGTCGGGGAAGATAAATCACTGGCTATGTGGGCCGATAATTATTTTACCCGCTGGCCCAGTGATTTGACCGACAGTGGCATGGTCAATGACTACTTTCTGCAACTCAATGAAGAATACCTGGAGCCCGAGTACCAGGCTCAGAACCTCAGTCAGAAGGTGATCAGCTTCAGTCACTTCTTGCCGCGCCAGGATCTGATCTTCAGCACCGCCACAGAGCGTAAACAGATGGGAGGTGATTTTCCCGATCCACATCCCAGGTTTAATTTTAGCAGCGTCGCCGGTAGTTCGTCCTTGGATACACAGATACGTCGCCTGGGTTGTGACATTCATATCTACGGACATCAACACCGAAATCGCAATCGCAGAATTGATGGCATACAGTATATTTCCAATTGCCTGGGATATCCTCAGGAGCGCCAGAGCGTAAACACCGTAGTAAGCCCGGTCGCCGCCGATATTTTACAGATCTAGCATAGCCGTAAAATCGACTAGCTAAATTAGGCACACATTATATTCGGCGTTTAGCGCTGTTTCACGTTTGGGCAGTAGATTCCAAATTACCTATTTGCATCACCAGTTTGTCGCATTTTTTGGAGATCCATATGAATTTAAGACAGCTATTACCTGGAAGTGGTTGAGGCTATTCCAGCCTCAAGTGATGGATTAGAGTTTGAGCTCAATAATATTCGATTCTGCTATTTATATACCTTCATGCAGAGGCTTTCTCAAGATTTCGGTGAAAGCGCAGAAGACATTGAAGTTTTTCAATCATCTGTTTCACGTAGCCCAAGATCGGATCAAGAGCTTAGATACGCCTTAATTAAAATTAAGCGGCATTGTGATTCAGGCGATGCCAATACTGCCAGTCTTTTATTGCACTCGTTGCTTGGCGATTGATACAAAAAACGTATTGGCTCTTTATGCCTGTTCTTGCTAGCAAAGTCTGAGCGCTTTGCTCACATTATGCTAGCGAACGCTTGTTAAAGTAACCGCCTAAATGTATCGTTTTTTTTGGCATTGGCAGTCCGCCCCCCCCTCTTTGCAGCCCAAGAAATGCCCAGCGATCTAACTCCATTTGTTAATCTCACATTCCTCTTGAATAGTTCTACATTGCTGAATGATGCTTAGGCAGGTATGTGTCATAACCGGGCATTGAGAAATTTAGTCGAACTCCATTTTTTCTCTAAAGCAGCCATTAACGCCGGCAGCAACTGCAGGCAAAAATGGCGCTTGTTTTGCCGGGTTTATGGCAAAACGAGTGACAGTTTTGACTGTCAGATTACCTGCCCTGGTTAATTATCCATAGGGCTCAGGCCATGTTAAAGCCCACTTGTTATTTATCCACTTTATTTCTGAGTAATAACCACACTCCATACAATAGAATATAGCAAGTCCATTATCAGTTCCGATGAATACTGAAAATGCTTCACCTCTCGATTCTGCGGATATGAGTTGAATAAATTCTTTGGTTTCAGCATTGCGGATTAAAACTATATTGGAGTAGGGGTATTTACCTTTCTTATTTTTAGCAATCCCAATTAGAAACTCTTCTTCTACACCATCTCCATTGCCGTCAGTTACAAGACTGAAAATGCCTCTATTAATTGCTATTTGCTTACACTGTTCTTTTGTGAAGAATCGATCGTTATCACAAGTGTAGAATTCTAAATGAGTAATATTTGGATCGTAAAATTCAGCGCTCTTAGCATCGAATGTAGTGCTAATAGGTTCGTATGTATATTTTACCCACCAAGCATAGGAAATGGCCCATACGCAGGTTGGGAGTAATAATACTATGAGTAGAAACTGTTTCATAAAGTTACTCTAACGCCAAGCTCAACTGCGTAGCAAGATGGCAATTTCTGTGCGGGTTTTGCACAAAAAGTGACAGGTTGCGGAGTCAGATTTCAGCTTCTGGTTATGTGATTTTTCCGTTTACGTAAGCTAAATCAATTATAAGTGGTAAATGATCTGATCCTATATCAGCACCAATTTTAACGCTGAGAACTCTAATTCCAGAGCTTACTAGACAATGATCTATTGGGATTTTTAGTAACTGTAAACTTTCAGGCCATGAAGGTAATATTCCAAATCCACGACGAATATTAACCAATCCAGTATTTTCGAGCAACTTCACGTAAATAGGAGACCACATTGTTGTATTTAAATCTCCAATAATTATTTTATGCCCTGATTTTTTATTTATAAACTTCCCAGCATTTTCAAGTTGAACATTTCTAGATTCAAAATTTACTTTACTTATTGGTGGCAGAGGATGTGTAGATAAAATTGAAATATTATGCCCTTCAATCTCAATGTCTAGATAAATACTAGGTAACTTTTCAATACTTAAGTTTTTCAGAATACGTGAATCGGTAAAAGGTATTTGACTATAAATGGCCATTCCAAAATTATCAGATCTTGGAATCACAATTTTGAACTTGTATATATTATCAATAGAACTGATTGCTTGTATCCAGGCCTTGTTTGTTTCTTGAAGGATAACTATATCAGGCTTTTCTTGATCGATTACTTGAAGTAACTTTGAGTGTTGTTTGTTTTGAGTCAATACATTCGCAAAAAGTATACGAAAGGAATTTTCATTACTGTACTCTGAAGTTTCTACAGTATTTATACTTTCAAAATACCAAGGACCAATCTCAATTCCATTGATCATCAGAGATACTACGACTACAGCTAACCACTTAAAACTTTTAGAACCAATCAAAACTAAAGCGAAAATGACTACGAGAAAGAAGTATTGAAGTCTAAAGTGAGAGAACAAATCAAAGAAGTAAAAGTAATCGCCTAAATATCCCAACAAGGAGAATAAAAGTACTAAGGATATACCTACTTTTGTCCATCGAACTATGGCTTGGAATAGAATATCGAGATATTTAATTTCAGACACCTTCTATGAGTCGATTTCCCACATAACGCCGGCATCACCAGCCGGAGGTCGGGTGCATGCCCTTGTTATGGATTGCCAATTGTTGACCAACTATTTTCAAACTTGTTGATACTCGGATCATTATTTATATCTTTGGCTATGTACCATGACCTGGATTTACTGACTCTTTCATCGTTTTCGGCTGACAATAACGAATCAATTTCTTGTTTATCGCAGACAAGATACCTACTGTGTGGTTCGTCTAAATTAAGCAATACGACAACCAAATAATTAAACTTTAGAGAATTACTAACAGTCACTGTTCTTTGATTATGCTTGGGCCAGCCAATTGTTTTAACTTGAACTCTTTTAATATTATCATCTTTTACGATGACAATATCCCAGCCCTGCTGAGTTGGACCATGCGCAATGTATGCCTCATGGCCTCTTTTTAGCAGCTCAGCTAAAACTAGGCTTTCTCCAATTGCACATTTTACTGATTTATCCAATTCTCGAATCCTTCATTGGCCATAACAGCTGATTCACCGGAATCGTTCCGATGTCACAGGATTCGGGTGTTTTTTCTTTAAAATTTTATAGTTGATTGGAATTTACATTAATTTCAATAGGTTAACAATGATTCAAATTTGATTGCTATTGTGACATCGGAATCATTCTTACTATTTCTGGGGATATAGAACTTTTGTCATTAATAAAAACAACGGCTTACTGGGGATTCGGGTGTTCTCTGAAAGGACTGCTTTACGCAATAGCAGCTGTTCGATTTATAACTCATCTGAAGAGCGAGCAAATACTGCTCATGACACATTGCAGGCATTATTAATGCCTTAGTTTTAAGATTACTTCAATATATTCTTTAGCCTCCGAATTGCCTTAAATTCACTTTAATTGTAGATGCTCATTTATGCTAGCAATGGGCGATAAGATCAGGATAAGGCAGACAGATAAGCCCGTTATTCCAGACTTAGCCGCCAGCCAGACGAAAGCCTCTGCTATGGTCACGCGCCGAAGGTTCATCGCAGGCCCGGCTATAAGATCGCATATAACCTGCCTTGACGAACCAGGAACCACCACGCAATACTCGATACTTACCCTGCTCTGGACCCTTGGGATCTTTCACATTCCCTACCGGATAGTTGCCATACCAATCAGAACACCATTCCCACACATTACCATGCATTTCATAGAGGCCAAAGGGGTTGGCCGGGTAACTACCCACAGGCTGGGTTTTATTTATGATTCGATTAAAATTCACCTGTTCTTCGCTGATCGTTTCACCCAAATAATAATCTGTTGTAGTGCCTGCTCGACAGGCATACTCCCACTCGGCCTCGGTGGGTAACCTGAATGTCTCTCCGGTCAGATCGCTCAACCACTGCGCATAAGCGATAGAATCAAACCAACTGACTTTGATGATGGGTCTACAGCCCTTGCCCCAGCCACAAGAACCAGGCACACGTCTGCCAGTGGCTTTGGCAAAATACTTATATTGTTCATAGGTGACCGTATACCTGCCCAAAGTGAAATCAGATACCTCAACTTCACCCACGATTTTGCCGCCATCATCGAGTCGTAGAAACCGGCCTGCAGCCAACCTCACCATCTCCTGTGCAGGGAAGTCATCGTGAACCCGGTATTTCAAGATCTTTGGCGAATTCATAGCACGTTCCTATTAAAGAAAGCGAATAGGGCACATTTTTCTGCAAGTCCATTCTTTCGGCAAATGCCTGTGTCAGACCTTTATTAAAGCTGTGTATTCATCATATGCCGACATAGGACTTCTGCCATCGATATCATCTTAAATAAGCATAGGTGGATAAAAATGCCTCCCTCCTCCCAATGAAAGGCGCGATACAGCTGGATTTATCTGCACTATTAGAGAGGGAACTGAAAGACAAACTACGGAGCGCTACCCTGCAACTTATTCATCAGATATACCCGACCTGTTAGGGGTTATAGCTTTATCAGGGTAAGCACTTAGTTTGATTAGGGGCAGTGTTCATTTCACCCAAACAAGTTTTCAATCCGAAGGCGATAGACTGCCCATAAAAAGTAGCACCATTGGGCTTAAATACTTCTTATATACTTCTTATATATTTCTTAGCATTCTACTCAACTCATTTCAGACATAGCGCTAATCCCCATCGCAATTCTCAACATCAACTATTAAGCGAATGGGGGCTTAATAATCCTTATCCCCTTAAACATTGGTGAAAATCCCACTTAAGGTCGACGTATCCCCACCATAAGGTGTAGTGGTGCCAGCCGCTGCTGCGATAGTGGTCCACACTCGCTGCATATCCACCGCCGTACCTAACTTCCAATGGCTTCTGTCACCCTGGTTTTTTAAGTCCAGGAAACGCCCCTGACCATTGCCGTTTTTCAATAAGCCTGATGCACCACCAATTAACGTTACTGGCACATCTTGCATGTGTTCGGGCGCGCCATCGGCCATCTCACTGGTGAAGACCACCAGGGTGTGATCAAGCAGAGAATCGCCGGCGACATCCGGATCTGGAAACGCAGCTAATCTATCCAATAAATATTTCACCTGTTTGGTATACCAGGCGCGGGATTCCTTCCATTCTGTGACCGAACCATAACGATGCGCGCAATCATGCGGATTACGTGTGGTGGAAACGGACGTGATAGCCACAGGGTCGGCAGAGCGGCCAATTTGCATGGTCGCAACACGGCTGCTGCCACAGCTTAATGCCGAGGCGATAATATTAGCATGGGCTTTTGTGACCGGCTCACGGTATTCGGCCGAACTTGTAATCAGGCCCTGCGTCGGTTTGACCGCATTAGGGTTACAGGACTCCCCGGTGGGTACGGTGTTACCTAAATCCGTCACCACCTGCTCTACCGCATCCAAATGAGTATCTAATTTACTGCGTTCTGCCGTGCCTAACTTCGAACGTAAGGTTTGAATCTGTTGATTAATCGGATCAAATAAATGGCTGCGATTATTCACCACCGTTTGCGCCGAACTGGAACTACTGACATCACCATACACATCATCAAATAAGCGGTAAGGATCTAATTCTGGTGATAGTTTGTTTCTGTCCTGATACGAGATCGTCCATGGTGCACCGATGGTTGAATGTGGGCCTGAGAAGATACGTTTTAATGCAGGGTTATTACCCGGCATCGCCTTGCCTAATAAAACATCGATGGATGAGTTAGCACCCGCCGAATCACGTAAGACATATTGCCACCCATTGTGGCCACCGGTGCCACTATTGATGATCATGCCTTTTAAAAATAAAGCCTGATTTTTATAAGCGCCAAGATGCTGCGACATTTCATTCAAGACAAAGTTGGTGGTATCGGTTGCGCTGGTATCGGGATACCAAAGCCCATTGTTAAAACCACCATAGGCATCGACACCAAAACCGTCGGGGATGACCGCAAACACCACTTTTAATTTAGGGTTACCTGCCGCCAATGCCAATTGTGACATGCCGCCCATGGATAACGGTGCGGCAATGCCGGTTGCCAATACAGATTTCAGAAAACGTCTGCGGCTTTTAAGCTGATTCATCGGGGCCACCTTTATTATATTACTTGATAATAAAGGCTATCTTACAAGCTCAAGAGGTATAAAAAATCCGCTGTATGGGTTAGCCCGATGGCCTAGGCCAAAACGAAAAGTTAGCCAAGCAACTTGCCTGAATTAATTTACTGATTGCCATGGATGCATGGTTGATAAGCTGGTTCTTCTAGAAAGCGTTATCTGCTTTTTTAAAACTGAAGGTAAAACTTGTTCCCTTCCCTGGTTGGCTATTAACTTCTATCTGACCATCAAGTTTATTTATTTCTTCCCATACGGCGGCTAAGCCGATTCCACGCCCGGCGTATAAATCTGACGCCTGCTTACTGCTGACGCCTTGTTTAAAAAGGGCTTGAAAACTGGTCTGTGGGTCGATACTTAATGCATCAGTTCGATTTTTCTGCTCATTTAAAGCGTTTATATCAATACCAGCACCATCATCACTAATGCAGATGTGTATATTTTTCTGCTCCTCTTCAATCCTACAGTCTATTAAACCCCGTACATTTTTATTATTTGACAGCCGTTGATCCGGCATTTCAATACCATGAGAGACCGCATTTCTAAACACATGTACCAGGCTATGCACAAAGGCCGAATATAACTCTGAATCCAATAGAATTTGTGGGCCTTGTACCTTTGAGGCTTCAAGCTGCTTACCCAATCGTATCGCCTGATCTTCAGTGGAATCCAAATGAAGTTGCAACCTGTCGGCCAAGTTAAATGATGACAATGTATTTAAAGTGTTAAAGAGAGACTTTTTAACCGTGGAATCTTCCAGTTTTTCTACATCCACCTTTAATGATTGGAGTTGAGCGCTGTCGATTGTTATTCGTGTTTTATCGTCAAAGTAGTCGGTCCCCATCTTATCCAACAAAGTTTGTTTTTCCAGCTGAAATGCCACATCAATATCAGAGGCGGCAATTAACACAGCCAGGCTGTTGAATTCATCACCCTCTTTTGCGCCTATATTGCCGTCCTGGATAATTAGAGTTTCATGCCTGTTCTGGACTGTCGTTTTTAATGTGTCTTCCAAAGCGTGTAATTTTTCTGCCAGCTGGCTAAAGTGCATCTGCATAAACAGCGATTTGTAGGTGTGTATCTGCCGGTAAAGGTAATCGACTGTTTGCTGAACATTTTCTGCGTTATGTTGCAGTCGTGACTGCTTCAAAAGTTGTTGAAATTCACTGCAGACCTTTAAAACTTCACTGCGATTAATCATCGCATAAACCAGTTTTTCCAACTTGTTTTTTTCAGCCTCAACTTGTTGGGCCAAATGCACCTGCTTGCTGATGTCTTTGATGATCAGGATCAGTCGATTGTCATTAAAGTGATAATTCACTTTTAACGTTTTTCCCTCAAGTTCAACTTCCCTAGGTAATAAGTCTAATAAAAAACCCAATTTTACCGAATTCGTTGTAGTGAAAATTAATTTACAACCTTTGCTGAAGGTCGATTTTTGCAGATCGTTTTCAACAAATAATAGTTCAGGAAAATAGACACCAGAAATTTCTGATTGCTGTAAAATTTTCAAACATTTTGTGCTGTATTGTTCTTCGACAATCAAATTTTTTGTCATGGATAAAAAACCTTCACCGGAGCTATTTAACAGTTCGGCAACCTTGGCAAGGGCCTGTTCGGCCAGATCTTGAGCTTGATGTGTTTGATTATTTGCTAGGTTAAGATTTCGATTAACCTTGGCCAGATACCGATTCCAGGCAATGATAAATAACATCAATGCCACAACCGCTGCGGCAACTTTCCAGAGCAGCCGATAGTTAAATGGTTTTTCTTGAGGGCGTTGATAACTATTTAATAAGTCATTCACTTCATCCAACGGTGTAACTTTAATCAGCTTATTCATGATGGCTAATAATTCTGGGCGCTCGCTTCGCACCGCAATCGCTACTTTATGAGAAATTCTGTCCAGTTGGCCGCCAACTTTTAGTCCTTGCATCACTAATTGCAAAGCAGTGAGATTAAACATGGGTGAATAATCCATAAAGGCACCGGCCTCACCTGATTTCACTAACGTTAAACCGCTTATCATATTATTGACTGCGATTAGTTCGATTTCAGGGTAGAACTCATGCATATTGGCCATCATGGCCGTACCTTCTCTTACTGCGATATTCAAGCCCGCCAAGTCACGGTTGGAATTGATATAACTTTTTTCTTTTTTTATCATTAAAAGATAAGGGAAGCTGAGGTTGGAATAACTATATGTGAGCCAGTCTTTATGTTCTGAAGAGATACCCGCGGTAGGATAAATATCACACTTTCCGATTCGAAGCTTGGTATACATATCCTTTATCGAGTCGGTCTCAATAACTAAAGATATTGCTTCCAGGCGTTTATTCAGTAGGTTCCAGTAAGCTATTTCAATTCCATTGTTATTTGGCTGAATGCAGACTTTAATCGGCCCCAGTTTTTTAAGGAATTCTAGCTGCTGATATGATAAGTGGATATTTGATGATTTTTTTTCAGGGTAAATAATGGCCTTCACATCAGCCGCTGTTGTGTAGTTTATGGCCTTCTGTAAGATGGGCTGTAAATAGGCTTTCTTTCTATTGACGGCTATCATAGAATTAAGATTAAGTTCCGGGGCAAGCTGTGCCGCAACTTTTATACCAGAAAGAACTTCCGTATCAGCCATGACCACCCCAAAGAAAGAACTCGCCAAAAAAGCATCAACTTTCCCGACTCTAAGTTGGTTAACGGCATCACTAAAGTCATTAACCGCAACAAGGTCCAGCTTGGGAAATTCCTGCCGTAGTATATTGATGCCTTCGGCGTTTCTAATTGCGGCTACCCTTAGGCCTGCCATATTTTTAATATCACTGAGATAGCTTTGCTCTTCTAAGCGATATAAAATCCGCGCATGAGAAATAAAAGGATCAGTAAATAGGAAATTAGCTCCTGCACTCCCTCCCACGGTCATGGGTATGACATCACAATCTTTGTGCCATTTTTTACCAGGCTCCATGATTTTATATCGATTTTTTAATCCTAAATGGCGTGAAAATAACCGCCAGAACTTTTCTTGGTAAACAATAATCCCCTTATAAACGCACACAGTTATTTCATCGCTATTCTCCAGTGCCTCGCGTTCACTGTCACTGAGGTTGATCGGATTGTGCTTAAGTTTATTGACACCTGTGAATATCAGAGAATGCAACTCAGCTTGCTGGATATTGTCGACCAGTTTTTGACTGATGCTGAGTAACTCAGGTAGCTCCTTGTTGCTGGCAATAGCAAGTTCATTACGTATGGTTAGGAAGCCTGAATTTTTCAGTTCTACATCTCCAAAAAACACGGTGGCAAGTGCGACTACTTCACCGTTAGCCACAAAAGCATCTACCTTTCCCTGGAGTACCATTTCTAATCCTCTATAAATGTCTTCTACTAGAATCAGTTCTGCATTAGGGTAAGTCCGTTGCAGGTATTCATGTACGGCCCAGCCCTTTGTTACTGCAACCCGTTTTTTCTTAATAAATTCACTGACATCGTCAATATAGGTTTGATGTTTATTGGTGACTAATACATAGGGTACACTTGAATAAGGCGTAGTAAATGCTAGTAGTTCTGCACGTGATTCAGTAATACCTGCCAGAGGCCATAATTCACAGGTTTTATTTTTTATCAGTGTTGAAAAATCCACATAATTTTCAGTGATAACAAAGCTAAAAGGTAATGATAAATCCCGGTTAAATAATTGCCACAACTCTCTTTCTTGGGCTTTAAGGAATTTTTTGGGGGTTAAATAGTCCCTAACACAAACCTTTATCAGCCCATGTTTCTGAATAAATTTCCGTTCTTTTTTGCTTAAGATTACATTCTTGCCGACTTGATAGCGTTTAATCATAGCCTGCTTCAATTTTGTGATTTCCTTGGCCGGTGTTGCCTTCAACATCTTAACCAGAATGTGGTTCATCAACCGGTCTGATTTATTTGTTGCCATACGCGCCTGTAAACGTAGCGTTTCAGGAAGCTGCCCGCTGATTTTTAAATCGACAGCAAGTGTCTCGGCTTGAAAAACCGAAAAAGCGGAAGCCGTGGTGATAAAGGCATCAGCTTGGCCCGAACGTAAGGCCTCAAGAATTACTTTTATCGATGAAGCCTTTAGAATACGTATATTAGGGAAACTTGCCTTTAAACTATCGACGATTGCGAAATGTTTAATGCTCACAACCGTTTTATTATTTAGATCCTCAATGCTATGTATATCTTGGTTTGAATCAGTGGTGACAATGACATAGTATTCTTTAGCATACGCGTCGGTAAAGCTCAGGGATTTCTGCCTTTTCCGGGTTTTAGTTATATAGGGCCATATATCACAATCATGCTTGTCGTTTTCTTGAGTAAAATCAAATTGCTCATAAACTTCGACTTCGTAAAATTCTGTTTTAAGCAAAAGCTGTTTATTAAAGAAATTCCACATTGCTTTTATATCATCACTGCCCTGTTTCTGAATGCAAACTCTGAATGGAGCATGCCCTGCGATAAAGTCATGTTCATCTTTGGATAAGATGATTGTTTCTGGTTTAGTCTGTTTCAACAAGAGACTTTCCAGGGTTTGACGTATCTTCGCCTCGGTTGTTGTCTCTACGACCTTCTGCATGATTTTTGCAAGTTCAGGCTGCTTTATATCCGTTGCGATTGATGCTTGTAATCGAAAATTTTCAGGAAACTGAGCACCTATTTTAATATCGTAAGCCGACTCCATTAATTGATTACCATGAAAATTGGCCGCATTTACTGCGATTGCCTTAACATCACCCTGTCGTAGCGCCTGCAAGGCTGCTGTGAAGCTGGGAAAATAGATCAAATTAAACGCTGGATATTTCTCAGCCAATAATGAGCCAATGACATAACCACTGACGGCGGCAATTTTTTCCCCGGCCATTGTGCTTACATCGATTATAAAAGGCTGAGAATTCATCAGAGCTAAGACAAAGGGGCTGGAAATATAGTGGCTGCTGAAATCTAGATAAGACTTGCTGTCGGCGTGTGGCATCAATACGGGGAAAACATCACAATGATGTTTGGCCATGATATCTTTTATGGGTTTCGACAGATCTACAGAGATTATTTGATAGTTGATACCCAACTTTTCATTAAACACTTTCCAAAATTGTTCTTGATATTCAACATTATGTCGATTGAGACAAAGCTTTAAGCGTTGTTTGTTGCTTAAAAATGCGCGTTGCTGATTAGATAAAATGGAGGCCTGTTGACGTTTTCCTTCGGTTTGCAGCAACAGATTCAATAATTCTAGATTTTTTACTGTTGAGACCTGCTTTTGCACAATAGCCTTTAACCAGGGCTTATTTTTAATGGTGGCGATGGATGATTTATAGCGGTATTTATCGGAAAACTGATAAACAATATGTAAATCATAGGCACTTTCAGCCACCTGCATTTGTCTAAATCCCAGTGCACTGATAGCGAGAAAATCAGCCTCTTTATTACGTAAAAGTCTGATTATTTGGCGCCATGATTTAACTGTGCGTCGCTTTACCGAACTAAGATCCGTTTGATAAAAGTTGTGCATATAATAATTTTCAAACATCAGATGTATACCATGTTTGGATTCATCAAAACTGTTTAAGGTATCACGGCTATTAAGAGCAACTAAGACCGAAGGGGTATCAAAATAGGCTGTGCTAAAATCTAGGTATTTTTCTTTATCCAGGCTAGGCATCATCGCGGGGAAGATATCACAGCGCTGTGAACTGATTAAATCAAGAAGTGGCTGGGTGGTATCAAATGTTATCCATTCATAGCTTAACTGGCTATCGCGATTAAAAATCTTCCAAGCTTCTTGAAGGGTTTTTTTAAACTGCTCTTCAATACAGATTTTTAAAGGTGCATTATTTTGGGATAGTCTCAACTCCTCGGCCGTTAAAATAGGAGACATCAACGTTGAGGATTGCTCTTCAGCTTGTGTTTGACTGGAAGAGAACAGAAAAAGGATGACAAATATCTGTAAGGCTGTGGACTGGCAGAACTTCCTTGTGTTGTTAATATGGGCAGGCATATTGAGTTGGTGTAAACCGCCTCTAGGTAAACCGAGTTAACAACGTTGTTACAAATTAGTCCATGCACTGAACTTGTTTACAGGTAAAAGTATGGTCTAAATGCACTAATTTTATATCTAGAAATTTGATTTTTGGCGATCCAATTTCAAGAAAAAACATCTACATAGAAGATGAAATTAGCCCAATACTTAAACCACTAAGCATAGTCCATAAAGGTATAAATGACATATCCCACAACGATTAACTTCGATGCACTCAATACCTGCCCGTATTTATTTATGTACACTGGCAGCTAGAATTGGCTTTCTGTGGATTCCACTCTATACAGAAATTAATCTAATGCAGAATCGTTAAAAACTCTGCGCTGAATGACACAAAAACCCCAGCAAGGGCCAGGGTTATATAAAGAAAAGTAATTAAAAACTTAAAACCAGATTAATGATCAACACGGTATAAGAAGGATTCCATCGCAAACATCGCTTTACTCAGTTTCTTGATATCACCGTGGTTTCTAAACTGCGCCTGCACCTGCGTGATATCGTTACGCGAAATGTTAGTCACTTTAAAACCTGAGTTATAACGGTATAAGCTTTCGGTGAAGCAATCTCTCACCACTGCGCTACTCGCCATATATTCACTCATGTCTCTTGCATTGCTAAACGTGGTTAATACATTTTCACCGCTGTTATCACGTAATATACCTGATGCATCGATAGACAGCAGCGTGGCTAAATCATTATAGGCCTGCTCTGATTCACGGTATTTACCGGCTTGGTCAAAATTCTCTAATGATGAACCTGGATCATTCATGAGTTTATGACACTGCCAGCACTGGCCATTTGAAGCCTCTGGGCCGGTAATCGTATTCCAGCGTTCACGGGTGGTAAACGCATGATCAGGCATAATAATCGTTGCTGGATCAATACCGGTAGGTACACCCATGTTATGGCACATCATGTTTTCACGGATCATCTTGCCACGTTTAACTAACGATGTTGCAGCAAAATCCGAGTTCATGATCTGCGTCATGCCCTGATGTAAAATGCCGCCACGGTTGCCATTGGTGCTAACTTTCTGGGCAATATTACTGGCTACCGAAGCCATGCCGTAATGGCTGCTTAAGGTGTTATCGGCAAAGGTATAACCCGGGTTAAATAACTCGTTGATGGACGCCGAACCTGTGGCCATTAAATAGCTGATCGCTTCACGCTGTTCTTCCTGCATGGAGGCAATCACTGCAGATGATAAACCCGGTTTTTCAGACGTATCGGCATAGGTTTTATTGTAGTAGCGAATAAACTCAACAAAGTGATCGGCAAAACGTTGATCGCCCATCATCAAATCCACCTGGTTATTGATATCTTCAACGGTGCTTAAATTGCCGTTAGCCGCAAGGTTTAACAAAGTAGCATCCGGTGTTGTGCCAAACAACGAGAATGACAACGCGCTGGCCACTTCATAATCATTAAGCCTATAGGCATCGGTAGCACCGTCCCACTCACCCGATTCAATGCGGTATAAAAAATACGGTGACATCAACATGGAGGCCAATAAATCTTTTGAACCGTAGCTGCTGTTAAACGATTTATAGGTATTAAATTCACTATCACTTAGCGGCCTGCGGAAGACTTTTTCACCCAGGGCACGAATCTGGCTATCACTGCAGTTGGAGCTATTACAACCTATCGCCGTCAACGATGTCGCCGCTGAAATTTTTTCGGCTAGCTGCATATAGTCACGCGCATCATCGGTTAATACCAAGCCGGTATCGACCTGAGTAGGATATTTAAATTCCGACTCAAAATGTGCATTCGGTAAATCACCATCATTGACCGTAAAGCCTGTAATACTCTGCACCGCATTTTGATATTCATAAGGAGTTAATAAACGTGCTGTTCTATAACCTCTATCCCCTTGATAGACCGTATCCGTGGTTTCAGGATATATTTCCGCCATGATATACGTGGCAATATTTAACGAACATGAACCTTCACAAGAAGCAGCATTACCAAACGGCATAGCCTGTTCTATATATAAGGCTAAATCCATTTCTTCACGAATATTTTCGATAATAGAGACGCCGGTATCACCATCACTGCCGTGACAACCTCCACAGCCTTTATCCCTATATAATGCAGCGCCTGCTGCTACCGTAATTTGATCATTGTCGGTATCCGTGTCGGTGCTGGTTTCAGTACTGGTTTCAGTATTGGTATCAGTTTCGGTTTCGGTTTCAGTCGCGGTATTCGTAGACGTATCGGTTGACGTATCGGTATCCGTGGTTTGATTAAAATAATCACTGATATCGATGCTACTGATATTCGACATATCCGAACTTAAGCTATCGGACGTCGCAAAGACACGATACTCCAAGACTTGCGCTTGCGAAAATGATTCGCTGTAAGACTCTCTATTGGCATTGAGCTTGGTTACGGTAGACCAGTAAGTATTGTTAACCCGCTTCTGAACAATATAAGTCTCTTCGTTATTGGCATTATCGCTCCAGCTCAACTCTACCGAGGCGGTATTCTCATTAAACACACTGCTTAATTGTGTAGGTGCCGCTGGAGCCTGGGTTATCGCCGGTGCTTCAAAATCATTTAAAGCAAAACTTAAATCAAAATACACAGGCACCGATTCACCGATAGAACTTAAGCTGGCTAAGGTACGCAGAATTTCAATGCCGCCATCCAAATCAAAATCACCACTGTTAATCAGAATCGCTTGATTGGAGAAGACTTGCAGCGATTCACCCATTTTAACAATAGTGATATCCGTGTTGATGGATTTTTTATTGCCATGTAATTCCAGCTCACCCGTCACGGTTTGTATCAGAACCTCACCTTCTTGTAACTGATTAATCGCCGTCATCTCGATAGACGCTGTAAAATGCAGTTTGGGTAAAAATTCCGTCTCAAACAGGAAATCCTGAATGCGGCTATCCCTGATATCGATGGCCGTTTTGACACTCGCCAAATCAATAGAGAATTGTAATTTCCCCAGCTGATTTAAACTGCCTGTCAGTGTTTCAAAATGCTGAACTTCTGCGACATGTTCTTTTTTAACCGTGATAAAACGTACACGGGAATCACTATTGTTTAATGACCAATGACTGGCGATATCGGGCTGCTGAGTATCCGTGCCAGTATCTGTTCCTGTGGCTGTTTCAGTGTCTGTCGCTGTATCGTTATCATCAATACTGCTTAAATCACAGCTCACGGCTTTCCAAGCGTCTCCCCAGTTTAATCCTGATCCGGGCTCATAATGCAGGGTAGAATCGGATTGGCACCAGCCGCCAATCACACATTCATAATGATTGCCGTTATTGGCAACAATATCACCGCTGTTAAAATTGCCACCGCCAACATAGGTTTGAACAGTGTTACATTCCTGCGCATTAGCTTGGAATGACAGCAGCATCAAAGAAGAAGAGATCGCCGTTGCCAGTAACGTTTTTGTCATTTTTTTATGCATCATAATATTCATTGTCTTATCTCCTATTGCTGACGCTGAAAAATAAGCAGTAAATCAACCGGCACTGCCGTCGATATCGAGCTTAAGCTAGCCAGTTCTTTTAAGATGTCTAAGCCTGCGGCAAAACCAAAATCCAGCGCGTTGATTAAAATCGGTTTTTGACTACGTACCAAGACCGTATCGTTACTTAATTTATGAATCACAAAACTTGTGGCCAATTGTTTAGTCACCCCATGCATAACAAACTGGGTATCCAGATTTTGAATTTGTTTACTGCCAATAGCCATGGCATCAATGGCGGATAAATCCAATGTATTGGTGGCTGTCGCGGTAGGAAATTGATCGGTTTCAAACAGAAATTCTTGCAGGCGTGAATCACGAATACCGATGCCGGTATTAACGGTTTTTAAATCAATGTTAAAAACCGCGCTATTATCATCATAAATAGCACCGCTGATGGCATCGAAGTGATGGCTTTCCAATACATGGATTTTTTTGGTGGAGAGAAAGTTAAGCTGAGATTGTGCTGCGTTCAGCTGCCAGACTATTTTTTTATCGACATCGGTATCGGTATCGGTATCGGTAGATGTCGCGGTATTGGTAGCCGTATTGGTAGCCGTATCAGTGCTTGTTTGAGTCGTGGTACTTGTTTGAGTCGTGGTACTTGTTTGAGTCGTGGTATTTGTTTGAGTCGTGGTATTTGTTTGCGTTGCTGTATTAGTCGCGGTGCTTGTATTTGTTTGCGTTGCTGTATTAGTCGCGGTGCTTGTATTTGTTTGCGTTGCTGTATTCGTCGCTGTAGACGTATTTGTATGGGTCGTTGAATCGGTTGCCGTTTGAGTTTCACTAGCCGTATCAGTCGCAGAACCGGGATCAGTATCACCCTCCCCGCCGCCACAGGCGCTAAGCAATAAGGTTAAACTGAATAAAATAGAGGGTGTGAGTAACTTTATACTTTTCATAACTGGCTCCAATGTCTATAGGAGCAAGTGTATGTTTTTTGTTATAATAACTGCATAGGTCTAAGAGCTAAAAAATGGGCTAAGCCATTTGGCTAACGTCCGATTATTCGGCAAAATTATAATTAACGCTGAGGCCGTACATTCTAGGAAAACCACTGATACCCGGCCCATCTTCGGTGAGCGGTAAGGGATAATTATGCGCCAGGTATTCTTCCTCGGCCAGGTTTTTGACCCAGGCGGTAAATTCCCAGGCATCATCCAATTTAAAAGCAACGATGGCATTAATCAGTGCATATTCAGGAATCGCGTATTTTTCAACATTATCCGGTTCCTGATAGGCAATATCTTTATAGGCATATTCCAGTCTGAAATTAAGATAACGGGCCTCGGATAAGCTCAGGCGATAATCGCCAGCCAAAGAGTAACTATTCTTGGGTGCATTACGGGTTTGCTTTCCTACTCGTTCTTCATGATCGGTATAGGCGTTATAGGTAGAATCTAAATAAGCCGCTGTTCCCGTGAGTAAAAAATCACCACCTATTAACCAGTTTAATTCCAGCTCAACCCCGTCGCTACCCACTTCAGCCGCATTGGTGGTTAACGTACGTAATAAACCGGTGTCGGGATCAATAATGGTTAACAACTCTTGAAAATCTTTATATATTGCCGAAAATATGGCCAAATTGACCCTTAAGCTGTTATCAAAATAATCGCCTTTAAAACCCACTTCAAAAGAACTTGATAATTCCGGTTCAAATGATGATAAAGCCGCAAACTCGTTAGCGGGCTGCCCCGGAAAGCCGCCACTTTTAAAACCGGTGGCATAACTAAAATAGGTCATCCAATTATCATTGGGGCGATAATCCAGCGATAATTTATAGGTAGGTTCACTCCAGCTATCTTCATTTTCAGCCGAATAAGGCTCCGGGATAAAAGCAATACCGCCACTGCCATCCCAGGCGATTTTTTTATCATCTCGGGTATAACGTATGCCGGTAACCAATTGCCAATGCTCATGTAAAGCCCAAGTAGCCTGGGCAAAAATCGCATAATTATCGGTTTCTCCATCACCGATTATCGTATCCCAATCTTGGGAGTCATCTATACTGTTCAATGGAAATTCTTCACGGCGCAGGGTTTCTTCATGCATATAAAAAATGCCGACCACCCAATGCGTTAACAGACCATCACCGATATTGGAAAGCCGTAATTCCTGAGAAAATTGATCGGCGTCTTCATCCACAAAATTGGCAATAAAAAAATTGGCCGGATTAATAACCGGCATACCCAAGATATCTGTCGCTTCATGCCATTCACTTTGTCGGTAAGCGGTAATCGAGGTCAATAATGCAAAATCAGTATCCAGATTAATGCGTAAGTTGGTGCCCCATAAGGTACGATCTTGCAGACCTGGGAACTCAGACCCGGTGGTGTAATGCTGTGCTGAAATACCCGGATATAAAGCCTCCAGCGTTGCCTCTAACGCGCCACCTCGAGGTTTTCGCCCTGAACTCACCGCATCATCGGAAGACATATCGGCTGAAAAAAGAATTTCCAGATCCTCATCGGCGAAATAACGAAAAGAGGCTCTGGCCGCAGTCGCGTTTTTATCCTGAAATTCTTCACCGTTAACAATACTGGTCACATAGCCGTCATGTTGATTATGGCTAAATGCAAAACTTGCAGCTATAGGTACTGCAATAGGGCCTGTAACATAGCCATCAAATCCTTTCTGGCCAATATTCCCGGCTTTCATACGCAGCTTGCTAGAAAATGAATCACTGGGTTTTTTAGTCACCACATTGATGGCACCGCCGGAGGCATTTTTACCAAATAAAGTGCCCTGCGGCCCCCGTAATATTTCTATGCGCTGCAAATCAAATAACTCAAATGCACTGGCCGAAGGTCGGCCTAAATACACCTCATCAACAAAGACCACAACCGAGGGGTCTCCTCCCGGGCCTTCTTCATTGGAACCTATGCCGCGGATATAAAATTGCGGCTGGCCCATATTAAATTGCCCCATCGCAAAACCCGGGGTTTGCATGGCAATTTCAGAAACGTGGGTAATGCCGGTATCATTGAGCATATCAGCATTAAAAACTGATACGGCGATAGGTAATTCTTGCAGGCTTTCTTCACGTTTTTGTGCGGTGACAATCACCTCTTCCAACATCAAACTGTCATCGGCGGCGAAGGTGTTTTTTTCAACAAAAAAGGCAAGCGCTATAAGAATAAATAAGGGAAATCTAGCAGGTGTAGGCATCATCAATATACTCTTTGACGTGTGTAAACAGAGTATAGGTGAGAATAATAAAGCGCACGTTTAATGTATGAAAAATATACATTTAGTGTTTTTAAATACGTTTTAGTTTTAAGCCTATTTTTCTTTTAGAAGAATTTTAGCTTGGCAAAAACATAAAAAGTATAATGCGGGAAAAGCTAGACAACGCGATGGGATCTGGGAGCATCGTGGTTTTGCAGATGAAAAGACACCAGCTGTTTAATTTTTTCACTATTATACGGTTTTTCACAGACCGCGCTTGCCCCCAGGGAAATCAGCTTTTTATTTTCGGCCTCATCATGACTTGCCGTCACCGCAATAATGGGGCAGCGTTGTTTATCTGCAGCAGATAAATTCTGTAACACTTCATAGCCGTTCATCACCGGCATTTGTATATCTAATAACATGATATCTGGATACCACTGCCAATAATCTTTTAATGCCTGTTGACCATCTTCGGCTTCATGGCATTGATAACCCGCCTGATTCATGATGCGATGTAATAAGGTACGGTTAACCGGATTGTCATCAACAATCAACACCCGCCCTTCACCGTTCTCTTGCTCTGGATGAGATACCGGCGGGGCTAATGCGGCGTTGGGTTGAGCGATCAGCTGTGTAACCGGGTTTAATTGCAATAAGCTTGCGATACAACTTAATAATTCTTGTTGGCGAAAGGGTTTGCAGATAAAACCATCACCGCCCTTCTCTATAATATCTGCCTGTTCATTCACAAAGGCGTGTGCACTGATAAACACTACCGGGGTTTTAGCGCCGGCTTCGGTTTTTTTAATCATTTGTGTCGCTTCCACCCCATCCATCACCGGCATGCGTTTATCCATTAAAATCAAATCCGGAAAAAATTGATGAAAAGCATCAACGGCCTGCAAACCATTTTCTGCCTGTAAAATCGTAAACCCTATGGGTTCAAGAATACGCTGTAATAAAAGACGGTTATGGGCATGATCATCCACAATCAAAATACTTAAACCGGAAACATCCTGCTCAAAACCGACAATCTGATGGACCTCATCAACCTCTATGGCTTCCGCCTGGCTAACAACAAAGCTCAGGCTAAAGGTTGAACCCACTCCCACCTCACTGGTAAACGTAATATCGCCAAACATCATACGCGCATAGGCCCGGCTAATCGCCAAGCCTAAGCCGGTGCCTTCGGAACGATTGATGCCGGATTCCGTTTGTTCATAACTCGAAAAAACCTTGTGCTTTTCCTGCTTTTTAATGCCTCGCCCCTGATCGATAATATCGATAACAATCTTTATTTTTTGATCTTCTAATGGCTTTGAATGCATCTGACATTCGATGTGTCCTCTATCGGTAAACTTAATGGCGTTACCTAATAAATTAATCAAAATTTGGCGTAATTTACCTTCATCAGCATGAATAAACCGCGGGACTTCTTCCATATGAGCACACTGCATTTTTAAGCCTTTTCCCGTGCAGCGGCTCAGAAACAAGGACTGCAACTCCCTCAGCAGTTGATGCAAATCAAAATCGCTATTGATGCACTTTTGCTGGCCGGCCTCAATTTTTGAAATATCCAGAATATCATTAATTAACGCCAATAAATGACTGCCAGCGGTATTAATTATATGTAAAGATTCCAACTGTTCGGGTGTTTGATTAGGGGCTTTTTGCAGTAGTTCGGAAAAACCCAATACCGCATTTAATGGCGTGCGAATTTCATGCGACATATTGGCTAAGAAAGTGCTTTTTGAAAAACTCGCCTGTTCGGCAATTTCCCTATGCCTGCGCGCATCATCCAGGGCCTGTTTTAATTTATGATTCCAGTAAATAAAACTGGCCATAAATAGCAGCACCACCGCAGCCAATAAAGACGACCACAACATGACTTGCTGCCAATCTATAGGCGACGTTTCTCTGATCGAGACCCATTTTTCAAATATCAGACGTTTTTCCTGTTCCGAAAAACTCGCTAATGAGGATTCCAATAAGGGTAATAACGGCGCTAACTCTTTTTTGACCGCTATATACATATGATAAAGATGCGCCGTACTCAACGCGATATGTAGATCAACATATTTATTACGCTGTAATTGATATGCCAAGAAGATTGAGCTGGCAAAAATACCCTGTGCCTTATCATCAATCACGGCCTGCAAACCTTCTTCAACATTGTTAACTAATATAAAATCTTGCAGCGGAAATTTTTCTTTTATTAAACTATGGGCCGGTGTATTTTTTACAATAGCCAGCAGGCGGTCATTAAATTGTGATAAATCATTAATCAATAAGGTTTTTTTCTTGGTCACCAAAACCAACGGCGATTGGAAAATACTGCGACTGAAACGTAAATGTTTGCTGCCTCTAATATTGGGGTTTAATAAAAACCCGATATCCAGCTCACCATTCATTAAACGTTTATAGGCATCATGCTGATGAATGCTAGGTACAGCTTCAACCTTAAAACCCAAACGCTGGCTCATAATGGCAATATAATCGGCATTAATACCCGAAAATTTCCCGGCATCATCAATATATTCAAGTGGTGGCACGGTACGACTCACCGCTATTTTTAACCGTGGTAATTGTTTAATCCACTGCTGTTGCTCCGCACTTAAATCACGGCGAATTTGACGGCTGTCAAAGTGGCTCCACTTGGCTATCAACTCTGGGACTTCCGTTTTTAATTGTTGATCAAAAATGGTGCTTAATAAACCCGCTAATATCGGCTGATCAGGATTAACAGCCACAAAATATTTATGTGTGTTTTGACTATCAATATACAGCGGTTTTATCCCCAGAAGGTTGTGTTTGATAATGTAATAATTATCGGTAGAGAGGCCATAAAAGTAGTCCACCTTTTGCTCTAATATCAGATTAAAACCATCTTTAGCCGAGCCGACGGGAAACAACTGATTATCCAACTGCATGCTTTTCAGATCATCCAGCGATTGAGATGCCTTGACAACCGCTATACGCTTTCCTTGTAACCGAGAAAACTGTTCACGATTTAAATTCTCTCCGGTTCGGCTATACAACACCTGCTGTGATTCACCGATAAGACCACCTTTAAGCATGCCATTGTCTTTAATACGTTGTTCGGTGATAGCCAGATAACCCTGCAATAAACCTTGTTTTCTTAAGGCCTGTAAGATGGGAATAGTCTCAATCACCAGCTCAACCTCAATACCCAATAAAGCCTCAATACGTTTAACCAGATCCGGTATCACGCCGGTGACATTACCGTGTTTATCCTCAATAACAAAAGGTTCATAACCTCTAGCAAAACCTAGGCGAATTTTAGCTTGTGTCTGCAGCCAACGCCTTTCATCGGTACTTAATAGAGCATTGCTAAACGTTTGCGGTAAGTTTAGCCATTGAGAGATGATGGCTTGAATACGGCCATCGCCAATTTTAGCCAAAGCCTTATTTAATATATTGCGTAAAATTCTGGCTTCAGCTGAAAACTGCATATAGACGTCATAATTAACATCGGAGACATAAATCAGTTTAAAAGGCAGGCCCGGTTTATGATGAATGCGGTAGTTAAAGACGATATTGCCGATAAATACAGCCTGACTATCGTCTTTTAAACGTTTAATCACCTGCGCATAATTATCCATACGCACCAAGGATCGATAGGCTGGAATGTCAGCCAGCATTTTTTCAGAGGTTTCATAACCTTTAATAATTATTAAATCGCTATCGGCAAGATCCGCCAAATCATTCATTTGCAGCAAACTGTTTTTATGCGCAAAAAAAGCCAGCGGTAAATTGGATAACGGTTTATCGGTAACTTGAAAACCGTGGGTTTTGGCTAGTGAATCTGAGCCAGCCCATACGCCATCGAGTGTGCCATTTTTAACCGCGTCAATGTCCTCAAGCCAGTTACCGGTATGTGTAATCACCGTTAATCCTGTTTGCGCTTTTATCGCATCAGCGATCTCTGACAAAATACCGCTCTGAGTGCCATCGGCATCTTTAAAATAAAAAGGCAGGAAATTGGAATGAGTGATTAAGGTAATCGAGTCATGTTGCTGCAACCAGGCTTGTTCTTCGACGTTAAAATCGAGATTTTTTTCCTGGGCAAAAACCCACGACGTTGATGATATAAAACACAGGAAAAACACACTGGCAAAAGAGCTTTTGCCAGGTATTAGAAATTCTAACCCCTTTAAAGTAAAAAGCTGTTTAAACACAAATCAACCCAAGACCAGCAACTGCCTTAAGATTAGCTCACTTTGTGTATCTTAGCTGTTTGTACGGTTTTATTGGCGTTATAATGCTTTGTTCTTAATAGGGCTGTTTATTAACCCTTATTTATTCAATGGATGACATCATGAAATTCCTGCACACCTCCGATTGGCATATTGGCCGCCAATTCCATAATGTCTCTTTATTGGAAGATCAGGCCCATGTACTGGAACAGATCATCGATTATATGCAAACTGAAAACATCGATGCCCTGGTGATTGCCGGCGACCTCTACGACCGTTCCGTGCCCCCTGCCGCTGCAGTGGCATTATTGGATGAGATCTTTCAACGCATCGGTATCGATTTAGGCATTCCGATTTTATTGATTCCCGGTAATCATGACAGTGCACAACGACTGGGTTTTGCTTCCAAGCATTTATCTGAAAGCGGTTTATATATATTTTCTGATTTAAACGACATCAACAAACCTATAAACCTTACCGGAAAGTCAGGCATTGCGGTGAACTTCTACGGTATTCCCTATAACGACCCGGAACAGGCCCGCCATTGTTTCACCGAAAACACGATTAAAAACCATAACGATGCCCACAGCTTGATTTGTGCAAAAATAAGCCAACATGCTGAATTCGACCCCCAGGCCAATAATGTCTTGATCAGCCACTGTTTTGTTGATGGCGCCGAAGAATCGGAATCAGAACGCCCACTCTCTATAGGGGGTGCCGATAGAGTCGATTTTGCACCGATGTTGGCCTTTGACTATGTTGCGTTGGGACATTTACATAGCCCGCAATATCGGGGAGATAAAAACATTCGATACAGCGGCTCTATTTTGAAATACAGCTTTTCCGAAGTGACACAAAAAAAAGCCGTCACGCTGGTTGAAGTGAATGATGAAGGAACATTTACCCATCAATCGCTCCCTCTTAAAGCACAGCGGGATATGCGTATTCTCGAAGGTGAGTTGGAACAGTTATTACAATCAGGTCTCAACGATAAAAACAGCGATGATTACTTGTTGATACGCTTGACAGATAAACACGCCATCCTCGATGCGATGGGTAAATTACGCCAGGTGTATAAAAATGTTCTACATCTGGAAAAAACCGGTTTAATCAGCGATAAACCGCTACAAAGCCTTAAACGTGAGCAATTAAAACGCTCAGAAGTCGATATGTTTAAAGATTTCTTTAATCAAACCACCGGTAATGATTTAGACCAGGAACAGCAGGATGCGTTGGCCGGGGTTATCGATGGCCTGCGACAATCGGAGGTGAGCGCATGAAGCCTATTAAGCTGAGTTTGCAAGCCTTTGGACCTTTTGCAGGCCGCGAAGTTATAGACTTCACGTTATTGGGTGAGAACCCGTTATTTCTTATTAATGGGCCTACCGGTGCCGGTAAAAGCTCGATATTAGATGCGATTTGTTTTGCCCTTTATGGCAGCACAACCAGCAAGGAGCGTGAAGCGACCGCGATGCGCTGTGATTTTGCCGATAATGATGTGCTCACCGAAGTTGAGCTGACATTCACGCTGGGGGAAGATCAATATCGAATCAAACGTCTGCCCACACAGCTGATCAATAAAAAGCGGGGCGAAGGCACCACCGAACGAAAAACCGAGGCAACACTGGAGAAAATCGCTAAAGATGGCCAGATTACACTTTTAGTGGCCAAAAAAGCGACGGAAGCGACCAAATTCATCGAAGATGTGACCGGATTAAATGTGGATCAATTTCGCCAGGTGATGGTCTTGCCGCAAGGTAAGTTCCGTGAATTCCTGATGGCTGACTCCGCGGATAGAGAGAAGATATTCAGCAAGTTGTTTCAAACCCAAATCTATAAACGTATCGAAGAAGGCTTAAAAGAACAGGCCAGTGATATCAATAAACAACATCAGCAGTTAAAAACCCGCAAACTCGCATTTCTGGAAAGTGCCGGTTTTGACGATGATGCCGATGAAGCCTATCTCGCCGAATGCTTAACAGATGCCAAAGAAGCTCAACAACAAGCCTTGGCCGCCAAAGATAAAGTTAATGAAGAAAAAGAAAACGCCAAAACAGCCCTGGATACAGGACAACAGCTGCAATCACAGTTTATTAACTTGCAACAGCAGCAACAGCGACTTGACGTTTTAGACACACAGCAGGCCGAGATAAAAACCCAAGAAGAGGCCCATCAAAAAGCGGTTTTGTCCGAAAAAATACGCCCAGTTTTTGATAGACTGCAGGAAGTAGGTAAAGAACAGCTGCACAAACAGCAGGCTCATAAGGCCTTATTGGATTCGCTGACTCATATACAGCAGGCCAGTGAAAACAGCTTACTGCAACTGGATAATGCCAAGGCCGCGATGCCAGAGGCGCTGCAATTACATAGTCAGATTCAACAATTGATGTTGTTACAACCCAAAATTTTGCAGCTGACAAACACCAGCAAAGAAAAGCAGCAATGGCAGAAAACCGTCACAGATCAGCAGAAGACAGAGCAACAGTTGCAAAATCAGCTAAAAGAAGTGCAAGGTAACATCAGCAAGGCTACAGCACGTATACAGGCCATCAAACCTGAGGTGGCACAACTGGCGGTATTGCAACAGCAGCTAAGTGTGATAGAGATACGTGGCAAAGAAAAATCTGCACTCGACAAACTGCTGAAGGCTGGCCACGAAAAACACAGCGAATATGAAAAATTAAGCCAGTTGACACAACGTGCGCAAGCCCAGGTTGATACAGCCACGCTACATCTTGATCAGCTTTCTCTGCGCTGGCATCAAAATCAGGCCGCCGTGCTGGCGGAAAAACTGCTTATCGGCGAGCCCTGCCAGGTCTGCGGTAGCATAGAGCACCCACAACCGGCCAACACAAAGCAGCAAGCATTTGTCAGTGAAGAAGACTTAGCAACCGCTAGGCAGCAACTTAAAACCGGCCAAAGCCAGCTTAATACCCTGTTACAGCAACAAGCTGGCATTCAGGCCGCATCAGATGCATTACAGACTCAAATAGCAGAACAACAGCAGCGTTTAGGCGATGATGCCGCGTTATCAACTGACGACATACGCCAGCAATATCAGCAATGCAAAGAACAAGTGAATCATATTCTGGCGCTGGAAAAAGAATTGCAATGTTTAGAGGCACAGCAACAACAGCAGCACACACAAGAACAGCAGGTTAATGAACAATGGCGTGGTAATCAGACTCAAATCAGTGAAAGCCAGCAACGCCTTGCCGTAGCGCTGGAACAAGAACAGCAGTTATTACAGGATTTACCCGATGAATACCGCAATGAAAATTCGTTAAATACAGCCATTAAAACAAAAGAAAACCAGAAAGCCGCGTTGGATTCAGCCTTGCAACAGGCCGAGGTCGATTTTAATCAGCAACAACAGGCATTAACCCAACATCAAACCTCTATCCATGAGCAGGACCAGCAATTACAGATTTTAGAGCAACGCAAAAAAGCACAGGAAATTTTATGGGCCGATAATTTATGCACGTCCAGCTTTTCTGACAATACGGATTTTCAAGCCGCTTTATTAAGCCATAAGGTGATCACTCAATTAGCCGATAGTATTAAACAATTTAACGATGCGCTGTTAAGCGCTCACACGGCTATTAGCACAATTAAAAATAATCTAGGTGATGTTAAACAACCTAATATAGAACAATTAGAGACTGAATTTGATGCCTGCTCTCAACGTTTTAACGATGTCTTTACGTTATGGCAGCAGCAAGATAATCGCTTAAATCAACTTAATCAGCTGATGACACAGCTACAAAAACTCGCAGCAGATAATGCCGCACTGGATCAACAATATCGTATTTATGGCACCCTGGCCGATGCTGCCGCAGGCAATAATACCCAACGACTTAGCCTGCAACGCTTTGTCTTATCGGTATTATTAGATGATGTATTAATTTTAGCTTCACAGCGTTTAAGCTTGATGAGCAAGGGCCGCTATCAGCTGATACGCAAGGAAGAGCGTGCCAAAGGTAATAAAGCCTCGGGCCTGGAAATGGAAGTTGAAGATGCTTATACCGGTAAAACCCGCTCGGTAGCGACGTTATCAGGTGGCGAATCATTTATGGCTGCTTTATCGCTGGCACTGGGTTTATCCGATGTGGTGCAAGCCTATGCCGGCGGTATCAAACTGGATACATTGTTTATCGATGAAGGTTTTGGCTCCCTGGATCAGGAATCGTTGGATTTGGCGATTAAGACCTTAATCGATTTACAAAGTGCTGGCCGCACCATTGGTATTATATCTCATGTCTCTGAGTTAAAAGAACAGATGGCCTTAAGAGTG
This sequence comes from Pseudomonadales bacterium, assembly GCA_013215055.1. GTDB lineage: Bacteria > Pseudomonadota > Gammaproteobacteria > Pseudomonadales > DT-91 > CAKMZU01. The sequence goes on along the minus strand of JABSRQ010000018.1, from coordinate 46,108 downwards.
GATGTCAACATCAGCTCTGCCGGCAGTACCATTTCATTGGCAGAATAAGATTCAACAGCCTAGGCATAAATGCACGATGAAAATTAAATGTCGTGCATAACCACCTTAACTATCACGTAGTAAACAGTAAAAAAAACCGATGAATTATCAAATAAAATTAAACGCAAGCAACCACCAACGCCTCAAACAGGTTTGGCAGTTGAGTGATGATAAGCAGATTCTGGATATCACCGCCTTTGGCGACTTTTTTGTTAAAGCTGCCGATGAAAAATGCTGGTTTTATAATATCACCGATGGTGAAAAAACCGATGTCACCGAACTTATTCAGGAGCATGGATTACCACCCGTATTGGTAGAACTGGGCGGCGATTGGTATCAATTAGATGCATTATCCGGATTAACGGAAGACGGCTGGATTCTGCAGGAACATCAATGTTTAGGTTTTAAACAGCCTTTATTTGAAGGTGGCGAATATCAGGATGGGAATATCGCCGTGATGGATTTCTTTGTCTATCAGCAACGTTTAGCCGATTTACTGACATTAGGCTAAACGTACAACACCGCCGCCAAACACTCATTAGCTACGGTCAGACTGCTGCTATTTATTAACGGCTTATCACAGGGTTTAATATCCGATGTTAGTTTATTGGCTGCAGTTATCCCCCAAGCACTTATGATGAAGAAGGCTGAAACACATGCAACGGTAATATAACCTTTAATTTTTGCTTTGTTACCGTATACATATTTTGTTTTACTAAAAACCTTTTTATTAGGTAATGGATGCTGACCGGCTTTGATAACCCGCAGCGCATCCTTACCGAGCAGATGAAAAGAGATAACACCAAAACAGAATGGCATGAGAAAAAACAGGCCATACATAACGAGGTGAAGACCCGTTATAGGCCCGTAAAAGTAACAATTGGAATGCTTAGAATATTCAGAAAGCCAGTCAAAAAACCAGAACTCACATACAAGATATAAAGGAACAGCCCAGATTAATTCTTTTAGAATCAATCTAAGCTTTTCTGCTTTTGTATATTCGGGTGCGTATTTATGCATCGTCGGCAGTTTTTTTATCCAGTAAGTTATTCCTGACCTAATACTCCGGTTTTGGAACTTAAGGTTTTAACCAGGGAGCATGCTTAGTTTTATTCGGGAAATGTCTTCGTTTTTCTAACAACTTATAAGTGTTCAGAGCCGAAACGATACATTAAAATTTAACCATTTACTCTTTAATGCTTTTTATTACCTTTACTAACGTTTTATTAACCGGGATAAAATGGATTTTGTAAGCTGAGCAGATTGCGCAAAACAATCTGCTTGCTCACTTATTCAAGGCAGCACTTAATCAGTCAGGACTTGCCGTCCCTGTCGGTATTGTTTCAACACCTGAATCATCAATATTACGGCAGCCAAGGCAAACACCAATAAGCTGGGCAGCAGCGGCGGGGACAAATTGATAATAGCCGCCATCCAGGCCAGTAGTGAAGCCAACAATAACACCTTGTTAAGCGTGGTTGTGCCGGCGCGCTGGCCCAGGATTAATACGCAGATGATCAGGGCCAAGACGAGGCTTATCCATAATCCACTCTGCTGTATAGCCTGGTGCCTATAACGAATATTGACGAAGTTACTATCACTGGCCTGATTGGCATACAGTTTCTCAAAACTGAATCTAACACCGCGCTTGGGTACATCAACGGCGATAGCCTGACTTAAACCGGCCAGTTGATTCATAGCCTGTTGCCCACCTCTGGGCTGCGCTTGAAAGACATTAGGAATGCGGCGCAGGTTGCTGTTTGCTAAATGATAATCCAGGCCTTCGGGCAGGTGTAAATGCCAAAAACTCTGAGTCACCACTAAATCGGGTAAAGGCAGGTAGCTTTCAATATTGCCCCAGAAACCCAATTTCTGGCTGGGCGTGGTGTAAACCACCTCTATGGGGAAGGCTTCGCGTGAGTTAATTAATTTGATCAGCACCGTTTGCCCAATAGGGTTTCCGTCTTCATCCTGGCCCCGGCCCTTAGACTCGGCCGGCTTAACCGTTTTGTTATCGACCTTGACCGACCACACCTCGCTGTCAGCAGGTAGCTGTAAACGCAGGAATTGTTTACGGGTATTTCGCAGCATAAAATTAGCGCTGGTCACCGATACACCATCTTCGGTAAACAGCGTATTGTAGATTGCCTTATCGATATTGGCGACCTGCACATCCAACTCCTGATGATGTGTGACTTTGAGATTTAATGAATAGGGGTTTTCACTGCGTACATAGCGATAGGCCAGTAAAATGGGATTGGTAGCTTTTTGCAGCAATTGCAGTGGCAAAGAACCAATATCCAGAGTTGATAAGTGACTGACCTGCGCGGCTTCTACTTCTACAGCAGCCAGGGCTTCTACCGCTATCTGCCCATGTTCAACTTCGCTGTTTAACACTTTCACCAACGGAACATTGATGCTTTTCCCGTCGCTGACAAGAATACGTTCATAGTTGAGCTCCAGTCGAAACTGACCTTCCATCTCCTGCGTGAAGGCCACATGAATATGCTGTTCGCCACTGGGCATTTTTTTAATCTGGTGATTACGTATGGAGGGACCGGATAAACTTAGAATATTGACGTTATCAGGCAGGCTGAGTTGCAGTTCCATCAAGCTGCCAGTTTTAATATTCAGCATCAGGCTGGCCTGGCCCATAAGATTAACATCGGCAATCGATACCAGAGTTTCTATGCTGACATCAAACTTGCCCTGTTTACGCTCTGGCGGCAATACCGTGACATGCAGGCTGGCCTCAGGATGAAAATATTTATAGGTATGAGCAACGGATTTAGCCAGCGTATTGCGAATTTGAGCGGGTAACTGGTTTTCACCGACGCTGGCCATATGTTGGTTTTTGATAGGCTTTAAAGTCAGATTCTTGGCAGCCAGCAGGGCTAACATGCCAGATTGGCGTTGTACGTCCTGCATATGGAATAAGGGGGTAGTAACAGCATCGTCTTCGCTTTTATCAGCGCTGTTTAATGCCAATAGTTTTTCATAGGCAATAACAAACTCGAAGTCACCGCTGATAGCACGATTTAAAAATACCTTTAACAAGCGTTTTTCAGCCGAGCTGCCCGGCTCGATTCTCCAGTCTGATACCGAAGCACCGTCTGCGTCAACCTTGATGATATCGGTATTAGGTGGAATGTTTAGCGTCAGCGTATTAGTCTGGCCTCGATTGATTTCAAGTTTTACCCGCACCTGCCCATGCAATACACCTTCCTCGGCATGTAATAAATGATACAGGCTGGCATTGGCACGCAGCTCTTCCTTGGCGATCTGCGGAGTCGCTGCCGACCAGGAAAACCGGGCTTCGGATTGCAGCGGTAAAAACAATCTGGCGACCGTGAAGGTTTTTTTGTTTACCGTTTTTATTTGGCTGTTGATATGTGTCGCTGGGATTACCGAGACTTTTTTCTCTCCAGGCAGGCTTAACTCCACCTCAGAGACGGGTACGGCGGGTAGCTGTAATAACACCGATTCTGGGCCTTTGCCGGTTTCAATGGGTGTCCAGAATTTAACATGGATAGTTTGGCGGCCAGGCTTTTCTAACAAAACAGCAAAATATTTATTCTGTGCCTGTACCGTGGCCGCCTTACCGTTAAGTTCCACCTTGCTAAGGCTGATAGTAGTTGGCAATAAAGGCAGCCACTGTGGTTTATGGCTGAACACCTGCAGCTGATAATCCACCTGCCATTCAACCGCATCTTTATGGGCTATGCCCTGATAGAAGGCCCGATTAATCACATAGGGATCCTTGCTGCTGCTACTCCAGGAAAGTTGCATCCCGGGCATAGCAGACACCTGCGCTTTTATAATGGTACTCGTCTTATTGAAACTGATTTTAAGGCCTTCGGCAGCAATAATCGTTGCATCGGGATGGCGACCTGGAATCGTAGCGGTGATGGCTGTGGAGGGTGTGTTAGCCAGTGGCAGGCTTAATACCGAGCCCTGTTCGAAGCTGCGTGCATCCAGTAAATAACTGAATTTAAAATGATATTCACCGGCTTTATTGCTTAACCAGCTTAACCCTTGAGGGCTTTGATATAGCTCTATGTTTTGTTGCTTGCCATTAATAGTGACGCTGGCCTCGGTTAAGGCCATATTTTGCTGAAACAAGGGCACTGCAACCCATTCGGAATTATGAATAGCGACCCTGAAGCTTAAATTCACTAAGGCGCTGGTCTTTTCGTTGAAATGGCTGACGCTGATATAGGCCTTGGCCGGGCCAAATGACACATTACTGGGAGCGGTTACCGGCTTGTTCTGTAAGGCCTGTAATAATTGCTGATATTCCTTCAGTGCTACGGTGACCTGGCCTATCGTTGAATCATTATTAGCGTCTGTATTTGTACTGGCCCAACATTGAGAACTTAAACACAGGCAAAATAACAAACACGTTATCAGTGACTGCGTTACTTGAATGGAAGTAGACATTATTGTACTCCAGCGGCTAATGGGTCGCGTTGAAAAATTTGCAGGTATTGGCTGAGCATAAGGCTGTCGCTTAATTGTTGTTGCTGTAGCGGGGCCTGGGCTCCGTGTAGATAACCGGGCTGTTGCATGGTTTTTATGGCTGAGCCAAGCAACGCCAGCTGTGCTTGTATCCAGCCCGTTTGCTGTAGACCTACATGCTGCTGTTGCAGCCTGTGTAATAATTGCATCTGCTGTTGTAGCCTGGCCTGTGCCTGAGGCAGTTGACGATGTTTAATGTAGGCACTGCTTTGCTGCAAGGCCTGCCTATAAGCAAAAATCACTCGATTTTTTAACACATTCATCTGCAGCTGTGTTGTACGATTAGCATAGGCAGGCAGGCTAAGGCTCGCTCTGATCACATGATTCTTTAGCTGTAGCAGGTCCTTATAGCGTACGGTAACATCGGCGATAGGCCCCGCCCCATCCACTAACAAATCCAGCAAGATGACATGATCATTGTTGGCCATAAAACCCGGAATAATGATTTGAATACCGGCATCATCCTCTGAGCGGTCGGCTTCTATTCCCATATTTTTTGCCAGACGCAGATCAATGGCCTGCTCTGTCTGGCGTTGCTGTCTAGTGGCCTGTTGATTTAACGCCCTGCTACCTAACACATCGATCAATTTGACATTTTTTGCCAGGCGAATATTCACACGCAAGGCCCTGGCCACCACTTTGCTGACAGCTGACAAGATATTCGTCACCAACTCGGCGGCTGAATCTTCGTCTTGCAGCCAATGCCGGTAACCCTGGCCTGCCAGGCAGAGTTTATGCAATGCCTGCCATTGCGTAATATTTCCTAGCCCCATCACACTAATCGGAATACCGGCAATAGCGCTTTGATGAACCAGAGGTAATAATTTTTTAGTTTCACCCTGCAGATCATTGGCCGTTATCAATACGATGGAACTGGAGCCCAGCGCCACATTGGGATTATCCTGTTTCGCGGCAATGGCCATTGCCTTATATAAATCCGCCGATAAATCAAAGTTACCGCCTGTGGTTGCATGTTTCGAGTTTGGCTTGCTTGAGTTTGTATCAAATAAGGTCTGTAAAAAAACCTGCACCGTTCCAAAGCGGAATTCTTCGGCGGGGATGGAAAGACTAGCCTGGTTGCCTGCCAGTAACACCGTATATGAATCATCGATGCGTTTTTGTTTTAATAGCGCATTAAAAAATCCTTGCAGCAGTTTATGATCGGCCTTGTGCAGATGACGTGCATCCAGTAATAACACCATATTCATGGCTGGCCTGCGGCCACTTTTTTTGTTAACGCTTTTTAAACCCACTTGCAATAACAGACGTGTGGGGCCATTCACCGCATTCTTATTACTTTGCAGGTACAAACCCATGGCGGCACTCCTAGGCGCATCGAAAGGTTGCCAGGGCGGTATCATAGACTGGGTTAGCGTGGCAGTCGGGGTAGGTAAACTATGCTGCTGTACTTGCATCTGCAAGGCCCGAAACCGTGCAGAACCTGGGATATAGCTATTGGCCCAGTAACCTTCAGCATCTTTGAAGGTCAAATTTTGGGTATTATCCAGATCAGTAAAAAAAGGCAGCGGCAGCTGATTCAAAATGGCCGGTTTTTCGTTAGTTGCGATGCCTCCCGATGTGGATGCTGCCAGCGTCTTTGCTTGAACCGAGAAACCCTGCCTTAATCCAGCCAGTTGATCGGCTATCACTACCTGCTTTAATTTTCTATGGTTATTTTCTGCCTTGGCTTTAAACCTTTCGTTTTTGGATTCAGCCCTCTGAGATTGGCCTTTATCTTTTAATCGATACTGCCGGTGTAGCTCAAGACTGGATTCTGCCACTGGCGGAGCTGATATGGCTGACTGATCCATTTCAAGTTTTGACAGCGCTGTAGCTCCCTCGGCGGTTTTACCTCCGTAAGCTGTAGCGTAATTACCGTCAGCACTAACTTGACTGTAGGAAGCGCTAGCATGGCCAAGAATTTGTGGGCGGTTCAACTTGGTTTTTTTCTTGCCTGAAGGTTTTTTAGCATATCTGCCAGAATCCCCAACGCCCGGCTCCAAGCTATGCTCTTCAAGACTGTAAACATCTTCTTTGAAAAAATTGTCGTCAAACGATGAAGGCGTTTCTTCATCGCTAAACCTGAAATCATCCATCCGGATATTATCCCTATCAGAGCGGCTAAGCTCTACGGCTTCGGACTCAGAGATCTCTTGAGGAATACGGTAGGCAGTCGCGGCAGGACTTACTCTCTTTTTGGCAGGCTGCGGGCCTGGCATGCCAGGGTAAGCTTGTCTCTTGGTTTTCGCCAAGACCTTATTTGCCGAACTTTCTTTAAGCTCATCGGCCGCGATGGTTAACTCCGCTTTATCCTGACTACAGGCACAGAGTAAAAAGAGCAGACTAAAACAATAAAAACTAAGTCGGCAATTGATTAGCGTTGATAGGTTAACAACTGAATACACGCCTGACGTCCTTTTGTTGATGAATTCCTTATATAAACGAGCCAGGTAGCAAAAGGGGTTAAATTATTTTTATCCATTTAAAAAATAATTTCATGGACCAAGCTAGCAGCAATAAAGCCTAGTTCACAGCAGGCTTACTGTCTAACAAGCGAAATGTCATAAAAACAACATGCTTAACAACCTCAACCAGATGGTTAAAATGTTTACTGACCTGCTCTATTTTTTCATCATCACAGTCAGTGCTCTGAAGTGGTCTAACTACCCTGGACTCTTCGTTAATAGTTAAAATAACTTAACGAAGTGAAAAAAAACCACTGAAAATACACTTAATAAATTTGCTACCGATTTCAAAAAAGAGGCGCTCGCCTTGGTAACAGATCAAGCATACAGCGTTAATAAAGCCGCTTCGGCAGTGGATAGCAACGAGAAAAATTTGAGGCGCGGGAATAAAGAGTTTTACAAGAAGTAACAAGGGGCCGATGAACGAGCTGAATTAACCAAGCTACGCATGGAGAAAGAAATAAAATTCAGCTTCATCAAGGAACAAACCATCAGCACTCAGTTGCCATGTTCATGACTAGTAATAAGTGTCAGTCGTAGCGTTTACTGCAATTGGGAAACGTTAACTATTCTTGTTAATCAATAGCTTATCTATTCATGAATGAGCACTAGCTAGGTATTAGCCGTTTATAATTGGCTTTTTAATTCACGTAAATACGTTTGCAATCGCAGCCTATTATCTTTACCTACACGCCATAAAAACTTATTGAGTCCATTCGCCTGCTCCAGGTTTGGATCCTGGTATTCATAAAAGACATGTGGCTGTATCAACAGACTATCTTCAGGTAAAGCCTTAACCAACAGCAACTGCGTAATGGCCTGATGCAAGCGCTGATCAAACGTGGTTTCCATTCCCATTTCCAGATAGGCCTCTTCTAATAAAGGTGACCAATCCTGATAATAAGCGGCTAACGAGGCCGGCGGAATGATATTCAACGCACTGATTAAAGCATCAAAACGCGATGTATTATTCTGCCCGGCAATAAAGGTTTTCTTTATCGCTAGCGTTTCGTCTGTATTTATCTGCTGTACTGTAAAACTGGCTTTGGCATATTGCAAAGGCAGGTGTTGAGTGGGTAATTCTCCGCTGGCTAGCCTATCTACCGCCATAACAAATTTTCTAAGCAATTCATCTTGGTCAAACCACTGTAATAAAGAAGGGTTCAACGACGTCATCAACGATTTTACCGCCACATCACTACCATCCAAGGCCTGAGCTCTGGCCACGGTTAATTCAACTTCGAGTTCACTCTTTGTTTCCGCCTGAACAGCGGCAACCTCGGCTTGCACCGCTGTAATAATGGGCTCTCGGTTTATAAGCGCTACTACCGGTTGATCACGTTCTTCATCGGCAGGGATCATATTAATTGCAACCGCCTCCACCAAGGGGACTGTTTGCTGGCGCTTAAACAATAAAAAAGCCGCTGTTGCAGTTATAAAAATCAAACCAAAAATTAAAACCGGATTACGCATATAAAAGACCTCTAAAGAACCACTTATGGGGTGTTGTCCGAATTAATGTCCAGTATGCATCAATAAAAATAAACTGCATCAGAAGAGTATAGAAAATGGGCTTAACTTAGGGTTTATCTCAAGCTATATAGGCGCTAGCCGGATTCGGACACAGAATAGGATTCGGACATAACAGCTTCTATTTCGGACATTTAACTGTCCGAAATAGCTAATCTGGCTTACGGTTTTAAACGCAGTTGCTCATGGTGATAGGAGAAATCTTCACCCTTGGCCAGGCGGTCATATAAGATCACATTCACGGTAGCTGCCAGATTCATACAGCCCTCGGTAGGTATATAAATCGTATCGCTGCAGAAGCGCGTAATTTTTTTACCCAAAGTGCCATCTTCCGGGCCAAAAATATAAAAGGCTCTGGGTGGATGTTTATAGGTGGTTAAAGACTTGGCTCCGGGGATTAAATCCACCGCCACCGGTACGCAGCCATAGGGAATAATGCTCTCTAAATCTTCAACACCGATTAATGGCAGCGCTTCATAGCTTTTTTGGGTATCGGTATAATAAGGTTTGGCGGCATCATATCGTGAGCCGGTATAAAACACCGAATTAGCGCCATAGCAACCGGCAGCACGCATCACTGAACCCACATTCTCGGGGGATTTGGGGTTGTGTAAGCCTATGCAGGCATAACTTTTACTGTGATTCATTATCAATCTACGACTCTTGGATATGCCAATCATATGGCTGGGCGCGAGTGTAGCAAACTGGGGGGGGAATCCAAACTATTTACGTTATGCAATCGATGAAAAAAGCAGACAAGATAAAAAAAGAAAACAGGCTAAACCTGCTTGCTTTTAATAGGACAATTAGCGATTTAAAACATCGTCTTTTACACTATTGGCAATCTTGGCCACTTCGCCAATATCACTGTCAGCCACACCTAATTGGGTTAACGTTGCAGCCAGGTTTTCTACTACCGCATTAAAATGTTCTTCGTTTAGACCTAAATGTGCATGCCCTGCACGCATATCTTTACCGGTATAATCATTGGGGCCACCAAAGGCCATGGTCAGGAATTTCTTTTGCTTATTCGCCTGCGCCACCATATCTAGATTTTCGAAGAAACTACTGATGCGATCATCGGCTAAAACCTTCTCGTAGAAGATATCTACGGCTGCATCTACTGCGTCTTCACCACCTATACGTTCAAATAAAGTTGTCATATTTCTATCCATTTTAAGATTCAAGTAATTTGAATGTTAAGCTACACCATTAAAAGATTCAAGTAGAAGGAATCTTTATGGGAAAGTGCGTAATATATACCACACTTAACAAGATAGTTGATCTTCACCTTCACTGGAGAAAACATTCATGCCAGGTTTTTTAGGTATACAAATCGCAAGTTCCGGTGCTGAAAGAAGGGTGTCCAGTGCTGGGGTGGCGATCAGTATCTTCTTAATGGCAAACAGGGGAGTCACTGGTCAGTAAGACAAATCATCGATGAATGCCCATATGATAATCCCGATTTTCATAGGGTGATTTATAAAGTGGTTGAAGGTAAACAGCGCTATCGCAGTGATAGCTGCACCCATTGAGAGTTTTTACGGTGGGCTAATACGCAGTTACAAACCATTTAACACGCCCTGCACCATTGACCCAGCATCAAAATCAAGCGTAGATACGTTGTGCCCAAACCGTTAAACCCGCGGTAACGGAACCAAAGTGATCACCGTCTACCACCTCAATATTACCCAGTTTTTGTTCTATCGCCTGGCGTAAAATCGGCGATTTAGCCGAACCACCGGTGACATAAATCAGCTCTGGCTGACATCCGGCTTGATTGATCGCTTCGCTCATTAAATTCAGCATTCTATCGATAGGCCTGACAATCGCTTGGGCAAAATCGCTACGCTGAACATCACAGCTTAATTGTTTTTCGATATAGGCTAAATCAACCACCGCGCGGTGCTGATCGGATAATTCGATTTTACATTGCTCGGCCGAGCGCAGCAGATGATGATTTTGTTTTTCCTCACGAAGATGTAATAAACGCTGCAATAAGGCAGGTTCCTTACTGTCTATCAATAATTGCTCGATATGTTTCAGGCTTTGTAGATTATAAAAGGTATTTTGAGAGGCTACATCGTTGGTTTGTACCGCATTCCAGAAGACCTGATTGGGGATAGTCAGACCATTCTTTAATTGTGAGTTCATGCCAAATAACGGCATCAGCTGAGTGCCTGCTAGTTGAATATCCAGATCATTGCCGCCTATACGCTCTCCACTGTGGCCCAAGAAATCTGCATCTCTACAGGCTTTATTGATATGCGCCGGGCCCATTCTGACCATGGAACAATCGGTTGTGCCGCCACCTATATCTACCACTAAAACGGTTTTATTTTCATTTAAGCGTTTTTCAAAATCCATGCCCGCTGCCAGCGGCTCATATAAAAATTCGGTGTGGCTAAAACCTGCACGTTTAGCGGCAATCGATAGTATATCCAGCGCCTGTTTATTACTCTGCTGCGCATTCAGGCCCTGAAAATTCACCGGCCTGCCTATCACCGTATGGGTAATCGTTTCACCGCTAATTTTCTCTGCCCGCTGTTTGATATCCTGCATCATCGCCGTGACGATATCTTCAAAAAAGTGTACAAACTCAGGGCGTAAACCACTGGCCCCTAAAAAGGATTTTGGCGATTTAACAAAATAACCGTCTTCGGGCATCGCAAAATATTGTTCAAAGGCTGCGCTACCCACATAGATACTTTGTTCATCAGCGGCTATTTCATGTTGTTGGCGTACACGCCTGGCCTGGGCCAACGGATTAGCCCGCAACGCAATAAAGACATCTTGCGCAGTTTTATCGCTAATATTTAGCCCCACCGATTCACAGATCAATTCACGCTCTATTGCATACAGCGCCGATGGGATAAACGCCTTGCCATTGTCAGCCAGAGGCAGGAGTTGAGCCTCATTGCCTTTCATTATGCCCATGGCACAATTTGATGTACCGTAGTCAAAACCGCTGATCATGGTAAATACCTTTATATAAAATTTCGGCCGCGGAAATTAGCATATTGTGAAGCGCGGCACCAGTGCCATCACCGCTATTGACTTTACTCTTTATACACTGGCCTCTGCCAATCAGTACAGGTAAAATAGCGGATTTTTTAAAAGGTCATGCCTTTCTATGTCTGCCAGCTTAAAATATTTATCCGGCTACTCTGAATCTGTTCAGCAGCAAGTACAGACTTTAATCGATGATGATAAGTTAGCCGCCTATATCAACAAAAAATACCCAGAACAACACACAATAAGATCAGATAAAGCGCTGCGTGTATTTGTTATGGATTTAAAAAATCGTTATTTAAAAAAATCTGCGCCATTAAGCCAAATTGCATATGATCATCATTTACATGTGGTGCATAACGCGCTGGGCATTCATACACGCCGCAGCCAGATACAAGGCGGAAAACTCAAACGTAAATTAGAACTTAAGGTCAGCAGTCAATTTAAAAAAGCACCGATAGCTTTTTTGGAGATGATTGTGGTACATGAATTAGCGCATTTAAAAGAGCTGGAGCACAATAAAAGCTTCTATGCCCTATGTGAACATATGTTACCCGACTACCACCAGCGCGAATTGGATATGCGCCTGTATCTGACGCATATCGAATTAAGTCGCTAAAACGTTTATAGAATAAACGGGATGATCACCTTGCGATTTTTAGGATAATCGTCGAACTTCTCTTTATACCACCGATGCGTTTGAAAGGCTCTGGGGATTAGATTTGCGGCCGACACACCTAATACAAACAACGCACCTAACGACCAGGTCGCAATTGCAAAACCCAAAAACGACAATAACTCGGTTAAATAGCTGGGGCAGGAGACATAGTTAAACAAGCCACCTTTGGGAATGCGATAGACTTTATCACCTCTGGCCACTTCTTCTTTGCTACGCAGATTACGAATAATATTATCCGAGTGTAGATTCATTAAATAACCCAGCACATAAATGCTGATGCCGATAATAAAACGTGGATCGCTAAACCAGTCGTTGGTGAATTGATCACTTATATGGGAAATAAACACCGCATTTAAATACCCGTGTAAGCTAGTGACAAACCAGCCGGCCAACACAATCATCACACTGAAAGAGCCCTTTTGGCCTTTGGCCACACGCATCAGCAGCGGGAAGATAAAACCCCGATTGGCATAGTGAATACACCAGATGCCTAGGAAGAATAACGGTACGGCTTCAAAACGGTTTTCGCCCTGAAAATAAAAGAAGATAAAACTGAGCGTCGCCGGCAGCTCCATTAAAAACCAGCCCAGCTTGGGCGACAAACTAAAACCATAGCTGTCACTGGAGAAACGCCCATAGGGGGCCTTAACAAAAAAGCCACCGATAATAATAATGGCTAAATAAACAAAGGCGATTTTTAAGACCGTGGCATAAAAATCCGCGGTCAAAAAATCAATGCTTAAAAGATCAATATTCATGATTTACATCTACTTCAAGTTAACAGGTTAATAAAATAATTAACGGTTTTGTTTTTCTTCACACATCGTTTTATACAGCGTTTTATAATAAGGCATACTTTCCGTCATGCCTTGCGCGGTGGTATATAGCGGCTCATAGCCCAGCTCTGTTTTGGCTTTTTCAATACTGAAGTAGTTATCCACCGCAATACGCTCTACCGCCAAAGGAGGAATCGGGGGTTCAGGAATTGAAAATTTAAAATGCAAAAATTGCCATAACGCCATCACCGATTTAATCAACGCCGCAGGGATTTTTATCGTTGGGAAGGGATAGTTAATCGCCTCTAAAACCGGTCGTGAAAATTCAAACACATTGACCGGTTCACCATCATTAATAAAATAAGCCTGGCCTTCTGAAGTACCACCACGAACCAGATGTTTGGCCGCCAGTATCTGACCATGAATCAAATTATGCACATAGCTATTGTCTAACTTGGCATTGCCCATGCCGACTCTGGCTTTATATAAACCGGCGATCATCTGTTCAAACATCTGTTTAAACATGGTTTGATCTCCCGGGCCCCAGATGCTGCTGGGACGAATCGAGCATGTTAATAGGCCATCGATATTATTTTGTGCCAATACCCATTTTTCAGCCACAACCTTGGTTTCGGTGTAAAGATCATCAAAACGTTGGGTATAAGGCAAATCCTCTGTGCCGTTACGCACCGGTTTACCTTCCAGTACCACCGAGTTACTGGCTGTATAAATAAAGCGTTTTGTGCCCTCCGCTCTGGCCGCTTTTAATAAGTTTTGAGTGCCTTCAACATTGATACTATAAGAAAAATCGCGGTATTCTTTGCTCACAGCCCTGCCGCCTTTCAATTCAATCACCGAGGCTGTATGAAAAATGGTATCGATGCCGGCCACGGCTTTTTCTACACAGGCCATATCACGGATATCCCCTTGCACGATATCCAGGTTTTCATGGCTTAGCGTGGCATCGGCTCTATCAAAGCTGCGCACTCTTATGCCTACATCCAGCAAGGCTTTAACAAAGTTAGTGCCAACAAAACCTGCCCCACCGGTCACCAAGACATAACCCAGCCCTGTGGTTTTATTAAAATCACGTTCTTGCATAGTGGCTCCCTGTCAATGAACAATATAAAACGGTTAATTTATGCCGATTGGAAGAAATAAAGAATGGCAAAGTTCGCCAATTGATTTATCATTTTCCGCCACTGTAAATACAAACGGCGTATTTTATATGGCGATTTCCTCTGCTGCCGATGCCAAGACCGCCTCGGTAGATTATGTATCCGTATTGTTGCAATACGCCGAGCAACAAGGCATAGACAGCAATACACTGCTGAGCGATGCACAGATAGACCCGGCTATTTTGGCCACTAGCAATGCCTATATCAGCACCTTGCAATATCAACAATTGGTGCAAGCCGCAGTTGAACGATTACAGGACCCTGCGATGGCGTTAAAAGTTGGCCAACGCCAACATCTGGCCACACACGGCGCTTTAGGTTATGCGATTATGAGCAGCAATAATCTGGAGCAAGCCTTGCAGCTGGTGCAACGTTTTATTCGCACCCGCAATCGATTAATCCGCTTTAATTTTTTTATCGAAGGTGATCAGGCCGTCACGCAGTTAGAGATTAAACACCCGGTTGATGCGCTGTATCAACACTGTGTGGAATTGGCTTTTAGCAGCATGATCAGCATCTGTTATTCGCTGACCGAAACCACCCAGCAGCCCTGCGAAATAAAATTAAATTATGCCCAACCCGATCACCATCAAGCCTATCAAGCACTGCTACATACACGCCCGGTTTTTTCCGCAGGTGTTAATGAGCTGCGTTTTCCAATGCACTGGTTTGAAGGATTAAATTTACTCGGTAATGCAAGCTTTGCCCAATTGGCCCAGCAGCAATGTGAAGAGTTACTGACGGTATTGCTTGATCAACCCTCGTTAAGTGCTCAGGTAAAAACCCTGCTAACCCACAGCCCTGGATTTATGCCCAGCCAAGAAGACATTGCCAAACACTTAGGTTTATCCACACGCAGCCTGTCACGACAATTAGCCGCACAGGGTGACTCGTTCCAAAAGCTGTTAAATCAATGTCGAGAAGAACTGGCTAAACAACACCTGGCCAATAATGAAATCTCTATTGAAGATATTGCTTATTTATTAGCTTATGAAAGCCCACCTAATTTCTCACGCGCCTTTAAACGTTGGTGTGGCCTGACACCCCAGCAATATAGGCTACAAAACAGGCAATAAACCGTTAAAAAGACCGTTTGGGTATGCATTAAACAGGCCATGATTAAAAAACAGACAGACTTCTGTATCCCATACAGCTAGGGCTTCAACACAACTATCAACAACGCTTAATATTGTTATACACATTGTTACCCACATAAAATGTGCATAAAAACGCGGGGGCTAAATACCTATCATCTAAAGAATACTGTAGACTGAATCGCATTATAGATACGGCACAACTTATAAAAGACGTAAACATGAATATCCCCAATAGCCTGACCTTGTTTCGCATTCTTCTGATCCCGGTTTTTGTGATTATCTTTTATCTGCCCTTTCACTGGAGTTATGTGGTCAGTGGCCTGGTTTTTTTCGTCGCCGGTTTCACCGATATCCTTGATGGTTATCTGGCCCGTAAACTGAATCAATCCACTCCCTTTGGTGCCTTCCTGGATCCCGTTGCCGATAAACTGATGGTGGCTATCGCACTCGGTTTATTGATAGAACGTTTCCACGATTGGACCTTTACCATCCCAGCGTTAATTATCATTGGCCGTGAAATTGTCATCTCGGCATTAAGAGAATGGATGGCCGAAATCGGTAAACGTACATCGGTAGCGGTATCCATGGTCGGCAAAGTTAAAACCTTTTGCCAGATGGCCACTATCTTCTTATTCCTGATGCTGGATTTAGAAAAAGAAGTGCCGATTCTAAAAGGCTTAGGTGAACCCATTGCTTATATCACTTTATATACCGCAGCCGTTTTAACCCTGTGGTCGATGCTGATTTACCTGAAAGCCGCATGGCCTGAACTGAAGAAAAATACTCAATGAAACCCTTCATTTGTATAGCTTTTATCCAGTTGATCAAATGCCATACAAGTTCCAATTTATTTAACTCTTTTTAAAAATTATGTATTGACACCGGCGGCCATATCCATAGAATAGGCCGCCTCTTCACGAGACATGTGAAGCGGGTGTAGCTCAGCGGTAGAGCATCTCGTTGCCAACGAGAATGTCGTGAGTTCGATCCTCATCACCCGCTCCAATTTTTGACTTGTGAAAGTTGTTTAAGTGAAAACTTAACAGTGGCGTGATGACAGATTGGCTATGTAGCGGACTGCAACTCCGTCCAGTCCGGTTCGATTCCGGATCGCGCCTCCACATTTTAATGTGGAAAGTAGGTCACCAATACCTACTCTAAAAAATATTGCTCGTTGCCCGGGTGGTGAAATTGGTAGACACAGGGGACTTAAAATCCCCCGCTAGCAATAGCGTATCGGTTCAAGTCCGATCCCGGGCACCATCCCTTACTTTGTTAGTCCCCTTTAATATCCTTTAAGTTAAACCAAGATTTTTTCTAATACACGTTCTCGTACTCATTACTTTTTGACGCCCGTTAATACACTTTAGCCAACACAACTTTTACGCTATGGAATACTGTATATCCGTAACAGACCAGCTCAACTGCGTAGCAAACGCTTTCCAAATCCCCAAATTATGCAGTGCTATTCTGATTATTTAATTAAGCTAACCCAGGCTATATTATGCCCCCCGGTCTTCGCTCTCTTATGGAGAGCTCAACACGGTAAAATAGGCGCAAATTTATTGCCGATAGATACCCTATTATTGGCTTATTTTTATAGCGTTAGCCAGGCTGTTATCCTTATCTCCCCCCAACGAGGGTATCGACATTTGCTGGTAAAAATCAGCTTCTAAAAGTTGTGCTGGTAATTGCCAATAAAAAAACACCGCCACCAATAACATCATCATACTGGCGGTTTTATCATGCATGCTAAAAGGTTTTATCGCACTGCCAAACGAACGCTTTATGCTTAAGCCTTCCAGATCCACCGAATAACATTCATCCAGCAGCAGATGGCTTAAATACCCCAGCGTAATGCTAACACCACTTAAAAAAGCCATCAGTACATGATCGGGATAAGCAACATTTGTGATCACTATCGTCGCTAATCCCAATGTTACGGTAGCCAACAATGAATGGAAAACACCTCTGTGCACCGTTAACCGGTGTACAAACGCCCTGATAACAAAACGAACAGTAAGAAAGACCAGCAACATGGCAGCCCATAATTCGATTAAATCGAAATAGCCATGAAACAGCAGAGTAAATAACACCGCAGCAATGCCGGCAAAGCCGGTGAATAACATCTTAGTGACTGTGGAGCTATCACTATCGATATCCGGCAAAATACTGCCAGCCATACACAAGCCCCAAAGCAGTAAAGCCTCGGCGGCGCTTGTTGCCGCGCTAGAGATCGTCGCGCCAGCCAACATGCCGCCGGTGGCCACACCTGCACTCAAGTGAACATTAAAATTCGCCATATATTCCTAAATGATTAACCCGAATCAGAGTGTATTCGTCAAAAGTATCAGTTGCTACACCCATGAATTTTACCACCCATGGGCTTTTCAATGAAGCACGGAGATACTGCATCAACGGATTCAAGCACATAAAAACCCAGTGTTTACCCATTCAGAAATAGCTATCGATAAAGCAGCAATGCCTCATCAGTCCTGATGAGAATTTCACCCTGCCATAATAGAAAATGATGAAGAAAACATGACCTTACTGTGCCAAACCACAACATCAAGCAAGTTTAAAATACAAAATAAAATATTTACCCAAAATCACTGAACAACGACCTGAACATGAGAAATCTGAAGGCTCTGGCAGTACCCTGCCCTGGGATTTCATCTTCCTAAACCCTATCCTGATGCTACAGAAAAACGTTGATATATTGTTTAAAGTTTTGATGTAAATTCTCTAAATTGCTCATTGATATCTTCAGCGGGTGGCGATACTTTACTGACCAACACACCGGACAAAGCGGCGAAAAAGAATCCAGGCAAGATTTCATACACGTCAAAAACCCCACCTGAAACCTGCTTCCAAATCACAACCGTTAATGCGCCGACGACGATACTCACAATGGCACCATTTCGGCTGTAGCCACTCCAGAAAAGTGACAACAGTACAACGGGGCCAAAAGCAGCGCCAAACCCTGCCCACGCATAGCTCACTAACTTAAGCACGTTGCTCTGCGGGTTAAGGGCAATCATGCCGGCGATAACCGCGATAACAAGCACGCCTATGCGCCCGACCAACATCAATTCCTTGTTACTGGCTTCAGGGCGTAGCCACTTTTTATAAAAGTCTTCGGTGATTACACTGGAGCAGACTAAAAGCTGAGAATCGATGGTGCTCATGATGGCCGATAAAATTGCGGCAATAAGTAATCCTGCAATCCACGGGTTAAATGCCACGTGTGACAGATATATAAATACAGTCTCCGGATTAGCTAATGGCTGTTCGGCGAAATACAAGCTTCCGGCAATGCCGGTTGCCAAGGCACCGATTAGCGAGACAAGCATCCAGCTCATGGCGATACGTCGAGATACAGCTAGATGTTCAGCGTTATCAATGGCCATAAAACGCGACAAAATATGCGGCTGGCCAAAATAACCTAAGCCCCATGCCAGTAATGAAATGACCGCTATCATGCTGGTGTTTTCACTGAACATGGACAGCATAGCCGGATCGATAATATCCAGTGAATCTTGAATCTCCGGCTGACTGAAGATAGCCACAGGCACGATCAGCAAGGCCACTAGCATTAAACAGCCCTGGAAGAAATCGGTCCAGCTCACGGCAAAAAAACCACCAACAAAAGTATAAGCTACAATAATGCTTGATCCAATAAGCAGGGCCAGGCTGTAATCGAGTCCAAATACTTTTTCAAACAAAATGGCACCACCGACCATGCCTGATGATGCATAGAAGGTGAAAAATATCAAAATAGTCACCGCAGAAACAAGTTTTAACAAGCCCGTGCTGTCCTTAAAGCGTTTCTCGAAGAAGTCTGGCAGGGTCAGTGCATTATCGGTGAATTCGGTGTAGATGCGAAGTCGTTTAGCAACACATAGCCAGTTTAGCCATGCACCCAGAACCAGACCAATACCTATCCAGGCTTCGCCAAGTCCACCGATGTAAACCGCGCCGGGCAAACCCAGCAACAGCCAACCCGACATATCAGATGCGCCAACACTTAATGCCGTTACAGCCGGTCCCATGCTACGGCCGCCGAGGATATAGTCTTGTACAGTGTCAGTTGCCTTATAGGCCCTGAAACCGATAACCATCATTAAAGCAAGATAGCCGATAAAAGAAATTAATAGGGGGTATTCGATACTCATGTAAATGCCGTTATTTTTCACCAGAGACAAGCATGCTAGCAGATGACAGAGGTGGTACTCAATCTTGATTGACTCCGATTTGTGTAGCGCCGCTGTAAATGCCTGATGATGACATAGCAGCTTTCAATGCCGAACCGGTTAACCAGAACGATAATAATGACATTGCCGACGGCATCTCTGCCGTCATCGATTATCCATTAACGGATAACATCAGCTTCGGTTTTAGAAGCTACAGAAAAATCAACGCCACCAGGTTGAAATCCAGCAGTTGATACCCTATTGATAAGGCTGTTTACAGAGGGAAAAGACAGGAAAGGAAAATCCACTTAAACGCTTTAACGCTTTAACCATCATCGCGCCCCCAGACCTACTGCAAAACCCACATAAAAAATCCAGCGGCAAAGCAGCCCGCTAGACTTAGAGTGTTAAACTTTCAGCTACAGCGCCATCCTTGGCACATCCTATTACGCCGATAAAAAAGTGCAGCAACAAGCATTTACCACGATCACGAAGTCTCAAATGCTCATTACTGACAATCAGACGCCCGACAGGCGTTTCAACTCTTCAAACTCATACCACTCCAGCTGCAGCAGATAACATATTTTGCTGGACGGTGTGCCTACCGTACACAGGGAAACAAACAACCCATAATCCAGGTTCAATAGTTTCTGCGGAGAAATACAACTATGGTAAAACCGTTTCTTCCGCGCCGTTGACGGCTCAATTAATATTCTTGCATTCATAACAATACTTTCGGATAAAAGAAAAGGAACGTATCAAAGGTATTGCGAAGCTCATGCCAAAACTTCAACAACCCCGTACATGGGCTTTTCCAGATAACCCATACACCAGCACAAGCCAAATGAACAAAGAAGATTTTCAATTTGCAAGCCTAGCAACAGATTGCAAAGCAAAATAAAAATCAGAGGCTGGAAAATGCACTTCATACAAAGCCGAAACACAGATCGCCCTATAGTTGGAACCGTAGCCCCTTCATTTTTTATAAATCAGATCAGAAAGTTCACGCCGCGCAGCTGATTAAGTAAAACGAACATTTGAAATTGCAGCTTTCTTTCCCTGCCGACATAGATACGCCGCCTAACAGACAGCTCACAGATTGAGAGTAATTTTTAGCAACGCCGCAGTCTGTATTTGTCGCAACACCGCAGGATTTCTTATACCTAGCAATGAGCACTATGCTGTGTGGAAATCTATTTAGACAAGCCCAATATCCTAAACTACGCTATAAATCTAGCTGGCCATAGCCCAGCGACTAATACACCAGAAATACGGAAGTTTTTGTGGCCTTTGCCATTAGTAGAATCCGTTCCTATTGCTTAACAATATTGAGGGGATTTTATGACAAATTTTCAAAAAATTATTCTGGCCAGGGCAATGAGTATCGCCTTAGCCGGCGTACTCGGCGGCTGCCTGCATGATGACGATGATGATAAAAAGAAAGTTGATGACGTCCCCATCGAGCCACAGAGCACTACACTTAACGGAACCATCGTCAAAGGTATCTTCAAGTTTGCCAGCGTGAATATCTATTCGGTGATCGATGGCGTCGTCTCTACGGATCCCATTGCCACCGCCACCACCGATGCCAACGGACAATACAGTGTTGAGGTAAACTATCAGGGCCCCATCCTGGTGAAATCCAGCGCCAAAGATGCCAATAGCGTCATGGTCTGCGACATCCCCTCAGGCTGTGATGATGGCATGGGCGGCACCGTCGCATTTGGTGCAGATGCCGACATCCCTGACAATCTGGAGCTGACAGCCGTCAGCATCAGCGGCGGCAACGCTATTTCTATTAATGTCACCCCTCTGACCCATATCGCCGCAGAAATTGCCGCCGCTAGCGGCAGCTTATCGGCGACAAAAATAGCCGAAGCCAATAGCAAGGTCGCCGCGCTGTTCAATCTGACCGGCAGCCTGACCGAGTTTCCCGCCATCGATATCACCGATCCTGCCGCGCTGGCCGCAGCCGACGATGAGGCGGCCAGCAATGCCCTGATCGCCGCAGCCACCTACAGCGCAGTGCTGAATGAGGGTATAGAACTCAGTGACCTGGCCGAAAGTATCAGTAACGACGGGATAGTCGCCGACGCAGGTACCGGAGGGGCCGGCATTGTCGACTTGAAAGAGATCTATGAGCAGGCCGACATCATCTTGCAGGAGGATGTTTACGTTAACTCCACGGTAGATCTCTCGGATATTCAATCCGAAGTCGATAGTGCGGTCATATTGGCAGAGAATATTGGCGACGTAGTGGTAGATATACATCCGGTCAGCGATGCGGCAGCGGCCGATATTGAAAAAGCGCTGATGATGATTGCCGATATACGCAACCTTGGCACATCGCTGATGTTAGAGCAGAAGGCCACGACCTTCGCCGATGAAATGGAAATAGCGGGCGATCTGCTGAATGCCGATGTGGATGCCGTGGCTACCGCCATGGGCTATGCCATGCAAGCCATCATCGATACCCGAGCCGTCATTAAAGATGAAGGCACAACAACGACATCGACCACCCATATGGTCACCATGGTGGAGGAAGTCTATAACCCGGAAACGATGATGGATGAAGAAGTTGACATCATGTATCAAGGCTCATCGGTCACCGTGACGGTAACTTTCGATAGCATGAACAACTACAGCGTGGATCAAAGCATTACCGGCGTCACCGTCGATTTCACCGCCATGATCGATGTAGCCATAGCAGATACCAGCGAAGAAGTGGGCAATGTAAGAACGGAGACGACCGTCTTCGATGAGTCATTCACCCTTAGCGGCACAGCCAGCAATGCCTATGTCAGCCTCGCCATCACCGAGGGAAGTGCCAGCGTAGATGCCAATATCGTATCGATACGCACAGAGACCGTCATTAACGAAGGTTTTCAAGATGAATGGGATGAGGAGTTCACCGGCATCACCATCACCTTCGACTTGGCCGCGACCCTGACACAAACAGCGATGGTAAGTGGTGAAGATGAAATGGGCGTGGCCATAAGCACGTCAGGCAATACCCTCAGCGGCGACTTTAGCTTTGCGTTAACCAATGCCAATGCCGATCTACTGGAAACCGAAACCGATGCGATGAACTGCATAGACGGTAGCAGCGCGCCGATGAACTGTACCAGCAGCAGCAGCGTCGATTTCGAAACCGCCTCAATCAGCTTTAATGGCAGCATGTCCGATGGTGAAAGCACGATCAGCGCAGTCATCTCCTTCAATGCAGCAGGTCACGGCTATACGCATACCGTCGATGAATCCGACTGCCTCATCGTGACGACCAACTGCGAAGAAGAAGTCGCCTCGGAGGAGACCGCCGAAGCCTTCCTTAGCGGCAGTTTTAATCTCAATCTCACCCTGGCATTAGCCGGCATATCCGATGAAACCCGTGTGACATTAACAGGCTCCAGAGATGGATTAAATTCCGCCGAAGTCGGCGCAGAAATCGCCTACGATGGCAAACGCTACGACATTTCTGCCCCCATTATTCGTACCATGGGCACCGGAGGGGCAGAGGATGAGGTCAGCACCACTGTCACCATCACCAATCACAACAATGTGGTAATGGTATTAATGGAAGTTGACGATGTGCTTTCCGGCACACTATCAGTTGGCACAACACAATACGCCACCATCGATGAAAGCGTAGGTGGAATAACCCTGGTCAGATTCGAAAATGGAATCATCGAATCGTTAGAGTAATACACAGCTAAGGACGTAACGGGGGCCCTGCCCCCGTTTTTGTATAAGGATATGAAAAAAGCTTTATTGGGGATGGCCTGCCTGTTAATCATTACCTGCAGCTGGGCTGAACAGGCTGTTTATAGTAACAATACGCTGGAAGCTTTCAGCGAATCCTTCTCTATCTACGATGTCACTCACGATCTGGATCAAGATTATGACAGTGGCGACTATCTCTATCTCATGGGCCGGTTTGAACTGGGCTATCGCTATAACAACAGCTATTTAGGACTGCTATATCGACAGGATGCCTATGCCACCGCATCCGCTAGCACCGCAGAAATTATTCACCTGAATAAATCAGATAAAGAGATGCCTGCCAATAAGCGATTCCCTATCGCGCTGTCTGCCAATCAGCTACAGAGTCAGGGCATTATTATCGGTCATACATTTACATTTATCTCCAACCTCAGCATCGATATTTCGGCACAGCTATTACAGGCCTATGAAATGACCGATGGCGATATACAAGGGCATATAGAGACTCATGCAGAGGATTATCAGGGGCAACTGCAATTAGACTATTTCTATACCCGAGACGCCATCTTCGACAGGCCCGTGCACAATAAAACCGGACAGGGGCTGGCCATCGATATGACGCTGCAATGGCAGATCTCCGCCCAACATCAGCTGCAGTTAAACGCCATGGATCTATTTCATGAAGTATTCTGGCATGATATGTATACAACCACGGCCATGCTCACCACAGACAGGGTACATTACGATGAAGATGGAAAACTGGATGTGCGCTCAGCCCTAAGCGGCCTGGAAAGCGAAAAAGACCATATACAATCCCTGCCGACAAAATGGCGTCTACGCTGGGGCTATCAATTCAGGCAAACGCAACAGCTGCAAACCGAACTGTTTCTACTGGAACAACACCGCGAGTTACGGCTTCGCTACTGGCCACAAACTGAAATAGGCGCCTATGTCTATTTATCCTCACTGAATACACTAGGCGTCGGCTATGATACGGGTCCATTACAACTGCTAATCGCCTCAGACAGTCTCAAGCGCAGGAAGGCCCATAACCTGATAGTCCAACTCAACGGCCTATGGACATTCTGAGACCTAAAGGTCCTTGCCTGCGATACCGGCAGCTGCAATTGTTCATGCAACAGTGCCCGCTGACTATTGACCGTGGCATCACCTAATATATTCCCCAGCTGGCTTGCTGCAATCACCACAGCGGAAGCCGAGCTACCACCCACAAGGGCATAAATAAGGGCAGAATGCAGGCATATAAACCCAGCTGCGGTAGTAAACCTGCCAATAAGGCATAGGCCAGAGATTGCGGAATCATGATCAAACTGATAATCACGGCCGCCAGGCTATCGTCCATCAGCGTCTGACGAGAATAATCTTTGGTCCAGCGTACAAAAGGCAGGTAAGTGTGCAGCGCCATGTTTTCTTTCCTGAACAACATTGCATAAAGAGTAGCGAATCGCGGCAAGATATCAGCAATCACCCATAGGCTGGGCTGGGCCATGAATTGCACTGTCATGAAGAGAAGAGCAGGAATAACATCCCGTGATCCACGAGCCCCCCCCTCGCCATAAATTGTAAAAGCTTCACTTTTAAACCCGGCTCTTCAGACTATAATTGGACGTATCAAACCTACTTCTGTTTTGTGCAGCCCACAGCATGGGTGACGCCCATAATAGAAGCATTAAAGGATGAGCATGAATATTAACAACCTCCCCTATAAAGAAACCTGGATACCTGTTTGCCATCAAAGTGAATTTCTAGACAACGATACCGTGCAAGACTTGATGGGCGGCAAGGTCGAGATCCGTAACAAGCCCGAGGGCTATGAAGTCACGTTTACGTTTCAAGGAGAGGAACAGCAGCTTCCCTATAAAATCATCAATGAATTTATGGCCGTCTGGATTGGGGATTCAGCGCCCTGGGATCTGAAAGAATATGATATGGGCAATATTGAACCCTGTGCCCATGATACCAATGAGATTCCCGTCAGTATTATTGCATTAACCTCGGATGCGGTAGATTTTGGACATTTTGAATCGATTCATAAACTCTATGATATTGATCACAAATCAGAATATCGCGGCCATGAATCCTTCCTGGATATGGATAGCTCCAATGCAGATTTCTCCGACAGGCCCATCCTGGCACGGCTAATCAACCTGACACAGGGGCGTATCGATGCCGGTTTCCGTACCAAAACCACCTCATGGGCACAGGGCCCCTTTATTGCTAACAATGATCTGAAGCCCTTTGGCTTAAACTTCTCTATCCTGAATCTTTATATGATTATTCCGCGTGATAAAAACAGGATGGAATTACAGAATGTCTATTATTTCACGCCGCTGAGCATCAAGCTGGTGAAGGATAAATACCTGGAAAATGCCAACAAACAAATTAAGAGCGATATGCTTGAAGGTTATAGAGAAAGCCTGGAGAGTGATTTCCCTTACTGGGTGATGAAAGATGCCAACAAGGAAAAACTGTTAGACGATCCCGACTTCAATGAATACTTCCAATGGATCAGTCAGTTTGTCTCTGCCGATGTGATTGATCTCAAAGCCAGCGCGTGATATTTGAGGCTTCATCGATATCCAGTAAGATCTAGAAGTTTGCAATCAATGCGGTGGCAAGGTAAAAATCATTGCCTGTATCAAAGATCCATTGGTGACCGTTCCTGCTCATCCTACGCCCACAGCATTAGTTCAATCCCTGCACATCATTGATAAGATTTTAACGCATTTGGATTTAAACGAAGATATTATCCCTCCTGCTTTTCAATTTCCCGAAGCACAAGGTCCACCTTCTGAAGTGTTTTTCTAGTTACGGTGACATCAATTCATGCAGGTTTTTTAGCCGGTAGGCTATTCGACGGCCAATACTCCATTGTTAGAACTGAATATTTTAACCAGGGAATCTTGTTAGCTTTAATCAGGCAGACGGCTCTTTATTAAAACCAGTTATAAAAATTAAAACCTCACATGGCACAGTGAGATTGAACCATTTACACGTTAATCCTTCTTACCTTTCTAACAGAAAGGTGCTGAGGCAAGAGTCGCCTAGTCAATACAAGAACAGGATAATTCAATGGACAAGCCATCTACCATCACAATCGAAGATTCGGCCGCATCCATAAAACAACGCCTAGAAAAATTACTCAACGCTTAAACCCATGCGTTTATTGACAGCGCATATCTAGAATCTACATTTAATACTCCAGCGATGAAGTATAAGGCAGCTATGTTAGACATGCCGCTGATTACTCATGATTCGCGCAATGGAGAAAGCGATGTTAGGAGATAGAAACCCAGTATTCTTGATTAGAAAGTTACTGATTACTTTTTTATTGTATTTTTCAGCTATTAACGTTACTGCCTCTGAGACTATCGTCAGGGAAAGGCTTATGGAAAACGTTGCATTGATCTTGGCCTGTGACTTTAAAGGGTACCTAAAAGAATCACAAGCAGATCTGGCTATGCAGGCTGTCAACCAAGCCTCACGGTACTTTAATGTCTACCTCGTCAGTAAAGTCCGCTTTGGAACGAACATCGGTTCTTCTAGTGCAGTTTGAGGCTTACAAGCCTAATCATGTGGCAGGCTATTGTAAAAGTGCCGTCAGTAAAATAATTGCAGCGAACAGTGCACTCTAATTTGCACAACTTATCTGTAGTGAATAGCGTTAAACCTTACTGAAGAACGGATATACAGAAAACCCCCTTCATATAGCAATATATTGATAGAATTAAAATGAGTCCTTTAGGTTTTCTAGTCTCCAGCAATGATAAAACCCACTATGCCACCTGCGATTTTGGGGCAGACAAATTTGTCTATGAAGGTGAAAAAACAGGCGAACACTTTTCTTCAACTATTTCATTAACGAAGGCTTTTAAATCGTAGCTCACTCTATTCACAGAGTAGGATTTTAGGTGCCGTTATCGTTTTATCTCCGATAAGAAAACCCATTGATAAAACATTTATTCGACTATCTTTTATCGGCCATATTAGTAAAAGCATTGTATTAGGCTAGCCATATCTCTATTGCTGTAGCAAGGGCCACAGTAAAACTAATGTGCTTACATGGCTGTCAGAATCTCTCTTCTATTGCTATGTTAAATACTCATATTGTTAATAAAAAAGATTGATTTCTGTACTCGATGACAACGGAAGTTAAATATGCCCCGCCATTTATTGAAGTGCCGTCTTTTTAAATTCTTTGTCGTATTTCTTTGCTGCCAACATTCAGTGATTGTGCAAGCAAAAGACTTGACAGAACGGTTCAAAATATCCGGTTTCGGCAATATAAATTACCGAAAAACCGATATAGAACAATCATTTGATGGCCATGCACACAGTAGCGGCATCAATGAAGATGGTAGTTTTGAAGGCACAAGACTGGCACTGAATGTAAGAGTTAAAATTGATGAAAAAACCGAACTATTGTCGCAATTTATGGCGGAATATCACGACGGTTATCAAACTGAATTGGACTGGGGATTTATTAATTATCAGATTAATAGCGCTTTTACCGCCCGGGCCGGCCTTATTAAATTCCCTGTCGGATTGATCAATGAATATATCGATGTGGGTTATAGCTATTCCTGGATTACGCCACCTCCCGTTATCTATTCAGAAAAAGGCCCGCATGCGCAAATGAGTGCCGGCGGCCCTCAAGCCACCCGCGAATCTTTCACGGGTGGCAGCCTCTATTATGAAAGCCTGTTATTTGATGAGTGGCTCATCGATGCCGAGATTTTTGGCGGTGAGGTAGGGCTTGAAGAAATGACAGTCAAAGGTATGACAGGCATTACCTTGGGCGCCTCGTATCAGGATTGGCTTCAGCTACAGATTTCACATTACTCGGGCACCATGTACCCTTCGGACCACGACAGCATGATGGGCATGCTGATGGAAGGCAAAAAGCATCAGGCAAGACTGCTAAGCCTGCTTGTTGACTGGAAAAATATCGTGATATTTGCAGAGCATGCCAAAGTCATCATGGATATCGATGTGCCATCCCCCGAAATGCCCATGTACGTTATGGGCAATGAAATGGCCGAAGCCAAGTCCAGCTATGTTTCTGTGGCTTATCGCATAGGCGGGTTTGTCCCGTTTATTACACAGCAACATCTGAAAAAAGGTCGGAATTTCCTCACTGATGATCAGGATATATTGAGCGCGGGTCTATCCTATGAATTAAGCCTCAATATCAAAATAAAAGCGGAATACAGCAAAATTAATACCGAAATAGGTGATGGTTTATTTAACGATAACCCCAGTGATAAATCTGTTGATATGTTTGGGCTGAGTCTTGATTTTATTTTTTAAGAGAATGATGAAAATTTGAACTGCGGAACACATGGAAGCGTACTGCCCTGACAATACTGGAATGTGATATTTCTCAGCTAAGGTGCAATAACATAGCGTTAAGACTGTTTCTAAAAAATGCTGAATTCATTTGGCAGGGACTTAGGAAAGGTCAGCTTTTGGCAACTGAAAAAAGCCTGACAGAATATGCACCGCAGCGGATGATGCGGGTTTGCTTATGTATACCAGCCGCTATAAAAATATTGGGTGATTTTTTGTTATCACTAATGATACCTCACAATATAATGGCAATTAGATGCGTGTTGATACTGTCTATCAGCCTAGGTTCATTGAGTCATGCTGCCCAGGCCGAAGAGTATGCCATATTCACCTTAAACCCCGAAATGAATCCAATAAGCAGGGTCAAGGCGAAGATGATTTTTATTGGAAAAATAAAATTTCTTAAGCCCGTTGGGAAAATTTCGTTACTGGATTGGCCTATTCAATCAGTCGAGCGTAAAATTTTCTATCGACAGCTGCTGAATAAAACGACGGCGCAGGTTAATGCTCAATGGGCCAGTCTGGCTTTCTCAGGCAGGGTTAGCCTGCCGATGAGCCTATCCCAGCCCTCTAGTGAGAATATACGTCATTGGTTAATGACTTACCCCCAGGGAATAACCTATGCCCCGCTTAAACAAGTTCCTGAGGGAGCCAATATATTGTTAATATTGGGTCGCAGTGATGAGGATTAGCCGCCTAGGCCATTCGCTATCATCGGAGTTAATCAATGATATGAAACGGGTAAAATATAGATATTTCCCTATCTGCTTTGCCTGTCGCTAGTGTAAGTGATCAATGCCTGCAGTTGGCATATAACCGGCTTTGGATGGGGCGGTTAACTTGAAACGATGCTGACTAATTTTATGAGGGTTGGCTCCTACAGCTAGGATCGTCAATTCTTCTATGCTCTACTCTCTTTTAGCAATTGGAATCATGATGTGGGCATAAGATGTATCTTTCCACATCACATAGGGGCCATCTACATGTGGATCATCAGTGATCCCCATTAACAACTCCTTGGGCACAATAATCATCAGATGTGGGCCTTCTTTAATATAGTCTTTTGCAGCCTTATGATTAGGATGATAAGGATCGGAATTACTCACACCAGAGTCACCTTGCAGCATATATGAGAACCCCATTTTTGTAGTGCTAAAAGGTGCTTTATCACCTACCGCTTTCATCATTGCCATCCATGTTGCATCGTTGCACATAAGGACATTGTCATCAGGCATGCAGATCCACTGGTTTTTACCTTTTACTAAAACCTCTCCTCTGAAAACAACGGTGGCTTCTTTGCTCACCATCGATATACCAGGCAGTGGTAATAGCGAAAAAATAACCCTCTCCGTCGACATTTCCACCTTACCATGGCTGCAGTATAACTGGACTGGAAGTATGGGGCGGCTCCCCGATGTAGAGCTGAAGTTTGGTGCTTATAGAGGTCACGACTGTATAGTTTATTGGCGCGAAGTAAATGAATAAGCGCCGTGAATATGCTCTTGAGTAAGTATTAAGAGCTACCGGCGCTTATATCCAGCGCCTCTTGCGTAAACGGGTGCTCAGCCCCAGTAATAACAGCAGTGAAAACCCCGCCATACCACTGGATTTAGGAGGCTTAATCGTCGCCGTGCTGTTATCCGTAGTATTGGGATCAACCACATCATTGTCCTCTGTGACATCATCACAGCCATCACCGTCGATATCCGCATTTAACGGCGCAATGCCAGTGCCAATAGTGCCTTGTGGACATTGATCAGAGGCATCATCAACACCGTCATTATCATCATCGGCATCCAGGCTGTCTGCACTGCCGTCGTTATCATAGTCGGGCTCAGCCAGGGTACATAAGCTGCGATTCAAACCATCATCACAGGTATCTACCACGGTATTACCGTTATTGACATAATCCGATGCCAGGCCTTCTGCACAGAGACCGGTATTACCATCGGCACTACGATCGCCTTCGCAGTCAGAGGCCACATCGGCGGCACTGGTGCCACTGACATAAATGCTTTGATCAGGGTAGTTAGCCGACGGGTAATAGTTACATACCAATACCGTGCCCTCAGTAAATGGTGTATTGGCCACCCCTGTTGGACAGCTGGCATAGCCACAGCCGATATAGCGCGTCTTGGCCCAAACCATCTGCGTATAATGGCCACAGAGTGCCCCCTCGCAAGCACCCGAATACGTAGATTCAAAGATCCAATCCTGGCTTTCTTCGGCCCAGCCAATAGGGCCGCCCATCACACCATAGTCATCATCCAAATACATATAATGCATCTGCGCCGGATAAAGGCTTGAGACATATATATTCTCACCGATGCCCCAGGCTCTAGGTGCCGCAAAAGATGCGGTGCCCATCGCCGCATCCACATCTGTATCACGATTGTCATTATGAGAAAAATCACAGATGGCTGCTCGGTCGCTAGCAACCTTCGCCAAGGCAGTATCCCATATCAACTGATTCATATTAGTCGCGACGGGCTGATTACCACTAACGGCTGGACGAATACCCAATGCAGTCTCGCTACGTACGGTGTTGTGGTAATCCAGAATCTCTTGTTTATCGGCTTCGGAAAGCGTGGCGGGATTGCTTAAGGCCTGTGACAGACTAGCGGCGGCGATCAAGCCAGCTGTCGCAGCTAGCTTATAAAACGGGTTTAATCGTATTTTCATCAGAGTTGATCACTTTATCGTTATATTTATATAGCGCTTTTAATAGTGTTTTAAATAGAGGAAAACAGCTTAACAAATTAAGCGATGCAACGATGCAACAAGTACAGCTGCGGGATAGTTTAGCTGGTGATTTATCAGCGTCTGCCTAAGACTTCACAATTAAGCAATTTCTCCTTACTTTTTTGTGAGTGACGGTACATTCAATGCATGGGCTGCCAAATTAACCGCGCTCATGAAAGAGATACCGATTAAACTTTCACAGCGCTGGATGAACTGCCCTCTTCTTCTACCATCTCTTCCCGCCAGCCAAAGTCTTCCAGAATGGCATAGGCAGAAGGCAACACCAGCAACAACAAACAGGTTGAGGTCATCATACCAAAGACACCGCTAGTCACTAATCGCACTAACACCTGAGCTTGAAGAATGGTTTCATACAGCAGCGGCAACATACCGGCCACAGTCGTCACCGAGGTTTAAAAGATCGCCCTGAATCTAACTCTTACTGCCTGACCTGCAGCATCATGCAAGGCCATGCCTTCCAGGCTGCGGCGCTTAACAAATTCCACCAGCAAGATTGAATCGTTAACAACAATGCCAGCCTGGGAAACAAAACAAAACCAAACATGCTGGGCATAGTGAAATCCAGCCCCATTAATTTATGCCCCAAGATCACACCGATCATCGCCAAGGGAATATTCATCAAGACGATAATCGGCTCACGGAAGTTTATAAACTGAAAACTCAGTAAAAAATAGACGCTTATCCCTCCAGTTTTTCAATTACCCGAAGCACAAAGGCCACCTTCTGAAGTATTTTTCTAATTACTGTGACATCAATTCATGCAGATTTTTGTAGCCGGTAGGCTATTCGACGGGCAATCCTCCCTGGTTAGAACTGAAGATTTTAACCAGGGAATCTTGTTAGCTTTAATCAGGCAGACGGCTCTTTATTTGAACCAAAATATACCAATAAAAGACGGAGACAGTACCTAGAGATTAACCATTTACCCGTTAATCCTTCTTATACCTCCTTATTTCAGCTAGAAATAGTGGCTTACTGCATTCTATGCAACAACTGATACAGTGGTAACTGATCAACTTTGATAGAGCCTTCTGCCGGACGATCCAAATCAAGAATCAGCAGTAAAATTGAGCCAAAACACAGCGCGAGTAATAGGCTGATGTGATAGCGCGTACCTCCGGATATACCAAACTGGTATCCCAAAGCCCCCAGCGATAACAAACCAACACCAAACAAAGAAAACAAAATCGTCGAATGAATACGGTATTGTATCCCATATGCAACACGTTTATTGTGAACATCAATCATCTCAACAACCGCATCTGTGAATTTCCCTACATAATCTAATTTTATACCTAAGTCAAAATAATTTTTTTGTATTCCCCACAACTCTGCCTGTATAGCATTCGTGCGTAGCAGTGCCTGTTGTAATAATTCGGGCTGTTTAACTATCTGTATTCTTATTTCCACATACTCCTTCAGCAGAGCCTTTGCCTTTAGCCTATCTTCAGAGGCTAAGAAATCGGCCCAAAGGTAAACCTTGTTAATCGCGTTAGCATCATCAAGCAATAGAAGCTTGCGAGCCTCGTAGCGTGTGGCAGAAGAATTAAAAGTCAGCGCTAACAAAAAGGCCAGTAAGCCCAACATAGATGCAACTACCGAGCTTATTGGTGGTACTGATGCAATTGTATTACCGGAAGAACTCCTGACTCCCATCTTAAAACCGACGATTAGAGTGATATAGATGGTGATGACAATAATGAGAAACATCACCCACAGTGGCAAAAAATCTATCATGTCGAAGTCCTAGAGTTCTCAAGTTATATAGTAGCTTGAAAAATTTACAATTAGCTTTGTATTAACAATTTCAGTGAAATAGCTCAAAGGTTATTTTCTATAAGGAAGCTCTGGTGATCGATAAGATTTTAACGCATTTGGATTTAAACGAAGATATTATCCCTCCCGCTTTCAATTTCCCGAAGCACAAGATCCACCATCTGAAGTGTTTTTCTAGTTACTGTGACATCAATTCAGCAGGTTTTTTTAGCCGGTAGGCTATTCGACGGGCAATCCTCCCTGCTTAGAACTGAAGATTTTAACCAGGGAATCTTGTTAGCTTTAAGCAGGCAGACGGCTCTTTATTAAAACCATTTATAACTATGAAAGACGGAGACTGTACATAGAAATTGAACCCGTTACGCGTTAATCTTTCTTATACCTTATACCTTTAAAAAACTGCATTTTTCAGATTGGAATATTGGGGTTAATCGATAGGAGAGGCCAGTTATGTTTTAACTATTGATTAAACAACAGGCTATTCCCGATAAGTTGTAAACACCCGTTTACTACCTATGCTTAAACCAATACTTATCAATCTCCCTGTTCTGGGTAAAAGTTAATCTTCACCGCGATTTGGAGGATTTATGGATTTTGGCATATGGCTAGAAAAGCGCAGCGATTGTTTTTTTGTCGAGTTCAGGGGGGATATAACGGCGGAAGATGTCATGAGTATTCAACACCTTCTTTTTGAGAAAGCCGAATACAGAGATGATCCTAGATTGATTATGGATTTTACTGAGGCTACCGTGAAGGAGGGCGTTTCCGCAGCACTGAAGGTGGGCATGAAAATTATCTGTCAGAGAGATTTTGACACACGAGCCCACGTCGCATTGGTTTTGCCTGGTGAAGAGCTTAAAGAGCTTGGTAAAGTATTTGAGTCAGTCACCGAAGAGATGCCCTACAATTTGGAGATTATGTCGACTCAGGTTGATGCGTTGGATTGGATGAGTGAGCAATAACATCAATGCGATCAGTAAGGGGGGTTGTTTTTTTATCGCTTGAGTGAAACCTTTCGCTACGCAGTTAATCCACTTGAATTTTTATCAAAAGATAACCGGGCACAGCTCCCGATTAAATCTATGCCTAGCTATAAACTCTGAGAGTGCGGGATAAGTTTTTTTGTCTAGTCAGCACCATCACCTGCCGTCCAGAGTTTAGAGCCTGTAGGAAAAGGTCATCACCCACAGCAGCCAGTCTTCATCGGTATCGAAGGGATCTGGGTTATCCAGTTCAGATAACCACTGAGTACCTTTGACCTTATGGAGTTCAGCACCGGCTAACATATGTGCATTGATATTCCACAGAACTCCCAGGGTCAGATCCTTGGCAAAATTGATATAGCCGGGGCGGCCAACAACCTCATCACCGTCTTTATCATTTTTATCTTCATAGACGACATCCCAGCGAAGATAGACATTCCAGCGTGGGTTAAAGATATATTTTCCCTGTACATAATAAGCCTGACCATATTGTTTAATATTCAAATCCAGATCAAAATCAACAAAACCTGCAGCGAAATCTTCGGGATTAATGGGTACAGGGAAGGTAAAAACCGGAAAATTCGTTTGTCTGCGATTCCAGCGATATTCACCACTTAATATCCAGTTCTCCCAGTTGTATTCCAGAGAAAAATACACCTCTGCCTGCTTAACTTCCCCATCCACATCTGCCGACAGTGGTATGCCGGCATCCAGGTCCTGGAGGTTGAAAAATATATCGACCTTACCTTCAAGAGCCGAGATGGCTGCTCGCCAGTCACCGTTAAAACTTTCAAATAACAAACGCAGGCCTGCTACAGCTTCATTGCTAAATGTAGCTTCAGGGGGGAATTCTGAAAACCCGGAGATATTGTCTAGGCTGATGGCCCCATAATAAAGATCCAGATCCCATTGACCATATTCACTGAAAAAACTTGAATATAGTTGGCCGCCTTCTGCGGCGAGTTTTAAGTCACGTTGACTATCGGTATACAGCGATTGCGGCAATAAGACCGATTGCCGGGCAAAGGCGACATCTCGGGTTTCGTTGTACAAACCAAAGGGGATCTTATATCGGCCCAGACGTGCACCAAAGAGACTTTCAGCATTGCTAAAGAGCTGTGAGTCCAAGAGCAGGTAATCGATGGAAAGCTCCTCAATCGCACCGGCATGGCGATACAGTGTCTGGGCAGATAAGCGGCTGCTGGGATGAAATTGATAACTTCCGCTGACTGTAAATTCAGTAAATTCCAGGCTGGGAGATCCCTGACTATCACCATAAAAATTATTGTGATTGGTGAGCGTAAGCCCCTGCGTAATGACCGATTGGTATTGCCAGTTTTTAGCCTGGCACATTGGGCTCATTAACATCAGACTCAAGTTCAGGAGAAGATTAATTAGTAATATTAATAATAACGACAGATTCATCTATCTCCCCCCGTGGTATATAACCAATCGCACCGGGTGTGCTGGCAATACTTTGTTTCATATTATTGGCATCCTCAACCATAGAAGGGGCCATGGAGATGCCAGAGAAAATCAACCGGTCCCAGTTTTTGCGCAAATGCCTGGGCAGGGTTTTTAATAATTGTTTACAAAAACCTATGTGGTTAAGGCTATTGTCGGGTAAAACAAAAACATTGATGGCACTGCCGTCGGGCCAAGTTTGCAAGCGCATACTATAAATGGCTCTTAACGTTTTAAACTTCAGCGGCTGTATATTATTTGAGGGATGAGAAATCAGGACTAACTCATTATTTTCCCGGGATGATTTGGCATTCGATACACTGGCATGGCTGAAAGATGTAAAACATAAGAGCAATATCAATAGCCTAATAAATCCATGCCAGGAATTCGAATAAGCAGAGTTCCTAGTTTGCAGATGCCAGTATCGTTTGTTATATCGACTGTAGGATAAGAAAGACATTTTTTTCAGCACATAGACTCAGTTTGATTGATGAGACTAAGTAAGTTTAGCGTAATTAACTGGAACGTCTGCATCAGGCCATAAAACCAAGGATTTTAACGGCATAAGGTCGATTCAGCCGCTATTTGATTAATTTGTTGATGGTGAGAATTGAGTGATTCTGTTTATCTTCTGAAATTCCTCTGTGATCGGTCCTGGCTTTTAATGCCTAGCGGGAATCTCTAACTCAAGGTCTTTTGACCGATGCAGATGGACATCATCGAGTTGATTAACGTTAGCCTGCAATACTTTCAAATACAGTATTCATCAGCCTAGTGCTGGGCCAGGCATGATTTACAGGGAAACCTGCACGATTAATATAGGGTTTTGGCTAGCAAACTTGCTTTGAAATCAAGCTTACAGTTGTACTGAAAAATGTCCTGCTGATGAACTCTGCTTAGCTTGGTTATAATTTTTGGCCGTGTTGGAAAACCTGTGAGAAAGAACACCTGGATCAGAAGATTCTCTTTGACGAAATCTTCAGCTGATTAAGCTGGGGGATATTGTTATGTAAAAAGACTTCTGCGGTTTTTATGCCTTTATTATGGATTAACTATTAGCCGTTAACGCTTGGCTTAGGGTGAAATTCAGCAAGCTGCCTCCGGGTATCACCACCTGATTGCCTCCACTTAATATTGCCGCACCTACACCTACTTTAGCACCCGTTTTGGCGCCAGAAGACCCGCCTGCCAAGCCTCCAATTTCAGCACCTCGCGCAGCCTTGGCTTCGGTACTTTTACCGGTAGCCTGGGTATGGGCATTGATTGCTTTGGTACGCACCGCAACCATTTGGCCATTAATATGAATATCGGTAATGGTCAAGATCATCTTTGCCTTACCTGCAACTCGGCGAGCTTTTACTGACTCTGAAACAACACCATAAATCTTGAGCAGAATATTGAAAATGCCATAGGCGTCTTTCAGAAAGGCACCGCAGGTGCCATGCACTTCGACATTGGGCCAAGAGCTACAAGGTCAATTCAATCGTGACATAGCCTGCGCGGCCAGAAGCAGCGGGGATGGTATTGGGTTGATCAAATACATATTCAGGCTGATAAATTTTTTCATCCAATAAATTATTAAAATACACCGATAGGGCTAAATCTTTCTCGGCTGGAATACTTAATAGACTTGCCAAAGAGAATCGTGCTTCGAGATTGAGCATGTTGTAGGCATCTGCATTCGGGTTATCGGCAGGCACATCTTTTTTGAAAAAAGCGCTGATATGTTGATTGAACAAACTGATATGGTGTTTCTGCCAAGCATAGACCAGGCCGAGATTCATACTCCATCTAGGTGTTAAGCTGACGTTTTCCAGCCCCTCTTCATCCTCATTATGTTGCCATGTGTATGCGGCTTTGAATGACCATTGTTGATCCAGATTCCAGTAGCCTTCAAGTTCAAGCCCATAGGTATTCAGTTCACCCTGCTGTACAAAACTGCCGGGCTGGCCGGCAAATATATTGCCTGGGTCAACATTAATCAGGTTTTCGTATTGACTGTCAAAAAGGGTCACCGCATAAAAGTAATTATCACCGTTGGCAAACCATTGCCAATCCCATGTTTTAACGGTTTCTGCTTTTAGGTCCGGGTTACCCGAAAAAACAACTCCCACACCTGGAAACGATATTTCCACATCGGTATTGGTGACTGTAGGAGAGCGGAAAGCTTCACTATAAAGTAATTTAAAACCATGTACGTCATTGAGATGATAGATCGCGGCGATTCTGGGCACGAAGTTGTCGTCGCTATCTTTGACCTTGTTGATCTGCCCGCCGGCAGTCAGTGTGAGTTGATCGCTGGCAGCCCAATCCAATTGGCTATAGAGGCTGTACAGGTCTTTTTCTACGTTATCCAGGGATTTGGTTTTTGTGTCTACATCTATTTGATTAACACTTGTGCCAATTAACCAATGCCATTGATCCGAGAGCGGCTTCTGCAGGTTTAATTCCCAGTAGATGTTTTTTTCCGTGGCTAGCTCGGGAGCATCGTTGATATGCAGATAAGTCAGGTTAGTTTTGCCCTGCCACCCCTGTACATTAAATTGATAATTTACCTCAATAAATCGGTGTTCGCTGAGCAAATCATTGTCACTGATAGCCTGCGGTAGTATAGGACTGTTAGCCGTGTAATCGGTCAAATAGGTTTTAACTTGCCAGTTAGCCAAGCTGGCAGTAGCAAAGATAGAGGTATAGTTTTCGCTGTTGTTGTAGGTAAAAGGCACTAGATTATTAATGACAGGCGCCAAGAAATTTGATTTCCAACCTTCTTCTTTAAAATCAGTTACTGCCAGGCTGAGATGCAGATCATCATGGGTATATTGGCTATATATTGTAGCAACTTGGGTCTCTAATTCGCCGTGAGTATAACTGGCTTCCAGTTGTTTGCTTGATGCTACATCATCAGTTTCTGCATTGCGGGTGATGATGTTAATCACACCGGTTACCGCATTGGTGCCGTATAATACCGAGCCAGGGCCTCGGATAAGCTCAATGCGTTCGATCATCTGTAAGGGAAAGGTCTTGAATAATATACGTGTACTGATGACTGCCGAGATCATGGATCTATAGGGCACACCATCAACCATGGTTAATACATGATTGACTTCGCTATCACCCCGTAGCGCAATACTTCGCTCGCCGTAGGTGACATCCTGAACCGGAAGAAACCCGGGGAAATGGCGCAGTAACTCGACCAGATTATTGGCACCATAATGAAGTATATCTTCTCGATTAATCACCGAAATAATTGCGGCAGCATCGGTGATAGACTGCTCCCGCTTGGATGCGGTGACAACATCTAATTTCAGTAACTCTTCAATCGGCAATGCATAGACATTGATATCATCATTATTTGATGCCGAGCTCATGGATGCTGAAAATGATAACGTGAGGATGCATAAAAAATATGTGGTTTTAAGCGCGGTACTCATAATCGATACCTCAAATTCACTGTATGAGTATAGGTTCATATTAATAAATTTAAAGTTAGTGAATAACGAAATGCAGAAAAACACATGGGGGGGTAAAAAATTCCCTGCACATTGTGTTCTGTGCTGACTTTTTACAGATAGAATAATGTGAGGATAAACCTGTATAGAAACAGTTTGATAACGTTACTCAACAGCACAATGAGATAATGATTATAATATTCTTTTTCTATCGGCAATTTCCTCAAGCATCTGCAATAGTGCGTTGATGTCTATAGGTTTGATCATAAATTCGTCCATGCCACTGTCTTTACATTTAATCACTTGCTCCGGCAGCACATGTGCCGTTAAGGCAATGATCTTAGTGGGTGCTCGTTGCTGTTGTTTTTCCCATTGGCGAATTTCACGGCTGGCAGTTAAACCATCCATCTCTGGCATTTCACAGTCCATAAAAATCACGTCATAAGCTGTATCCTGAGCTTTAAACATGTCAACAGCCTGCTGGCCATTTTCAGCAAATTCGGCTTTTTGATGACATTTATTTAAAATGCCTGCCATGACTTTTCGAATCACTGCATTGTCTTCAGCCACCAGTATCTTTAACGGCAGCGAAATCTTTTTAGCCATATGTTGAATAAGCGTTTTGCTGTTATCAGGGGCTTCTGTGCTTGCGGGTATGGCATTAAATACATCATCAAGTAAGGCAATAAACTCTTTTTCTACCAAGGGTTTCTCCACTGCTTTGACGATGAGCGTGTTTTTTATCTCTTCAATGTCTGGAGGTATGGATGAGGCTGTCATCAATATGATAGGAATGGGCTTTAAAGACTGACATTGGCTCAATTGCCGGGACAATTGCATACCATCGTATTTGGGCATATTAAGGTCGGTAATCAATAAATCATAACTAAGCCCTTGTTGCTGACTATGGATTAAAAAATCACACAGGTTTTCACCGCTAGCAAAGCTTTCTACCTGCACACCCACACGCTGTGAAAATTTTTCTAATAAACTGCGATAAGTGGCATTATCATCGATAATGATAATTTTTCGCCCATTTAAGTGATTACCGCGTATCGTTTGTTTCTCTGCGGCCTCGTTGTCAGCTTTTAAGTTTAACTCTACCCAAAAATGCGAGCCCCTGCCCTCTTCACTTTCCATTTGTATTGAGCCACCCATTAATTCGGCCAGTTGCTTGCATATTGCAAGTCCTAAGCCCGTTCCACCGTGTTTTCTCGTGGTGGAACTATCACCCTGAGTAAAGGCGCTAAATAGGTTTTTCTGTTGTTCATGGCTTAAACCGATACCGCTGTCATAAACACTGAATTGTATTAAATCTTTTACATGGCTGGCGGCTTGCACACAAATGAGTATTTCGCCAGTCGACGTGAATTTGAAGGCATTGCCAATCAGATTGATGAGTATTTGTCGTAAACGGCTGGGGTCACCGATCACATAGGTAGACAGATTCGGATCGATATCGGCCATCAACGGCAAGTTTTTTTCCTGTGCCTGTATCCTGAACATCTTCATGACTTCCCAAATGACGGCCTCAATACTAAAACTGATGCATTCCAACTGCAACTTGCCCGCTTCGATCTTGGAATAATCAAGAATATCATTGATAACCGATAACAGCGTTTGACCGGAAACATGGATAACATCATTACATTGCTGCTGTTCCTTGTTCAGATTTAATTCGTTGAGCAGGGTAGACATGCCTAATACGCCAGACATAGGCGTTCGAATTTCATGAGACATCTTCGCCAGAAATAAGCTCTTGGCTTGATTGGCCTTCTCGGCTTCATTGCGGGCATTTTCTGCTGCAATCAGTGCGGCTTTTCTGGCCCGGTTAACCCATAGTATGGTGAGCAAAAATATCATACATAGGGATAATAGCGCGGCACCGAATAGCAGTATAAAATGTTGCCTACCAATCCTCTTGGTTTTTTCATTAATTTCAGATACCTGGATTTCCATGGCCAGGTTTTGCTGGTATAGGGTTTGTTTGTTGTGCTGAATTATTGCCGACAAGCTGCTGAGCTTCTGCTCTTTTTCTTGTAAATTCTGCAGTCGAGAATCTAATAATTCCTGACTATTTTTAAGTGATTGTTGTTTAATGAATAACTGACTTTCCGCCTGACCCAGTTCAGTCGAGAGTCGATTTAGCTGCTGTTGACCGCTAGAAATTTGTTGATTTTTTTCCTGTAGGGCACTTTCTTTGGCCTGCAATAATTGATTTTTTTGATGTAAATCAGTTTTTTTTTCTTTCACTTCAGATGCCAGCCTGACTAAAGCCTTCTCCTTGTTAAGCAGCTCCGCCTTGAGGCCATCCAATCCCTGTTGGGTTTCCCGAAATAATTCGGCGACATCCAATTCACTGCCTCCCAATAACATGATTTTGTTATCGATTTTTAAGTGTTCAAAAATGATATTACTGCGATTAATCTCAAAGCTAAGGTGTTTGCCCTGCGGGTGAGTAATATTCAGCATAAAATCCCGGCGTAAACTGCTGCCTTTGGTGATGAGCAGCGTGTCTGTACGACGAAGCTTACGGGCAAGCTCAGATACACGATCAATGCCTGATGGACCGATATATATGACCTGTATTTTTTGGCCATCAACGCTGTCATGAGGATTTATCTTGTATAACTGTAATGTTCGTCCATGCACCTTAACGTGCTTAAATGCCTGCAAAAACTCTTGCTCCAGACGTTTATCAATGCCTAAAACAGCGACATTAATGCTGTTTAATTTGGCCTGTTCAGGCCATTCTATATAACGTATTAACTCAAGAATCAAGGCAACCTGGATTTGTTCAGGATTGAGTTTTTTGCTACTGGCGGCGGGTGACAGTAGGAATATAAGGAATGATAATAAAACAATCCACTTCCTCATAAACAGTTACCGCTGTTGGAGTTGAATAAAACGCCCCGTAAAACCCTACAATGACGCTGATGCCTATACACTGCGTGAGAATA
Source organism: Pseudomonadales bacterium (assembly GCA_013215055.1). GTDB lineage: Bacteria > Pseudomonadota > Gammaproteobacteria > Pseudomonadales > DT-91 > CAKMZU01. Next base: position 4,136 of record JABSRQ010000018.1, on the reverse strand, counting down.
ACAATGCTAATAGTATAGCCACTCTTAATGTTATGCCGAATTGCATATTCGCAGAATCACCTGCCTTTCAGTCAATGTTTAATGAGCTCATTATGGCGTGCACTCAGTGTATAAAACTGTAGCCAGCTGTAAAGTAGCCAACAGTCCGACGGCTGTTTTTATTAACAACAGCCAATAAAAAACTGCGGCTTTAAAGAGAGAAAAGCCAATGAATCAAATTTTTATGAGATCTGAATAACAACTATTTAGCCGATGTCATGCCTGGTTTATCGGTCACATTGTCTGATTATTCATTCACGGCGATGAATTCTCAAAGAAAACGCTGAATATTCCTCTTTAGCCCCTGACTGCATAACTAAAAAGTTGGATGATTATTTTTAACGTTAGATGAGATATTTGTATAGGAAGCATAATGTATAAGAAGCATAGCCGCCCTTTTCGCTAATCTAGCAAAGTACACATGTTGGTTTGCATCAAGCTCTCAGTCTTATATAACACTCAAAATCCTAATTGTTTAAGCTGTTAGATGGATCATTTTTATTAAAGAATAACCAGCCAAGTTGGCTGGGTATTTCTGTCACTGAGATACCCAGTATGGGTAAATACAAAGGATTTTAGGTATTGAACTGAGGTGGTGGCGCATGCGCCTCAGGCAGATGAAAGACAGGTGGTATAGACTCTTGGATATTATTATCGTGATCTAGGATTATTTTGATCAGTATCGGATCTTTAATCGAGGCAATGATATTCACCTTGCCAGCGCATTGACTGCAGGTTTCACTATCAATATTAACGCTGAGCCCTCGTTAAACGGTAGCTTGGGTTTTTTGCAAGGTTCTGACTGGCTTCTTGATGTTTGTGTAGGGGGGATTATTTACGCCCTAAGCAGAAGAAATATTAGAAAAAGTTAACCAAGCGCTAACCACTTTAAATTAGAACGCTACATGAGCTTGCCGTATCCAAAGACGTGATTTAAAAGACTAAGCCGGTAGGCTATTCTACGGGCAATCCTCCCTGGTTAGAACTGAAAATTTTAACCAGGGAATCTTGTTTGCTTTTAATCAGGAAGGGGTCTCTTTATTTAAACCATTTATAACAATGAAAACCTCAGATGGTACATAGAAATTGAACCATTTACCCGTTAATCCTTCTATACCTCATTCCCATCATCTTTAAGCCGGCCGGGTTCATTTTTACCAGGCGTCCATCGAGATCAATTTCATGAATACATACCGGCGCATTATCGACCCGCGCGCGGTACCTGTGCTCATTTTCTCTGCTTGAATGATTATTATGAGCCTGGTCTTGCTGTAGCGATTTCTCCAGCTGCTCGACTCGATGCTTCAGCTCATCATAACTGGGTTTCACTGTCGTTCTCCCGGCGAGACTTGGTTATCAGGCATTGCTACCGACGATGACAGCTTTAATTTATCTATCAATAATAGCCTGTATATGCAATATCAGCCGCTAGAAACCTGCGTTCGCGGCATCAGTGCAAGGTATAAGCAGTAAAGCGGAATGGGTTACATTTTAAGGTACAGACTGCGGCTTCCATTGTTATAAATTTTTTGAATAAAGAGAAAACTGCTCAAATAAAACTAAGAGTATTCCTCTAACAAGTCTAAGATCAGCAAACGGCACTGATCCAAATGCTCATTAAATGGGCCGATTACCATCCCCCAATAGCCTGAAAGATATAGTCATCATTGCTTTTAGTAGCAACTAACTTTTTACCACTTCAGGGCTATCAGGCACGGCATGCTTAGCCTCCCAGCGACTCATGCCCTACTCTTTTCAGGCGTATCGATAACTCTTATCGCTAGTCTATCCATCCACAATGAATCGGATGGGGTTTAATCGAGCTTATACCCATGACTGGCTATCATCTTCAATTTTTAACTTCCCGCCAGTAAAGTTCAATAGCTTCTTTTATACACTTTCATCCACTGATATTATGTCATTTAAAGCAGATGAAACATGGACGAATAAAAATAATAATGGCTGATTATCTTAACATTTTACTGGATATGCTCACCCAATTTACCGGTGGGCGTGGCGGTGTAGATCACCTGATTGTAAATATAATAAAAAAAAAAAAATCTTATGCCGATCTGTTATTTATGGCTCTGAGCAAGTACAAAGAGGTGCATCAGCCACGGGAGCGCCTC
>JABSRQ010000018.1:0-1958 GCA_013215055.1 Pseudomonadales bacterium | reverse complement strand
GCCTTTAATTGTCTTTCTTCAGCAAGGCTAGAATTTCCCTCAAAATATTTTTCAAGCAAGGTTTGAATGTTGTCGTAATCCATTACCTTCTTTATTTAATCGTTTCTTGATTTTATTTCTGGCTCTGAACAAGTACAAAGAGGTGCCTCAGCCACGTGAGCGCCTCCTGCTTTGGGGGTTTTCATTTGGCCTTTCACGTGAGCTGTTTATGATATTTATGGCAGTGATACAGGCATTCGGATGGGTAGATCCTGTGACTATACATATGATATTCCCTCCCCTGGAGCATGCATTATTGGGCATCGCTATGGTGACGATTGCGGCCGCTTATGTTCACTATTTATTAGATGATGAACATCTGGCGAAGCGTTATTTGATTGCAGGTATTGGCGCTACCGTTTGCTGTTATTTAGCCACGTTTATTTGGTGGGGGACTTATATTCAGGCTAACCCCTTGTCCAAATTTGGACAGGTATGGCCTGACTGGCTATTTCATATTAATGCTTCGCTATGGTTAATCATTCCTGCCATTTATCTGGCCCTGAAAACGCAAGGCAGGGTACGCAACATCCTGATTCCTGCATTGTCGTTTTTTTTCCTCAGTGAATTTCTGAAAATACCGGATATGGCCTTAGGTGAGAACTATGAGTATATTTTCACGCCTATCGCTAGAGCATTCTATCTTCTTGCCATACCGATGCTGGGCTATATCTATTTCTATGAGATAAGCCTGGAGCGACGCAATTACCTTAATAACCTGGAACAGCTCGTTAAGGCGCGTACTCAAGAGCTAGCCCTATCCAACCATGAGCTGTTGAAAAAAGCCGATATTGCCCATGCGGCCGAAAAATCCAAGGATGAATTTCTGGCCTCTATGAGTCACGAAATTCGAACGCCTATGAATGGCGTATTAGGCATGCTGGAGCTATTAGCTGATACCCCTCTCAATCAGCAACAAGAAAAATACCTGAATATCTCCCGACAGTCTGGTGAATCGCTGCTTTATATCATCAATGACATTCTCGATTTTTCAAAGGTTGAAGCCGGCAAACTGTGCATTGAAGAAAGGCCTTTTGACCTCAACCAATTACTGAGCGAATGCATCAACAGCTTTGCGTTACAAGCCAGCCAACAAAACATTGAGCTTTTATGCAGTCTTAGCCCAGATGTCGATGCTCGCTTTATCGGCGATCCGAATCGCATCAAACAAATCCTGATTAACCTATTGGGTAACGCCTTTAAATTCACCCAAGAAGGTTTTGTTTCACTGGAAGTCCTGCGTACTCTCATCGATGATGGTATGGAACAAATAAGCTTCAATGTGAAAGACAGCGGTAGCGGCATATCAGCTACAGACTGTGACAAAATATTTGAGGTATTTGCACAAGCAACAGACACTACCATGCAGCCGTCTAACGGAACTGGCCTAGGGCTATCCATTAGCAAACGGTTGACCGAGCTAATGGGCGGGAAAATTAACGTAAACAGCGAACGGGGGCTGGGATCAACATTCAGTTTTACTCTCCCACTACGCTCAGATAACAAGGCAGACGATGCAGTCATCAAAAAGGCTTTTCCGGATCAGGGTATTCAGGCTTGCCTGAATGAACGCCGGATATTGATATTTGATACCGAAACCTTGCGGCAAAAACATCTTCTTAAGTTATGCAAAATCTGGGGCATGGCCGCCGATTGTTGCGCCTCTATTGATGAAATAGTGTTGCAACTTGGCCAGCAACAATACGCGCTATTGCTTGTTAGCTCTGACAGGAAAAACCTGCTACCCACTCAGGCCTTACACGCCCTAAAGTTACAGGCCAAAGAAACTAATACAAAGTTAATAAGTTTAATGCCCCTGGGTGATAGCGAGCTTGAAAGCGAGACATCACAACGAGATATACACTCCTTAAGCAGGCCGTTTTCGCCTTCTCAGTTGAAAGAGCTGATGGCGAGCCAGC
>JABSRQ010000178.1 GCA_013215055.1 Pseudomonadales bacterium | reverse complement strand
CAATGTAGCCATGTCCTCTACGAATTCATATAGTGTAATGTGTTCATAAGGCATAGTTAATGCTTTTACAACAGAAAAATTGGGGCTCCTAGGGTGAAGAATTACATCTATAGCATCTATATTGACTTGCTCGTTTGGACTGTCAATAAGTGTATTGAGAACTATTCCTGTGGCATCCAGATTATCGACTCCACCAAAAGAAATAAGGATTCGGATACCATGTTCTGTCTTCATGGTAGGTTTCTTGTGCTCTCTTCTGCGATTGAAATCAGGTTTTAATAATGCGAATTCGCTTCCTGTTAGGCAGGCAGTGGCTATGTTGGAGTTTTTATAGCTTGAGGCTTTCCGTCCTAGAGTCGTATCTAGTAGTATATCGACATCGTGAGTGCGAATGAGGTCGTCAATGGCTAACACTTGCATAGCTGAGCATTCTTGCTTTACTTTTTTTTCCCAGTGCTGATTGATGCCGTAATGGTCTATGATCAGCCACTCAAATGATAGATTATGATTTTTAGTTTTATTTATAAAATCATTGGCATCATCGTTTTCCGTGGCCTGAAGCCAGTTCTGATACTCTGTGGTCTCTTTGGCCTCAGTCACGAATTCTGAACGATTCATTTCTATGGTCTTAAAGCCTTTGGATTTTATCAATTCTTCTAAAGAGCCAGCTTGTGGCCGAGTAAAAAATATGCAGCTATGTCCTTGCTTTTTTATGTGCTCGGCAAGAGATAAACATCGCATGACATGTCCAGAGCCGATGTTTAATGATGCGTCTACACGGAAAGCAATATTCACGAGTGTTTCTTATGGTTAATGAGCAGCTGTGTGGCTATTGCAAAATCGAGGTCATCATAGTCGTCTATATCAACTGCCGACTGCCATGGTAAAGCTTCAAAGCAATGGTTTTCACCATAGAAGGTATTTTGTTTTTTCAGTTTGTCACTCTTGGCTAGCCAAATGGCTCCTGTAGGGCAATATAAAGATTCTAAATCTTGTGAGCGCTGTTGTTTGGCTTGTTGAAATAAAAAGTTCGGTTGACCATTAGGTTCAATACTTGCTGCCCACCAGGGATTCATCCAGCCATATTTAAAGCTGCTGATTTGAAAGTCTCTATTATTATCATCGAAAGCCTGGATGTGTTGCTGAATATCGGCGCTTGTACGCAGAGGGCAGTTGGGCATTAATTGACAGACGGTATCGAATGATTCTTTCCAGTACGCCTCGCTTTGTAGAAGAGCTGTCAAAGTTGCCTCACTAACAGGGCTGTGATCATCTGCTTTATCTTCTCTTAAGAAGGGGACTGCGGCACCATAGCCTATTGATATTTCAGCTATCTCGGGATCGTCCGTTGAGACAACGACTTGACTAAAGCTCTGGCTTTCTAGTGCAGCCTCTATTGTCCAGGCGATCATGGGCTTATTATTAAAAGAAAGTATATTCTTTTTGGGAATGCGCTTAGAGCCGCCTCTGGCAGGAATGATTGCAATGCGATTTACCATATTGTCCAGCCTCCATCGGCAGAAATTGTTTGACCGTTAATACTGCTGCTATCTTTAGATAGTAGGAATCTTATTGGGCCAACAGTCTCTTCCTCCTTAAGCATCCGTCCACTTGGGCAAAGGTTTGCATAACGTTCCTTGAAGGCTTCATCAACACGTCCTTCAATGCCGCCAAAAGCTATGCAGTTTACGGTGATCTCTTTTTCGGCAAGCCTGACTGCAAGTTCCTTGGTAAGGTGGTTAAGAGCTGCTTTTGCAAGACCGTATTGAATTGGTGATTGTTGGTGGAAATCATCGTATAAATGTGGGTTGGCAGCTACAACACCATATTGCGAACCTATATTAATAACGCGTGAAAGTTTGTGCTTGTTTGAGTTGGCTAAAGCCATGGTTAGCTCATATGGCACGATGACATCGAGAAGATATTCATCTAACAGGTTTTTTCTGTCAGAGCTACCGTCCGGTTCAATGGCTAGAGAGTCTATGCTTCTGGCATTGTTGATTAATGCGCTGATTTGAATCCCTTGATTTTCTAGTTTTTGGGATAACAGACTTGCACTGTCATGCTGACACAAGTCTATAACAAGGCCAATGATGTTGGCTGTTGAGTTTTGGTACTTACTTTCAAGTTCGGCTATTTTTTGCTGCGATTGTGAGGTAAATACAATTGTGTTGTCTGTTTCACTCAAGGCATGAATAAGTGCTAGGCCTATTTTCCCCGTACCGCCTGTTAACAGGATGGAGTCCGTCATGATGCTGACCTTCCTCGTTCTATTATCTCTATAATGCTGTGGTTATAGGCTTTTGGTGAGTTATCTTTTTGTTCTCTGGCGCCTTCGACAAAAGATAGCAAGGCCGATTTAAATGATTGGAAGGTATCACCAAATTGCAGGTCGAGTGTTGATTTTGAGCCTATGATCTTGAGGCCAAGAGGGCTGGCAGCATTATTTCCAAGGGCGAAGAATCGAGTGATAACTCCCGAATGCCAAAATACATTTACCGCTCTTGCTTCTTTATTTAGGCCTGATGTTTCTAAATTGACCATGTTATCATCGATATTTAACAGGCTTAATACGGGTTCGATTATATGGATGGCGTATTTATCCCACGATTTTGGCGTGTAGGCATGAACTTCAATAATATCGCCTATGTTTTCAAGTTGTTCATCGGATGGTCTTAAATCTTTGCTGAACCTCAAGGCCGAACAGGTAAATATTTGTCCTGGGTAGTGAGTCAGTTGGTATAGCTCATTCATCGCCTTTATTGACAGTGCAATCGGTTTATCAATATAGATTGGCAGGCCTTTTTCAATAAAGGGCTTGGCAAAGTGCATGTGATTTTCTGCATCATCTCTTGCCAATAAAATAGCGTCAACCTTATCTAACATAGCGATGAAATCTGATTCTACATGTTCGATGTTAGATGCCTTGGCAATCTTTAGTGCATCTTGTTTATCGGGCATCCAGATATGAGTGACTTGAGCATTGGGGATTTGAGCCTGCGGCCAGTTTTGCTCAGACAAGTATTCGGGGATGACGGGATACTCACACAGTTGCATGGCTCTTTCATTGTAGCCATTAAAGATTGCTGACCAGGAATAGGGGTGGCCATTGCCTTCAGAGCCGCCAATGATGCCTATATTTAAAGGTTTCACGATAGCGTCCAGTTTCTAGGGTCAAGGTAGCTTGATTCGTTTATATGCAGTGAACTGAAATCAAGCGATAGATCGTTGCTTTCTGCAGCTATGCAATCCTGCAATTGCTCGGAACCATTAACACCAATAATAATTTTATCAATGTCAGCTGATTGTTTTAGGAAGCCTAATGTAGCTTCTAATAAACTGATTTGATTGTTCTTGCAGAACTGATGCAGTTTTTTTATTTGTGGCAATATAGGCGTGAAATATGTGGGGATCCGTTCAATAGGTGATAGTAATATGCCTTGCAGGAAGGCTGAGCGACAATGTACTTCAATGCCCTTTTTTGTCAGGGCTGAAAGATTACCGTCGAGTATCAGGCGTTGATCGGCAATATTGATAGGTGCTTGAATGATATCAATATCAAAATGTTCATTTACTCTCTGAATATCTTCAGCTTCATAAATTGAAACGCCGATTTTTGATGTTAGCCCTTGTTGTTTCAAGTTGAGTAATAAGGCATATAGCTGGTCACCTTGATCAGAGAATAAATCATTACAGTTGTGAATGAGTAGACCATCAATATGTGAGTGATTTAGTTGACGTAGTGATGCTTGAAAGCGGTTACTGATACGACCTATATCAAAAGACTTTTCTGTAAACATTTGCGACGGCGCAAGCTTGGTAATTATTTGAAAGTCTTGGTCGGCTTTTATTGCCTTGCCTAGCGCTTCTTCGCTATTGCCATAGGCTGCTGCTGTATCAATCGTGGTGATATTGCTATCGAAGGCCTTTTTCAGAATAGTCTGTATTGACTGGTTGCTTAATTGGCCTTGAGGGTTTGTTGCACCGTAATCCATTCCGAAGTTGGCGCTGCCAATAGCCAGCTTACTGGAGCTACGCTTTACTTCATATGCTGGCATGTTCTAGCTCGTTAATATATTACTGAGAGTTGAGCAGACGATATCTTGATCAGAATCGCTTAGCAATGGGAACATCGGCAACGAAATAGCCTCTGCATAATATTGCTCTGCATGTGGGTAATCACCTGCATTAAACCCTTTTTGTTGATAGTAAGGCTGTAGGTGTACCGGAATATAATGGACGTTTACTGCTATGCCTGACTCTCGCAGTTCTGTGAAAACAGTTTTCCGATCTTTACTGATGTCTTCCAATTGCAAGCGAATGACAAAAAGGTGCAGGCCAGAATATGAGTCGGGGTGTTGAAATGGCAATGTAACAGGCAGATTAGCGAGCTTATCGTTATAGCGCATCGCGAGTTTATGGCGCTGATTGACGAACTCTTCTAAGCGTGTAATCTGGCTGATGCCAAGCGCTGCTTGCAGTTCTGTCATGCGATAGTTATAACCTAGCTCGACCTGCTGGTAATACCATGGGCCATCGGGGGCGTGAGTCATCAGCTCCGGTTTTCTGGTCACTCCATGGCTACGGAAAAGTTCTAGCTTTTCATGAATTTTAGAACAGTTCGTCGTTGCAGCTCCACCTTCTGCAGTCGTTACGATTTTAACCGGATGAAAGCTGAAAACAGTAATATCTGAGTATTGGCAACTGCCTACTGCCGTATCCTGATACTTCCCACCTATGGCGTGTGATGCATCTTCGATAATCTTAAAGCCATACTCATCAGAAAGTTTCCTGATAGCTTGCATGTCGCAACTTTGGCCGCACAGGTGAACCGGGATAACTATCTTGGGTAATTTATTCTCTGTTTTGGCTTTTTTTAGCTTTCTTTCCAGGGCCTCTGGACACAAATTGTATGTCTTGGGATCAATATCGACAAAATCTACTTCTGCATCGCAGTACAAACCACAGTTTGCTGAGGCGACAAAGGTGATTGGCGATGTCCATAGCCAATCACCTTTGCCAAGTCCAAGAGCTAAGCAGGCAATATGTAGTGCTGATGTTGCACTGTTCGTTGCAGTAGCATATTGACTGCCAGTGTGTTGGCAAATTGCGCTTTCAAATTCAGGGACTTTAGGACCCTGTGTTAAAAAGTCGGATTGTAATACATCAACTACTGCATCTATATCGTCTTGGGATATATCTTGTTTGCCGTAAGGAATCATATGTAATTAGAGTTCCGCAAATTTATCAAATTCGCGAATTTCTTCTACTGATAAAAAGTGATCATTATTTCCCGAGTTGTATTCATGCCCTTGTACAACTGGCTCCCCTTTTTCATTAAGGTGATTGTTTTGATAGTCGTAATCGCCGCCATAAAAAGTGATCGTTGGGCAGAGTACATAATGATTGTCAAATTCTATTGTCAGGTGAGAGTCATCTGCCGGACACATGATTTCATGAAGCTTTTCACCTGGGCGTATACCAATAATGTCTGTCTTTAGCCCGGGGGCGTATGCCTCTGCCAGATCCATGATTTGTACTGAGGGGATTTTAGGAACGAATATTTCTCCTCCGTGCATACGCTCGAAGTTCTTTAACACAAAGTCAACGCCGTCTTGCAGGGTAATCCAGAATCTGGTCATTTCTTCGTGAGTAATAGGTAAGCTCTCGGCACCATCGGCAAGTAGTTTTTTGAAGAAGGGGACCACTGAACCTCGTGAGCCTACTACATTTCCATAGCGTACGCAGGCAAAGCGAGTTTTACCTTGACCTACCATATTGTTGGCAGCGACGAAGAGTTTGTCTGAGGCGAGTTTTGTTGCGCCGTACAAATTTATTGGATTTGCTGCTTTATCAGTTGAGAGGGCAATCACTTTTTCAACGTTGTTGGCGATTGCTGCTTTAATGACGTTCTCTGCTCCATGGATATTCGTTTTAATACATTCCATAGGATTATATTCAGCAGCAGGAACTTGTTTTTGAGCTGCGGCATGAATGACAAAATCTACATCCTTCATGGCCTGCATCATACGTTCGCCGTCACGAACATCTCCGATAAAGTAGCGCATGCATGGGTCATTATAGGTTTGCTGCATTTCAAACTGCTTAAGTTCATCGCGGGATAGGATGATTAAGCGTTTGGGATTGTAACGTTCTAAAATGGTTTTGGTGTATTTCTTACCAAAGGAGCCTGTGCCGCCTGTAATCAATATGCTTTTATTGTTAAACATGATCCTTCCTCAGGCCAAAGTTAATAATTAGATAACATGTTTTTCTTACCGCTAAAATTTGGCTGGGCTCCTGCGTTGGACCTTTTATATGCAGTTGCTGTCGTTATTAATTTTAAGGCCGGAGCTTTTAAAGGGTAATCGTGAGTTTGTTAACTTCTTATTTTTATTTGATCTACATAATTGAATAAATACTAAAGCGTTGAAGAGTAACATACATCAGAACCAAATATCACTATGGAAAGTCTCTGGTGCGGGGCTTTGTGTGACTTCGTTAATAGAAGTATTAGGTTAGTACTCTTGCTGCGCATACATCTCAGGGGTAAGGTTATCAAACCTTGTATATCTACCAATAAATTGCAGGTGTACTGTGCCTGTTTCACCGGAACGGTGTTTGCCCAATATGATCTCGGCCTTACCTTTATCGGGGCTGTCTTCATCATAAATTTCATCTCTATAGATAAACATGATGATGTCGGCATCCTGCTCGATGGCTCCTGATTCCCTTAGGTCTGACATGATCGGGCGTTTGTTGGGGCGTTGTTCCAGGCTTCTGTTGAGCTGCGACAGCGCTATAACCGGGCAGTCAAACTCTTTGGCCAGGCCTTTTAGCGATCGTGAGATCTCCGAGATCTCGGCGGTACGGCCTTCAGATCGTCCGCTTACCGTCATCAGCTGTAAGTAATCCACCATGATCATGCCCATGCCGCCGTGCTGCCTTGCGATACGTCTGACGCGTGAGCGCAGGTCGGTGGGGTTGATGCCTGGAGTGTCATCGATATATAGCGGCAGGTCTTTCATCTTCTGTACCGCATTGCTGAGCTTGGGCCAGTCATCATCTTGCAGTGTGCCGCGCTTGATGGCGCCGGCATCGATACGGCCTATGGCCGATACCAGACGCATCATCAGCTGTTCAGCCGACATCTCCATACTGAATACGATACAGGGCTTGGGATCACCATTTTTTAACAGGCAGGCTTCCACCAGATTCATCGCGAAGGTGGTTTTACCCATCGCCGGTCTTGCGGCGACTATGATTAAGTCGGATCTGTGCAGGCCATTGGTCATCTTGTCCAGATCGGTGAAGCCGGAGGAGAGACCGGATAATGTGCCCTGATTGGCCACCATGGATTCAATTTGTTCAACCGTAGCTTTTAATATCGGGTTGATGTCTCTGGGGCCGCCTTCTTTAGCGCGGTTTTCCGAGATGGCAATGAGCTGGCGTTCGGCCTCGGCTATCAGGTCGGAGGCTTCACGGCCTTCCGGGTTGCGGGTGATCTGTTCAATATGGTTGGCGGTTAATAGCAGTTCACGTGACAGCGACTTTTCCTGTACAACTTTACCGTAGGCGCGAACATTGGCGGCGCTGGGTGTGTTGTGGGCCAGCTCGGTTAAATAGGGTAGTCCGCCTACGGTGTCCAGTTCGTCTATGCTGTGCAGTTTGTCGGCCAGCGTGACTACGTCGATGGGGCTTTCGCCTTCTACCAGTAATTCCATAGCGCGGAAAATTTGACGGTGATCGGGGCGGTAAAAATCATCACTAGTGATGATGTCTGCTACGTCATCCCAGCGCTCGTTGGCCAGCAGTAGCGCACCGATAACGGATTGCTCGGCTTCTACGGAGTGGGGTGGAAGTAGATGCTGTAAATCCAGTTCTTCTTCAAACGGAATGTCATCGTTGTAGCTGTTATCGGAATCCATGTTCATGCAGGCGAATCTATAAATGAGCCAAATATAATACGGCTTTTATGCTGATAAATACACCGGTAATAATGCTGCGGGTCTAAACGCCAGATAGACAAAAACCACAGGGTATCGCTACGCTGTGGTTTTTGATAATCAACTCTGTAAGGAGGCGAACCTCCTTATCGGATAAGTGCTAAAAGCGCTTATTCGGCAACAACGATCAGAGTGATAGTCGCATTCACATCGCTGTGAACTTGTACTACAACTTCGAACTCACCTAAATCACGGATTGCGCCGTTAGGTAAGCGAACTTCAGCTTTAGCAACTTCAATGCCAGCTTTAGTTGCAGCTTCAGCGATATCGCGAGTACCGATAGAACCAAACAGTTTACCTTCGTCACCAGCATTGGCTTCGATAGTAACAGTCAGTTCGTTCAGTTTCTCAGCGCGTACTTCAGCAGCAGCTAATTTCTCAGCGGCAGCTTTTTCTAATTCCGCACGACGAGTGCCGAAGCTCTCGATGTTTGATTTGGTAGCAGAAACTGCTTTACCAAAAGGAATCAGGAAGTTACGACCGTAACCGGCTTTAACAGAAACTTGGTCGCCTAAGCCACCCAGTTTTCCAACTTTTTCTAATAAAATAACGTCCATAACGTCACCCTTATTTGTCTACCTTTCGGTATCTGTGTTGCGCTTAGGAAGCTTGCTGCGAATGTCTATCACGCTATCCACCATGGTGGCTAACACGAGGACGATCTTCAGCGGGTCCCAAAACGCGAGTACACAATAAAATAAAATGTACCACTGTATTGCCAGATTCTTACTCTTCGCAGTGGCATGGAACAAGGCCACGCCGGCGATGAGTAACGGAAATAGAGCAATCCAAACCCATGTCAGGTACTGCATGCCCATTTGATAAAACACAATGGTCAGCACTACCGCGATTACTATATCTATTCGACCTAGGCGCAGCTGGTGAAATTCCTGCTGAAACCCGCCTGGGTTATAGAGTTTTGCTTGCCATGATCGTGCCAAGGCCAAGCTGATAAACCCTGCCATCATTAGCATGGTGCCAAACAAACCTGCGACAAATGCGGTATCGATGGTGGCCATTAATAACTGGCCTACTTCCTGATCCGGTATTTGCTGCTTCAGGTCTTCTAAGAACGTGCTGTAGAGTTCTACATAAACACTCATCGAGGCTTGGGCAAATATCTCCAAGCCGATGGCGGTAACTAGACCGCATGCGCTTAACGCTATTAGGCCGTAAGGCCATGAGCGTGTTGTTCTTAAAACCTGGCCGCTTACTGCCGCTGTGGCTATCATCAACAAAGGCATAAAGTTGCCCATGTAAATAATGATGACCGCTGCAGGCAATGCTGCCCATAGGCAGGTAAACAGACCTTCTTTGGAACCTTGTCGCAGCCAAATCAAATTGATAGCGGCGGCGACTAATATGCTATTGGGCCAGAGCCAAGGGCTAGTTGCTAATGCGATAACAACAAAGGCCAGTGCTTGACCGCGCCCTCGCATGATCCACTGTGCTAGGGGCAGCATAAAACTCTCTTACTCTGTTTCTCTAAGTAATATAAAATTACTTATGAGAATCCGTGTATGGAAGCAGAGCTAAATAACGCGCGCGCTTGATACAAGTCGCTAATTGACGCTGATATTTTGCACTGGTGCCAGTAATACGGCTTGGTACGATCTTGCCTGTTTCAGAAACATAAGCTTTAAGGGTTTCCAAATCTTTATAATCGATTTGAACGGTGCCTTCAGCTGTGAAACGACAAAACTTTCTACGACGGAAAAAACGTGCCATCTTAAACTCCTCGCCTTATTCTTCGGTTGCTTTAGCATCGCCAGCTTCAGGAGCGGCGGCTTCAGTAGATTCTGCAGCTTTTTCTTC
>JABSRQ010000177.1 GCA_013215055.1 Pseudomonadales bacterium | reverse complement strand
TGGCGATGACCTGCCCATCGCCTTCGTCAAGCCCTATATAAGTCAGGCTGCCTAGCAATAATACAGCCAGTGCACAGCTACAATAAAACCAGGGATTAGATGTTGATTGCAGGGGACTCATAGACGAACCACTCATAGTAAAATTTGACTACATAACGCCAACATAGACTGACAATCTACGAAGATTCAAGCTTTAAAGAGATACAAATAACTTGTCTGATCGTCAGCCATAGTCAGGCCTCGGCGATTATCTTTCGAAAAAAAAGCCCGCTTTTGCGAGCTGTTACAGTATTCGTAATATTAATCATGGAACAGGCGGTTATGATAAAATCAAAACCACCATCATTGGTTTAAACTTTACGACGTTGAAAGCCGCTGACCAATAAACCAAGCATCAGGAAAACCATCAGAAAATAACTGCTTGAACCGCCATTCAGCATATTAAATACATACCTTGGAGGTTCCAGCGTTACCAGTTCTGAAGAAGCAGCAAGTGCTTCGTTACCGATTTCATCAGTAGCAGTGGCAGCTGCGATATTGATTCCTATGGTACCCGTACCCGTAAGGCCACTTAACACGATGCGTCGGCTATGAGCATCAATAACCTCCACTGCAATATTAGCCACCGTAACACCATCGCCAGTCAGGCTGATATCACTGGCCGCAAGGGTAATGTTGATTGCGGGTTTAGAATCCAGCTCACCGTCATAAGTCACCACAAAAACAGCAGGCACCCTAGCCGTAGGGTTTCTTTCCAGCGCGGTAATGCTTACAGAAGGTGCACTATCCATGGTAACAATTAAACTCTCCTTGCTCTCCCCCGCTACAGCGCCACTATAGGCTTGTGCGGAAGCCCCTACAACCCTGAATCCTATGTCACCATCACCATAGATATCATAAAATACAACCGTAGGGTTATTCGTTGTACCATCATCTACCCGTAGACTATAAACGAGTGTGGTCTCCGACACATTGATATGCCTATCGGTTAGAGCAACATCATCAAAAAGTGTATACGTTAGCGGGTAACTGACCACATTGCCTGCCACTACCGGTACACCAATTGAGAAGTCCGGCTGGGCATCATCATAGGTCAATGAATACTCCACTGAAGCGGTATTACCTTGCACGGCACTATCAAAGGCAAAATCTTCGGCAATCTGTACCTTGACCTCACCTGCAGCGAAGGGAATCACATTGAAACTATACTGCGAACCTGAACCACTGAAACTGTTGGCCTGCATCAGCCCGTTGGTAATGACAATCTTGCCTTCATCGATATTGGCTGCCGTTAAGGCATCACCATTGCTCAGGAAGACATCATCAAAGAAGTCCACAGCAAAAGTTATCGGTGATGCACCGGTCATATCACTAGCAGAGGTCGTTAGTGTCGCCGAGGGACGGGCATCCATTTCCACGTCCAAGATTGTCGATATAGTAGGCAAGATAACCTGAACTCCGCCTAACTTAGCATAGGCAATAGCTGTGGCAAACGGGTAACTGTCTGGCTGCGTGTGGGTACCGGTATTAACAAATACAGAGAAAGAACATGAGTCGCCGGCAGCAAGCTCACCCTTCTGAAATCCTAAGGTTGTTGTACCACTCAACGCCGAGTCAGCACCGCAGGGAGCCGTAGCTAAAGGCCCCACTGCCGTAAAAGCAGAATTGATCTTTTGTAATTCCATGCTAAAGACCAGTTCGGTCATAGCCACAGTACTGGGATTGTTAAAGCTAAACACCAGCTCCACTTCAACACCATCAGTGGCCGCAGCAATACCGTCAAAATCTTCCTCCAGCAAAACCAGTGGTTGCTGGCTGAGGGCTAGAGATAAAACCACATCACTGACCGCAATATCAGCACTGACGGCGCTGGATTTCACCGCTGGAACTCCATCAACCGTAGAAATGATATCACCGGTAGTAAGTGTGTAGTTGCCATAGGCCGCTGCGCCATCAAGCACTAACGCAACATTAAAACTACAGCTAGTATCAACAGCCAACGTTACACCGCTAATGTTAATTGCGCCGGCAGAGAAAGATAAAATGGAGCCTGCACCACAGAAATTGCTGGTATCGCTTGCGGTAAAAACAGGATTAGTCAGGGCAAGGCTAAAAGCCAAATCACTGACTGTAGAGCTGCCAGCAGATTCGGATAACACATTATCGATGGTAAAGCTTGCCGTCAGCGTATCACCCGGACGCATCGTTGCCTTATCCACAGACATTCTCACTGCAGGGCCTGCAACCACTGTCAATTCATCACTCACTGCTTGGCCAGTATAAGTCTCACCACCGATACTCGCGATAATGGCTCCAGAACTGAAACTAAATGTACCCGCAACCGCGGCCGCATCAATACCAGTAAATAGCACATCAAATGTACAAGAAGCCCCTGGGGCCAATTCACCCTTTATAAAGTTAAGATCCCAGACCGCATCATTAGGTGGCGGCGGATCATAAGCCAACACCGCAATCTCTGAATCAGCACCACAGTCGCCAGTTATAGTTGTTACAGGTGTCATTGGAGTTATAGTCAGACTCTGTCCTAAAGCGACATCCAGATCGGTGGTGGTGAAAGTGATATTCGTTGCCGTTGTCGTCTGTGAACTATTCTCCAGGGTATAACGAACGGTAACATCACCACCGGCGACAATAGCAGCTCCGCCGTTGGCCGGATCATCTAAAAATTGCATGCTGATCTTGGGTGACGGGCTTACCACCAGAGAATTAGCCGACGTTGTTGCTGCCGTCAGATCAGAAGTGATGGCCGTAATCTGATTGACATAGGAGCCACTGGCCGCTGCCGCAGGCACCGTCACATCAACGTCAACGGTACAGGATGAACCTCCTGCCAGATTTCCACCCGTATAGATGACCTGTGAACCTACCGTCAAGCTACCACCACATTCATTTTTATTACCGGCAGCGATGACCGCCGTCAAGCCCGTCAGCGTGACATCCAGATCATTTGTGAATGCAAGATTTCCTGCAGTATTGCTGCGATCAAAATTGGTCAGGGTATAACTTAGCGTCGTTGTAGCACCCGGTGCTACGCCGATATCGGCAAAGGCCGCTGACATAAATAGCTCAGAATTACGGCTGGCTGACAAATTTGCCGTAGAGAAACCGGCATTTTGGTTAAACCCAAACATGCTAGGATCGTATTCAAAGTCTCTGGATATAACGTTAAAACTGCCAATGGTTGTACTGGTAACATCGACAGAGAGAGTGCAATCGACGCCGGGACTGAGGCTGGTAAATGCAAGATTCCCGGCGTTATACGAGCCCATGGACTGGAATAAAATATAGTCAGTACCGGCATCAGCCGTAAAAGTGAGAGAAGCATTGGCACCTAATGCACAATCAACCAGCTGCGCATTGGCAGGTGTTGCGATAACCACACCGGCAGGCAGGATTTCACTGAACCTTAAAGAAGCAATGCCCGTTGTACTAGTACCACTGTCTATGTAGTAAGTCAGGGTGCTGGTCTGACCGATTTCAATAGCTGACGGTGAAAAGGACTTGCTGAAACCTGGTCTTACGGGGTCTACCGTCAAAGAAGCTGAAGCCGCACCACTATTACCGTCACTGGAGGTAAGATCACCCGTGACATTATCATGGCTACCCGGCATAGAAGACGTTATACCTGTAATATCAACCTGGATAGTACATGCTAAAGAAGCACCGACACCGGCCGAGGACAAACTGATGGTAGAACCGCCATCCGGCGCAGAAATATGGGTATTAGCACAGCTGGAAATGACATTAGCAGGGCTGGCGATAGCCACACCGGCAGGCAAGTTATTGGCAAATGTAAGCTCCGTTACCAAACTGTCTAATGAAGAGTTATCAATCGTATAGATAATCGTTGAACTACTGCCTACACCGATATTGTTCGGCTCAAACATCGCAGTAAAGCTCGGCGCCCCAAAACTATGGACGGCCAACAAGGAGAGAGGCAGACCCCAAACCATTTTTTTTGTTACGGTACGATTCACAGCAACAAAAGATTTCACTTTTGAACCAAGCAACATATTTCCCCTAATATTCCTTAAGCAAGCCGCTCATCCTGCAACTTTTTTAATAACTTAAAATTCCTAAAAAGAATTTTTTAATTTAATTTTGAACTTAGTGTGAAGTTTATCACAATTTGTTTTTTTACATCACCATGAAAGTTTGCCAACACTCTATTTTCCACTTCATCACCTTTGTCAAAAAATAACGGCAAAACATCAATAATTTTTAAAATAATATTTGCTGCAAAGTCTCGGGAGCCAGACAGACTTTGTCACTGCAAGCCTGTAATTTCAGGCTTATATTGTGGGGCCCTTGCTGCTTGGACGACATTTGCAACCACGTTACTCCGAGCCAAATATTCACAGGATATTCAGAAAAATCCGTTGTTAATCGTTCAGCCAGTGGATATTGCCCGGCTGCAATATCGTTAACCCGCAATTCAGTTGCCACCAGCTTTGGGCTGCCCGGTTTATCGCTATTGATATGCCAGCCAGGCTGCATGACTATCTCTACCTTTAACATGCGCCCGGAACTGTCGGCTTCTTCGCCGTAAAATTTCACTACACCATGGCCATCGGCAAAATATTGCTGATTCACCAACTGCTGGCCGATAGTGGACTGTAGTACCGAGGCATACTGCTCGGGCTGTTTACTGACCGCCAACATCTGCCTTGCGCTACCCTTTATATACTGTCGATAACGTACATCGCCAGTACGATCCAGCAACTGCCGGGTCACCTGCATCGCTACGCCATAGGCAGAAGGAAAGTTGTCATCACGTAATTTCTGCACCTGAAAATTGATACTGCCTTCCTGCTGCTGAAACAATACCCACAGGCCCTTGTCTACTTGATAGAACAAGGCCAACATCTGCTGATAATTCTGTTCCGCCTGCTGCAAAAATTGGCGCTGGGCGGTGACATCATAAGCTGTCAACAACATACTGATTACAAAGCTGTAATCCTCCAGAGTGGCCACCCCTGTCGCCTTAGCATCGATGGAAAAACGCTTTAATAAATCATTCCCAGTATTCACTTTCAGCAAAAGTTTTTGCGCAAGCAAGGCTTGTTGCTGCCAGGCAGGTCTATCCAGGTATACCGATGCCTGCCACAACGCTTTAATCCATAGGGCGTTCCAGCCAGTTATGACTTTTTTATCCAGAGCGGGCAGAGGCTTGGTTTGACGAATATGTTGTAATTGCAGCCTTGCCTCTGCCCAAATGTCTTGCCATTCACCAAGACTGATGTGGTTTTTTTCCAACACCTCGCGCCAGTCACTCTGAAAGCGGATAACATTGGCAGATGAGAAATTTCCAGCTCTGGATATATCCAATATCGACGTTAGCAGCGGTTGAATCTTAGCCGGCATCAGCCCATAAATCTGCTCGTAGTGATATAAGTAATACAGCCCTTCCTGATGATTGGTATCTGCATCGATGGATGAAAAAAACAAATTCTGCGTCTGCATTTGTGCATTAACAAAGTTAACCGTCTGCTCTACCACCCTTTTATATTGGGGCTTGAGGCTTAGAGCATAGGCCCGGCTATACAACGTAACCAGTAAAGCCTGGTTATATAACATCTTTTCAAAATGTGGTTCTTTCCATAGAGCATCAACGCTGTAACGGTGAAAACCACCAGAGACTTGATCGAACAAGGCGCTGTCAGCCATCTTATCCAGGCTGTTAAGCACCTGCTGTATAATGTCTATATCTCCTTGCTGCTGCGCATAGTCCAGTAAATATATCAGCAGACTTTCATTGGGAAACTTGGGAGCTCCAATTAAACCACCATTAGCCGTATCAAAACGCCTAGAGATGTTCATCACCAGTAAACCCATATCCATATCCACCGCCACGGAGTTCGGAGGAAAGGCCACCTGCTTTTCTATTTGCTGTGACAATCGCTTGGCATTGGCGGTTAACACCTCGGCATTGACCTGCCAGAGTCGGCCTAACTTGGCGCTAATCTTGAGGAATTTCTCACGAGTTATATAACTGTCAATAAAAATCACTTCACCGTCTGGGGTTAAAAACGCATTAACCGGCCAGCCCCCTTCGCCCTTCATGATCTGTAAGGCCGTCATATAGATAGCATCGATATCCGGCCTCTCCTCTCGGTCCACCTTGATACTGATAAAATGCTGGTTCAGCACTGCAGCAACATCGTCATCAACAAAACTCTCACGTTCCATAACATGGCACCAGTGACAGCTGGCATAACCTATGGATAAAAACAGCGGTTTATTCTGCTGTCTGGCAGCGGCCAGAACCTCTTCACTCCAGGGCTGCCAATGAATCGGGTTATCCGCATGTTGACGTAAATAGGGTGACAGAGCCTGACTCAGATTATTCTTGCCGGTATCCAGCGCCAGGACTGTCGCTGCGAGACTGATTAACAGCCAAAAAACGATAATTTTTCGATAGATACGCATAAAAATCTAGAACGTGGCCTGTTTGGCTTTACCACCCTGGATGATCTGGTAACGTTTGCCTGCCTTTAAGCCCAAGAACTTTTGTTGCAAGCCATTGGGCCAGATCACCAGAACATCGGCCTTTTTATGTTTGCCCAGACCAAAATGTTGTTCTTTAGGCTGTGAAGTTAAATAGGCCGTACTGCCATGCACTTCACGCCAAATGGTATTGCCATCTTTAAGCGTGGCTATAATGCGTGCGCCTATGGCATCCCTGTTGGTATTCTGCTCAGTATCACCAATCAGACGGATGCTGAAGGCATGGTTATCAAATTTTTCGGCATTATTTTTAAAAAACATCGCCGGCGCATGAAAGTTATTTAAAGCAATATCCAGATCACCATCGTTATCAAAATCCAAATAAGCCGCACTGCGTGAATTCACCAGCACATCCAGGCCAGACTCCCTGGAACTATTATTTAATTTACCGCCTTCATTACGAAAGAAAACATTGGATTCCTTGCTACTAACCGGCATATAAATTTCCTGGCCCTGATGATAACCGCCTTTTTCCTCATAGGATTCGTCGCTGTATACGGCATACTCATTCATACCATTTAATACATAAAGGTCATCATCCGCATCGTTATCAAAATCAAGGAAATCAGCGCCCCAGGACCAGCCTGTGGATGAATATCCTCTACCTACTGCCTTGGACTGTTCATAGGTAGGCAAGGCCTTGCCTTGTTTGGAAATAAACAGGTCATTGGCTTCGACAATACGCATATGGGCTAATTTCTGTGGATTAAAGCTGGCCTGCGTATCCTCATTCGGCAAGACGTATTTTTCGTCCTTATTCATCGTGACAATATTGGAAATATAAATATCCGGCAGCTGGTCATCATTCAGATCCGTCAGACCAATACCCATGGTAAAAGAGGGTTTTCCGGTGCCCATTTCGTCGGCTACATCAATAAACTTCCCATCCCCCATATTACGTAAATAGGCATTCACCCCAAAGTCATTACCCACAATCAAGTCCTGTAAACCATCACCATCAAAATCCGTATGGGTTAGTGCCTGCCCCCAGCCGGTATTATCGGTGCCACTACCGAGCGTGACATCGCTAAACTTAAAATCGCCATGATTTTTAAACAGTCGATTGGCAATACCATTGGTATTTTTGCGGGCAAGTGTCGGTAATTTACCGTGCAAATAATCACCAAAATAAGCGATATAAACATCCAGTAAACCGTCATTATCAAAATCAAAGACCGTCATCGGACCTGCTACCGAACCTAAACCACCCAGGTTACTTTGCTCAGTAACATCCTTAAACGACAGCCCGTCAATATTCTGATAGACGCGATGTTGAGCATTAACATAGCTGATTAATATGTCCTGCAAACCATCATTATTGAGATCCGCAAAGATGGGTTGTCGTGATTCACCGGGATGATTATCACTGCCTCGCCACTCAATGCCTGATGTTGCAGTAATATCTTTAAAACCGCCCTTACCATCGTTGAGGTATAATTTATTGCCACGCCCACTTAAAATAAGTAGATCAACAAAACCATCATTATTAATATCTTCAGCCGCGATACCCGAGCCACCAAATGCCGGCGGAATATCCAATACACCGGTATTTTCATCCCGCATGATAAAGCTGCGTAATAGGCGACTTAACCAGTCTGAACTGCGGTGTTCTATATCGATACCCACATCGGCGGTAACATTATCAAACCACTGAAAGTCATTGCTGCTGGTTTTAGTATTACTGCTGCTGATTTTGGACGTTTGAGCATCATTCTCTGGCTGATATTTATTATTCTGGTCTATGCGCTTCTGGATAAACGTCATACTCTGAGCCAAATGTTTCGCCTGAAGACGTTCATGTTTCTGCTCTTTGGCTGCCATACCCGCAACTCGCAATACCAACACGCCAAACTGCGCAATATTTTCTGCCATCAATTCGGCTGAAAAAGGGTCAAGAGGCCTGGTTGCGGTAAATTTTTCATCCTGCATGGCCCACATCAAATAACGCCAATGTCCTCCACTATCGCGAAAGGCATCCATATCATAAGATTCAATGTTCAATTGATATTTTGCCGGTAAGCGTGGGAAGAAATAGGCATCTTCATATTCGTTGACACGATATGGAATAAAGGCTTGTGCATAATCCTTAACATCGGCCACACGTACAAAAGGATGCTGGCGTTGAATCGCCACGTTTTCAGCACCGGCATATAAATCCAGTGCAAAACTCACCATGATTTCGCTGAATAATTTTTTGAACAACTCAGCCTCTTGTTTATCCTGAGGCCAGGGCATACGGGCAAAATAGACCTGCAAATTTCTGAGAAAAACCTTATTACTGATATCGTTGTAAGCCTGATAAGCCGCTAATTTTTCTGTAATAATCTTCTGCACCAATTCAAAGCTGGGTTGAATTTGTGCTTGCCTGGAGGGCATTTGAGCAACCGTGCCAGACTTAGCGCCGGTTTTATCATTTATTTGCTTCCAGGCTGCATCAAACAGGGCTAAGTCAATTTCGTATTTATCTTCACTGCGCGCCTTCTGGTCGGCTACCTGCAAAACAGCCAGGCTATACAGGTCTATAAACAGCTTAAAATCATTCAGAGCCTGATCGGTTAATGGCAGCAACAATACATCACCAAACAGGCTATCTTGCTGCACGGCTAATATTGCACGCAAACTATAGGCGATGCTGCTGTATTGCCGATAGATATCAGCCTTTATCAAAACTGACTCGGCCTTATTAGTGGGTTTAACCAGCCAATCTTTATTACTCATGGGTTGTAAATTAGACACGGCCATAAAATAGGGCCTGATACGACTACGATCTATGTTTTTTTCACCCGCTTGCTGTGCCAAAATGGAAGCCTGCTGCCAAATAGCCTCGATCAGCGCTTTTTGATAATCAATTTTCCCGAAGCGAGCTTCATCACTAAGTGGTGTGCCATAAACAAAATCCTCCAGCCTGGAGGCGGTGGCATAACATTTGGGATCACTCTGTCCCTCAAGCTCACCAATGGAATCCAGGATCGGAGAAAAGTTCGTATTTTCATCTATGCCGCTTCCTTTAACAGGTAAAACCAGCAATAAACAGCCCATTAAACAGCACTGTTTCAACACCCCTCTAACCACATCAACACCAATTTTTCATAAGAATTATTAAGAACAAACATACAAGGATAATAAAGAGACCTACTTTTTTACGCCTTTACGTCGAACCCTGCCCTTAGGCCTCTAGACTAGGTAATTCTAAACGTTAATCACCTCATTAATGCTGCGTAGCCTACTTGAGCAAAATAAATTTAGCGGGGGGGGGGGGGGGGGGGGGGGGGGGGGGGGGGGGGGGGGGGGGGGGGGGGG
>JABSRQ010000176.1 GCA_013215055.1 Pseudomonadales bacterium | reverse complement strand
TGGTTAATCTAGATTCCATAAAAGCCAAAGGTGTAGATCTTGTGGCCTGTACCTCGGTTAACGATGTATTTGTTATGAGCGCCTGGGGAAAATCTCAAAATGCCGAACATATTCTGATGTTAGCCGATGGCAATGCCGATCTGGCTAAAGCGCTGGATTTAACCTTAGATGGCAGCGGTTTTGGCATGGGGCTTAGATCTAAACGTTATGCGATGATTATCGATAATGGGGTCATTAGCCATATCGCTGTAGATGAAAAAGGTTTAAAAGAATCTTCTGCCGAGGCCATCTTAAAAGCCTTATAAACCTGTCACAGAGCCCACCACATCTTTCAATGCTGGGCTCTGCTTTTTTACACTATAATTAATTGCTCCTCAGCTCTACTAAACTGAGTCTAACAAACGTAAAATAGGCCCGCTGTAAACTGCCTACTGAATTTATGACACCAAGACCTGATCACTCACATCTGCGCGGCCATAAAACAAACGTGGCTAAAATTGCCATTTTAGGCGGTGGTGTGGCAGGTTCGACCATTGCTTTAAGACTCGCCGAATTAGGCATCCATTGCACCCTGATTGAAAAAAGTGACAGCCTGGTTAATGGTCCGCCCATCTGCCATCTGCATGCAGGGGGTAATCTCTACCGTGAAATTTCCGATCAACAATGTTTAAACCTGTTAACTCAATCGATAGAGACTGTAAAAGTTTATCCACAAAGTATCAATCAACGCCCCACCGTTATAGCCCTGCCCAAAGAAGATAAGGGTAGGCCCGAAGATTTAATACCACGTTTAACCACATTGCAAAACCACTATGCAACACTGATTCAAGCCGATAACACAAACAAGGTATTGGGCGAGCCAGAAGACTATTTTCAACTCTTCGATAAAAAAACACTATTAGAACTGGCTGAAAAACCGCTGCCTGAAACACCTAAAACGGCTGCCGACTGGATGATTCCAGTAGCCAAGCAACTGGATTTCTCCAAGCTGAAATTCCCGCTAATACTGGTTCAAGAATATGGCATCAGTGGTTTTCGTCTTGCCGCGATTGTCACGCTGGCCTTACCGCAACTGCCCAGTTGTACCGTATTAAAGCATACGCAAGTCACTCATATCGCTCAGCGCAAACAAGGCCTGCGCTGGCAGCTAGAGATGACAAATAGTGAAAATGGCACAAAATATATTGAATATTTTGACTATCTGATCAATGCCTGTGGTTTCAAAAGTGGCGAAATTGACGATATGTTAAACCATAGCCGCCAACGCATGGTGGAATTTAAAGCAGCCTACGTGGCGCACTGGCCACAATGTGAAGGGCAGTGGCCTGAAGTGATTTTTTATGGGGAACGTGGCACCCCTCAAGGTATGGCCCAGTTAACCCCCTACCCCAACGGTTTTTTTCAATTACACGGCATGACCCAAGACATCACCTTATTTAAAGATGGCCTGGTCGCAAGTTCACCCCAAAGCGCCCAGCCTCAACTTGATGCCCGTTTTATTAAAAAAATGGAGTGCAGCTGGCCATCACACAGTATTCAACAACGCACCCTGGGTTCGATTGAACATATGGCACAATTTATTCCGGCCTTTAAAGAGGCAGAAGTAGCCGCTAAACCGTTATTTGGAGCACAGCAAATCCCCGGTTCCGATCCCGCCTTACGAACTGCCGAGGTCTCCTTTGTCGGTGAATATTATGCCCGCACAGAAATTGTCAAAGTCTCATCGGCCGTGGCCGCAGCCGATCAAATTTTACAGCACTTATTTAACGCAGGCTTACTCCCAGATGAGCTTTCAGAAACACATATAAAACCCCATCACTTTCCGGTAACCACACAACTTCAAACACAAGAGGTAGAAGAAAAAGCCCAGCAGATTGCCCTTCAACGTCACTATCCAAGTGCTTTAGCCAAAACGTTTTAACCCCGTCATGCAATAAAAATAAAGCAGCTTTACGCGCTACATAAACTGTAGCACAATAAACATCCGTTTATTGGAGGCTTTATGGCAATTCCTTTTCCTGGCCAGGCGGTCAGAGGTTCAACAACCGGCAAACCTATTATGGCCTTGCTAGATTTGCTTGGCAGAACCTGGGCATTAGGTATTTTATGGCATTTAAATAAACAAAGCCTGACCTTTAGAGAGTTACAAAGCTGTTGTGAAAAAATCTCTCCCACACTGCTAAACAGCAGGCTTAAGGAATTAAGGCAATTAAACCTAGTGACCCATAATGAAAGCGGTTATTGCTTAACGGACATGGGACAGGAATTATTTCAGATCATATTGCCGCTGGGTGACTGGTCAACACAGTGGGCAGCAGATCTTAATCAGGAGCAGAACAATGACACTTAAATACACCAATATGCCATTAGATCGCTGTTCCAATACCCGTGCTGATATCAGCTGGCTAGAAAACCAGTTTCGACATAAAGACAGCTGCTTTGTGATAATCAATAACGGCTTAAATCTATTTAATGAAAAAAAATCCGCAGTCTTTTTAAACCAGGAAAACGTAACGGGTATAGATCTTAAAGACTGTATTTTCTTAGGAAAAAACACTCATCAGGCCTTCTTCGCCATAGCTTTTGAGCATTTAAATAACACCGCACAGGCGACGGTTAACAGCCGCTATCAATTCCTAAACCTGCTACAGGCCAGCCCATTTATCAGCGAGGCCGAAGCCTCGATTTTGGCGTATGCCAAGGCGATAATGCATTGGCATAGTTCCCATGAATTTTGTGGACAGTGTGGCAATAAAAACACCTTAGTTGAGGCCGGGCATTCAAGGCGGTGTAGCAACACCAACTGTAATCAGCAAACCTTCCCGAGAACCGATCCTGCCGTGATTATGATCGTAGAACACACCTTTGAAGACGGTATTACCCGCTGTTTAATGGGCAGACAAGCGGAATGGCCACAAGGCATGTATTCTACGTTGGCAGGATTTGTTGACCCCGGAGAATCGCTGGAAGAAGCCGTTATCCGTGAAGTATTTGAAGAATCAGGAATCTCAGTAAAAGATGTACGTTATATCCAATCACAACCCTGGCCCTATCCGGCCTCAATCATGCTGGGTTTTATCGCAACCGCAATTTCACCGCAGCTGAATATCAATAAAGACGAACTCGATGATGCACGCTGGTTTTCACGTGATGAATTAGACGCCTTTGGCGAGATGAATGATGACACGTTGGCTTTCAAAAAGACCGGCAAAGAATCCATCTCCCGATTCCTGGCCGATTATTGGCATTATGAGTTGGCTAATTAATTAACAATATTAACGATTTGTACGATATCTTGAGCAGGTGTCGAAACCTCGGTTTCCTGCTCCTCAATTTCCGCATCATCTATCCACAGGTTTTTTAAATCAGCCTGCCTTTGATCATTGTTTAAATCATCTTCAAATTTATACGGTTTACGTTTACTTTCTCTATTCAGCTCAAGATCAGTAAAGTTAAATAAATCCACATCCGATAACTGACTCGGTTGAATATTTTGCAGCGCAGAAAAAATATTGGCATTACGCCCGGGTTGTAGTTCCTCCCAGCCCTGTAACATCTTTTTGATATTCTGGCGCTGCAAATTCTCCTGCGAACCACATAAATTACAGGGGATAATCGGGAACTCTTTGATTCTGGAAAATTCCGCAATATCGGCTTCTTTGCAATACGCCAGCGGGCGAATCACTACATTACGTCCATCATCCGATAACAACTTAGGTGGCATGGAAGACATCTTGCCGCCGTAGAACATATTTAAAAACAGGGTTTCAATGATATCGTCGCGATGATGGCCCAAGGCGATTTTAGTGGCCCCTATCTCTTCGGCAAAAGCATATAAGCTGCCACGGCGCAGGCGTGAACATAAACCACAGGTGGTTTTGCCTTCGGGGGTTTTGTCCATCACGATGCTATACGTGTCTTTTTCCAGAATATGGTAGTTGATATCAATACTATCGAGATAGGCAGGCAAGATATGCTCAGGAAAACCCGGTTGTTTTTGATCGAGATTCACCGCTACCAGCTGAAAATTAACCGGCGCACTGCGCTGCAAACCCATCAAGATCTCCAGCATGGTATAAGAATCTTTACCGCCTGATAGGCAAACCATAATTTTATCGCCCTCTTCAATCATATTGAAGTCGGCGATAGCACGGCCAGTACCATGGCGTAGGCGCTTATGTATTTTTTTAAATTCCGTTTTCTGTTTTTGGCTTAACTCAACAGACATGGGCTAGACACTCGATAAAACTGCGGGCAGATACCCAGGATGACAAAGCGGGCGATTTTAACACAGGCGGCTTCATAAAAGTCTACAGGGCACATAAAAAGATATATTTAACCCATGGGCGCAACAGACTTTAAAATCAGCTGGACTAATTTCCCCTGGCGGGTGACACCCGTTTTGGAATAAATCGCCGACAAATGGCTTTTAACCGTATTTCGGCTGACGGCTAACTCATCGGAGGCCTCATCCAAGGTTAGGCCATTCGCTAACAATAAAGCCAGGCGAGACTCCGCCGGCGTAAACTCAAATAACTGATGCAAGATGTGAAGTGGCGCACCACGGCGTTTATTGGGATCTGATAAAAATATCGCTACCGCCGGTTTTTGATGACCTTCACTACTAATCGATTGGGGCATAGGGCGTAATAACAAACCTAGGTTATTACCCTGTTTACACTGCACCTTAAACGCTTTTACAAAACCCGGCTCGTTATTATTATAGGCGTGTAATACTTGCTGCAAGAGCTGTTTAAAAGCCTTTTGCTGAAGCACTTCCTGTAATTGCAGTTGATTATTACTGATCGAAATATCATTTTTATCCTGCAGCACCTCCTGAGCAGCCTGGTTTATTTTTATCAGTTCCAGTTTTTCATCCAGCAGTATACGCCCCATCGCCATCTGATCTATGGCAGATTCTAAAACCACTCTTTCGGTTTCCGAATGTTGTAAATGACTATTTAATTCTATCGCCTGTAATAGATGTGGCACCATTAATTCACAGATATTTTTTTCTGCGGCGCTAAAATCCCCCAGCGCCTTTGACCGAGTCACCCGCACACGTACATTCATACCAGAGGCGTCGGTCAGATCCACCCCCAAAATATAATACAGGCCAATGGGGCGCATATATTGTTGATAATATTCACTGCTTTCAAAATCAACATCCCCGATAAATTCATGCAGGGTAACCACTTTTGATGCAGGTAAATTAACAAAGGCATCCAGCTCAAAATAATTTTCATTATAAGCGGCATACACCTCTGGGGAGATAACCGAGGCATTTAACACAATGCCACTATCTCCTTCTTTAGGAGGGCGTAATAAAAGAGTGGCAAAGTCGGCATTTAAGGCATCCCTGAACAAACGCAAAAAAGCTTGCCAGGGTTGCTCTTCTAATGGGCCATGATAGACCGCTTTGATGAGGGCATTAAATGCAGGGCTTATGGAGAATTCAGTCATACAGGCATTGTTAAAATTTATGCCTCACAAGTCAAACACTGATAAGGCATATAATATAACAAGGCATTAATGGGGCAGGTATGTGCCCCTTTAATGTGGCAGGTATGCGCCCCATTAATGTGGCAGGTATGCGCCCCATTAATGTGGCAGGTATTCACCACCGTTCACATCCAGACAAGCACCGGTAACGGCACAGGCATAATCGGAGATTAAAAAGATCACCGCCTTGGCACAATCAGCATCGGTAGGAATTTTTCCTAATGGAATATTTTTTTCTACATCCGCTTTTAGACTCTCCACCGTAGCATCTGTGGTATGCGCCTGCCATTCAAAATACCCTTTAACCGAAGCGCCCCACATCCAGCCCATATAGGCCGAGTTAACCCGAATATTATAGGCACCTAACTCTAGCGCCAAGTGAGAGGTTGCACTGGCTAAAGCGGCTTTTGATGCGCCATAACCGGCCTGTGTAGGCATAGGTTTGCGGGTCACCATGGTATTAACATTCACTATGGCACCGCCACCTTGTGTCTTCATCTGTGGAATGACTTCCAGGGTGAGATTCATCGAGCCAAAAAAGTTCACTTCCATGGCCGTGCGCCAGCCATCTAAATCGGCGTCTTCTATGGCTGAAAAACTGCCTGGGTTGTAAGCACTGTTAACCAAACAATCGATGCTACCGTAGGCTTTAATCGTCTCTTCTGCCAGGTTTTTACAGGCTGCTCTATCGGTGATATCGGTGACCACTTTAAGTACTAGCGTATCTAAACCCAAGGCCTTAACCGCCTCTTCAGCGGCATCTAACTTTTTGGCTGTTCTTGCGGCTATGGCCAGTTTGGCACCCTGCTCTGCTGCACGTAAAGCCAGCTCCGTGCCTAAACCCGGGCCAATGCCGGAAATAATCACAACTTTATCTTTTAATAACATCTTCAATTCCTTAAATATAATCTTGCTGTTTATGCCAGAGGCACATCAAAGCGCTTTAAATAAAAATCAAATCGCTGCAGAATCATTTTTTCAGTTAAACCAAATTCGGCTAATTTATAGTCATGTTTGCCAAGTTTTCCCATAGGATGTTCCTGCGCATAGGCTTGCATATTGCTCAGAGTTGCCTCTGATAGCGGCAGATTAAAATGTTTATAAATTGATTCTGCAGTCGCGATAGGGTTGTCTACAAAATCATTAAACTGCACATCAAAAAAGTGTTTTTCACCCAGTTTATCGCGGGCATCTAAGCTGCGTTGCATTTTTTCAGCCAGATATTCCAGCACAACAGGCCCCAGTGTGGTCATGTCAAAACCTTCACGCTGCGTCATCATCGCCGCCATCATGCTGGCATAGGAGGTCACACATTCCAGTGGATTTCTATGTGTGATAACAATGCAACAGTCAGGGAATAAATCCACCAACGTATCCAGCGCCCATAAATGGCCTGGGGTTTTTAATAACCAGCGGCCACCCGGGCGTTGCCATTGCAACATTCTTAATAAATCCGCGTAATAACTGTAGCTGGCGCTTAAATCCTGTTCCTGAAACCATGAGGCATACGGTTCCATCATGGTTTCCACCCCATACTGCACATCACAGAAGGTATGGTTTAATAAGTGAATGCACTCCTCGGGGGTATCGGCAGAGGTGGAATGAATTTTATCAAACTCAGAATTCATGCTGTCGAAAAATTGTTTCATCGCCACATAACGTGGATCATCTTCACCGGGTTTTAAATCTTCCAACGGTTCAGGGTTTAAACCTTCCCACAACTTTAAGGGCCTGGCATCTTCTCCCACCGCTAACAGGTTTAATAAAGCCGACGTGCCCGTTCTGGGTAAACCGGTTAACAATACCGGCTGAGTGATTTTTTCATTTTTAATTTCTGGATGTAATTGAAAGGCCTTTTCAATACGTAACCGTGCCGACAATAAATCCACGACACGTTTGCGGTTTTTTCTATCACCCTTTTCGGTAAAGGCATTTTCATCATAGGTTTGCATCAAAACCGCTAAACCTTCACGAAAATCATCGGGGCCAAAATCACTTAAGCCGGTTTTTTTCTCGGCGCTGGCTAATACTGATTCAGCACTTAATAAAGCATTGCTCATTATTTATCCTCACCATCCAAGTCTTTAATTTTCACTAGCTTTGTTATTGGCTGAGTATGATATTCAGCACGTATCCAGCGCACACACATCGTGCCCTGATTACGGCCACAGGTATTCATCCAGTTTTTCACACCCGGATCTTTTTTACTGATCACCACGGTCACCGTGCCATCCTCGTTATAGTTGGCGGTGAGTTTATTGATATGCACGGGGAAATAACGGTAATCTAGGGATTCCAGCCAATAATTACCCAATTGGAAATTCCAGAAATCACAGGGTGGTGGTGTGAGTTCAATCACCAAGGCTTCATCATCCCCAATATCAAAAAAGCTATGGTAATAGGCGATATTAGGGTCACCACCTGCCCGAAAAGCCTTAGCAGGATCAAATTGTGGCAGCTCGTTAGTATGCTTTTTAAAGTCTTCTGTCCATTGCCTAAACAGATCTGAGGTGGCATGCACAAAAAATGCCGCACTGGCCAAGGCATTGTCCATTCTGGCAGGATCAAAGGCTCGGGGTTCGTTAGGCCCATCAATTCTTGTAATGCTGACCTGGGCCGGAATTTCATTTTTATGGTCCAGGCGGGTTTGGCGCACCTGAATCAATCGAGTGCCCTCACTCATAGGTAACCAATTACCGGGCTGTTTTTCACTACTGGCAATCAACTCAAAAGAACCATCTTCTTCTATTAACATATCGGACGCTTCCAGAAAGCCGGTGGTATCCAGAGAACCTGTTTTACCATAACCGCCAGCTTGAGAACCAAAACCTAAATAATGCACCGAGCCACGTTTACCACTGATTCTATAGCTATATTTGCCATTAACCGGCGCAGCAAGATAGATATTATCCGGATTATCCATGCCCATTTTAATGGTTTCATGCACCGGACATCTAAATTCAGGGGCTTGGGTATCGGAAGCTTCTAAAAAAGATTCCAGCGCAGCACGGGTTAATCGGGCCAGATAACGATAACCTTCAGCTCTATCCAAGGCATTATCGGGTGCGGTATCAGCCTGAATCACCTTGTCACCCGCCTCTTTTAAGCCATCACAAAAGGCATGCCAGCTCTCTCCACTGATTAATTTGGCTAAGGCTGCGGCTTCTTTTTCTGGATCCATAACATGCTCTTTATCGTTCACAATTGACTAAGTTGAGTGTGTCTTATTCAAAACATAAACACACCACCCAAAAGGATGAGGTATTAATCATTAATATCATTTAGCCTATACAGAATAAAAGCGCTGCACTTGTTATTGTATTACCGTAACGCAGGCTAACTGCTGGAAGTAGGTTTATACCATGGCAGAATGTAAATGTTTTTCAAGAGTCAATATCACGCTTAAATCAGCGTAAAAGTGTTGGCAAAAAATCAAAGTAATTAACTCTAGTCATAGGATAAAGACATGATCAATGAAAATACCGTTTTTTCAGATACGGTGACCATTCAAGCGCCAATAACATTTGTCTGGAAAATTTTAGTTAACTTTGAAGACTATGATAAATGGAATACGTTTTGCCCCAGCCTTATTAATCATGCCCTAGAGGTGGGTGAAAGCGTAGATATGCAAGTTGACCTGGGTAATGGTTTACAGCAACAGGTAGAAACCCTGGAAATTATTGATGCGCCCAATACCCTCGCATGGGGCATGGTGATGGAAAGCCCTGAAAAATTAAAGGCTAGACGTACACAAACGTTAAAAGCCCTGGATGAAACAAGCTGCACGTATAGTTCAGACGATGCCTTTTCTGGTGAGTTGACCGCCATGATTATTGAGCATATGGGGCCTGCGATAGAAACCGGTTTTAATCTTTGTGCCCATGGTTTAAAAAAATATGCTGAAGCACTTTACGTCCAGAAAAATCAAACTTAAAACCCTACAAAAACTTCATGATTTTTTTTTGATCAGGCGATTAAATAACGCATAACAATGAAAGCTGATAGTCGCTTAAAAATGCCGAATTAAGCCAATGAGCTTAGCATTTATGCTTAACTCTAGAATCATTGGCTGAAATCGCTTGTATTCAGAGCTAGGGATAATTGCTTTATTTTTAGTCTTTTCCCAAAACGTTCGTCTCACCAAAATGGGCATAAAGTTTGTTCACGGTCTGCTCGGCCTTCTCAAAATCAAAGACAGAAATCTGATGACACAGTTGATCCAATAATGCCACCACGGCCACATCAGAATGCCCCTGTTTTAACTGCTGTAATTGTAACTCGTCGATATAATCGCCATGCTGTAAGTTTTTGAGTAATTGCTGAAGCAACACCAATAATGCCTCAGTTGATAAAACATCCAAAGAGGCAGG
>JABSRQ010000175.1 GCA_013215055.1 Pseudomonadales bacterium | reverse complement strand
TAACGGTGTTTTTCCTGGCCTGCGAAAAACCTGCCCCCATTCTTAACCAGCCTGATCGTATTGTTGAGGTGATGACTATAACCGACGGTGATAGTCAGGGTTTACGTCAGTTTCCTGCGCGTATCGAAGCGTCTCAGCGTTCAGAGCTGGCTTTTCGACTCAGTGGCAAGTTACAACATCTGAAGGTTAAACAAGGTGATTATGTTGAAAAAGGCCATGTCTTGGCCCAGCTGGATCAGGCTGATTTTAACACCGTATTAAAAAATGCCCAGGCTGTTTATACCCAGCGGAAAAATGACTTTGCTCGTGCTCAAAAACTGATTAAGTCTTCTTACATCTCTCAAAATGAATATGACTTGATGCAATCTCAATTCAAAAAAAGCAAGGCTGGCTTAGATACTGCCAAACAGAATATGCTTTATACCCAGCTAACAGCGCCTTTTAGTGGCTATATTTCCGAGCGTCATGTAGAAAATTTTGAATCCATCACTCAGGGGGAAACCATTTATTCCCTGCGTGATACGTCCAAGCTGGATGTAAAAATTGATGTGCCTGAGCGCCTGATTTTGGGGTTACGCAGTAATGCAAAAGAGAAGCAAGAAATAGACGTGAAAGTCAGCTTTGCGGCATTGCCTGATACCTTTTATGTTTTGAGACTAAAAGAATCTGCGGCCAAGGCTGACGAAAGCACACAGACATTTGAGGTGACATTTTCTATGCCTCAGCCAAAAGAGTTAAATGTCTTACCCGGCATGACCGCATCGGTCAGGGTAAAAATGCCGAATAATAATCAGCAGGTCTACCTGCTACCTTCACGTGTTGTTTATGGTGATGCGAGTTTAAAACCCAGCGTTTGGATAGTTGATGAAAAAACCCAAACAGTCACTGCCAAAGCGGTAGAAGTTGGCCGTATGCAGCAAGGTTATATCGAAGTGTTAGCGGGTATAAAAGTCGGCGATGTTCTGGTCAGCAAAGGAGCTGCCTTGTTAAGTGAAGGTGAGGCGGTTGATATTCACAGACCTGCCACTGCTGAATAAAGGATAAGATTATGAATATTGCAGAATATGCGGTTAAAAATGTTGTTTCCACCTGGTTATTGGTGATCATCTTTCTAGGTGGCGGTTTGCTTGCCTATGAAAAAATGGGCAAATTAGAAGATCCTGATTTTACCATTAAAGAAGCCAAGATCATCACACTCTATCCCGGTGCTACACCGCAGCAAGTACAGGAAGAAGTGACCTACCATATTGAAGATGCGATGCAACAACTGGGGCAGCTTAAACGCTTGAAGATGACCATCTCTTCCGAAGGGCGTTCAGAAGTCACGATTCAATTAAAAGATAAATATTCTGCAGACAAAATGCCGAATATTTACGATGAAGTCAGGCGTAAATTGGCCGATATGCAACATAAACTTCCCCCAGGTGCTATGGCTCCGCAGGTGGTGGATGACTTTGGTGATGTGTTTGGCATCTACTGGGCGTTAACGGGTGACGGATATAGCTATAGAGATTTAAAAGATGTGGCCGAAGAGCTGAAAAAACAATTGGTATTGGTTCCCGGTGTACGTAAGGTCAATATCGGTGGTGCCATCGATGAAGAAGTCATTGTTGAAATTTCACGTGCACGTATGGCGGAGCTGGGCATCGATCTGCAAGTGATTAACAATGTCTTGCAGTCACAAAACCTGGTGGTTGAATCGGGCCAGATCAGGGTTGAAAATGACTATATTACGATCAACCCTACCGGAGAATTTACCTCGGTACAGGAAATTTCCGAACTGTTAATTTCCAGTGAAGATAAACGTTTTATCCGATTAAAAGACATTGCCGATGTACGCCGTGTTTACAATGAAGTGCCTACACAGCTTATTTATCAAGATGGTAAACCTGCCATCACATTGGCGATATCTTCAATGAAAGGGGAAAACGTGATTGCGGTGGGACAGGCCATGCAGGATAGGCTGGATGATTTACAAGATATCATTCCGGTAGGTGTAGAAATCTCTAAAATTTATGACCAGCCAGGCGAGGTGGATAAATCTGTTTCAGGTTTTGTACTCTCGGTAATACAGGCTTTGGTGATTGTGGTTATTGTGTTGCTGTTATTTATGGGGGCCAAGGTTGGCTTTATTATCGGTGCGGTATTGTTAATCACCGTAGCGGGTACGTTATGGATCATGGAGCTGTTTGGCATTGAGTTACAACGCATATCTTTAGGGGCATTGATTATCGCGTTAGGGATGTTAGTTGATAACGCCATTGTTGTGGCCGAAGGCATGATGATACGTATACAGCGTGGTGAAGATAAAATTAAGGCGGCTATCGAGGTGGTGGGTAAAACCAATAGTGCCTTATTTGGTGGTACTTTAATCGGTATTTTAGCGTTCTCGGGTATAGGTTTGGCACAATCCAACACCGGTGAGTTTGCCCGTTCCTTGTTCTATGTATTATTAATTTCATTAACCTTGAGCTGGATTACCGCGATTACCGTAACCCCGATGTTATGTGCGCTGCTATTAAAGGCGAACCCAGATGTGAGTGATGAAGATGCATACTCGGGTAAGGTCTTTCAGGCTTTCAGATCGGTGGTTAAAACCGCGATTCAATTCCGCTGGATAACTATTGCCGCAGCCGTCGTTTTATTTATCGCAGGTGTTATCGGTTATGGCTCGGTAAAACAAGCCTTCTTCCCTAACGCCAGCACGCCGATATTCTTTGTCGATATCTGGGAAGTGGAAGGCACCGATATACGCCAGACACGTGACGATGCATTAAAACTGGATCAATTTATTCGCAGTATGGATACCGTGCAGCAAACCACGTTATCGGTTGGCGCTGGCCATACACGTTTCTCGTTAGTGTATTCACCTGAATCGCCCTTTACGTCCTATGCCCAGTTTATTGTAAGAGCTCACGATGTGGCAGATATCGCTGAGATTAAAAAACAGATCTCAGAGTATATGCGAACTGAATTGCCCAATACCGAACCTAAAATCAAGACCCTGCGTATTGGCCCAGGACGTGATTCAAAAATTGAAGCGCGTTTCACCGGCCCCGATGCGGCGGTGTTACGTCAGCTTTCAGAGCAGGCCAAGGTGATGATGAACCAGGATGCAGAGGCGGTTGAAGTCCGTGATGATTGGCGTCATCCGGTGAAGAAAATTCGCCCTGTATTTAATGAGCGTGTTGCACGTCAATTAGGCATTACTAGGCAGGAATTGGCTTCGGCGCTGCAATCGGCTTCTGACGGTGTGACGGTGGGTGTTTATCGTGATGGCATTCGTTTATTGCCCATTAAAGTTCGCTCACCGGATGTAGAACGACGCGATGTTGCCAGCTTGCAAGATGTACAGGTATGGAGCCCGGTATTAGGTAAATCTGTACCTATAGGTCAGGTGGTAGAGCGTTTTGAAACCGTTTATGAAAATGCGATGATTCGTAGCCGCAATCGAGGCTGGACAATTATTGCCAGCTGTAACCCTTCCGGTGAATTGGCCGATGCCTTATTTAATCGTCTGCGTGCGCAAATAGAAACCATAGAGTTACCTCCGGGTTATGCGTTGAGCTGGGGCGGTGAATATGAAGATTCTTCTGAAGCGCAGGAAGCCTTATTTCAGGCTTTGCCCGGTGGATTTTTACTGATGATGATCGTCACCATTTTATTATTTGGTAGGGTGCGTCAACCGTTGATGATTTGGTTGATTGTGCCATTGGCCATCATCGGCATCACCTTTGGTCTATTGCTGGTAGATGGGGCTTTTGACTTTATGGCCTTGCTGGGCAGTTTGGCGTTAATTGGTTTAATGATTAAAAACGCCATTGTATTGGTTGAAGAAATTGATATGCAGATAGAAGAAGGCAAGGAAGCATTAACCGCCATTTTGGATGCTACGGTGAGCCGTATGCGCCCTGTTATGATGGCGGCAAGCACCACGATTTTGGGTTTAATTCCGCTGTTATCCGATGTCTTTTTTGTCAACATGTCGATTACCATGATGTTTGGCTTAGGTGTTGCGACGGTATTAACCCTGGTGTTATTACCAACCGTTTATGCCACGCTGTTTTCGATTAAATATCGTGATGATGCGTAAGGGCTTTTTTCAAACCTTTTAATCTATCAAACAGCGGCAGTGTGAAGCCGCTGTTTGACCTCTTTGTGGTTTAACCCTAAGGTATGAAATTTCTTGTTGGAAATTTCAATGCCCCCATCGATTAAACACATTGTCTGTTATGTATTTGTACCGTTAGTGCTGGTTTTGTCTGCGTGTTCTGGCGATGACTCTTCTGCTACAAAACTTATAGACGTAGCCGCCAAGCAGGACTTGTCTCAGCAGCAATCTTTTCGTACCTTCTTAGATAAAAACTATGTGCAAGATATGCAGCGCATGCCTTTTACTGCCAGTTACCGTGGTATTGAAACCGATGCATCCCAATGGAATTCGGTGGCGGAATCTTTTTATATAGAAAGCCTGGAAATCAATCAGCAACGCTTGATACAGATCAATAATGTCGATAGGTCAGCCTTGTCGTCATCTTTGCAGCGTTCCTACGATCTGTACAAGATGGAACTTGAGCGTTTAATTGCTAAAGATATATTTCGTCATCACCATTTTATTATTCATCAGCACCGCGGTGCACATACACAGGCGGCAAGCTATCTTATTTCTGTGCATAAAATTTCGAATGTGCCAGATGCAAAACATTATATTGCCCGGTTAAAAAACATTAGCCGCTGGTTTGATCAGATCATTGAGCAATTACAGATACGCGAAGAAAAACAGCTTTTTTTAGCGCACTGGCAATATGCCAAGATTATTCAAGCCTCTAACAATGTGATATCAGGGGCGCCTTTTGATAAGGCCGATGATTCCAGTTTATGGGCCGATTTTAAGCGTAAGATAGCAGCGCTTGATCTTACCGAGGCTCAACGTGAATCACTATTAAATAAAGCCAGAGAAGCCTTGTTGGCTGAAGTGAAACCGGCATATCTTCGCTTGATGGACGTATTGGAAAAACAGGCTGAAAAAGCCAGCAACGATGATGGTGTCTGGAAGTTTAAAGACGGTGAAGCTTTTTATGCCGAGCGCCTGCGTTGGTATACCACCACCGATTTAAGTGCTGATGATGTGCATCAACTAGGTCTTAAGGAAGTAGCCAGGATCCATTTACAGATGCAGGCCATCATGAAAAAAGTAGCATTTAAAGGCAGTTTATCTCAATTTTTTGTCTATATGCGTAATGAAAATCAGTTCTATTATGATGCAACAGTAGAGGGGCGAAAAACGTATTTAAGTGATGCGGTTGACGTGATTGATACCATGCAACAACGTCTTCCAGAAATGTTTAGCTTATTTCCCAAAGCTAAATTAAGTGTAAAAAGGGTAGAAGCATTTCGAGAAAAATCTGCCGGTAAAGCATTTTATAAATCGCCTGCCTCCGATGGATCCCGCCCCGGTATTTATTATGCCAATTTATATGATATGGCCGCGATGCCCAAATATCAGATGCAGGCGCTGGCTTACCATGAAGGCATACCTGGCCATCATATGCAGCGCGCTATAGCTGTTGAGTTAGATTCCGTGCCCGAGTTTCAAAAATATGCCTCATTCACCGCCTACACCGAAGGCTGGGGTTTATATGCAGAATATTTACCTAAGGAAATGGGTTTGTATCAAGACCCATATTCTGATTTTGGCCGCCTGGCGATGGAGTTATGGCGAGCCTGCAGATTGGTGGTAGATACCGGTATTCATCATAAGCGCTGGACTCGAGAGCAGGGCATAAAATACTTGCTTAATAACACACCTAACGCCGTAGGTGATGCAACAAAAGCGATAGAGCGTTATATCGCCCAACCCGGGCAAGCCACCGCTTATATGATAGGTAAACTTAAAATTTTACAATTACGTGAAAAAGCACGCTCAGCCTTAGGTGAAAACTTTGATATACGCCGCTTTCATGACGAGGTATTAAAAGATGGCCCAGTGCCATTATTTATGTTGGAACAGAAGGTGGATATGATGATTGAGGCGATATTATCGGCCCTGCAGGGTAGTGAAATAAGTGAATAGCCCCTTAGCTGCGCCGATAGTGTTATCGGCGCGCTTTATATTGTCGGGCTATTTCTTTTCAATTTCTTGTTTCAATATCTCGATTAAAATTTCCCGACTCTTGATCAAGTCATTTAACGGTGCGGCTTCATTCAGGCCATGATAATTCACTGGATATGCCATTACCGGTTTAAATAAAGGCCCTACAGCAACCAATTGTGCGTGGCCTTTGGCATCGGTGCCACCGCCTATAGCCGTCATAGGGCAGTCTTCACCTGTCACTTTTTTATAGGCGGTATTGACGCTTTGCAAGAAATGATTATCGGGATTACGAATATCCGGTGCATACAACAT
Organism: Pseudomonadales bacterium; assembly: GCA_013215055.1. Taxonomy (GTDB): domain Bacteria; phylum Pseudomonadota; class Gammaproteobacteria; order Pseudomonadales; family DT-91; genus CAKMZU01. The sequence goes on along the minus strand of JABSRQ010000175.1, from coordinate 3,578 downwards.
TTTGGTGCTGAAGTTTACCGATTGGCCAGTGAAATTTTTATATTCTTCCGTTAGGGCACTGAAGATACTGGCGAATTGGCTTTGTCCTGCGATGGTGCCGTCTTCTCCATTCCAATGATTATCGTGATGATCCATAGAAAAACGGATATCGACGCTTAGGCTGAGTTTATCTTTGCCTTGGTGATTTTCCTTTTGGATTTTGGTGATGGCATAGGTGGTACCAGGTGAAAACACACCGTCATCTTTAGCTAATAACATATCATGATGTTCACCTAAAACCTGGGTTCCCCACATCCAACTGGAAAATTGGGCTAATTGGCTGTAGCTGTTAGATTCAATGGCATTGTCGCTTTTACTCAGTGTATCAATTAGGTTTAATGCAGAAACTAGGGGATTGGCACCACCTGCCCGGTTTACCTCGGGTATGGAGCCGTGTTGAGCGCCTGCGACCTGGAATTCGATATGCAGCTCTTGGGTATTTTCCTGTTCCACAATCAACATTTTCGCTTTTTGGTAATCGGCATCATCAAATATTGCTTGCTGGTATTGTTGCTCGATAGAGCTCTTAAGTTTTTTAATCAATGCTGAAGATGGGGACAAAAACGTGACGTGGACCTTGCCAGGGATTTGATTGGTGGGATTGTTAAAGGTGTTTATAGATTTAACAATAATGCCTTTATTTGACGTATTTTCATGTCCATCACTATCAATAAAAAATAACGGCCGCTCTATGCCTTTTTCGGCTCTAACACACCATTTGGAATCAAATACGATGCCGAAGTCCGGTTCACAATCCGGGCAGTCATTAAAATAATGCGGCATAGACATAGATGTCTCTTCGGAGGTGTCGAATAACATCTCAATCGTGTTATTGCCTAAGCCGCTAGGGTTGTTATCGTAGTCTCTGGCGATGGCTTTGATTGCATCTAACGCAAAAACGCCTGGGCCTTTATCATCGATGGCGCCACGGCCAACCAAAAACGTTTGTGGGGCAAGGCCGGTATAGGCACGTTGTTCTTCTCGCAGTTCAAAAGGACGCCAGTCGGCACTGCCAGGGGCTACGGTATCCAGATGCGAGATGATAGAGACCAGATTCTCACCTTCGCCTATGCGAAATGAATAGACCCAGCGATCTTCGCCATCAACATTTTTCTTCCATTCAGTAATGCGAAATTTTAGGTTTTTTTGTTGGCTGTTGAAGTGTTGCAAATCTTGCCAGAGTATTTGTTTGATCTTATCTAAATTGGCCAGGGTTGCGGCCTCATTGCTTCGATCAGGTTGACGCCAGGTCTCTATCGCTATGAGATCTTTTAATAAGCTAAATGTAGGATCTGATCCCGGCTGAGTATCCTTGGCCAGTTTTTCCGGGGTGGGGCTGCAGGCTGATAAAAACAAACATAGGCCTGTCATCATCAGCATTAAACGTGTTCGATATGAGACGCTGCGAAATGGCAGGGTGATGGAGGGGATCAGTTGCTGCATGTGCTTCTCTCTCAATGGTTATCGCTGTCATCAGGATAGCCATTGTGAAAAGAAATGTCTCATGTAGCAACTAACAGGCTTTAAAAACCGTATTTATATGGCCGCCGCCAAAACCGTGGCTTGATGTATCGCCCGTTTGGCATCTAACTCTGTCGCTACATCTGCACCACCGATAAGATGATAAGGTTTGTTTAAATCTTCTATCAGCTCACGTAGCGGTTCCTGGCCTGCACAGATAATGATGTTATCGACATCGAGTATCTGTGTTTCGCCGTTGATGCTCAGGTGTAAACCTTGATCATCAATTTTGTGATATTCGCAGTTGTTTAACATCTTAACGCCGTGATCTTTTAAGCCGGTGCGGTGTATCCAACCGGTGGTTTTACCCAAATCGGCACCTACTTTTGTCGCTTTACGTTGCAGTAAATACACATCTCTTGCAGGTGTATCTAACTGTTTCTTTATGCCTTCAACGCCACCTCTGGCCTGCAGGGTCATATCTACCCCCCATTGCGCCATAAAGGTAGGGATATCCAGGCTTGCAGGTGTTTTATTTTCATCTTGTACCAGGTATTCCGCTACATCAAAACCGATACCACCGGCACCTATAACGGCTACTTTTTTACCTACGGTTTTTTTATCTCTTAATAGATCAATATAATTTAATACCTTCGTATGTGTTATGCCTTCAATCGGCGGCAACCTTGGGGTAATGCCGGTGGCGATAATGACTTCATCAAAATCACTTTGATTAAGTTGCGTGGCTTCTACGCGGGTATTGAGTTTAAGTGTGATGCCACGTAATTCAATTTGGCGGGCGTAATAACGAATGGTCTCATTAAACTCTTCTTTGCCGGGTACTTGCTTGGCGATATTAAACTGGCCACCGATTTTATCGCTGGCTTCAAATAATGTGACTTGATGGCCACGCTCGGCAGCATTGATTGCAAACGCTAAACCGGCAGGGCCTGCGCCAATTACCGCTAACGATTTCAGTTGCGTGGCCTGGATGATATTCAATTCGGTTTCATGACAGGCTCGAGGGTTAACCAGGCAGCTTGTCATCTTCATGCTGAATACATGGTCTAAACAGGCCTGATTACAGCCTATGCAGGTATTGATTTCATCACTGCGGCCCTGTTCGGCTTTATTGACTAATTCAGGGTCTGCCAAAAAAGGCCTGGCCATAGAGATCATATCGGCGTCACCTCGAGCTAACACTTCTTCGGCGACTTCCGGCATATTGATACGGTTAGAGGTGATTAACGGAATGCTTAATGCGGCTTTAAATTTTGCCGTGACCCAGGTAAAGGCGGCTCTTGGCACCTTGGTCGCGATGGTAGGGATACGTGCTTCATGCCAGCCGATACCGGTATTGATGAGGCTGGCCCCGGCTTTTTCAATGGCCAGACCCAATTGAATGGCTTCATCCAGCGTGCTGCCACCCTTAACTAAATCCAGCATGGATAGGCGATAAATGATGATGAAATTTTCACCCACAGCTTCGCGAACTCTACGAATGACTTCTATAGGCAGGCGGATTCTGTCTTCATAGGTGGCTCCCCATTCATCGTCACGTTTATTGGCCTGACGTGCGATAAACTGGCTGATGAAATAGCCTTCAGAACCCATGATTTCGACACCATCGTAGCCAGCTTCCTGGGCTTTTAATGCGGTAAAAACAAAGTCATCAATTTGTTTATAAATGCCTTCTTCGTCTAATTCTTTGGGCATAAAAAAGCTGATCGGTGATTTAACTGCAGAGGGCGCAACACATCTATCACCCATGCCATAGCGGCCGGTGTGTAATATCTGCAGGCAAATTTTACTGCCGCCATCGTGTACGGCCTGCGTAATCACCTGATGTTCGGCAACATCCTGCTCTGTAACTAGGCGTTTGGTGCCTTCATGAGTGCCGCCCTCAACATTGGGGCCAAAACCGCCGGTGATGATCAGGCCGACGCCGCCGCGGGCACGTTCTGCAAAATAGGCAGCCATGCGAATATGGCCGTTTTCAGCTTCTTCCAAGCCAGAATGAATAGAGCCCATGATCACGCGGTTTTTTAGCTGCGTAAAACCCAGATCCAGCGGCTGAA
>JABSRQ010000174.1 GCA_013215055.1 Pseudomonadales bacterium | reverse complement strand
AGCTCCCACTGTATCCGCATCGGTTAAATCGATTTTACGTACCTAACTTACAACACCATCAGCACCCGGCATTAAACCAAGCTGTGCTTCAGGTAAACCCATAGCTGCATCTTCTAACGCTACGCGATAGTGACAAGCCAGAGAGATTTCATAACCACCACCTAAACACGCACCGTTGATACCAACAGCGATTGGAATACCTAAGGTTTCCAGTTTACGTAAAGGCGCTTTAGCATTCATGATGCCGTTAAATACACGCGTTGCTTCTGCTTGGTCCATATCGCAAGGCATTTCTAATAACTTGCGTAAATCACCACCGCCGAAGAAAGAGCTTTTACCCGAGCGAATGTAGACACCCTTGATATCGTCTTTTTGTGCTTCAATTTCGTCAACAGCTTTCGCCATAGCTGCGATGAATTCATCGCCCATGGTGTTAACTTTTTCGCCTGGCTGATCCATGATCAGCTCTAAAATGCCGGCATCATCTTTTTCTAAACGGATATAACCCATTTTTAAACTCCTAATTCTGTCGGCTAATTAAACGATTTCAATAATAGTAGCGATACCGATACCGCCGCCAGCACATAACGTTGCAAGACCACGTTTCAGACCACGACGCTCTAATTCGTCAATCAACGTACCTAAAATCATGCCGCCTGTAGCGCCGATAGGATGGCCCATCGCAATAGCACCACCGTTAACATTGATTTTCTCATCCGGAATACCCAGAATTTTTTGGTAACGTAGAACAACAGAAGCAAAGGCTTCGTTTAGTTCAAATAAATCAATATCGTCAACCGTTAAACCGGCTTTTGCCAAGGCTTTTTCAGTGGCTGGCGCTGGGCCTGTCAACATAATAGTTGGTTCGGTACCCACTAAGGCACAAGAGATAATCTTGGCACGTGGTGTCAGACCGGCTTTTTTACCGCCTTCTTCGCTACCGATAAGCACTAAAGATGCACCATCAACAACGCCTGAAGAGTTACCCGGGGTATGTACACAGTCGATATTTTCAACTTCTGGGTATTTGAACTTCAGAAAGTCAGCATGACCAAAGTCAGCAAACATCTGGAAAGCAGGATTCAGCTTGGATAACTTCTCAGCCGTGGTTCCCGGGCGAATAAGCTCATCGGTATCACAAATGACAACACCGTTCATATCCGTTACCGGGATAATTGATTTAGAAAAATAACCTTTTTCAACCGCTTCGGCGGCACGATTCTGTGACATCGCCGCGTATTTATCACAATCTTCACGGCTGAAACCGTCCATATTGGCGATCAAGTCTGCGCCAATACCCTGTGAGATACCGTAAGATTCCATTGCAACCCAAGGATCACCAACGGCAGCGCCACTGGCACCGATACCTAAACGGGACATAGATTCAACCCCACCGGCCAAAACCAGATCTTCAAAACCGGCCATGACTTTTGCGGCAGCGTTATTAACCGCATCCAAAGCACCTGCACAGTAACGGTGTAATTGTGCACCGGTTGTATTATCAGACCAATCAGCATAAACCAACGCAGTCTTGGCGATATTCATACCCTGTTCGTTAACCGGCTCACCGGTTGCCAGGATCATATCTTCAACCAGATCGGTATCCAGGTTGTTACGCTCTTTCATTGCATCCAGCAAATTAACAACCAGATCAATTGGTTTTACTTCATACAGTCCGCCGCCAGGTTTACCCTTGCCGCGTGGAGTACGAATCGCATCAAAAATATATGCTTCGTTAGCCATGTGATTTCCCACTTTCGAGTGTTAGTTATATACAGCAGAAACTGTGTGCTTAAAGGCTTCAACAAAAAATAAAAAGAAGCCACTTTCTTCAAGCGTCTAGCAGAGTAAAGGATTACGGATAAAAGGCAATAGCCAAATAAGGACATAAAACTGGCATTAGTGGTCATTGTGGCCGTTTTCGAAAAAACAGCCTGAATTTTAGCCAGTCTCTTCATCCATAGAGAATTGTTCCGTGCGATATTGGCCCGGCGTAAATCCGGTCCATTTTTTAAAGGATCGATGAAAGGCACTGGGGTCAGTAAAACCCATTAATGCCGCAACGGCGGAAACGGATAGCTCGGGACGGCTCAAATAGGCAATCGCGGCATCTTTTCGACATTGATCCTTCAAGCCCTGGTAACTCACACCTTCTTTACGTAAATGGCGGCGTAATGTCGGCGGCGACATATTTAAGGTTTCGGCAACCGATTCAAAGCTCGGAAAACCCTGACTCAAATCGTAACCCATCACCCTACGTACACTACTGACCAAGGCAGAGGTTTCAGCCTCCTGCGGCTCAACCATCATCTGATAAGGGGCGGTACGCAAAAAATCCTTAAGACTGCTCTCATTCTGAGCAATAGGCAGTTCCAGGAAGCGGCTATGGAAATCAAAACCATTGGCTTTGGCGCCAAAATTCACAGGCACACCAAATAAACGTTTATAACCTTCAGGGTTATGCGGTGCCTCCGATATCAGGCGTACATCCTTCAGTTCTATGGGCAGGCCAATTAACCAGCTAAAGAATCGATGCCATAAGGCCAAACCATAAGCTTCTCCGGTCTGCCCCTTGGACATATACGTTTCCTGGTAAAAAGGATAGGAAACGGTAGCTCTATCACCATCCAGAGAGATTTTTAAATGCATAGGCTGATCATAAAAAACCTCGATGAATTCCACCAGTCGCCTGATCGCCTTCGCCAAGGTATCGCAGTGAATAATGCTATAACACATCATCCGAAATCCTCCTGCGCTCATGCCCTTACCTGCCGGCATGCCAAAGCTGTCATCCTGCAATAAGGTCAGCATCTCCTGATACAGGCGGCTATAGTGAATCGCAGAGATGTGTTCCGGGCAGGTCACATCCAGCGGGTTAAAATCCAAACCGGCATTAAGTAAAATCTGCTTGATATCAAACTTGCGCTGCTGAGCCAGCTTCAATAACGATTTCGCAAAGCGGCTAGGAACAAAGGCAGAAGAGGTGTCTGTGGTTTTCATGGTAGATGAAGGCTCTATCCTTTCAACAACTTAACGGTGAAAATACACACTGGCAGAGTGTCTGCGCAGAGCGTTCGCATATCTTATAGAGATATGATTTAATCAAATCCTGATACGCTATACTTCCTATAATAACAATACAATGCCTGATCGGTGAACCTATGTCAGAACAACTTTTTGATATTTATTTTAAAGGTGAAGCCCTAGAGGGATTTCCCATCGCCCAAGTGCAACAAAATGTGGCGCGTTTATTCAAGGCTAGCCCTGAAAAAACCCAGCAATTATTCAGCGGGAAAGTGCTTGCGCTGAAAAAAAATCTGGATAAAACCACGGCAATACAATTCCAGAGTGCGCTTAAAAAGGCCGGCGCCAAGATTTATATCAAACCTGCCCAAACACCCCCTGAAAAAGCGCCGGCTAAAGAAACAGCAGAAAAAGCAACAACCGCTACAGATCAGTCGTCAGCATCAGTAAAACAGACTCCAGGGTTCAACATCCTGCCCGTTGGCAGCGATATTTTAACCCAGGCAGAAAAACCGCCTATCGATGCAGCCAATATCGATACATCCAATATCCATATTGTCTCAGCCTTTGACACGCCCGAACCGCAAGAAAAAATCGCGCCACCGGCACCCGATGTCAGCCATATTTCGGCGGCACCGGCAGGCTCTGATGTATTAGAAGGTGTTACCAAGATCGCCCCACCCGCTGCGCCCGACACCTCCCACATTCACCTAGGTTCAATAGGTGAGCTGGCTGAAGAGATATTCGCCACCGACGTAGAGCTCACACTGCCCGCACCCGACATCAGTGGCATACAATTAGCCGAAGTGGGAGCCGATATAGACCCCAGCGAGAAAAAAACCCCGCCTCCGGCACCCAACACACAGCATATACAATTAAGCCCTTAATCCAGGCAACTACGTAATCGGCAGCTTAATCAATACCTGCAGGCCCGGGCTGCTGCTTTTAGGGAAAAAGCCACTGCTGTCAGTCAGTTTAATCTCTCCGCCATGCAGCTTAACGACAGCCCGCACCAAAGAGAGCCCCAAGCCATTACCCGGCTGCACACTGCGGCTGGCTTCAACCCGGTAAAAACGCTGGAACACTTTTTCGTGTTTATTCACCGCAATGCCCGGCCCGTTATCGGCAATCACTATAGACAGCTGCGAGACATTAACTTCAAGCGCCAAAGAAATAGCCCCGGCCTCACCGCTATATTTAATCGCATTATCGATAAGATTCGCCAGCATCTGAAACAATAAATCCTTATCCCCCTGCAAGAGTAAACCCGAGGATTTCTGCACCGTCAGTTCTATGCCTTTAACGCTCGCCAATGGCTCATATAATTCCACAACATCGGTAAAAACTTCGGACAAATCAACCTGGGTGAAATTAGACTTTTTACTGCCCGATTCAACCTGAGCGATACGCAGCAAGGCGCTAAACGTAGAAAGCAGGCTATCGGCTTCACCCAGCATGGCGCGTACCATTGCAACATTATGCGGAGCAGAACGTTTTTCTAATAAAGAGAGCTTATTACGCAAACGGGTCAGAGGGGTGCGCAGGTCATGGGCAATATTATTACTCACCTGGCGCACGTCATTGACAGAATCTTCGATTCTATCCAGCATTTCATTCAGGTTCATCGCCAGCTGCTGGAAATCATCGATGGGATCCTGAACGGTGATGCGTTCAGATAAATCGCCAGCCATGATGCGACGAATGGCGTCATTGATCATTTCCACACGTTGCAAACTGATCACGGAGGTGACAATGCCGCCAATAATGCCTAAAAGAATCATGATAACCATGCCCCATATCAACGTGCCCAGAACAATACGCACATTCTGGCGTATATCATCGGACACCCTGGCCACCATCAATAGACGCCCGTCATCAAGCGTTCTTGAGCGCGCGACAAAAGCGTAGTTTTGTGCATTGCCATTTAAGTCTGCGAAGGACATTTCAAAGCTTAACCAGCCATCAGCCCAAGCTTTAACCTCCGGCCAATGCTTAAGATCACCGGACAACTTTACCCGCTGGCCATCGGTTAAAATATAGGAAAATCTATCATATTTACTTTTTAAACGTCGCTGCTGGCTTAATAACTCCAAACCTGCGATATCATGCTGCGAATATTCATCATGCAACAGATTTAACTCATTCTCCATGGCGTCATTCACCTGGCTAAAATAGTCATAGGAATAAAAGAAATACGTACCCACCAGAAGAATAAAAGCGGCGATAGACAAAGCAGCCACATAAGCGATCATAAACCTAAAGGTATACGTGGCAAATATACGCTTATGAATCATTCAGCATATATCCAGCACCACGTATGGTACGCAACAAAACCTTATCAAAGTCTTTATCAATCTTTTGTCGCAAACGGCTGACATGCACATCAATCACATTGGTTTGTGGGTCAAAGTGATATTCCCAGACATTTTCCAGCAACATCGTTCTTGTTACCACATGCCCGGCATGGCGCATTAAATATTCCAATAAACGAAATTCTCTGGGCTGAAGATTTAACGCCCGCCCCTCTCTTGTGACCTTTTGAGTTAATAAATCCAGCTCTAACTCACCCACTTTTAAACGTGTTGTGGCAATGGCATCCTTGCGTCTTAGTAAAACCTCGACCCTGGCCTGCAATTCTTCAAAGGCAAAGGGCTTAACCAGGTAGTCATCCCCTCCGGCTTTTAAACCTTCAACCCGGTCATCAACATCACCCAATGCAGATAGGAAAATTACCGGCACCTTATTATCACTGGCACGTACGGTCTCAACGATGCTAACCCCATCACAGCCGGGTAACATTCTATCCACAATCAACAGATCATAATGTTTATCCACCGCCATTTGCTTACCCTGCAAGCCATCATTGGCGATTTCAACAGAATAACCATCGGCCGCCAACCCCTGCGATACAAAGTCAGCCACTTGTTTATCATCTTCTATAACAAGTATTTTTATCAATTCCTGCATGATTCCCCCTCAAGAGCCTGCCATCAATTGATGCCTAGACTGCAGCAAGACAGGCCACCAATCAAGTAGCAGCACAATTACATTTTTGTAAGCCTGGCCCAAAGCCTGATAACACACCGACTTTATTGCCCCGTGTTAGCAGGGTATACTCGCCACTTTTTAAAAGGTGGGCGTTTATGTCAAATCACAGTGAACAGAAAATCGTCGGTCAACCCGCGCTGTTTCGCCGCCTCGCTGCGATGTTTTACGATACATGGTTAGTCGGCGGCTGCTTATTGGCAGGCTCCGCCATCATTAATGGCCTAAGAGTCTTTACCGCTGAGAAAGGCGACCTGGTAGAAGGTGAATTAGCCTTAAATACACAATGGGAAATGCTTCTTTTCACCGTTAGCGTGGCCATTTTCTGGAGTTTCTTCAGCTATTTATGGGTTAAGAGTGGGCAGACACTGGGTATGCAAACCTGGCGTTTACGCATCGACAATATCAATGAAGAAAACATTGAAAACCAGCGGATAACATACACACAAGCCAGCATTCGATTAATCGTAGCGTGCTTTTCCCTAGCTTGTTTTGGGCTGGGTTATTTATGGTGTTTTATCGATAAAAACCAGCAAACCTGGCACGATAAGATTTCCAAATCTCAAGTCGTGTTTTTAGAAAAACGCAAAGGCTAAAACATAAAAAGTACCGACCTCGTAAATCCGCTTGTTTTATTATTCTGTGAGTGTACAGGACCTATAATTTTTCACTCATTGCGCTAGGCCGCAGCGGCACTCAGCTTTTCCGACACGCCGTGAATACATCCCTGTAGGCTCCGCAGCGGCATCCATGCCGCTAAGGCTCGGGAAAACTGAGTGCCGCCTTGGGGAGGCCTTTTAATGCCTGAGCTTCTTGGGATGCGAGTGTTGACGTGCTGTCTGACTGAAAGTCAAGTGTGTGCAGCAGGGATGCTGCGTCAAGCCTACAGGGGTGTATTTACGGCGCCTTGTGTCAGCCGGACCGCGTTTCAACACGGGTGTATAAGCGGGATCAAATCTATCAACCAGCAACTATCTATAGATAGATAGATAGATAGATAACTTCTGAATATGCAAGCTTATTTCTGTGGCATCGTACCCTGCAGAAAATATCTAAACTAAGAGGAAAAGAGTGCTTAACGCACTCTGGCCAATAAGATTAAACCTAAAAGCCCGCAGACGATAGCGGGCACCGACATGGCGATCAATGGCGAGAACCCATAAACAATACTGACCGGCCCCAGAGCTTGCTGAAATGTACTGAAAATCACCCCCATCACCACCCCGGTAAATACCCGATAACCCATGGTGACCTCACGTAACGGGCCAAAAACAAAGGCGATGCCCACTAAGACCAAGCTCACCATGACCAACGGGTATAAAACCTTCTCCCAGAACGCTAATTCATATTCAATCGCATTAAGGTTCTGCTTCTTTAAATAATGGCTGTATTTCCACAGCGTGCCAATCGGTAAACTTCGCGGCTCAACGGCCGCAATATTTAAAAGCTCGGGTTTTAAATCACTGTACCAGCGATAGACATCCTGCGTAATTTGCTCGGCCTGAACCACCTGCCCGTCCTGCGTCATAAACCGGGTCGTCACCAAATCTTCAAGCAGCCAGTGATCTTGCTGAAAAGTGGCCCTCTTAGCATATTTAATTGTTTTTAATGCGTCATCGTCATCAAATTCAAGAATATTTAAACCATAAATAATGCCGCTGGCATGTACCACATCGGCAAAAATAAAATTCTCGCCCTCACGAAACCAAACCACCTTGCTGACATCCAGTTTCTTTTCACCGGAACGGGCAACTGCCATGATATTGCCGGCCAGATAATCTGTTTTAGGGGCTATAAACTCGCCCATCAGCACCGCTGCAACGGTAATTAAAATGGCCGGTCTTAACGCCATCCAGGTCATTCTATAAGTGGATATACCGGCTGAGCGCATGACCACAAGCTCACTGGAATTTGCCAGCGCACCCAAACCCACTAAGCAACCGACCATACTTGCCATCGGCATCACCCTATATAAATTACTGGGTAACTCAAGCAACACCACCTGCAGGGCCACCCAAAATGTAAAATCCCCTGTGAGCTTGGAAAGGTCCGACAACACAGCGGCCACGACGTTTAACCCCACCAATACAACCAATACCATCAATATCGCAGAGAACACCGTTCTGGACACATAGCGATTTAAAACATTCATGAGCCGGCCCTTTTACTGGGCATTAATTTCATGGCCAGGAAATGCTTAATCGTCGCAAAATTAAAAATCAACAACGCCAACATGAAAAAACCGATATGCACTAAAATCAACGGGGAAATAAAATAGACCTCCCCTCGCTCAATAATCGACCTCGCATTACCTAGGCTCACCAAATATAAAAAGAAAATAATAATGCCCGGTAATAATTTGGCATAACGCCCTTTTCGATGTGTGGTTTCACTTAATGCCATCGCAATCATCGCTATAATCGGTAACATCAGCGGCATTAAAAAACGCCACTGCAGAGCCGCTTGCGCCTCGGGAGAGTCATCACCCCATAAATCCAGGGTCGCAACCGTTTCTATATCGCTGCTATTAAAACCTTTTTCTACTTTGGAGCGAATAAGAATACCTGCAGTCTCATAATTGGAAAACTGATAATCCATCTGCCCCAGCTCACCACTGATTTGCACGCCGTCATAAAATTCCAGATAACGTTGGCCGCGTTCATTTTGTATAAGTTGGCCCCGCTTGGCCTTCATAATTTGAATAGCTTGGCCAGATTGACTTTCGGGGGTACGCACCAAAAAAACATCATTTAATTCGGTTTTACTTTCATTCATGGAACCTGCATAAATAACCATATCGCCCGAGCTATTTTTCTTAAAGGTGCCCGAGACCAACGCTGCAAAACTTGCCGAAGAATGCGGGGCTTTAATTAATTTCTCATATTGCATCCAACCTACCGGGGTTAAATACAGGCTACACATGCCCACTAACAGCATCACCAATACCGCCGGCCCCTGCGTATAAAGCAATAGACGTTTTTTACTGACCCCGCTGGCCTGCAAGATGATCATTTCACTTTCTACATATAAACGGCCATAACCCAGCATCACGCCGAGGAATAACGACAGGGGCAGGATGATTTCCAGAAAACTCGGTAGCCGATATAAAATCAGATAGAAGATCGCGCTACCGGCATAATCGCCCGCCGCAGCGTTACCCAAAAAACGGACAAAACGGGTACTGAGAAAAATTAACAGCAACATCGTCGTCACTGCAAAAAAATTACTATTTACCTCTTTAAAGAGATAACGAAAAATACGCACAACAAACGGTCCTCATGCTTTAAATAACGATAACAAACCCGGGTACTTGATCAGATGAAACAAAAGGATCAAAAAACGCACACTGCCGATGGGCATAAGCGGTAATTCTTATGTTAGTTAGCTTCTGTTAACTTCAACATTCAACTATCATGTCACTTATACACGCTATTATTGCAAATTATTTTCTTTTTGTGGAGTCCTTATGGAATTTGCCGTCAAACTAAGTACACAATGGAACACAATTAAAACCGACTGCCTGATTATTCCCGTCGCCGACAGTAAAACCCTGTCGCCTTTATTAAAAGATATTGATAAAGCCTCAGGCAAACTGATCTCTACGTTATTAAAAAGTGGCG
>JABSRQ010000173.1 GCA_013215055.1 Pseudomonadales bacterium | reverse complement strand
TCTCCAGTGCTTTCCTTAATCATGGTGACGTTTTCGATGCCATCCACCATAGACAACATAAACGCCGGTGACATATCAATGCCGCTGGTGGCTGGGTTGTTGTAGAGCATGATGGGGATGTCGATAGCATCCGAGATCGCCGCATAATGCTGGTAGATCTCCGCTTCGCTGAGCTTGTAATAAGACAGCGGAGCAACCATGATCGCATCGGCCCCGATGCCTTCTGCAAACCGTGCACGCATCACCGCATTGCTGGTGGTCAGTTCAGAGATACCAATCACTACTGGCACACGCCCGGCAACATGCTCAACGCTATAGGTGGCAACTCGCTGCCACTCTTGTTCATTCAGATACGCACCTTCACCGGCACTGCCCAGTGCCGCAATGGCATCGGCACCGCTGCTGATCAGGTCATCAATCACAATAGCTAAAGTCGGCAAGTCTATTTCTCCACCCGCTTCGGTAAACGGGGTCACCGGGTAGGCAATAATGCCCGACAGAATTGATGTGCTCATTTTTCCTCCTCCCGTATCGCTAATTGGCCAAGATTCTGCAGCATAGGAGCATTCTCACAGGCCAGATATTTCGCAGATTTTTTCGAATCGGTATTGACGTGGTGATGCCATGCCCAATTCGGGATGTAGATGGCATCGCCTTTTTGCCACTCGACTTTCTGATCTTCGATCATTGAGTAGCCCCTGCCCTCTAATATGTAAGCAATCGTTTCGTAAGTGTGGCGATGACGATTGGAACGATCACCGGGCAACAGCCCTCCGATGGTCATACTGATGCTGTTGCTGGGCAAATCGACAATATGCACAGGGTGTTTACGCGCTGCAGAGAATTCAGCGCTGGCATCACTGCTTTCAATGCCGACATGGGCCAGCCGTTTAGGCATTTGTACTTCGATTGTTGGGGCGGTTTCCCCAAAATTTGCTGAGCTGAAATGTTTGCTGGTCATCTTATCTCTCTCCAGATGTTATGTATTGTGAAGAAATTAACTGAAGTCAGGCCCGACTGAGGACAATATTGCCGAAACCGGTTTGAAAAGTATAAGTTTTTGTTTTTATCGGTTTGATAACTTATATGAATCAATTAAAGTAAGCTGCATGCCACATAAAGCACCGTTAACTCTTCATAGCGTTAAATTAGAGCCAATATGGAATTAAGACATCTGCGTTATTTCCGCGTAGTCGCTGAGCTACAACACTTTCACAAAGCCGCGAATCAACTCTGCATTTCCCAGCCGGCGTTGTCTAATCAGATTAAGCAGCTAGAGGAAGAACTGAACACCAAGCTCTTCGAACGGGTGGGCCGTAGCGTACGTCTGTCGGAAAGTGGCGAACTGGTACTCACGTCTGCCAAGCAGATTCTGAATCAGGTGGAGCTGATGCGGGAGTCTGTATCGGATATTGAATCGGGTAACGCAGGCAGTTTAAGAATCGGCGTACTACAATCGATCAGCGCGCTATATTTGCGTCAGCTAGTGATCGATTTTGACCGGCGTTACCCCAATATTTCCCTGCATATCGAAGAGCTGTCCAATCATCAGATTGAAAGTAAAGTGTCGTTGGGGGAGATCGATATTGGCATAGGTTTTATCCTGCGCAAGGAGTACAAAAACGTCGAGTTTGAAACGCTATTCAGCGAGAGGTGGAAGCTGGTGGTTGCGCCGCAGCATGAATCCCTGGTCGCTGACATTATGCAAGGCAGAAAACACGGTTTAAAAGCTATTCTGCTACCGGAGGATTTCGAAACCCGAAGAGTCGTGAATCGCTATTTTGCCGCTAATAATATCCAGTTGAAGCAAATTACCGAGGTGAATTCGATTAGCTGCATTCTTGATCTCGTGGAAAGTGGCCATGCGTTTACGATATTACCGGAGGCGTTCTCTGTGCTGAAGGCCCGTCACTCACTGCGGTCATTTTACCTGGATCCCGAGCTAGAGCCACGTAATATCGGCTTCCTGATAGGAAAAGACCGAGCGCAAAAAAACTCGGTAGGAAAGTTTCGTGAACTGTTCTATGAATATCTGGAAAATCGTTAGATTCTGTCTACGGGTGTAGATACCGTAATATCATTACCTAAGCAGGAGGTAGGTTCGGTTTCTGATTCTAGACCTTATTGAATAAGTGTGTAGGTCTTTAATTGTGAGTTTGTATTAAACCTTGCGATGACCCAGGGGCCGCTTACGGATATTAACGTGGTTATAATTGAATCACAGCTCTACAGTTACTCCTGGCACAAACCGGCTCTACACCTGGCCGGTTAACTTTTTCCATTTAAACTAATCTGGAGCTACTTTGAAGGACTGCAATGTGTCATGAACGGGCATTGAGGTTAAAACCACTTAGCTAAACCGTCAGCCTGCAATGAGGATTATTGCAGCCCTTCAGAATGTGAGTGGGTATAATCAATATAACCGCAATTCACCGAGCTGTCAGAAACCTTTCCTTGCTATAGCTACACGACTGACAATGATAGTTCAGCGTTTATAGCCTGCAATCGAATATAAGAGTAATCTGTTAGATCAGTTATTTCTATTAAAGTTTAAATGGCCAAGGCAGTTTGGGCATGTCGGGAAGATATGCTGAGGTTAGGCGTTTTTTAAAATCACTGTTAAATATTGAGTCTTGCTGGTGGTGCATGCGCTTCGGTTTTACTGATGTGATCTAAACCATTGGCCTTCACAGCTTGAGAATAATTGCCCTCCAGCCAGCTGAACAATACAGCTATTCCATCTTCTCTGTCATAGGATAGAAAAGATGTTTATATCCCTTTTTCCAATTATAGCCATCTACTGACGACCATACGCTACTGCGAGGGTGATAATGATAGGGCCCCGACCCTATCATTAGCATCCTGTCATTCAAAGGCAATATACTGTGCGAACTCTGCCCCTGAAATGGGGCATTATCTAGATGCCTAATCCAATCTCTTCCGTTAGCCGATGACCATACGTCGTCAAGCCCCCAACTATTACCATAGGCTTCACCCCCAACCACCCAAATTCTTTCATTATAGACAGTGACAGCGTGTTGAGCCCGCCTACTAAACCCAGCATTAGCGGTGGCAAGAGTCCAATTGATCCCGTCTTCTGATGACCAAACATCAGTCGAATGCCCGCCTGTAGTATTCTTTTTTCCTGCAATTAGCCACAGCTTCTCGTCAAAGACTACAACACGATGATGTTGGCGTGACTCAAATGGTGGTTCAGCCAATTCTTCGACCCAAGTTACTCCATCCTTGGATGACCAAACCCCAGACCAACCACCTATCAGCCAGAACTTATCTTTGAACTTAACAAATCCTTCCGATGCTTTTACCGCACCATCAGAAACAACGGTTTCTTCTTGCCAGTCGATAGCGTTTTCAGATGTCCATACGGTAATGTTAGTCCAGGCTTGATCTTTGTTTGAGTACTTTGAAGGCGTTACTAGCCACAGTTTTCCATCGCTCTCCAAAATTTCATAGGTCAGGCTCGTGAATGGCAAATTATCTGATACCAGCTCCCATTTCAGGCCGTCATAAGATCGCCAAGTCTCAGGTACTCTCCCCCAAGGACCGACGAAACCACCAATCAACCAGAACGCCCCCTTATATGCTATAAAATTCGGCGAAAAGCGGTGGGAGAAATCGACATCTACACCTTTTTTTGTCCAAGTCCTTCCATCTGCTGAACTCCACACTTGATCTGACAGACTAGAGCTACTAAATGTAAACTCGCCACCAACGAGTATAAGGTTATCTTTGAAGGACAATAATTGAGGATCTAAAACTGGAGATATATTTTTTGCCGCTGCCTCGAAGGTCCAATCTGTGCCATTAGTAGAACTCCACACATGATTATACGAAGACCCAGATTCTTCACCTACAAGAAACAATTTTCCCTTCAAACTCGCCACTTTGAAACCTTCTTTCCGCACTGGCAAACCATTAACCTCATGTTCAATCCAATTTACACCATCAACCGATGACCAAATTTTATTTTCCCCGATAGTCCACAGTTTATTATTATGAACAATTGTCTGATGCTCGGTAATCGACGGAAGATCTGCCTCAATGAGGGTCCATGTAATGCCATCTTCCGAAGACCAAACCACATCGCTAACGGGATCGGCCCCTCTAAACATTGAGCTGTAACCTCCTATCAGCCACAGCTTTTCATTAAAAATAACAACTTGATGACCGACCCGTTCAGTAAACGGCATTTCTGTATTAACCTTTTGCCACGAAACGCCATCTACAGTGAACCAGATATCATTCGAATTCTTAGAATTTAACTGATTTACAGCGGTATTAGGGATAAATACATTTCCACCGAGAATCCACATCTTCTCTTGAAACACATACATCTGGTGATCTCTTCTAGCCTCAAATGCAGCGCTCTCTGTTTCTTGAGTCCACACATCACCATCAGCAGAAGACCACACATCATTATTCCAAGCATGCTCAACCGTTGAGTTCGAATAAATTGGGTAGGATTTTCCTGCCGACATCCAAAGCTTCCCATTGAACTCTACAACCTGATGTGCCGTTCTAGGAGAAAAGAGATCAGTTGAAACTTTTGTTTTTGCTTCCACCTGATTACTCTTTGACAACATATAATAGGCCTCATGTTGTAACGTAAATGCGGCTTCACTCGTAACCTCCCCCACAATTGGAGTAACTCCACCCAGAACACACTGAGCAATATCAGTCCAGTCGCAATTCCTATCTCTCGAACTGATCAGTTCTTGTCCCCAAAGGTCATTAGAAAAATATATATCAGCACCTGCATTTCCAACCCAAGCTTTAAACTCTATAGGTTCAGCAACCGCAATGCTGAAACTAGCTAAACCTATTTCATCCGTACTGTTACCGAATTCATCAGTAACAATAAATCGACAGTTAGAGTAATCTCCATTATCTAAGCGATTAAGTTCAATAAGGTTAGCACCTTTTTTTACAACGCTTGTGCCAGATGAACACTCTCCTAACACCCTTAAACTACCGCTTTCATCACTCTCAAAAGAGAAGAATGGATTATGAGTGGTTGAAGGACCAACCGTGGATATGTTTTTAACAATTGGCGGTGTAAAATCTAAAATCGTAAACGCAGTTATCTGTAATGGATCAGACTTATTATTTGATGCATCCGTTGCAATCAAAAAACAATCTGAATATATTCCTACAGATAACTTAGATAGAACAACTGTATTATTCCCTTCATACACAACTGTACTATCAGAATCGCATGCACCTCCAACTTGTAAAGTTGAGTCTTCACTGCTTGTAAAGGAGTATTGCGGTGTAAATGTTTTCACTTCGCCAATGGGTTCTATCTCACTTAATATAGGAGAGACACTGTCTTCTATTTCATCTGGTACGTCTGCAATAGATATCACAAGGGGACGACTAGAAACCGTTTCTCCATATTCATTTGTAGCAATAACAACAAGCTCAAAATTGCCAGTCACATGATCTCTAGGAACTAAGGATAGCATTTGTGACTTTCGATGCCCCTCCAACATTAATTCGCTTGTTGATTCAACTAACTCGCCATCAAATTCAACCGTATAATTTATTTGATCTGACTTAAAGAAAATCCCATAGGAAATGACATTCACATTCTCTATAGAGCTCCCCTTTCGAATTTCAATAATATTAATCTCACCACCGTCTCGGTAGAATTTTATAGAATTAGAGCTATCTTCTTTAAGGTCAGAGCATGAAGCCAATAACGCAGAGGATAGGACAATGATGATCGTAAAAATTAATTTCATAGTAGTCAGATATCTGATTTCAAGAACGATTAAAAGTGAAATGCAAGGTTGATATAAAAGCTATTCATCTCATGCTCAGATGAAAATGAATCGATATCGTATTCGATCTTTGAATAAAGATAATCAACCCCAAGAGAATAACTTCGTCCTAAAAAATATTTGTAACCTATACCGATATAAGGTGACACGCCCTTTTCAGTATCAGTAAACTCTGAGCTCGAGAAAAAGGAATCTTTTTCAGAAAACAATACTTCCCAATATGAAGCACCTACGCTAAATTCTAAAATAGAACTTTCAGTCAAATCGACTCCATACGAAGCCCCAAAATTAATGGAGTTAAGCTCAATGGAATCTTTAATCTTATCGCCATTACCATCAATATATGTTTCTTCGACCTCACCAAAATCATATACAGATAGATTCAAAGATAATGTATCCCATATCTGATAATCAAATTTCAAGCCCATAGATTCAGTATTTCCTGATATATCTCTTAATCCCTCAATATCTACGGTTTGAACAGAGCCCCCCAGCATCAGTTCTATTGAGGAAGAGCTAGATGAAAGGGCCTGGAATGACAGGAGAGAAAAGTATATAAAGAAAATATGTTTCATATGGTTAATTAAATCTTCTAACACAAAAGCACGTAATTAGGGTATAAGCAATATAACCGCGAATTCACCGAGCAGTCAGAAACCTTTCCTTGCGGTATTTGCACGACTTACAATGAGAATTAAGAGCTTATATCCTGTAATAGAATATAATGGTAACCTGTTAGATCGCTTATTTCTATTAAATTGTTAATCGACAAGGCTGTCTGGGCATGTCGCGAAGACTTGCTGTGCAGAGGCGTTTTCTAGGGTTACTGTTATGTACTGAGTCTTGGCGGTGGTGCATGCGCTTCGGGTAACTTAAACGCTGGCGGAGTAGGATCTTCGGTTTTACTGATGTGATCTAAGATTTTTTTGATGACGACAGTTTTTTTATAGTAGATCATCTCTACCATTAAAGATCCCATTGTCATTAAAAAGACTCTGGTTCACATCGGCCGTCAAAAAGATACGGTTCCACCAGTTTATCAGCTCAACGTCCCCCAGCATCACAAATCATTGAGTAACAGCTAATCCATGAAAATTTAAGCATCATAATGCAGATGCCTGTCCTCCTTCGTTTATCTGCTTTTTAATAGAAGCAAAAGATCGAATAATGTACTCTGTTAGGCATATAGATGCTGAAGCTCCAGAATAGCTGAGCACATTGAACCAAAGCAATACTACACATTCGCTCTAGAAAACACAGTTATTCAGCTTATATCCTATTGAGGGTGTAGTTAGGTATTTAGCCTTGGTAGCGGTGAAGAATGTGGTCCAGGTAATTGAAAAGCAGGCAGACTCCGTATAAATTGAAGATAGAGCTTTCCGTTAGCCATCGGTATATTATACTGGATACGATTTTCTCCCCTGATATTGTAAAAACTATAATAAAAAATTCTTATGTATATCTCAAAAATAACTCTATTAATTCTATGTATTCTAACTCTATCGGCTTGCAGCAGCGACAATTCAAATGGGAGTAGTGACGAACCAGCTGGATCAAATAATACCGTTGACACTATTCCTAATTCTTTTGAATTTGTTCCTAGAGATGGGGTAGATATAAATACACTGATTGAGTCTGAAGCCATAACGGTAACGGGAATAAGCGGTGTTATCCCTATTGCAATCAGTGGCGGTCAATATTCTATAAACGGCAGGGAGTTCACTGAAGTTGTAGGCAGTGTGTCTAACGGTGACTTCCTATCTGTCAGGGTCTTTTCATCCGACCTTTATTCTACTCAAACGTCGACAAAAATTACTCTTGGCACTCAGAGTTATGGCTTTTCTGTTATGACTAAAGCAGGGGATAGTACTCCAGATATTTTTATTTTTAAGGAAAAACATAATCTTCAAACTAATGCATGGGTAAGTTCAAATTTAATAACGGTTACAGGGATAAATACGCACGCCTCTATCAGTATCGTCAATGGAGAATATTCCATCAATAACGGAATTTTTTCAAACTCCCTTAAGACCATTAATCCGGGTGATACAGTCGTTATCAGATTAACGACTTCTGCTGAATGGCTGACAACCACTGAGGCTGTACTGACTATTGGAGGTGTTAGCAGTTCCTTTCTGGCGACGACTTCACAATCAATGAACTGGAGTACGCCTATCCCAATCGAATCCAATGAGAAGTCCATTAGTTATTACAGAAGTTTTGTTGATGCTCATGGAGATGCATTGATTGTCATGAAGGTCGGGGAGCGCGATCCTGATCTTATGATTCGCCGCTATAACCAGCTATCGGGTTGGGGGATCATGGATACGCTAGATAGCAGTGGAAAAGTGAGTTATATCTCGTCTATCAGCGGTGATTCTTTAGGTAACTTACTTGTGGTTTGGGTAAATGATGGGAAATATATAGCCAATACTTTCAACAAGAAAAAGAATGCTTGGGGCACGGTTATCGAGCTTGCCTATTATAGTGCACCAGACAGATTCACTATCAGCCAACCGGTTATTATTGATAATCGATTTTATTTGCTGACATCGGAGAAGAAAGGCTTCAATGCTAACCATTTTCTAAGAAGTTTTCATATTGATGAAGGCTGGTCTTCTGCAAAAGAAGTTTATCCAGGAGGCTCATCGGATATTAACACGGTAACCTACATCTCCCTTTACGTCGATGCTCAAAAGCAATTGCATATTCTATGGAATGATTTTTTATCACCTAACACTCGTCTGTTATATACAAAGCAAGCTCCTGCCCCAGAAAATTGGCAGCACGCACAACTGTTAAGTGGGACTGCAATCAGTTCAAGAGAATTTATCGAAGATAGTCAGGGCGTTTATATTATATTCAAAAATGACAAAACGAATATAGCCATGCATCAGCCGGACAAAAGTATCAGTATCACCCGGTTCAGCCCTTATATAGATTATCGGCAAGTGGGAGATCAGCTTTTCTTCTTTGCGGAAACCGATGATGGCATTACCAAGAACATTTTTTCTCATCAATATTCTCGTCAAAATGGACTATCCGAAGCTGAGGTTATCAGGAGCCTAGATAACTGCATAGGTGAAGGTATGGCCAGAGAAGCAATTGAAGTTGATGCTATTGGAAATATCGCTATTGCATGGATGTCTTGTAAAAATGATGGCATTTGGGCCAATGTTTATAGAAAAGGAAAAGGCTGGAAAATTGCTCAGAGGCTGGATGTTAGTGCTGTTTTGACGGGAAACCCTCATATTCAAATGCATGTGGATAATAACAATACTTTTTTTGCTTTCTGGCCAACATTCACGCATACCACTAAAGGTGTTTTAGCTAATTCCCGTTACACGGTCGGAGAACAAAGCTGGAGTGCCGAGTCGGTAATTGATTCGAGCTCAACAGGACTCTCTTATTATTATAATGCTGTAAATAATTCAGATGGCATTCATGTTTTGTGGAACAAAAAGCCACACTCCACCTATGGGACCTATTTGCAAAGTCACTATAATTATCTCGAAGGATGGACCTTTAATCAGGTACTGGCACCTTCATCTGGGGTGGATTATCCTGATTCTAGAGAAGCGCCCGGAATTATTAAGCTGCATTCTGGCCGTATGCTAGCGTTAATGCCATGGTATACAGGAACTTCAATGGACTTGTTTGCTTCAGAATATAAATAGGAAGATAGGCTGTAAGTCTTCTTCAATGGCGTGTTCGATTCATAACCCCTTTCAGTATTTATCTGAAATGTACCGACGGCATGGACGGTCTTCTCCCAAATGCGTACGGGCAGTTGTTCGGTTGACGGCATATAGTTGCTGGAGCTCCAGAGTAACTGAGCACATTGAATAATAATGACCAAAGTAATACTACCTATTCGCTCTAGAAAACACGGTTATTCAGCTTATACCCCAAATTCGTAAATGACTGCTTAAGCCTCACAGCGGGCATAACCTTTATTCATTTCTAAGATGCTTCAACAGCTGCAGTTGACACACAGCAGCTTTACATAAAACCCAATGCTCCTTTGATGCACCCTCCTACAGTGCTCGAACATTCAAGCCGTTACCGCCAAGCTAACAATAGAATACAGCCTTTATTTCACGCCAGTATGAAATGCTTACTGTTAACTATTTTGCTGCATATCCAAGACGTGATACCTCATCAATCCATTTGTCTCTAGATGCTTTAGTAGAGCTGATGACAGGACCAATCATCTTACTTTTCACTGAATGAAAACCGACAAATTTTAGAGTAGCGGTCTTTAGCTGTTTAATGGCCGGCGCCCCTT
>JABSRQ010000172.1 GCA_013215055.1 Pseudomonadales bacterium | reverse complement strand
CGTACGCGAGAAATACTTCTAACCAAACTGCTAACCCAATTAACCTCTACTTTTTCTATCGGCAAAAGTAGCTTTTCTAAACTTCGCCCAATAACCAATAAGCAGTTTTTAAAATTAATTTTTAATTGGCTAATATCACCACAAAAATCTTGCCAATAACTGTCTTTAAGCTCTGGGGGATTAGAGCCACTATCATCACCAGAAGGAGGGGGCGGTATTTTTTTTAGCGCCTCAGATTCAAATATTCGAGCCATATTGATCATCAGGATATGCGCATAGCATTCTTGCTTAACCCCTCGCTCAGATTGACTGTGAAAATCTTCTACATCTATAAATTCCTTGGATATTTTATACAGTTCTTCAATGCCCCAACGACCGTGGTAAACCTTAGAAAATGCCAAGGGAGGGTATCTAGAATCCAGTAATGTGGTACTGCAAACATAAATCCCACCATTAATTGTGTACTTAATTAAGCGTAACTTAATCGGCGTAATTTCAATATCGTAACCTTGTTTCCTACTCTCGTATTTCACCGATAGGGAAGGTTCATAGCTGATTATTTCATCAACACTGTCGCTCGATAAAAAACGCTTTACAGCCTTATTTACAGTGCCTCCTTGCATTCGACAAATTAAATGAACACCTTTCCTTATCGCTTCTGATAAAATCAAATAGCTAAAATATCCGCGATCAAGTACTAATACATCGCCTGATTGTAAACACTCCATATGTTCTAACAAGCACGCTCTTTCGCTTTTAGCGGCACTGAATATGCCATCATAGATGAGGCCACTGCCTAAATGATATAGTGTGCTCAATAAACCTTGTGGGTAATATTGATCATTGTGTACAGCCTTATATCCTGCGTTTAATAATTCCCTCGGAACATTAATTCTTGAGCCGTCCACCGCAAACACGCGATGGCCATACCACAAAGGCAGGGGTGAAGTTTTTTCTCGAAAGGCTAATATGTGTTGGTTAAGTTCCGTGAAAATGGTTTCAGGCATTTTTTTTCGCGCTTCACACACGCTTGAAGCAGACACGGGATCTGGCTGTAAGGCTGAGAGTTCTTTACTTTCCCATAATTGATTAAGAACACTAGCATAGCCTTGTTTATTTTTACTCATGACCAATTTCAAAATGAAAATAACGAGAAACTGTGTGTCTATGATGCGCTTTCTTTTTTGCCAAACCTTATCAAATTCACCGCACTTTTCCTCGATAATCGCCTGTATTGGATTCCAGAAATCTTGTTTTTTTATTTTATTATCTTTCATTAAGGGAGTATTGAAGTGAGTGAATATTGAGCAATATAATACACATCCCCTTAACCGAATGCCATTGCCAGGGGTTTCCCGTCCAAAAACGACAATTAAGACGTAAGCCATTGATATGGCTTGCTGATACACGCTTATTTATAGATTTAGTGAAAAAAGTAATATCCATCTGAAAGGTACGTTTGGCGAGGCATGCAGAGTTTTTTGTCGTTTTTTGAAGGCCGCCCCTAGAACCCCAATGTAATATCCTTGTCACTCACGGCAGTTTATGAATTTTTTATGACAAAGTCTTTTTTTTTTTAAAAAACACCATTTTTCTTCCTATGTTAATTGTTAGTTAGGTGATTTCGCCTAACTGAAATAGTTAATATAAGGATTAATATGAAAGTTTCAGTTAAAAAAATAGCGTTAATCTTGTCTCTCTCTGGTGCTGCATTAGTAGCCCATGCAGGGCACTCTTCTGGAGCCTTAGAATGGTGGAAGTCAGTCTGTAACATTGTTGAGAAAACAAAAACTACTGATACTAATACCGGGGCTACCTTTTATACGGATACGTACTTTAATGGGCAAAGCCGATTTTTTGAGCAACGTGATGAGCCGTACACGTTATATATTGATAATGATTCTTACGAATCAGTCATAGTTGAAGAAAATTCTAAAGTTTTTGCCTGGCAACATTGGGAGCAAGGCGGACACTATGAGGAGTGGACAGGACAAAACCCTGATATAAATAGTATAGGCGGGTTATCTACTATCAAAATTGTACCAGATGATTTTGAAGGGATTAAAATTCGTTTTATTGATGAGACCGGTTCAGATGAAAAGTATTGCATGGATTCAAGGGTCTGGAATCCAGAAGGATCTGCTTCGCATGTTTATTCTTGTGAAGATAATCCTACCTGGCAACTGGTAGGATTTATTCCTACTAATGCGGGGGGAGAACCTACGGTTTCTAGTATTGCTGTCCGAGCTTCGGATGGTACTTATATTAATAATGGCTCTTCATTTTATATAATTGGCGAGGATGGAAATGTACATATATCTGATAATAATGAAAACCTCCCAAATAATATGAAAGTTACAGAAACAGGAATAAATGAGTTTTTATATTCGCTAATTTCTGAAGAACCTGATGGAAGAAAAGTGAACAGGAACCCTTAAAGTCTGCACATTTTATAGGAAGCCGGACATCACATATTGATGTCCGGCTTATAGATGACTCGTCTTATAACCCCTTTATTTAAACAGGTCATGAGGCTGTCATATCAATCATATAGCTTACTGAGTTAAGTAAGCATGAGCTTATGAATTTATATAAGGAATAAAGCGATGAGATTTGAAGAGAGTGTAGAAAGTATGGATTCTAAGGCCGCAAGAGAAATTTTTTCTATGGCAGTACTGTTAATCGCAATAGTCGCTGGAAACTGGCATTTAATCACTTAAATACCTCGTATTGGAGACGGGTTGAACAACGTTTGTCCTGTGTATTCACCGTGGTTTCTATTTTTTTAGAAATACCCTCGGTAGTTTTCTTGGTTCTGTCGCATCTTGAAACGAAAACCAGAAACGACTTATCTCAGGCGAAATTAGACCGCTAACGAATTAAATTGTTCCCACAAAGTCATATCGCCAGCATTTTTCAGCTGGCCTTTTTTCAGCTGGCCTTTTTTCAGCTGGCCTTTTTTCAACATCTGCCATAATTCAACGCCGTCGATCGTCGCCTCCGCACCTGCATCAGACTTAAAACCCAACGCCGTTCGCATCCTCCATTTCACCGCCCGGTGGCTCTGCTCAACGATATTATTCAGATATTTGATTTGCCGAATCTCAATCAAACGGCCGTATAAACCTAAAACCCAAATCTGCCAGTTGATCGTATTCAACGCTGCTGCATTGCTTCCACTTTTATCAATCACAACATTTTTAGGCAGCCCATGCTGATCAATCGCTTTGTTAAAAAAGGCTCTAGCCGCCGGTTCATCACGCTTTTTACTCAGCATGAAATCAATGGTAGCGCCATATTTATCGACTGCTCGGTAGAGGTATTGCCACTTTCCTTTAACCTTTATATAGGTCTCATCCATTCGCCAAGAGCCTGAAATGGGATTTTTACGAGTCCGAAAAACGGCTTCTAGTTGGGGAGCATATTCCAGAACCCATCGATGAATGGTGGCGCGATCGACATCAATTCCGCGTTCTTCTAGGAGTTCTTCGATATCACGGTAGCTGAGTTTGTAGGCGACATACCAGCGCACGGCGATGAGGATTGTTGCAGATGGGAATTGTTTATTTGCAAAACTAATGGCCATAGCGCATCCAAAATATTTGTCATGCTGAGGACATAAGACCCGATATTTGGATGAAGTTCATCTAGTGACAGGGGCCAGGCGCTAGATCTGGACCAAGTTGCGACAAAACCAAAATTATTGTCTGAATAAATATTGAAGGATTTTACACTAGATCCTTGATGTTAGAGTCTTTCAGACAAATTCTAGGGTAACCTTGAACCCGCAATGAGTTGCAGGTATATTGTTAGTTTTAATACTCCATATTTATATTTATTCAAACGGTTTATCCCAATGAAAACCAATATTTGTACATTGAGATTGAACCATTTTACCGTTAATCTTTCTTATACTTTTCAATAAAAAATTGAGAACTGATAGATATGGCACAAAAATTAATTGAACAATTAGAATCTTCAGGTAATTACAAGGTGATAGAGCGTCTTCCATTGGTGGAGCAATATCATGAACCTGGAGCTGGTGTAGAATTACTGAAAGGGGCTTATGTTGATGTAGAGACAACGGGTCTTAGTCATGAGAATGATAAGGTGATTGAGCTTGCGATTGTTCCTTTTGAATTCGATAAAGAAGGAAGAATTTATAAAGTAGGAGAAGCCTTTGATCAATTTCAAGATCCAGGTGTACCTATTTCTGAAGAGATAACTCGCCTTACAAGCATTACCAATGAAATGGTTGCAGGCAAAAGCATTGATGTGGCCGCTGTAGAGAGTGTATTAGCGGGCGTGAGTTTAGTTGTGGCACATAACGCAGATTTTGACAGGCCTTTTTGTGAAGGTGTATCAGATGCATTTAAAGACTTGCACTGGGCTTGTTCTATAAATGATGTGAACTGGGGTGAAGAGGGTGTCGAGTCACCTAAGCTCGTGTTTTTAGCCTACAAGTTTGGTTTCTTCTACGATGCTCATAGAGCAAATGTTGATTGTCTGGCTGGTATTCACTTGTTAAGTAAAATCTTACCCTTATCGAATATTCCCGTACTGAAAAAATTATTAGCAAATGCGAGAAAAACAAATTATCGCATTGATGCAATAGGGGCACCCTTTGAAAAAAAGGATCTATTAAAAGAGAGAGGCTATCGGTGGAATCCTGGCGATGCTAAAAGTCAAAAATGTTGGTATAGGAATGTGCCAGACGATGTTTATGAGAGTGAATTGGTGTACTTAGAAAAGTCTATTTACGGTAAAGATATTGGCCATTTACCTATTGAAAAAATAACCGCTAAAACACGATATCGTAAATAATATTATTATTGACTGCTGAGCTTTAATAACTCGTATTTTTACTATGTGCATCAGGTTTTAACGCAAGTATATGGGTATTAAGAACAATTAGGCGCTAAATCTGGACCAAGTTGTGACAGAACCGGCCTGAGAGGTAGTGTCATTTAACCCCTTGCAGGAATCATACGGCCTTTGCCTAGTGTCAAAAAGTATAGTATCTGACACAAGCACTTAAACATTAAATAGAAG
Source organism: Pseudomonadales bacterium (assembly GCA_013215055.1). Lineage (GTDB taxonomy): Bacteria > Pseudomonadota > Gammaproteobacteria > Pseudomonadales > DT-91 > CAKMZU01. The sequence goes on along the minus strand of JABSRQ010000172.1, from coordinate 5,091 downwards.
ATGATATAGCGCACGGCTATTGAATGGTGATTATTGATAGTGAAAAGCTATTACAAGGAGGGTTCGTAACTTTGAGCCGGGTGCAGCACCGTGTTAGTTTTATACTAACTAACCATAAATTATGAGTATAGAAATAAATCCAGATATCCCCTTCCATGAAAATGGCATCGGCGCAAAGCTCAAAGCTTTCCAAGATCACCCTGAACTTTTCTCAGTGATTGATAAAATTGAAGTCTTTACCCACTTCAATAATGCTATTGATTTTGCTCTCCGTGAAGATAGGGCATTGTCGAGCTGGCACTACGATATGGGCTATAAACTTGAAATAAATCTTAGGGCCGCCCTTCAAACTGCCGATGTTTATGGGTGATGAATTTGAGCTTTTAGGATAACTCATTATCATGGCCGGTGATTTTCCTGACCAGAATGATAATAGATTCAAGCGCGCCATTTCCACGAACACTCGACTAAGTACGAACTATACTGGTCTAAACATATAGTGCAACAAATCGTAGTCCTTAGCAGGCCGTTGAATGGGCGGCTTTTCAGAAGCGATCCTAGCCACGTCACTATAATAACCAGGAAGGAATCATAACCAGGAAGGAGTGGCTATCGGTAGCCAAAATTACAAGGCGAGGGAATATCGGCCATTTCTTGAATATCGGCAACAAGATCCGCCATATCTGATGCCGCGTCGCCTATTTCTTCAATAAGGTTATTAAATAAACTTTCATCAAATAACCTTGTATAGTCAATAACCGCCTTCCAATAACTCGCCATTAGTTTAATATTTATTCCCTCCTTTTCTAAAGCTGTTCGATTCACGTTATTTTCAATTAATCCTGACATTTTATTTAGTTTATTTAATGAAATGTCGTCGCCAATAATTGCAGAGAGGTCAGCGCAAAGGCCTGACACTACTTGAAACAGACATATAAGGTTTTCAACACTATATTCATATAGATATTCTTTTTCTTCGTCACTATTCACAATCTACTTCCACTTTAATTTTTCTAGCTTAAATATAGTTAACTTAACTTAACTTAACTTAAGCGAATATTGAACCGTAATACTCCCCAAAAATCACGGCAGGCGAACAAATAATAAAGGCCGCTTATGCAACGCACGCAGCATGGATATGTTTTTTATTCATTGTTAAAGCCTTGCTAGGTTACAAGCAGACAATAGGCGACCAAGGCAAACACACCGATCAACAGCCAAGCAAAGCCCATTGCCAGCATGGATGCCTCTTTGTCTTTCATATTAGCTCGACTTCAGCAGCGACTATAAACGCCAGTAAGACCAGCGTCATAGCAGCCAGTATTAGCGATTCCCCGCCCGAACGCTTCATAGCATGGCCTTGATAGCTTCATAGCCTATATAGGTAACTATCAAGCCTTTAATACAATACGCCACGTTTACAGCAACTAAGACGGCTAGCGCCTTTCGAGATTTAAACCTTGCCAACACGGATAAACGTCGTGTTGATCACATGCTCAACCGAAATACCACTGGCAACTACCGACATTGTGTTTATCCAGTCCATAGTATTCTCATCTATCATCTCGACTATTCTGGTCATGCTCTGAACATCATCGCGTCGTATGATATAGCTGTCTGTGTAGCGTGGACATTTTCCAAACGTACCACCGTGCCGCGCGATAAAGCCACTTGAGAGAGTTCAAGACCGACATAGCCCTCCTCGTCGTGTGTGGTTGTCTCGCCACCCTCGCTTATGTTGCTTTTCCGGACGTAGGAGTACACGCCTTCAACATCAGCGTTAAACACTGCCAGAGTTTCTATCACCGGCTTAGTAATGCCTCCTATTTCAAAAGTACCAGTCCCGATCCAATTACCAACAATCCCTTCTAACATTGATATTTACCTTTCATTAATTGCATTGAACGTAAGGGGGCTGTCGCATCTTGAAGCGAAATCCAAAAACGATTTATCTCAGGCGATTTCAGACCGCTAACGAATTAAATTGTAACCGACTAACGAACTACACTCTTACCACTATGACCTAATCATGACAAGGGTGTGGTTGATGACGCGCTTACTTTCTATTGGCCTTTTTGTGCCTGTAACCTCTGTTTGTGCTGATTCTCTTGCGGGGCAGCTGTCAATGATGGCTGAGCTTTTTGTTCGGCCTTCTCCCAGGCCGTAAGACGCTTGGAGCGTGCATTTTTAGCGTAGTTGTTCAAGCACTTTTTATGTACATGCTTGTTGTTGCCTACGTATAGCTTTCGGTTGAAAAAGCCAAGTTTATTCTTGCAGTGTGAGCAGTTCATTACTTCTTGATTCTATTTTTCATCTTATTCGCTTAGATCAGATGCCATATTATTATGGCATTATATTTGCTATGGATAACATGGAATGCATCCCCTCCGTTTATGGAGGTGGGGCGACCGTATTACTCAGCCTTGGGCTGATTGATTGACCAAGGCAGCAGCTGATCAATATCCTCTAAAGTTTCCGCCTGCGGTAACAAAATAAAGTAAGCGCTTAACGAAGTACACCCTTTTCAATACATCTGAGGTAGGTGTAGTTGATTATCCTATTACTATAAAAATTTATACATTTTGATAGGGGTAATAAAAATAGAATATCCCTTTCGACTAGGGTTTCTAGGGGCATTTCTACTGGAAGTAGAAAAAATGTAAGTATTAAATGGATATTATCCTAGACTTATTCTACAAATATCATGAAGGATAAAATGTATCGAAAGCGTACCTACGATGATAAAAGATGGTGGGCTGTCGAGCGGGATAATGATTGGTTCGTCCTAAGTAGTGATCCAACAGTGCAAGGCTCATTGTAATAAATTTAATAGGATATCGGATGAAACTATTTATTAGCGCTCTACTAATCATCTTATTTTCTGGCTGTTCTTCGGCACCTCTCTTAGGCGATCTACCTACACAAGAGCTATGCTACCAACTTGGGTACTTTAGCGCTAACAGCAATAAGTCAGATGTACGTTTAATACTGGATGAACTTATTAAACGTGAAGAAGATATACGGAGTCCTTCCTGCGTTATTCTACAGGATACTGGGGCATACAAAGTAATCCGTTAGCAGCTAGAGCATCTAGAGCATCTAGAGCATCTAGTCAGATCGAGCTAACACCCGTCCCAAGATGAACTTCATGCAAAAAATTTCTCTTATTCTACACATTATGATTTTCCACCATGATTATTTTTTTCTGGTGTCGCTGAGTATACCTTTAGACGCCATAAATATTCAAATATCACTTTTGATACAAATCTGCGTTTGCTTATCGATTTTATCTCCAGCGTTTCTATTTCGTATCTGCCTGGCGTAGTATGATTCTAGTGCGCCATGCCTTCGCTTTATCGGAGTAGGGGGCATTCTCTTCCTTGTCTCTAATCCTGATTTAAGTTTCCCTATGTTTGTCATGAGATGATGACAATGTATCAATAGTTCTCAAAATCCATCCGCGAGTCTGGGCATTCTGATATAGTGCGGCTTTGCTGGCTGGCTTCTACGATGAATCTAAGACTACAAGTCCACCGCAGCGCCCAATTTTTATAATGTGGTGACTTTACTCATCTTTAGTAAGCCTCTGCCACACATTTCTGAGTAGTAGTCATGTCAGATAATCTCTCACAGATTGCCGTCGTTTATTTTCTGCCTTTTTCGCTGGCGATGATTACCCTGGCCATGGGCTTGGGGCTGGTCTTGAATGACTTCAAGGCCCTGTTGAAACAGCCCAAGGCGGCTGCGGTCGGTGTGTTGGGGCAGATTATCATCTTACCCGCGTTAGCTTTTGCCATTGCCGCTGTATTACAGTTACCTTCGGCCTTTGCGGTAGGTCTGGTGCTGGTGGCCTCCTGCCCGGGCGGAGCACATTCCAATCTATTTACCAGTCTGGCTAAGGGGGATGTGGCCTTATCGGTGTCATTAACCGCTATAAGCGGCCTTATCTGTATTGTTAGCATACCTTTCTATGTGTATCTATCGACGATTACCTTCACCGATAGCACACATGTCATCACTCTTCCTGTGGCACAAACAGTGCTACAACTATTGGCCATCGTCATTTTACCGCTAGGCGTGGGCATGCTGTTGCGTCATTACAAACCCGCAGCGGCGGCCGTTGCCGAGAAAGTTGTGAAGGTTTTGGCCGTATTCTTACTGGTACTCATCATTCTCGGGGCTATCGCCAATGGCTGGGAGAATGTTGTGAAGTACGCTCAGGAAGTCGGTGTTGCCATAATTATGTTGAATGTTATCGCTATGGTGATGGGCGCATGTATTGCGAGAATAGCCAAGCTTCCTGGTAGACAAATTGCGGCTGTAACCATGGAAGTCGGGGTGCAAAACACCACACTGGCTTTCGGTATCGCCATGACTTTGCTGGACAGCTTTATGATAGCCATTCCGGCCATGATCTATGCGTTATGGGTTTATATCGCAGCCCTTATTACCATCAGCTGTAGTCGCAGACTACTAGCTACTGAAGAACTTGAAGCTGTTCCTTCAGCTGAATATAGCTAGCAGCTCAGACAATGTGTAAGCGCAGAATCAACCACACCCTTATCATGACCGCCTAATGCTCATATGGTGACTCCAATATTTAATTGGAATCGCCATGAAACGTAAAAATGGGTTCTGTCGCAACTTGGCTCACTTCTAGCACCTAACACCAGTTGCCAGATGAACTTCATCCAAATATCCGGTCTTATGCCCATCGGCATGATCAATGTTTTGGATGCGCTATGGCCATCAGTTTTGCAAATAAACAGATTTTCATCTGCAACTATTCTCATGGCCGTGCGCTGGCATGTCGCCTATATCAGCGTAGGTTTAATTAGGTGTCACAAGGTATACCCTGTGACACCGATTAGTATTAAGCCTTTTTACTGCGTTTCAAGGGTATATGGATAGTGTCATTTTGTGCAATTTGACACACACACTCAATGACACCAGTCAAAAATAATTATAATAGTAAGAGCAGACCTAAGAGCAAGTACCCGCGAACAATGTGCAAACCGTGCGCGTGAAGCCCCCTCCTAACATAACCATAAATATTTAAACTTCAAGATTTAAGATATGGGCTTAAATCAT
>JABSRQ010000171.1 GCA_013215055.1 Pseudomonadales bacterium | reverse complement strand
GCACCCAAAGCAAAACTATCACCAGCCAAAGCAAAAAAATTGAAAGCCTGCGCCGTGAATTAAACCTGTTTCTTGAGCAACTCAGCCCAGCACAGAAAAAGGCCCGCTATGAGCGACTAGAACAGGAACACCTGCAAGGCATGTTCAATAAAGGTGATGGCGCCTGTTACGTGGATGACGAACGGGTAGGCAAAGTATTTGACACCGTTCCACTGGCCAGCACCCAAGATGATATCGATAACCAGGAGCAAACCGCATGAGCCAACTAACCGATTTCAACACCTGGCAACAGCACTTTGCCACCGGCACATTAGAAGAATTAAAACATGCCTTCTGGGCCATGGAACGCCGCCAATTTCATGCTGAAAAAACCGGCCAACCTGATATAGCCGTGCAATGTAAAAAACGCGTTGAAGCCGCTGATGACATCCTTACCCATCGTTTCGGTGATAACTGGGAAGACCAGGAACAATGCGCATGAGCCAGAAAAGTAAAGTGAACAAAACCAAAGCCCAGCTTAAAAAGCTATGGGCCAGTGAGCAGCTATCCCAAATTGTCTGCATCAATGCCTCAATTATCTTTCTATACCCGTGTGGATTAGTACGCGGAGTTATGGTCGATAGCCAGGGCCGCAATAAATACTTTGATACCGACAAACAAGCTAATGCCGTGATAGAGCTAATTAAAGGCTCGGAATATCCATCAATCTAATTATCAAAAAAAGCAGAAGGAAGGTAAGAAATGAAATTAATCGACAAAGTAATGGCAAAAATCACAGACCTTGACCATAGCGGCGGTGCTTATCAACTGGCTACGGCCATGGCCAGCGCCTGCAGTTCCCACTACAAATTCGCAGCATTAGATTGCAGTGTACGACTCGATGAAGAGAACAAGCAGCTGGTGGTTGATCTGTTATCCATAACAAGTGAGCCTGATTTCTCGAATGCCGATCAAGATCAATGCTTACGTGATTTACGTGAAACTCAGCTAATCGACCAATAGATAAGCAGGCCTGTAAACGATGTTTGCAGGCTATTCAATATAATTTTAAGGACAGTCTTATGAGTGAGTGCAGGAATATTGCAGGGAAAGCGTCTGAATTTATCGAAATGCTGGTTTCTGAAATGCTTGAAGCCAATGTTAACGATAATGCGATTTTATTGGGTACGGCAACTACCGAAGGTGGCCAAGACATACAGATCCAACTGCACGTATACGCTGATGAAAACAAGTTTATGGATGAGGGTTAACCCACAATAGCCTATTTGGAACCTCTTACATGGATAAGCGGCAAGCAGTTTATTATTTTTATCGGTTTATGTTGCCAGCTTAATTGCTGGTATCATTACCTGAAGTTTCAAAGGTGGATAAAATGCAGGAAAAAGTGTATTACTTAGAGCATGTAAGCACAGAAAATCAGCCTTACATTGTAAAAAATCGAGATAAAGACAATGCCGTATCAGGTGCTTTTGTTTGCGAAATTGAAGCTAAAGACTTTGCAGCATATAGAAATGCCATGCTTGAAAAGCATAATGATAGCTTGGTTACTGATTATACCGACAATCAAGGGGTTACCGTTTCATAGGTAAAAGTTATGACGGCTCACGGATTGAATACTAAGTGCTCATTGCCACACTGCGATGAGACAAGCAGAGCTAAAAGCTTTTGCAATAAACACTACAGGTTGTTTAAAAAATATGGCTATCCAGAGGTGTGTATACGAGGAAGATGCGGCAGGCCGCTACACGATAGGCCTACGCACCTTTGCAAAGTGCATTACGATTTTATCAACCCGCAATAGTTTTTTAGGAGCAAGTTAACCGGCCAACGAAGGGGTTGTAAAATAATAATTGATCTGAGTGGCTATAAGTCCCCGTACAACCACTCAGATCCGGTAACTTTATCAGCCTACCAAAAATAAAAATACAGAATAAACACCCTTGAGTAAAAGGGAACGACTCCAGTCAATAAATTTAGCAATGCGCCCTAAAGAATGAAATAAAGTCGCACCACGGCTCAGCTACTAAATGAAAAAATAATAATAGATAAGCCCAGACACTACAGCACACGCAATTACTGACCTCTGTTTTTCCACCATCGCTACATATCCACACTTGTTGACACAACGGCCTTCGTCACAGTTTTTGGCTTAGGCTTAACAGGTCCATTCCAGATCTTCTCGCCTGACACGCCCTGCGCGATTTGTTCAATTTCCCCACGAAAGTTGGCAACATCTTCTGCAATACTTTCTTGTGTCCTATTGGACGAACTTTTGTTTGTAAAAGTCACTACTGAAACCTCTTAGTATGAAAAGCCACTGGGGCAGAATTCTGGTGCCTGTACGTGTACCAATGCACTGGCCGCAGCCGTACATGCTCAGCACTTTCGCTGATGCAATAGTCAAGAATTTCACGCAAGCTGTGCCCATCGTTATACATGGCCGTTGCAAACGACTCATACGCAAGGTCGTTATCTTTAGGAAAGTACAGCTCAATAGTGTCTGAATTAAATCGCACATAATCATCGAACATCATTTCAAACTTCATTTTCTTATATTCAAGTTCATGCTTGTGCTGAAACACAACAAGCCCTTCACTGGTGTCAGGCTTGCTGAATCGCGCAACGATACTGGTATCACGCGCATGATTCACACATATGTTGTAGACCACATAGCCGACAGCAACCGCAACTTGATCCACAAGTGTAGGCGTATGCTCGTCTATGCTGGGGGACGTTACGGTGCAAGCTGTCAGAGCTGGTATCAAAAAAAGAAGTCGAATCATCTACACACCACTAACAATATTTATTGTTTGAAATAGACCTGCAGTTTTTTATTTAGTTCGCTGCCCTTTACATTACATAATGAACATGTTGAGCTGGATTTATTCCTGTTGATTATAAGAAATACAACAGGTTTTCATGAAGAGAATATCAATATGGCATGGCCTCCTTTCTCATGTTAGATATTATCCCTTAGCTTTTTCCTTCCAGGCCCTATACTCATTATCTCTGACCTCATCAGTTACTATATCCCGGTACTCTGCCACTAGTAGCATCAGCTTTTCCTGATACCCTCCCTGTATATCTCCTGCAGTATCCCCCATTATTTTTAAAAATTCATGATGTGCTATATCATCCTTTTTCCTGCCTTCAATTTGGGTCAGTGCTATCTGAAGCTGATCCCTGAGGATCTGTTTTTTAAGCTCATACTCTGACAGTCTCTTATCTATCTGGTGCCTTTTATCAGCTCTATAGATCCCATAAGCCACTAGGGCAGAACCAATAACCATAAGTACTAACTTAACTATATCAATCATAAATTAGAAAACCATAACGGAAAAATATCACTAGCGAAGTTAGTCAATCCATAACTGTAAAAGTTCACTAATGTGAATTCGCTTTCTCATAAGGGCATGCTCTAACGAGGCTATGGTTAGTGCCTAACCTTAATGATTGAACTTATGCTTACTGTTCTTGACTAAGTCGTCTTAAAAAACAAGGGCAGTAGATGGGATATTCAGAAGCAGTAGACGAAATTGAACAGGCAGGATTTCCTCTTGACATATCTAGCCTGCTCAGCCTTAGAGAGGCAGACTCACTGATGCGGTTACTACACGAAATAGTAATACAAATGACCGATGGACATCTCGCAACCAGTATCATTAGCCTTGTTCAGAATACCTTTGGAAAATACATCCAACAGCTTGAGCATCAAATATATATTAATGAGTTAAGTGACTGGGTTAATAGGACAATGGAGTCAAACCCTAAAACATATGGTGAGGTAGATGAATTCAATCCAGATAGGATTGGTGAAGATGCTATATACGAGGCTGTTGCCAGCATGAATAACTGGTGATCAATAGTAACAGTCGTCGCCCTCACTGCGGGTGACATTTATTTATGAGATGATTCCATAGTCACTCCTGACACTTTCCAGCTATAGAAACTATATGCATATTAGTTTTAATGGAACAAGTTAACCGGCCAGGCGTAGAGGCGGCTTGTGTTGTGAGCAGTCTTTAGTCGCTCTTCAGATCAGTTATAAATAGAACAGCTGCTATTGCGTAAAGTTGTCCTTTCAGAAAACACCCGGATAAATGTAACTCATTGTTTTATAAGCAGTCATATTAAAGCAGAATCCAGAAAACGACGGAATGATTCGTCTTTGGCTTTTTATAGAGTATTTGTGTGATAGATAAGCTGTTGAATTTGATGTAAATTGGCGCACTAACAAGTTAATGAATAAAGAAACACTCGAATTGTGTATAGTCGGAACGACTACAGTGAATTAGCTGTTATGTGTATTAGTAATTATCGTTAAGTAGAGGGATTTATGAGAATAGAGATTGAGTATTTAAAAAGCTTGTTAGATATCGTACTTGAGCACGAAAAACCTGATTTTCGTATTGATCATGAAGATATAAAGCCATTGTGGATAAACGATGATGAGAAATTGAACAAGCTTGTATTCCATATGGAAATTATGGAGGATCAAGGATTAATAGAAAACTCGATAAACTCTCAAGGAATTGGATTTCGAAGAATGGGCGATGGTGGATATACTGTAAGCATTATTCCTTTAAGGTTAACTGCCCAAGGACATCAGTTTGCGTCAGATCTTTCTAAGCCAGGAGTGATTGATAAACTTAAAACTTCATTTAAAGATGCCGGTCCTAGTGAAGCTGTCAAAGTAGTATTTGCACTTGGTAAAAAAGCGTTGGAAAAGAAACTAGAAGACGCATTAGAGTAAGTCAAAAATTCACATAAAAAGCGCCTGCAATCTGACTCCGCAACCTGTCACTTTTTGTGAAAAAAACGCACATAAATCGCCAGATTGCTACGCAGTTGAGGCGCGCGTTATGTTTTAGGGAGAGTGCTGTGAATTGTTCCTGTTGTGAAAAAGGTATATCTAAAGAGCGCCCCAGAGTTTGTCCTGAATGTACGCATGTATTTCAAGGTAATGGCTGGGATGGTATTGATGCTCACTGGCGAGCAAAGCATGAAGATATAATGCCTTACGAAGGATTCTGGGATTCTTTGTGTAAAGAGCACAAAAAATAGAGGGTGTATTTTGAGCAAAGAAAAACAGTTAGAAGAACTCGAAGTAAAGTTAGCAAACGCAATTAAAGAACGAGATGCTTGGGAAGGTAAAAATAAGTCAAATCACGCCATGGCATCTACTATGGTTGATTCGATTAGAAAGCAAATACAGTCACTGTAATGCAGCCAAAACATAACCACACGCCCTGAGTGGACTGCAATCTGACTTCCGGCAGTTGATGCCGGAGTTATAATCCAAGGAGAGTTTAGTTAAAGTTATGGTTGAGGAATCCATCAATATAATCGCAATAGTATCTGCCTCTATAGCATTTATTTCAGCTATTTTTACTGCAGTTGGCTTATTTATTACCTATAAGAAAAATAGTAATGATAGAGCTCTTGAACGAGATAAAGAGCTTATTGAAACCGCTTTTCTATCTCTTGAAACAGCATATAAAACACTTACAGCTGACGGAAATTTTCCTGAGCCAAATAGGCTAAACTGGATAACTTCAGCTAGAGAAATTCAGCGTTTTAAGAATTTATGTTCGCACGTTAAAACAGATCAGTATCAATTGATTTTAAAAGTCAAAGAAGAGCACTGGAGACATAAGTTCTATCTAGCTTTAGGTATTCCAAAAGTTATCTCTTCTAGCTATTACTCGGATTTACACAAAGAATCAGTTTTAATAATATATGATTTTTCCAGTTGGCAGAATGGCCAAGAATGCCCTCTAGACTCATTAGACTTTGAACTTTTACTTGCCAATACATCTGCATTAAAAGGAAATATTGGCTTATCCTCTTTCTTAAAAAGATAGTGAAATTTACATCATACAAGGCCTGTCAATCTGACCTCTATACGTTGTCTTCTTTTTTGCAAAGTGCCGCAAGAAAGCAGCCAACATATTCCGGCGGTTGCTGGCGCCAGTAAAGTCTTCCCAATCTAGGTTTTATGGATTAAGTGAACCGGTCAAGTAAAGGCCGGTTATTTTATTTAGATGGCGCATTACCTCTCCCACCTCCAGAGGGATGACCAGTACTGCTGGGCCAATTGCCTCCTGAGCCAGGATGGCTTGACGAACCTCTACCACCACCGCCTTTTGATCCGCCCCAGCCTCCATGAGAACCACTTCCACCCTTAGACATAGCAACCTCCTTTATTTAGTGTAAGTATAGCCCCCCAACCAGATCAACAACATCGCACTGCTATAGGCCCTTGAAATTGAAATACTTATTAATTATTGCTGTTTTTCTATTCTCGAGCGCTAGCTTTGCCAGCGGCAACGATACAATCCAATCTTTCAGCAAGGCAAAAAAGCACTTAGAACGCGAGGTATATGCGGATCACCGCGAGACAATATACTGCGCAGCGGCTTTTGATGCCGACAAGAACATCACTCCTCCTCCCGGTTTTACGACTGAGAAACACATAAAGCGGGCCAAAAAGCTTGAATGGGAGCATGTAGTACCAGCAGAAAACTTTGGCAGAACGTTCACAGAATGGAGAGAAGGCCACGCTCAGTGCGTAAGCAGCAAGGGGAAAAGCTTTAAAGGACGGAAATGTGCAGAGAAGATGAACCTTGAATATCGATACATGCAATCTGACATGTATAACCTGTTCCCTGCGATCGGGGCGGTGAATGCCATGCGCAGCAATTACAACTTTGTTGCCTCAGTGGATGCTATAAGCGGCTTTGGCAGCTGTGATATGAAGATCTCAGACAGGAAGGCAGAGCCACCAGCTAATGCCAGGGGCCGTATTGCTAGAACTTACCTTTACATGGATGAAACATACAAGCGTTACAGCATGAGCAAGTCTCAAAAACAGCTGATGTCAGCCTGGGATAAGATGCATCCTGTTAGTGAATGGGAATGTAAGCGGGCTGTGAGAATAGAAGAAATCCAAGGCAGCAAGAATCAGATTATGGCTGCTCGGTGTAAATAGCGCGGTTTGGTTACGCCACATATCCTCAAAAATCCCATACCCAAAGGCGTGTATATCTGTAGAATAAGCAACCGTCGGATTATTAAACTTGATCACTGTTTATTTATACAGTAAATTGGAGTTGTATAGTCACCTAAATAGATAGAGCTGAACATGAAAGACAAATACAAACTACTTGACCTATTTTGCGGTGCTGGAGGAATGACTTTAGGATTTGTAGATGAAAATTATTGTGGACTATTTGAAAGTATTTTTGCGATAGACAACGAACGAGCGGCCGTTGACACCTACAATCTCAACTTTAGTGATAACGACCACTGCTTACATGCAGATGTTGAAGAGTGGATTAAGAGCAATCCTGTTCCTGCTGCAGACGTGGTCATTGGAGGCCCTCCTTGCCAAGGGTTTAGCCTTCTAAATAAAAAGAGACAAGGAGACCATCGACGCGCACTTTGGGAGCCTTATATGGATGTAGTAGAAAAATCAGGAGCATCTATCTTTGTCATGGAGAATGTTACTGGATTGCTGAAAAGCCCGGAGTTCGCAGATATTTGTTATCGTGCTCGAGAAATGGGATTTGAACTATTACAACCAGCAATATTGAATACAGCTGATTACGGCGTTCCTCAAACTAGAAAAAGAACGATTGTAATTGGAATTAAGGCATCTGAGTTTGATTTAACATCGCTTAACTCATTCCCTCCACCTCCCACAAACGCCTCACCCAACGTAAATTCTGAATTACCTAATTGGATAACTACTAAAGAGGTAATTGGAGATTTACCGAGACGTACTAAGGGTACAGAAATACGAAAAAGTGATCCCGCGCCTCTAGATTTACACTTTGGCAGAAACCCAACTGAAATGAGTAAGGAAAGATATAAAGCTGTTCCTCCGGGTGGCAATAGATTCGACCTCCAAAAAAATCGCCCAGACATCACCCCAAATTGTTGGCTTAAAAAGAAATCTGGAGGTACCGACCTTTTTGGCCGTTTATGGTGGGATCGCCCTTCAGTAACCATTCGAACTGAATTTTTTAAGCCCGAAAAGGGAAGATATCTGCATCCAACTGCAAATCGCCCTATATCTCATCGTGAAGCAGCAAGGCTTATGTCTTTTCCTGATGATTTCAAATTCACAGGAACCAAAATTGAGATCGCAAAACAAATTGGTAACGCGGTTCCACCTACTTTTGCTAAGGCAATAGCAAATTTCACTGCCGAACTGCTATCAAAAAGACTTACGGAAAAGCAAGATAAGGCAGCATAATGGCTAGAAGATCAAAGCGATATAATTCAGAAGACCTTAGGCAATCACTAATAACCTTACTCACAGACTTCGAAGACAAACTTAAAGAGGATAATCTTCGCGAACAGGTGCAAAGTTTAATCCCAGCAAATCATCAGCTCAGGGATTTAGGCAGCTCTTTAATAAGAGAAGAAGATGTAGAATCAGCCAGGGATCGAATTCTAGCTTACCTAAGAAAGTACCCAACTACCCTAGTACATGGCGATGAGTTAATGATCGTCGCAGGGATCAGTGAGTATGCTAGGAGAATTAGAGAGTTAAGAAAAGAAATGGGGTGGCCTATTCTAAGTGGCCAAGCATTAAAAGATATGATCGCTGATGGAGAGCTGTACACCAGCATTGCAAACCATAAAGACGCAAAAACAGACACTTACGTATTGGTCGAAGATAGGCAAGACTTAGAAGCAGCTTATCGTTGGAATGTAGCGAACGAGATCCGGAAAAGCGATCAAGGTGTTAAAAATAAAATTCTCGAATATTTTAAAAAAAATGTTGGGAAAAGAATCACAGGCGATGAATTAAAATATCTAGCCAAAGATCGCTCCGAGTGGCCAAGAAGGGTAAGAGAGTTAAGAACAGAGGATGGCTGGCCTGTAATGACTCGAAATACAGGGATGCCTGAGTTAGCGATAGGTGTCTATGTTCTAACTGAAGACCGTCAAGCAAAAGTTCATGATCGAAAAATTCCCGATCCAGTTCGAATAAAAGTATTAACGAGAGACTCCTTTTGCTGCAAAAAGTGTAGCTGGGATCCAGAGAAAAGGAATATTAGTGATACCTATCGCAATTTCTTAGAACTTCACCATATCGAACATCATGTAAGTGGAGGAAAGAATGAGGTAGATAATTTAATCACTCTTTGCAATGTATGTCATGATGATGTCCATAGAGAAGCCTCTTCTGAAGAGGAGCTATTAAATCTTATTGGAGTTAATAGCTAACTAACTGCTACAAGTAGCTACTATATTCCAAGATATAATCGTAAGCAGCTAAAGATAAAGCTCGTATTTAACGGTAGAAACTCTACCTCTTTCGACCATTTAAAATGAGCCCACTGATACGTGGACTTTTTAATGTCAGCTACTCAAACTGCTACTGAGTTTGCTACTGAGTTTGCTACTATCTAAGCGAAACATCATTCATTAACCTATCAGCAGGGCTATATAGAGTGTTTAGTTGTAGGCTTATCGGCCAGCCTTTCCTTCAAATATTTTAGAGGCCTCTAAGCACTGTAATGGTTAAAGTCTTCCGCCCTAGACGTGACAAAATTCACATCACATTAGCAATCCGCTATAATCACACCCGCTGGAAAAATCCAGCAGCGGGCTTGATATCCCGATACAACAACAAACGACGCAGCTTTCCTGAGCTTGCGGCGTTTGCGTATCTCTCGTTTATGGGAGGCTGCGCGGTGCCCCTTCGGGGGGCCGTCGTTGTATCGGTATATCAACGCCGCGTAGTCTTCCACCAGGGATAAACCTAGTAAGCGCATGGAACGCCAGACAAACCAGTTTAATCACTACCTAACACAGCTACTAAAAACAGATAATCGCGATGAATTAGAACGCATAGCTTTCGATGCTGCGAGTTTCCTCGGTTTTGAATACCTTGCCTACCTGCCGTTTGCCCCCATGCAGCAAGATAAACAGCGAATTATCAATATCCCCAAGACATTTACAGAAGCCTATAAAAAACATAACTGGCTTAGTAATGACATGCTGCTTGAACGTGCTGCCTATGAACGCGGCCATTTTTACATGTCCGAATCTATGGTAGCCATACAGCAAAGCCCATTTTACGGCGGCCATAAGATACATCAATGCCAGAATATGGTGGCTGCATTTAAGGCCATGGTTTGCCCTGATGCTCTCTATATTCCAT
>JABSRQ010000170.1 GCA_013215055.1 Pseudomonadales bacterium | reverse complement strand
CATTGGCAATGATATGCGCCCAGGCCGGATTCACCTACGCCGCCAAAGGGCTGATGATGATTGATCATAAAGATAACCGCATCATTCACACATAGGGTGCCGGCACTGGTTTTTTCACTAAGCTCTTTAATCAGCTGGCGATTTTTTGAAAACAAATACAGCGCTAAAGGTTTTTCTCTTGCCTTGATAAAGGCAATGGCTGCCTGCATATTTTCCACCTCGATGATGGGTAATAAGGGGCCAAAGATTTCATTCTGCATGATGGGGCTGTCCAGCGCAGGATTTAAGACTAACGTGGGCGCGATGTATTTTTCTGCAATTTCGGATTGGCCACCACATACAATGTTATCGCCTTGGCCATCTAAATAACTGATCAGTCGTTCAACATGTTGCGTATTGATGATGCGGCCATAGTCATCGGATAGCTGTGGCTGCGGGCCATATTGTTTAATTAATGCCTGTTGCAGAGCTAGGATTAAAGGTTCTCGTTGCTTGCGGCTAACCAGAATATAATCGGGTGCAACACAGGTTTGCCCGGCATTAAGAAACTTGCCCCAGATAATTCTATCTGCAGTGACTTTTAAATCGCAATCATCATCCACAATGCAGGGGCTCTTGCCACCTAATTCCAGCGTCACCGGGGTTAGATGTTCACTGGCTGCGCGTAAAACAATTTTGCCTACATTTTTACCGCCGGTATAGAATATGTGATCAAACCGCTGTTTCAGCAGCGCGGTGGTGTTATCGACCCCACCTTCATAAACCGCTATAGCCGAGTTATCCAGGTATTGGGGGATCAACTGCGCCAATAAGTTAGACGTTTTCTCGGCTAACTCGGAAGGTTTTAATACCACGGTGTTGCCCGCTGCGATGGCGGCGATCATGGGGCTTAATGTAAGTTGAATAGGATAGTTCCAGGCACCGATGATTAACACAAGGCCCAGCGGTTCTGGCCTTAATTTACTGCTGCCTGGCAAAGCTAATAAAGGGGTAGCCATTCTACGGGGCTTGGCCCATTGAGTGAGCTTTTTTATAAAAAGGTTAATGTCACTTAATACAAAGGCATATTCGGCCATATAAGCTTCAAAGGTGCATTTACTTAAATCTTGCTCCAGGGCCTGATAGATTGCCTGTTCATTTTCTTCTAACAGATTTTTAAGGGCTGTCAGTTGTTCCCTGCGCCATGTCAGGGATTGGGTTTTACCCGTGGCAAAGGTCTGATTTAATGCCTTGATAAATTCCATGTCTTTCCCGCATCGTTAAAATTGCCATGTGACTTTAGCATAAGCATTACGGCCCATGCCAGGCAGGCGTTCACCTAAAGCCACATCACTGCCTTTTACCCGTGAATGGTCTTGATAGCTTTTATCTAGCAGGTTGGTAATACCCGCCAATAAGGTTAAATCGCTGTTAACGGCATAGTTAAAATAGGTATTTAATAAACCGTAACCTGCGCTAGGTTTTTCGTTATTGGTGTTAGATACACGCTGCTGTTTATTATAGGCCACAACTTCTACCGTAGCCTTCCATTGATTTTGGGCATAGTCGGTGCCAAAACGAATATTGTCAGGTGCTATGCGATATAGATAGTTATCAATATCTTTGCGCTCACCTATAACGATGCTTATAAATCAATGTATAGCCCAGTGTTCATCGATATTGCAATGCAACGGCATATCAAAACCCATAATAGTTGCCTCTACATTATTAAATTTCAGCGGTGTATTGGCATTAGCTATCGCCTTACTGACCATGATCGCTTTTGCATTATCCGTAGGCGTGCCTTGAATATAATCGTCGATATCACGGTAATAGATGCGCGGGGAGATCATCGTCACATGAACGTGGAAGTCAAACCCTAACTCTATCTCTCTGGCGACTTCGGGGTTTAGTTTGATATTACCGATGTAGTTGAAACCATCGGCCAGGTCTCCGGTTGATTGCAGATGCAACCAAAGATAACGCTCTTGATAAGAGGCGGAGCGTGTCTTCTGCGCCAAACCTGCGTAAACCTTCAGATGATCACCGGCATTCACAGATAATTTTAATACCGCATCGAGGTTGGTATCACTTTGTTCGCGCTGGGCATTGTTAAAGTTATCTCTTAACATTTTTACCGCGGGCATCATCACCGCCATGCTGCTATCGGCAGTACCTGCATTGGCTTTTACCTGATTAACTCTAATGCCTGCATCCCATATAAAACAGGCGCTTAGCTGTTACTGGCTTACTATAAAAACTCCGGCAATGGTATTTTATACCCTGTTAACGTTGTTGATAAAAAACATGCCATTGTCTGGATCTGAAATATCGGAATGATGTTCAGCATTGTTGATATCTACGCCAGTATTGATAAACCCGTTAGTTGACTTAAATTTTGTTGTGACTTTGGCATCTTGTATTGAGGCGGTGGCAAAGTTGCTGCGTTTTTTTAATGGATTCATGGGGTGGCGAAGTTGGTAATTTGTCATGCGAGGTTCAATATCGCCATGGTTGGCATTGATCTGCAATTCAACATCAGAATCTGTTTAACGGTATTCGCTGCGAATAAATTGGCTATTAACGCAGTTGATATTCATTGGCAGGGCAGGGGGCCAGCGTCATCGGTGGCATTATCCATATAGCTCAATGAAAAAGTCTGTTGTTGCTGTTGTAGCGCATAAGCCAGTTCAACGCGGTCACGGCTATATTCGCTGGGGGCGACTTTACCGCCGGGGTAGTGATAATCATCCCCTCGTTGCGTCAGTGCACTAATAAAGACCTTATGTCGATTATTAGATACGGCGGTTAGTAGGCTTAGGTTGTTAGCTGAACTGACACTGCTATAAGATGCGTTAAGTGTGCCGTTACTTTGCCAGCGGTCATTGTCGGAAAAGGCTCCTTGGCGTGTTTCAACCACAATTGCACCACCTATCGCCTGCTGTGCCGCATTTATCGACGCTATACCGCGATAAATCGATAAACTTGAAATTAACGGTGTTGGCGCATAATGCAAAGGTGCATCCATCGCATTGGGGCCGCCGGAGGTGATAGCCATGCCATCAATGGCGGTATTGATTCTATCGCCATACATGCCACGATATTGAGCGATACTGGTGAGTCTACCATTTTTATTGATATTGGTACCGGCCACGTTTTTAAGTAATTGCCCTGCATCAGCTGCTACGTTATTTTCATTATTGCTTTCTAACATATGAGTTTGAGTTACATCCACAACGTGCACCTCTTCTGCGCTATAGGCTGTGTTGCTGAAAATAAAAATGGTCAGGGCGGTGAGTGGTAAAACCTGTATAAGCATGATCCGTGTCTTTAATTTTAGGCAGTGTATCGAATTTAAAGGCGCTTGCAGTGAGGCATATTGTCGCAGCCAGGCGATTGATGCATTAAGCACTAAGGTCTTTGATTAAATCTCTGAAAGTGGGTTTTCAACGCATCGGATTTTTGTGGTTGCTGAGTTATAGACAATAATTCAATAGCCACCTCTGCGGTGCATAAGCCCTGGGCTTTTTGATTACGGCGTAATATATAGCGCGAAGGTGTTGATACCGCTAGAGAAACTTTGGGCATGGCTTGTAAATAAGGGCTTTGATTCATCATTTTTTGTGCCTGCTGCCAGGTGCTGTCGATAATCACAAAGTGTTCAAAACTTAAAAACGTCTCGGCCGAGCTTGCCTGTTCTCCAGGGTATAACAAGGCGATTTTTCCTTGTTCGACTAAGGCTTCTAAGCGTTTATCTGGCTGTTTCCTGTGCCATATCAGTGTTTCACAATCCTGTTGTAGTTCTTGTTGAACCAGTTGGCCGGTATTGGTCTTTTTAAGTGTTTCACGTTGATGAGTTAATAAAAAAAGCTTCATAGTGTGTGCGTGTTAAAAAGTGATGAATATTTTAACGTATTGCTGAGCAGAAATATCTATAGCCAGCTATTATTGGCTAAATATTAAACAGTTTTAATTGTTCTATTGATAAACCCAAAAGAGAGACAATGTCCGATTCGATTAGCGGTTTTGATTATTTTCTTACCTTAGTTGATAACAGAATAAGGTCTCACTGTTCTTATTCTTATAAATATCTAACCCTGCATTTTCAACAGCTTTTACCTGAGTTGGAAGATTACCTGCAAGTGTGCTCCAGAGCCGAGAACGATATTTTACAAAAGGCCTATTATGTAGAAGCGATAGAACAGTTAAAGATGTTAGGTGGAGATGTCTCAGATCAGTTTTGCTTGTCTATGATGCAAGCCTTTTGGCCTATGGCGCATTTGCAAGCAGGTGTGCTTAAAACGGGGCGACAGGATCAACGCCAAGACAAACCTGAATGTATGGATGATGAACTCTATCAACTCGCTCAATATTATTCGCAACGCAGCGAAGATAGCTTGATGGGTATTCATCGGTTTTATGTTTTTTTATTGCATGGCGTGGTGATCAAAAAACAGAACCACCCGGTATCTCCTTTGGTTATTGCCAACGCGATCAACAATGCTTTATGGGTTTGTCGCTTTCATGATCATGTAAAAAGAAGTATCTACAGTTTTTTGGATGAATATTTTTTTCAAGTCTTGGATAACTTTTATACGGATATATTAGAAACGCTGGAGAAAATGTATGGCAAAGGCCTGCCTAAAAAATCCACGGCAAAACTTAATACCGGCTTAAACGCAGGCGCTGCATTTGATGAAGGCCCCTTACTGGCCGATATTGAAACGCTGGAGACGATAGATTCTGATTTTAATCATCTGATTGAATATGCCTATATTCCTGCGGATATCGAGCAGTCTTATGGTCAGAGTTTACATCTGAAATTTTATCAACAAGCCGAAGTTGCCGGTGTTGCCTGTGCCGATATATCACGTGAAGATATTGATAAGATATTAGTGGGTCTACAAGGTGCTTATGATCCGGCAACCGATGGGGATGTGATTCAACTGATTGAGCAGGAGTTGGAGTGGAAAAAAGATGCGGATACATTTTATACCATCAATGAGCATGATGAAAATATCATCAATTTAATGACCTTGATCTTCAAGGAAATTAGTCGACACCAAACGCAGGATTTGGCACATTTATTTATGCGTTTAACACTTCCGTTTACTCGGTTAGTGCTTATGGACGAGCTATTTTTGCATGATAAAAGTCATGAGGCGCGTGTATTCTTGGATAAACTTCTGGTATTGAGCCATAGCAGTCATAAGTCCCGTGTGCTAAAAAATCAAATACACTACTGCGTGTTGAAAATCGTCTTAAAATTTCGCAATAAAATTGCCGTTTTTAATCAGGTGACTCAGAAAGTGCAGGACATGTTAAAGGATAATGAACGGGCTTTTGAGGCCCATTTAAAATTAACCTCGGCGCGCATTCAGGCCGAGGAACAATTACACCAGGCTCAGGATGTTGTTGGGCAGATGCTGCAATATCGCCTAGAAAGTGTCTCACGGGTGCTTATTTTTCATCGCGTTTTGATTCAGGTCTGGAAAACAATTTTATGCCAGATATTTCTGCATGAAGGTCGAAACTCAGAACAATGGAAACATGCCTGTCAGCTATTGAATTTTTCCATGCGTTTAAGTGATAGAAAAATCAGCAGCATGAAACGTGAAGAGTCGAAACAACTGGCGCAGAAATTTCAATTATTACAGACGTTTTTACAAAGCTATCATTACTCCGTAGAGCATCAAAAACTTTTTTGCACGCAGCTGAAATCACTCTATAGCTTATTATTGCAAGGCTTAAAACTTGAAGATATCGATGAGGACGCCTTACCGGGCCATGAAAAAATGTGCCTATGGTTGACGCAGCTACATGCCAAAGCCAGTGAATATGATTTCTCCAATCCTCATAGCCTTATTGGAGCCGAGCATCAGGGCTTAAAAAAACGCAGTTCAAGCCATTTTTTGCGCAGCTTTCGCGCTGTTGATAAGGCTAATGCAGAGCAGTTTGTCAACGATTTAAAGTTGGGTCAATGGATGATGGTTATCGTTAATCAGCAACCTCTGGCGTGTATGTTGGTGTATCAAGCGGATAAATTTGATACTTATATTTTCTGTGATAAACAGCATAAACAAACATTTCGCCGTCATCGCAGCCAATTGATTGAAGATATTGAAAAGGGCTTTGCGTCGCCGTTATTAAATCAGCTCAGCTTCCAGGGCAATTTATCCCAGGTTGTGGCCCGGTTACAACAGCAAAGCCATGTATGGGCCATGCCAGAACATAAGGCCGGTGCGTTATTAGGCCCTCATTAGCGGTTATTAAAACTAGGCCCTATAAATAGCGCCTAACAAACTCTGCACCAATTAATCCCCACAATAATAGCAATAACACTATTTCTTTCTTGGTTTTTCTTTTTACACTCTCTTCTTTTTTACCCGAGCGTGGACTTTTAATATTAAACGAGCCACAGGCTGGGCATTTGCCCTGTTTAAAGGAGGTTGTTGTGCTGTTACCACAATCTAGGCAGGTAAAGGCGGCCATAAGTTTTCTCTGTAATGGTTGGCATAGCTTTAAAATAGTGAAATCAAGCCTTTACATCAAGCTTGGCGGCGTTATTTAATCCCTTCAAGAATATAACAACAATAATAATAATAGGATGTGGTGCAAAGAGGAGCTTATGCAGTTTATTCAAGGTATTGATTTTTTTGTAGGACCTGCGTTTCATCGCAATACGGAGCAATTATTTAAAGCCCGCTTTCTTGTTGGCATTTTGATCAGCTTTTTGCTGTCTATTATTAGCTTTGCACCGATGTTCTCGTTAATTCCTGAGTTACCCAGTACTGCTGTGTGGGCGTATATATGCATTGCCACGCCATTAAGTCTGTGTTGGTTGGGCTTATTACATCTTTTAAAAAAATCTCAGGCTTTTAAGCTCTGTTCACATATCAGTGTGGCCAGTTTATTGTTGGTCTTATATGCCGGTATGTGTATCACCGGGGGGCCTACCGGTAGCGAAATACATCCTTTATTGGTTATCCCTGTGATTGTGGCTTTCTTTTTACTGGGTCAACGTGGTGGTGTTATCTGGAGTGTCATCACCGGATTTATTTATCTGTTTTTAGTAGTGTTAGATGTATCAGGCATCCTCTTTATGCAACTGGCCCCCGTAGAGGCCATGGGTGTTTTACGGCTATTTAATTTTTCTTATGCTTTTTCCCTTACCTGTATTTTGGTGTATATGTATGAAGGCATGAATAGCACCATGGTCAAAGAGCGTGATGATGAAAGAGAAAAGCTGGAACATATTGCCAATGTGGCGGTAGAGAATTCTGTGGTGAATGACTCGGCCGAGGCTCTGGCCGAATCCGGTGATGCCTTATTGGAATCGGCTATTCATCAGAAGCAGGCGATTGAACAGCTGGCTGTAACCACGGAAGAATTAGGTGCTACAGCCGATAAAAACAGTCATCTAGCCAAAGATGCGATGGCGGCGATTCAGGACAGCGATGAACATTTGTTGATCAGCCGCGGTGATCTATTACAGCTGGTCTCCTCGATGGAACAGGTCAAACAATCGAGTAAAGAAATCCAATCTATCAACAATGTGATTAATGATATTGCCTATCAAACCAATTTATTATCCCTTAATGCGATGATCGAAGCTTCGCGTTCCAGTGATGAAAATAGCGGATTTAAAGTGGTCGCGCTGGAAGTGAAAAAACTGGCTGAACGCTCCGCCGATGCTGCCGCAGATATTAACGAGTTATTGAGTAAAAACTTGTCTGCGGTGCAGCAAGGTGGGCAGTTATCCAACAAAATTGAACAACGTTTTAATGAAATTGCGGACAAGTTTGGCCCGCTGGTGCAGACCATTCAGCAGGTATCCAATGCCAGTGATGAGCAAAATTCCGCTATTCGACAGATTACCGAAGGGTTGATAGCCATCGACAAGGTGATTGAAGAAAATAAAAACCGGGCTTACCGTTCATCCACCGCGGCTAAAAAACTGCGAGAGAATTCGGCGCTATTAACTGAATTAGTGATGAATCTGGAAGCTGACTAAGACACGCTGACGATAAAGAGTAAGAAAAAGAGCCAATAATGACCAATAAATTTGATTATGTTAAAACCCGCCGTGAAGATATTGACGAGATACCGGCCAAAATAGTGCCTTTGATTAGAGCGTTTATGAAAAATTATACCCGCTTTAATGTGTGGGTTTATAAAAAAACCAACGGTAAATTCATGAAAAACTTCCCCGGCGGTTTTCCTATTTGTATCGTGACGATGATAGGCCGTAAGAGTGGCCAAGCTAGGGAGGTGGCATTAATACATCTACCTATGGGCGAGAAAAAATTGCTGGTGGCCTCTCAGGGCGGTTTGGATAAACACCCGGTTTGGTATCACAATGTTAAAGCGAATTCGGCTATCGATATTATGGTTGCAGGACAAAAATCATCTTTTGTCGCCACCCAAGCGAATGATGAAGAAAAACGGGATTTATGGCCACATCTACTCAGTTTATATCCCGAATTTGATGAATATCAGGCCAGAACCGATAGAGATATTCCTGTGTTTATCTGCGATCCGGTTTAAGTTTTTTAAAGCTGCGCTGCTTTAATGTTGGTTTTTCAGTTCTAATTCAAGCCAGTGTTTGGCAAAAATATCCCTATCCCCAACACAGTGACTGATATGCTTGATGCGGTAGCTGTCATTACCCAAATTTAACGTATCGTCCCGTGTTAATGGCACGCTGGAGGTAAATGTTTTATATTTTGGAATATCGGTGTTGTAGGTAATGAGTTCACTCATGTCTTTCTCCTTGTGTAAGTAGCACTAAGGATAGGATAGATATAGATTGTTGACAGACAAATAGTTTTTGGGAATGTCTGATTGGGGCATATATACCTGATGGAAAATTTTGTCTGTCAAAGTGCCATTACTCTCTCTCTAAATCTAAAAAGAGCTGGGAATATTAGGATTGTTTTTTAGAAATGATAATATAGGGCTGCAAAAGGCCCATTTATTTTCACTGTTGTGGTGATATATTCATTGCGAATTCGGCCGATAATTTCGGCATATAAATCGCGATAGCCCCCGCTAAACCCTAAGCCTGAAGGCATTTCATAATTTAACGAGAGGATAAGATCTGCCGCTTTTTTACGACTATTTTTACCGGCATTTAAACTAATGTCGAACTGTAAACCTGGAATCGTCTTTAAGGGGAATTGGAATCGGTTGTATAACATGCCCATATCAGTGGTGAGATCTACCACTGGAAGTAATAATGGTTCATTTGAATTAATTACTGCCAGTTGTAAATCACCATTAAACTTCCTTAATGTAGCACCCAATTGCCATGAAAATGTACCTGTGATGGGGGCGTAAAAGGCTGTGACATCATAATGACTGAGATCTACGCTGCCCGTTAAATTTATTCGACTACGATTGTAATTCTGTGTGCCAGTGCCTGTTTGCTGGATATTATTTTGGGTAAATAAAAGATCGGGTAGATATCTCAATGCATGATTAAATTCTAAATAAACAACAGAATTGAATTTATAAGGAGATTCATCAATGTTTGTACCGAGGTTTAATTCCTCTGCGATGATGTCACCGCTAATATCTGAATACCATGCATAGGCACCCAACGTGATATCTATAGATTTGCTATCTGCCCAAGTAAATGAAGATATAAATAGGCATGGAAATAAGAGAAGGGAAAGCTTGTTTAACAAATTCATTACTGCTGTGCTGTTATATTTATTGGGTGAATTTTGCTTTATTTTTGTACAAATGGCCAGTGAAACATGTTCTTAGCATGTGAATGAAAAATTAACAGGCTTGTAGAAAAATATGGCGATGTGCGTATAATACGCAGCAAATTACCCCATCGAATATTGGGGAATAGAATAATAACAAAATAATCGGACAGGACGGTTTCGATAGTGCGTTCCAGCTGGCAAATACAACAGGCTGTCATTAAAGCTCTTCTCGGGCGTGAACTTAAAACCCGTTTTGGTGGGTTTAAGCTGGGCTATGCTTGGGTTTTGATGGAGCCCTTGGCACAGATACTGGTGCTGGTTGTCGTATTTTCCGCTATTTCCAGAGCCGGTTTTCAAGGTGTAGACTTTGCGCTATTTTTTGCCGCCGCAATTCTGCCTTTTAATTTATTTTCCACCATTTTTAGTGGCGGTAGCAATGCGGTGCAGGCCAATCAGGGGCTTTTCACGTATAGGCAGGTAAAGCCTTTTGATGCATTTTTTACCCGATTAATCTTAGAAGTAGCCATTACTATCGTGACGTTTTTTGTACTACTTATGCTTTATGCCTGGTGGGGCTTCGAT
>JABSRQ010000169.1 GCA_013215055.1 Pseudomonadales bacterium | reverse complement strand
TACATACCGCCAAAGGCTTGAAGAAGCGCCGTTTACATAAGGACTTTTTACGTTACCACGCGACAGAGAATTGGGATTTATTACGTGAAGCGCTGATCAATATGGGCAGAGCAGATTTAATCGGCAACAGCAAACAGCATTTAATTCCTAGAGTAAACGCCAGAGGCATAGCCGGTAGAGGTCAACGCTTCGTTAGCCAACATACCGGCCTGCCCCCAAGAGACAAAGGTGATGGCAAAGGCTTTGATAAAAAATCGGGCAAAAGTTTTTCTTCGCATAAAAAAAGGCCCACTAAAAAACGCCGTTAATTTTTTATTCCAACTCTTTATGCAGAGAGCCTTTGGGCTTTCTGCTTTTAGCGTCCTCTTCGCTGATTTCTTCGCCATCATCATCAGAGCGTCTTCTCCAGCCTTGATAACGCTGATGCGCCCCTCGTGTCAGTGCCACCGAGCCACTCTCTAACCAATCAACACCCACCAAAACGGCCACCACCACCAGCGATAATTTTATCGCCGAAATATGGTAACCGATGCCGATACAGACCCCAATGGAAGCCAATGACCAAATGGTTGCAGCGGATGTTACGCCCAACACCAGACCATCACGCGCTAACATAACCCCTGCACCTAAAAAGCCAATGCCGGTGATCACCTGGCCAATAATCCGTGAAGGGTCTGACATATCGTTACTGACATGAATCGCCGATGTCATAAAGACATACGTACCCAATATAATTAATGAAGAGGTTCTAACACCGATAGGTTTACCATTTAATTGCCGCTCCAAACCAATGATCGTGGCACAGATCATTGCGGTGCCTAAGGCATTCCAGGTAAACGGTTGAATCGAAATAATCTGCTGCCAATCTAACACGTAAGTCCCTACTCCTATTCCTTAATAAAACACCGCGCTGGCTTGTGATAAAGCATAGCGTAAAATATTAGACTAATGCCGACTTTACCCTGTAAGCTTGCAAGTATTACAATAAGTCTTGCTCTCATTAAGTTTTCACCTATGGCCAGAAAAACATTTACCTTTGCCGATTTCAGCAAAGATTGCGACATAAGCCCCGCCAACCAGCAATTATCTAACCGGGCTTATGGCATAAAAATCACCGTGCCTGAGGCACTGCAAAAACAATGGCCTTTTAATGCCAGCGCCTATGATTTTTTACAATTCTTGCGCCCACAAATTCAGCAATACGGGTTTATTGAATTGCCTGATCTTAAATTCAATAAAACTAATTACACCCTGGCGATGCGCTCCCCCAAGGAACACAGTTATAGCAGCAACCCTTTTTTAACCGATTATTGCCAATCCCCACATCAGGATACACCACCCTATCCCACCGCATTTGGATTAGAGCAGCGGCGAGAATTTTTTGCCACCTGGTTGATGACCTCAAAGGGGGTGAATGAATATACCCACTTCCAACAGCAGCACCCGGAATTAAGCATTATTGAATGTCATAAAGCACTGCAGCCAATCAGTTTACAGCAAGGTTGGGGCATATTAGTTAATCAAAATCCCGGCCTAATTTTGATTGATAACAGCCAACATTGCGCCTTATATCATGCCAGAACGTGTAACTTTCAAGCACTTAATAGCACACCGGATTTTGCGACAGATTCCGCGATGTATGCGTTTAATGAAGTCGGTTTATTACACTATATTGACGAACTGGATAGCCGCAGAGGTTTGGAACATAGAGATGAGTCACAGCGCTTAGCAATAGCAGATTTTATGCAACAAGAAAAACGCTAAAAAAGACATGCATGGCTAGTTGGATAACTAGCCACCATAAGTAATGACAACTAATCTTTAAAGAAATCGATAATCGCCTGTTCCTGTTCCATCGCATCACGATAACCACAGTCGATCAACTCTTTACAGAAGCCACTTTCAAATAATAAATAACTGGCAAAACTGGCACCGCCGCCTTTATCGGTGGCTCCCGTGTTTTTCATAAACCGGCGCATGGCCCAAGGTAGATCTTGAATATGATTGGCGGCAATATGATCAAATTCCACGGTAGGATAGATAGCTAACAAGGGCACCTTGCGCATTTCACCAAAAAACGTATAGGGGTTTTCGTTTTCAGTCATACCAATAAGATCATTAAAGCGCACCAGCATATCCAGATCATGCTCGATACTGTCGATAAAGGCCGAGTTAAACAGGTGGCCCACCATCTGTGCCAACGAGGGAGAGTGAGTGGCCATTTCCCTATGCGGTGTAGTCACAGGATTAGCACTGACACCAATCACCATCACCCTGTCAGCCCCCATTTTCAGCACCGGGCTGATGGGCGCTAATTGACGTAAAGCCCCATCACCAAAATATTCTCGGCTGACTTTTTCAGCAGGAAATATCGTTGGTATCGCCGATGACGCCATTAAATGTTCAACACCCAGCGTAGTAGGAATGCCCACTCTACGGTTTCTACGCCATTTATTTAAATCACTGTGGCCCTGAAAAAAAGTTACCGATTCACCCGAGGTATAACCGGTGGCATTGACTGCCACGGCATCTAAGTAACCCGCATCGATGCGTTTTTGAATATTCTTGAATTGAATCGAATCGATCAATAATTGCCGTAGAGGATCATTATTTAATAAAGCCAATGGCCGATTCCGGCCCACGCCATCATTAAAAAAAGAGGCGATTAATATGGAAACACTGACCATTAAATCCCAGCTGGTGGCTTTATAGACCTGATCAACATGCAATCTACGCCAGAAGGCCTCGACCTTTTTAACCGCCAAACGAAAGTTATTGGCCGATGCTGCCAAAGCCACGGCATTAATCGCCCCCGTTGACGTACCACTGATAATAGAGAAGGGATTTCTGGCTTTTTTAACATGTAAATCGGCAACGGCTTTTAATACCCCCACCTGATAGGCCCCTCGTGCGCCGCCACCGGATAAAACTAACGCGGGTTTCATCGTGCTTTAAATATCCTATATCATTGATTATTAATGTTTTTCAGTATAGCTGATGAATCCTGCGAAAACAGCAAGGAAATAAAACTAAACCAATGGCAGCAATAAAACTAATAACGGGTTCAAAATAAAGCGCAGGGGTTTTATAAAAAATCTTGCCGTTTTTAATTTAGCAGCCATTTCCTGTTTGTAGTTGGCAAAATTATGTTGTTGAAATTGCAAAATTTGTTGGCTCTGGGTCGTATCCATCCAATGGGTATAAAATGGATTCACACCATGTAACATCGCTGGCAGCGTTAAACCCAAGGCTCCAAACGCAGTTTTAAGAAATTCATGCTGGGTGATCTGGCAACCTGCGCCGCCGCCTATTAACAACACTTTATTACGTGCCTCTTCTTTATGACAGGCCTGACACATGGCCAAAGCGACATCTTTGGGGTGCACATATTCCAGGGGATTATCCGCCCGCACCTGTAATAACTGTCTGAATGTGCCTCTATCGGTGGTTAATGTGCGGGTATCCACCGACACCCCAACTCTTAATATCACCGAATCTAAACCCACATCCTGCAAATATTGTTCAATCATGATCTTTTGCTGGGTGTAATTATCGCTGGCCTTTACCGGTGATTTCGAGGTTAAAACACCTTCACCAGGTTCTGCCATTCCAAAGACGGTGACCGACGATGGATAAATAAATAACGGTTTTTTCTCACTCTGTAACGCGGCATGAATAAGACGTTTACAGGCGGTAACATTGATTTCATGGGATAAAAAAGCAAATTTCTCCGTCGCTGGTGGTAATAACGCGGCATTATGGATAATCGCATCGACCCCTTCAACCAAGCGTGTATGTAACGCGGCATCTTGTATATCACCAAAAACGATTTCACAGCTGGCCTTATAACTTTCTGCTATTTGACGGTTATTTACACTATCCAGATCAAATAAACGCACTTCAAAACCTAAAGCCAGTGCCTGCTCTATACACATCAAACCCAGATTTCCAAAGGCACCGGTGATCAATACTTTCATCCATTTTCCCTCAACGTTCTTCAACCACTTTTAACTGAAGCGGGTACAGTGAATGCCATCAACATGTTCAATCGTCGCAACACATTCATTGCAATGCACACAGCGGCTTTTATAAGGCAGGGATTTCTCTGCCGCCTGCTGCGCCAAATTAACTAAATCACTGTCGGCTAACAAGCCTCTGCCCAGCTGAATAAAATCAAAACCGGCTAACATCAACTCGGCAAAACTGTCATTACATGAAGCCCCTCCTACATAAATCATATTGCAGCTGACCGCTTCACGCAGACGTTTAGCCTGCTGCAAAAAATACAATTCTTTATACGGGTAATCCCTGAACATGGAAGGGCCAACTAAACGCAAAATTAACTTCATCAGCAGATTTTTTTCGGCCTTTATCAAAGGTTGAAGAATATTATCGCCCCTAAACATAATCATCGGATTCATCGTGCTGGTGCCGCCCGAGGTCACCAGGCCATCGATACCTGCCGCATCCAACATCTTTCCAATAGCGATAGCATCGTCATAATGCAAGCCGCCTCTAACACCTTCAGTTAAACTTATTTTACCAATAATAGGAAAGTCATCACCCACCGCTTTGCGCACGGCAGCCAAGGCCCGTAACGGCAGACGCATACGATTCTCTAAGGAACCACCATATTCATCTTTACGTTTATTGGTTTTAGGGCTCATAAACTGGCATAGACCATAGCCATGACCAAAGTGAATTTCGATACAATCAAAACCCACCGATTGCATAAAAACCGCGGCGTCATGATAAGACTGTACCATCTCATCAATATCTTCCAGGCTCATTTTATCGGTAAATAACATGCCATAGGGAAAACCTAACAAGTTGATACCAAATTGTGGGCCCCTGGGGCGTTTACGCTTTAATTGTTTATTTTTGGAGAAACCACCACAGTGGCCCATTTGGCCAGAGACTTTTGTACCAGCCGCATGTAATTGTTCAATCAACGTGCTAATAGATGGGCGCAGATATTCATCCATATACAACATATTTTCATTGATGCGACCGTCGGCTTCGGTGGCACAATAACCCAGGGTTGTCATGCCCACCCCACCTTCAGCCATCGCCATATGAAATTGACTATACAAATCATTGGGTAAGCCCAAGGGACTTTTCCCTTCAAAAGTACCCGCCTTTATAAAACGATTTTTTAAGGTTAAACCGTTTAATTGGGCCGATTCAAAACAGCGCGTTAACATAGCAGACTCCTGATAAAAGCTTATGTAGTCACATTACATTTTTTATGAAAGCAGATTACACAAATTTTCGCAACAGATCTTAAAGCACCATGGCCAATACAGGGCATAAATCTAATCACCCCGCTGCCCCGCCTAATAACTCGGGCGCAAAGACGTGCAAAAAGAAGTGAAAAAGTTTTATCCAGCGCGGCTTAAGTGTTTGCAGCCAAAGTCCATTAACTATACGCCCGATTAATCCTTATTTCGGTCATAAAAAACAATTATTTCAAGCCGTGGAAGACCAATAGAAACTATGCTTTCAAGACGACAAGGTAATTAAACAAGAAGTTACTGATTAATTAACAATCAACGAATTGCCATAATGCCTGTCAATCACCCCGATGCAGACTTGCTCGAAATGGAAATATTACAACTGTTTAACACTCTACTGCCTGAAAATTAAGGCCTTTTCTAAATACAGCCCTAACAAGCCAAGCCGATATACTCTACAATTGAAGGCATAATTCTCGTCTCTATTCTTAGGTCTTACAAAGCCTGCGACATGCAATAGGGTCGTTATTTGAGGATGTATTTTGTTAAAAAAAGTTATTAGCTTTCTGGTCATTATCAGCATAGCCGTGGTTATTGCCGCAGGCATGCGTCAGATGAAACCCACTCCTCAGCAGCATATCAAAGAAAAAACCATCGCCACGGTTGCGGTTATACCGATTAAGATAGCGACATTAAGCAGCCAAATCATCAGCCATGGCACGGTGGTCGCCCAACAACACAGTGAAATCAGCAGCGAAGTGGGCGGTAAAATCATGTCCACCACCGATAAACTTGCTCAAGGCCACTTTGTTAAAAAAGGTGATTTATTACTGAGCATCGATAAAACCGATTATGAAGCAGACGTTGCTACGGCCCGATCATTTTTATTGGAAAAACAAATCAACCTGAAAGACAAAAAATCCAGTTATAGCCATACGTCCCTTGCGGTACAACAAGCCCAGGCAGCCCAATTCGCCGCCGAACAACAACTTAAAAAATCCCAACGAGATTTACGTAATACCGACGTTCGTGCCGCATTTAATGGCATCGTGCAAAACAAACGGGTCGATAAAGGCCAGTTTATCGGCAAAGGCCAACATCTCTTTGATTTATTAGGCACCGATACCGCCGAAGTATTTTTACCGATTAACCGCAAAGATATTCAACACCTGGATAACAGCGCCTTTCAAAAAACCATTCAAACAGCCATCACTTTGACGTCGGTGATAGGCACTCAAAGGCAAAAAATCGTCAGGTCTTTAACCCAGGCGCGTCTACAAGGGGCCATCGACAGCCAAACGCGGGTATTTTATCTGACCGTTGAAATTCCTGACCCCTATAATTTTAAAGCCATAAATAAAAATAAAAAGCCATTGCCTATAGGCAGTTTTGTGAATGCCAGCATTCACACACAATCTATAGAACATGCTGTACGCCTGCCTTTAGAACTGATTCAACAAGACAGCAGCGTGTATCTGTATGTGGATGGATATATCCAGCAGCAATCTGTGCAGATTCTGCGTAAAGAAGATCACCATGCCATCATCAATAAAGGCCTGCATGACGGCGACCTGTTAGTGACCACAGAACTTGCCATGATTTACGATGGCATGCCGGTGCAATTATCCCAAAAAACCGATAACCAGTTTCAGCAAACCCCATTGCCGGCAGTAGAAATTCAACATGCAAACTAAGCCGTCGCCCTATAAATACCCGTTAGTTGCATGGATGGCTCATAACCCGATTGCCGCCAATCTGCTGATGATTTTAGTCATGATGGCCGGTTTTTATTCGTTAAACGATATCCGCAAAGAAGTCTTCCCCAGCTTCCCGTCAGAAACTCTGACCATCTCTGTGCCCTACCCTGGCAGCTCGCCCGAAGAAGTGGAGGAGGCCGTTATTATCAAGATTGAAGAGGCGATTCAAGATATCCCCGGCATCGAAGAGATTCACAGTCAAGCGATGGAAAACAGAGCCTTGATCACGGTGACGGTTTTTCCCGGCATTCATATCTCTGACATCGTCAATAAAGTGAAAATCCGTGTCGATGGCATCAGCGCCTTTCCCAAGGAAGTTGAAAAGCCGATTGTTGAAGAACGTATCAGAAAATCAAGAGTGTTGAATTTAACCCTTTATGGTCCGTTAGATGAATTCAGCCTGCAACAAATGGGAGATACTATCCGTGAAGAATTATTATCTAATCCTGCCATCACGCAGGTGACTATAGAGGGAGAACGCAGCTATCAGATTTCAATTGAAATCCCGTCAGAAACCTTACGCCAATACAAATTAAGCTTTAATCAAGTCGCCAAAATCATTCAAAACCAGTCTCAGGATTTACCCGGTGGCACCTTACGTACAAAGAACCAAACCATATCCCTGCGCGCCAGTGCGCAAGCCTATAATCGTAGCGATTTTGAACACATTGTGTTGATCGATAATTTTCGTGGCAGCCAGCTTACCCTCGCTGATATAGCCACTATTGAAGATGGTTTTTCTGAAACCCCGCATTATGCAGAATTTAACGGCCAACCCGCTATCACCTTAAATATTGACCGGGTTGGCAATCAATCGGCGCTGGAAATCGCCGATACGGTTAAAGCCTATGTTAAGAAAAAACAGGCCACCCTGCCGGAATCGGTCTTTATCACCAGCTGGTCTGACCGCACCGAGATTTTAAAAAGTCGAATCAGCTTATTATTAAAATCTGCGGCGCAAGGCGGCTTATTGGTTATCATCACTTTGGCTCTTTTTTTACGCCCGCAGCTGGCTTTCTGGGTTGTCGCCGGTATTCCCTTTTGTTTTCTCGGTGCGCTTGCATTGCTAGGTACTCCGGCCATCGATCACTCGATTAGCGTCATAAGCCTGTTTGGCTTTATCATGGTCTTGGGTATTATTGTTGATGATGCTATCGTCACAGCAGAATCAGCCTATCACCGATTAGAAAAAGAAAACCGCGGTATACACAGCATCATCACAGGCATTGAAGAAGTGACCATGCCAACGATATTTGGCATAATCACAACCATGCTAGCCTTTATGCCAATGTTATTTGTCACCGAAGGCATGGGACGGTTTTTCTCTGCCGCCGTCAGTGTGGTTTTGCTATGTTTATTTTTCTCGATCATTGAAACCAAATTTATTTTACCGGCCCATCTTGCCCATATTCGCCTACCCGATAAAAACAGCCAACAAGCGGGTGGTTGGCTAGCTGCATTTTCGCGCTGGCAGCAAGGCATTAGTAACGGGCTCAGTAATTTTGCTAAAAACACCTATGCCCCCCTGTTAAAAAAGGCCTTAAAACATCGCTACGCTTGCCTGGCCGTATTTATTGCCTCTTTAATTATTAGCAGCCAGCTAGTGCCCTCGGGCCTGGTGCGTTTTGTTTTTTTCCCGAATATCCCGTCAGATTATATCAAGGTCAATTTTTCCATGCCGGCCCAGACCTCCTACCACAAAACCTATGCCTATGCTCAAGATATCCGGGATGCGGCCTTTGAAGTTAATGAAAAGTATAAACGCGAAAGCCACAGCGATATTGATGCGATTGAATACCTGTCTATATCTTCCACCAATGACAATGACGTTAGAATTATTGCCGCATTAATCCCCAGCACCGAACGCACCATCACCTCGGTAGAAATAGCCAAATGGTGGCGAGAAGCCATCGGGGAAATTCCCGATGCTAAATCGCTCACCTTCGATGCTAATGCAGGCCATGCTTCTATTCCGATTAATATCCGCCTGCAAAGCAATAATCTTGAGCAACTACGACAAGTGGCCGATGAAGCCAAACAGGCGCTGCGTTTATACGAAGGGGTTTTTGATATAAGAGACAGCTTTGATGCGGGTACACCGGAGGTGAATATCACCGTCTCCGAACAAGGTAAAGCCCTGGGGCTGGGCCAGGTAGAATTAGCCAGACAAGTACGCCAGGCCTTTTTTGGTGTAGAGGTTCAACGTGTGCAGCGCCATCGCCATGAAGTGAGAGTGTATACCCGCCTGCCGTTAGCCGAACGTGATACCTTAAAACGCCTCGATGCACTTTGGATTCGCCTGCCTAATGGTGAAGATGTGCCTTTCTCGGTTGTGGGGCTAATTTCGGAACAAAAAGGCATCAGTAAAATCACCCGCATCAACCGTCATCGTATTGTTAATGTGCAGGCTGATGTGGATAAATCACGATTTGACCCATCACATATAACCGATGCATTTGTTAATGGACCTTTGGCTGATATTTTAGCCAAATACCCAGATGTAAACTTTCATTTAGCCGGCGAGGCAGAAGAACAAGCCAAGAGTAAATCCACCATATTGCTCGCCTCAGCCATGGTGTTATTACTGATGTATGCAGCCCTCGCCATTCCTCTTAAATCCTGGTGGCAGCCAGTCATCATCATGGCAATCATCCCCTTTGGTCTGCAGGGTGCATTACTTGGCCATTTATTGCTTGGCAAGGAGATCAGCATTATCTCCATCGTCGGTATTGTCGCCCTGGCGGGTATCGTGGTGAATGATGCCCTGGTATTAATGGATTATATAAACCACAGGCTGAGGATGGGGGATAAATGGCGTGATGCGGTGGCCAATGCAGGTGTTAGACGCTTCCGGGCGGTGATATTAACCTCTCTAACCACTTTCCTGGGGTTATTGCCTATCCAACTGGAAACCTCTATTCAGGCCCAGTTCCTTAAACCCATGGCCATCTCGGTAGCCTTCGGGGTTTTGGTTGCTACCGTAGTTACGCTGATATTAATCCCGATTTTGTGTTATGTTGCCGCCGATATTAAAGCCCTATTTCACCGCCAGGGACAATCAGCCGATATAGAAGCCAAGGCCGAAACCCATTAATATGCCTTATTTCATCTCACTCGAGAGACTATAGATATGTCACGCATGCTACAAAACTCCACGTTTATATTATTGCTGCTTTTCTCTTTTAATAGTGTCGCCGAAAAAGCCCATGTAAAAAATCCGCTGCAAGTTCTACTCTGTAAGATGAGCAAAAAGGCGGCCAGAAATAATGATGCAGCAGGCATCTTTAATACCGGTAAATGTTATTACGATGGCACAATCTTTAAACAAGACTACCCCACGGCTATCCGTTATTTCATCACCGCATCCAAACTCGGTTCAACCGCGGC
>JABSRQ010000017.1:13861-74448 GCA_013215055.1 Pseudomonadales bacterium | reverse complement strand
GCAAAATACAAGGCATTATCTACCGTGCCAGAACGCCGCCCCTCTTTATTGGTATCTGCTTCTGTTGTACCCACAAATTCATCTAATTCTGCCGATAAGCCATGGGCCAACAATGAAAAATCATGGTAAATAAACTTAATCATGCCAGATAATTTTTTCACGTTTTCACGATTGCTTAATTCAACGATTTCTCCACTGCTTTCATCTTCATAGGGATATTTAACCGATGAATCATCGTTGTAGGTATAAGCTGCTCCCCAAGTGATTTTTATATCATTATCGAACTGTTTGGCAGAACGAATAAAACTACTGGTGTAACCAAAACTACCTAGGCGGCTACCCACTTCATTGACATCAACATCTGAATCCCAGGATTTAAGGGATGTAACACTATGAAAAGCATCCGAACCGTAAAGTACCGAACCCGGCCCGCGCAGAACTTCAACCTGCTGGATTAAATTAAGATCAATATAGGAGCCGGCATAGATGCCTGTTGCCAAGCTATAAGTGGTTAACGAGACACCATCCAACAATAACGCATGGCCGCGTACTACAGACAATGAATTGGTATAACCTCTTACCGATAAACCGTGAGCACCGGTGATGGTCTGATATTGTTTCATACCCGGCTGAAACTGCATCACATCAAAGATATTTTTAGAACCATATTGACGCCATGTATTTTCATCGATAACGGCAACACTGGAGGCCGCGTTTAATTCTGATTCTTCCTTAAAAGAGGCAACTGAAACTCTAACCTGCAGAAGCTCTTCTAAAGAAAGTATCCTGGGCCCGGTACTGGCTAGATCATCGGTAGGTTTTTTGATTGAATCCGATAAAGTTAAAACTGAAAAACATAAAACAGCTAGACTGCTAAATAATTTTAATATTAAAGGGATTAGATGCATTTTCAAACTATTCGGCATAAAAGAAACCGTGCATATAGACATTGGAAATAAACAAAAAAACGCTCTGAAATATGTATTAACTGACTTCTCTAACTCTAGCAGGCTCACGACATTCAACTAAATATTTACCCCTAAAAACAACGGCGACTCTATCAATTTTTGTAAACATCTTGCTTCAAAAATATAAACGTCTTGTTCATATTGTATTAGCGAATGTCATCTAAATGGGTCGCATAAGTTTGTTTCTAGTTTATTCAGTAGACGCTGAAGATCCTCTCGGTTTTGTGTAGGTATATCTCTCCTGAATGAGTTAACGTAATAAGGCTGCTCTGAGGTTTAAGCAGCCATTAAGATTAGCTTTTACTCCATCGATTCTTTCATCTCGCCAATATCACGTGAGGAGGTATAGGAATAAGGCTTATTAAGCCCCAATGCCTTCAATGCTAGAAGTACAGCATAAGTATTGTCGTGTGGCTATATGAACCTAATCTACCGTCACTCCTGATTACCAGTAATACATAGATACCGGACTTGGCAATACAATGAGGCTAAGCGATTCTAATCATCCTTGATCAAATGAAGTGATGCACTAACGCCTAAACATCTGTAAACACGCCATGCTCATGGCCACTGCCGCCATCACCCACATGCAGATGGCCATAGGCAGTAGATGATCATGAATCAGTAGGCTGGATACAGTGCCCATGATGGCGCCCAGGCCAAAATTAAAAATACCAATCAGTGCCGATGCCGAACCCGCGGCACTGGAAAAACATTGCATATATAAACTCATGGTATTGGGAGTAATCAGCCCCAGCGCGCCTATAGATAACATCATTAACGGCACCATCATCGACAATGACAATCCGATTACATTGGCGATGACAAAGGCCGTCACTGCCAAAAGCTGTAACACACATCCTGCCAGTAAAAGCTGTGATTGTGAAAACCAACGCAGGCAATAAGATGAGAGGCGATTTAAAGCCATCATCACCAATAAATTACTGGCAAACAACACCGGAAATAACTCCTTGCTAACATCGAAGAGTTGCATATAAGCGAAGGAGGCATTAGTTAAAAAGATAAACATCACGGCAGTGGCGCAAGCTGTTAATAATACATACGGCAGTGCTTTGGTGTTTTTTATCACCAGTTGATAGGAGGAAAACAGGTGTTTTAAATCGCGGCTTTTATCCGGCACGCAGCTTTCTTCCAGATAAAAACTAACCACTAAAATCATCACCAGGGCATACAGCGTTAAAAAAACGAAGATGACCTGCCATGGGAAAAAACTTAAGATCAAAGAGCCAATGGCCGGAGCAATAAGCGGAGCACAGGTCATAATAAACCCGGTCAATGCAAACATGCGTGCACTGTCTTTACCGGTATACCTATCCCGTACGATGGCGGGTGAATTAACGGTCGCTAGGCCACCAAACAGCGCCTGGAAAAAACGCAGAGGCAATAAGAAGCTGACCTCTTCGATGAAAACCAAAGCCAGGCTGCTGAGCATAAAACCTGACAGACCTATGATTAACATAGGTTTACGCCCCATCCTGTCGGATAAGGCCCCACCAAAAAATAAACCCAGAGCCAGGCCGATAAAAAATATCGAGATTGATGTCTGCACTCTTTGCACACTGGTATCCAGCTCGGTAGCCATCTGGGTGATGGCCGGCAAATAGGTATCGATGCCCAGAGGCGCAAGAGCCGTCACCGAGGCCAGTAAAATGGCCAGGCCAATACTGACGGCCTGCTTTTCAGGCGTTTTATTTACAATCTTAGACATAATGTGCACATACGAATATGAAGAGAAACAGGCCTATTGATCGCATTCTAGCCGTGTCGAATAGGACAAGACTAACATGAGTCTGTTTCATGCAACGGAAAAAATAGGCTGCCAATCCATACAAGGACGGCTAGTCTGGCTATTGCCTACAGGGATGTAGGTACTTAGGACTTGCCGGGAGTAAAAATCATGAAATTCTCACGGCGTGAATATCACATGCGTGTTGCGGTTGTTGTAAGTATGTATTTCTATACTTTAAAACAATGCATTGATTGGCTACCGGACTAGAGCAGCACGTTTAATTATTGATTCAATGTGCAGACAATAAGGCTACAATTCAAAAAACACCATACCCATGGTTAAGTAAATACGGGCGATTAGAATAAGAAAATATCACCTGAATCGACAAATATCCACGTTCTCCTGTTGAGGATCAATTTCTTCTGGCGTCCTGCTTAAATTGAAAATAAATTTTTGGTATATCGAAAGCCTCGTTGCCCCGTTGTCATCATCGATGACATTGTATTTAAAAACCAGTTGCGGCATGTCACTACCGAAACTGATGTATTTTTTATTGTGATTAGTGATGATAGGAATCTGTACCTTGGCACCTCCCTTAACTCCCCATTCATCTAAGCAGTATTTAGGCATAAGGCTTATTAAGCCCGAGGCCTTTTATATACAAAAGTCTATATTTCCTTTCACCAAGAAAACCAGATTCGAAAACTTATACCAAAATACTGCCTAAGGGCATAGAAAAACTAAGAAATTCGGGCGAATTAAAAATGAGACTGGTTTTGTATGACCTAAAAGACTGGCAG
Organism: Pseudomonadales bacterium; assembly: GCA_013215055.1. Lineage (GTDB taxonomy): Bacteria > Pseudomonadota > Gammaproteobacteria > Pseudomonadales > DT-91 > CAKMZU01. The sequence continues at coordinate 70,930 of JABSRQ010000017.1, read as the reverse complement.
ACAGATAAATAGTCGCTCTTTCTAAGAGGCATGCTGAAATGAATAAATTTTTCTATTATTGTCGTGGGATCAAAAGCTCATGAACTCGTCATTATTGTCTTGATCTGCAGGTATATGCCCATGACTGGCAGCCGCGGCTCTTTTAGCAACATCTGCATTTCCGGTATTAAAGAAGTTTATTTTTTCCACCAAGTCAGCCGATTGATCGCCTAATACCGCACAGGTTGAGGCAATTTCTTCTACCAATGTGGCATTTTGCTGTGTCATGGTATCCATAAAGTTGATGGCTTCATTCACATCGACAATGCCACGCGCCTGATCTTCACTCGCAGTAGCGATCACGGTAACAATCTCTGATACTTCTTTAGCGGCATCAACTATATTTGTTAAGGATTCACCTGAACGATTAACCAGGGCCTTGCCTTCTTCCACTTTATGCAGTGAGTCATAAATTAGTTCTTTTATTTCTTTGGCAGCATTAGCACTGCGGCCGGCTAAATTTCTGACCTCTGAAGCCACAACAGAAAACCCTCGGCCTTGTTCACCGGCTCTGGCAGCTTCTACCGAAGCGTTTAATGCTAATAAATTAGTCTGAAAAGCGATTTCATCGATAACGGTTAATATACCGGTAATTTTATTGGATGATTCATAAATTTCCGCCATCGCATCAATGGCCTGCTTAACAATAACACCACTTTCCTCTGCAACTTTTCGAGTATTATCGGCAAGCAAACTGGCATTTTTTGAGCTTTCGGTATTTTGGCGAATGGTGCTTGTCATTCTTTCCATGTTTGAGGCTGTTTGAGCAAGATTATTAGCTTGTTTTTCTGTGCGTTGGTTTAAATTCAGATTACAGGCCGCCAAATCCTCGGCGGCCAAATTCAGCCCTGAAGAACATTGTTTAATCTCAGTAAGCACTTTCACAAGATTAGCATTGGCAGCATTGGTATCATTTTTTAGTTTTTCAAAAATACCGTGATAATCATTTTCAATAAAATGGGTTAAATCTCCCTTAGACATCAACGACAGCGCCGTAATAAACTGAGACAAAACATCTTCGGTGATATCATTTAAGCGATTAAGATCTTTAAACAAATGTAAATAAAATCCAGACTGATTATCCGTTGGAATGCGTACTGAAAAATTCCCCTCTATGGCATTATCAACCAGGTTATTCACTAAACCTGTAACACCCTGCAAGCGATAAATCATGGTTTCATTGATATCAAATAATATTTTCATATTACCTGAATAATTATCATGGGTTTTAATCAATAAATTCCCCTCACAAATGGATTGCATAACCCGGCCTAATTCTTCCATCGCTGACCCCATTAATAACCCCTGTTCATTTAGTGCCTGGGTGATATGCAGGAAAAAACCTTCTTTACCCACTTCGCTAATAGGCACATCAAAATTTCCTGCTCTGGCCTCATCAACTTTACAATGTATATCTTTAACCATCGTATTTAGCTGTTTAACCATGCGATTTATTGACAGCGTTAACTCACCCAAACTACCCACATATTCGGAGGTAATAGGCGCTATCATCTGACCACTTGCAACCGCCATTAACACGGATGAAATATCCAATAAAGATCGGTTTATAGAATCTGATATTTTATTAAGCCCGTGCCCTATATTTAGATAGAAGCCTTTTTTATCTTCCGTATCGATCATCACCGAAAAATCACCTTGCTGGGCGGCACTCACCATGGTTTCAATTTCGGCTTCGGCTTTAATCCGTGCAGTGCAATCGATCCATTGAATAATGTAATGATAAACCTCTATATCGGCATCAACTATCGCGGTTAAATCCCATTCAATGGTTAAATCACCCTGCTGAATATACCGGGGTTGATGAGAAGAAAACGAGCTGAAAAATTCCTCTATATTCTCAGCCTCTGGGCATACATTACTTAACGGAAAGTGCCTAAGTTCATCACCCGATAGTGGAAAGCTCGCTGCATGTTCTTCAATAAAATCTGACATTGCAGAGTTAACATACGAAACACGGCCCATTTTATCCACCATCAAGGCCGGGATTGCCGCATTATCCAAACCCTGTTTAACCAGTTGAATAGATTGATTCAATAATTCAATCTCTTTTACTTTCTCTGACAAAGCAAAGGTAAAGGCGTTAAATGATGCCGATAAATCTTCAATTTCACTGAAACCTCGAACATCTACTTTTTTATCTAAATCAGCTCCACCACTAAATATATCATCCACATGTTCTTCAACTTCACGATGAAATGCCAATACCGATGAGCTAATGCGACGAGATAATCCTAATAAAGCCAGGGTTATAAAAACTAATAACAACATCGTTGCGACTAACAAAAAATAAAAACCACTTTTAATGGCATTATCCAGCTCGTTATTAAGGCTATTTTCAATGGATAAAACTAGCTCGGCATTCTTTTGAACATTTTCAATAAGAATGGCTCTGAGCCCATGATTTTTTTGTAATCCCTTTTGCCGTTCTAAAATAATAACTTCTTTAAAACTATTAAAATAAACCGACATCGCATCATAAATATTTTTTTTCAGATTTAGATCTTCAACTTGATTTAATGTGTCCATAAAGCTGTCAATTGACTGATCAAATAGCTGTAGTGAACGTTCTTCGCGACGTAACAAAAAATCTTTTTCATGACGCGTGAGTAATAACATTTCTTTATAGAGCAGGTCTAACTGAGCATTCAAAATCAGGGTTTCAGCGAGTTCAACCTTATCGGTTAAAATGCCCAGCAGCCCATCATGACGATCTAAACCTATATTGTTTTGAATTCGACTTAAATCAGTAAACGCTTTTGCATATTCTTTCACGCTCACTGACATTAAGCTTAAGCCCCAATCGTCCCAATGATGAGATGATGCATGTGACTGTAGCTGCAGTAAGTTATTTTCAAGTTTTACATAGGTGGTGCGAAAGTCATCGGCAGATTCTCTATCGCTATAGGCCAAATAACTTAGTTCATTATGGCGTAATCGATCAAACGATATTTGCATAGTTGTGAGCTGTTGACGAAAAGCAATATAGTCCATAATCGAATTAAATTGATATATCGTAATAGCCGAAAGTATGAGTACGGATAAAATGACTAGGGTATTAATAAACAGAAATTTATTTTTCAATTTCATTTATCAACACCTACGATGACTCATCGAAGTGGTGGAATAGGAATGGCAGAAGATATGCTGAATCTGCCAATAAAAATGGCTCGATTACCATAAATAATAGTTAATAAATGAATAATACCAATGAAAAATTAAGCATCTTCACAGGTATTTATTTTTCTTCCAATAAACGCTATAAACAGTGTTCAGTAATTTCGAAAATTGTTTTATATAAAAAATTGGTTTTAGGTATAAAGGCTTATTAAGCCCCAATGCCTTCAATGCTAAAAGTACGGCATAAGTCTTGTCGTGTGGCTAACGGCCTGAAACCGGTAGTGTGAAATTCTAATAAATCTAACTGCAGATTGAAGTTAATCCAGAAGTGACTCACAGGAAAATACCAGGCAGCCTGAGCTCAATAGGGCTGTACCTATATGCGGATTTATACCTAGACACTGCCCGTAAATGGGCCCAGGTTATACTTTATGCAAAGACAGGCATTACCGACTGCTACATAACAATGTTACAAAGAAAGGCAGAGACATTTCATAAAGCAACAGATACTGCGCGGCAAGTTCCCTGGAAGCCGGGATTCGGTAAAATTCAGCATCATTGCCATGCATATTCTGATTTAACCTTTTGATCGTATCGGCGTAGGTGAAAACACTGATCACTTCAGGTTGCTGCCTAAGCCAAGTGGCAAAATCATCCACATTTTGCAAGTATTCGGGCTCAGAGATGCCGCCTTCATTTTCAGCATGCATATCAAAATCGAAGTTATAAGCACCGCCAAACTCGCTGTCCATCATTTCGTTATCATCACGAAACTCACTGGGCTTCTCTATCGTTTCACCAAAGCGATCATTAATCGTGTTTTGCATGGCTAACACGGCCATCAAAGATGAAAAACCCAACATGCCCCATAAAAGCGGGCGATGACGTGAAATAACAAACTCGGCAAGTTTATCCATGCTCGCATACATATCCCCGCCTTTACCGGGTTTATTGTTAACCGGTAACAGTATCAACAAGGCCGGCAACAGGGTTAAAGAGAATATAAACGCCAACCCTACACCCATGGCTGAAACATTGCCTAAGCCTGCAGCAGGAGGAATCTCGCTGAAATTCATGGTTAAAAAACCTAAAGCGGTGGTAAGACTGGTTAAAAATATCGGCTTTAGATTGACTCTAAGACTTTCCTGCATTGCGATGATTTTATTCTCACCTTGTGAGAATAGCTATTCAGGAAATGCACCAGTATATGTACGCAATGAGCGACACTAACGGTAATAATTATGCTTACAGAAGTTAATGTCATGGTATTGAAGGTAATATCAAACCAGGCGCCAAGACCAACAGCGCCAATGGCTGAGCTGATGGTAACCACCCAGATGGCTAACATCGAAAGTAGAGAGCGCAACAGCAGAGCCAGCATGGAAAACATCACAAGATACATCAGCGGAATAAGCTTGCTGGTGTCTTCTACGGCTACCTGCGTATTAACAACATTACTGATGGTAGTACCGGAACAATAAACCTCCTGTGCGGGATATTTCAGCTCAATTTCTTTTGCCAATGCCAGAATCGCGGTACCGCTGACAGACTCCTGCTGCTGTTCATTTTCAACATCGAAGTAGAAGCTCACATGCACCGCAGCATATTTGCCACTGGCGCTGATCAGCCGCGTAACCATGCTTGGCTCAGCCAAGACAATTGCTGTTATTTGAGCTAATTCTTCCTCTGTCAGCGTGCTGGCATCTTCAACCAGATCCTCTACCAGTAAATCATCACCTTCAATCATCGTATGCTGAAAATTGGTCATTGACTCTATACGAACAGAATGCGGAATATGCCAGGCCTAATCGGTTAACAGCTGTAAGGCAGGTAAGTTCGACAGGCTCAGGATACGGTCATTGGCAGGATCTTTAGGCCCGATCATCATGACGGCCGTATTACCCCAGCCATAGTTATCTTCGGCAACTTCCAGCGACTTCAAATCTTCATTGTCCTGGCCAAAAAATGCGCGTGGGCTAGGGATCTGGCAAGGCACTTAAGATAACGCTTAAGCAAAGCAAGGAGCAAATGAAGAATAGCCAACGGCGTGATATCAATGTGGCAGAAAGAGTACTTTCCATCGATTTTTTCTAAGACAGCTAAGAACGATCTGTGTTTTCGACGCAGAAAATGCAATACATCAAGAGACTAAACAGATACTCAAATAATTAATATTCCTTTTCTCGCGGGATGTTACCTATAAGCGGCTAAAAATACTTTGTTTTTACGATTATGATGTATTTTATTTATACCTTCGCTCACCACAAGTTATAAGTCTTTGATGACTTGCCACATGGAGCTTTCGCTATAAGGGAGATACATAGTTGCCACTGGCCGAAGCGTATTAACTCATGGCTTCTTTGCCCGTTGAGAAAGCGCTACCAGCTTTTAATGAGGAAGTGAGGAACTGAATAACACAGGAAAGGAATACAAAAAAATGCCAGGGCCGAAAACTCAGGCCCTGGCATTGATCTTTAATTATCGCTTAAGAATCCTGAAACTGTACATTCAGTAATGTAACCGTGACCTCGCCTTTAAAGACCTCGATCTGTAAAACATATAGCTCACTATAATTAAGCACAGGTAAGCTAGGCACGGTAATCAACTGATCAAAATGGCCATCCACTTTCACCTGTAATTGCACACCGCTGAAATCATTACTGCCATTGCTGCCACTGCCAAATACCCTGATAATATATACCGCATCTTTATCTGTGGTAAATGAGCCCGATGTTCCACTATCGAATCCTGGCTCCGCCCGGTTAATACTTTGGGAGATATCACCATAATCCCCGTCTACCGCAACAGACATCTCGCTGGAGAGAAGATTCATACTGATGCCTGTAACATTGGCACTATTAACAATACTGACTTCAATCGTCACCGCTTGTACGGCTGAAGTTTCAATACAACCAGGCAATGTAATCTGATCGGTGTTGGCGATAAATGAAGGACCGTTTGCTGATTCCTTATGATCATCGTTAAAAGCAAACAGCTGATGGCTGGCATTATCCTGCGCCAACGTCATTGTGAACTGACCCGCATTATCGGTATAAGTCAAATACTGGCTCTTCCAGGTATTAATATGATCGGCGGCGGGAAAGTGTTGATCCAGTGTAATAGCACTGTACATAGCAGCTGCAGCCAGGCTATCCGTAGCGCAGCCTGTTACTGTGGTCAAAGAAGGTTCAATCAGGCCTATATGCGTATTTAACTGCGTTTTATCCAGCACATAATCATAACTTAGCCTGAAATTATCGATGGTAACCGCTACGGTGACTTTATTATCAGCAGGGCGTGTAAAGGCCGAGGATAAAAAGTTACCTGCGCCATCAAGGGTCAGCGTTTGGGAAGGCAAATACTTGCCATAAATCACTTCAACCTGGCTTATACCTGGGCTTGAATAAAGCAATTGTCCGGAAAGTGTTGCCGTCAGGTTTTCAACCGTATCATCCACCTTCAGGCATTCACTGGCGACATGATTTTCTTCAACGGCCAGGGTGATTTTCTGGCTTGCGGAACTGCTGTTACCCACCGTTGCGGTAATAGACATTTCCAGGCCGGCAGGCGCATTGAGAAAACCAAACTCACCCGCGCTATCCTGGTTCTGGAAAGTTTTATTCCAACCCGGTGCGCTAATATTGATTAGCGCTTCGCTGATCACTGCGCCATTAACATCGGTAACACAACCCTTGTAGCTGGCGCTCTCAACTTTGGCATCCAGATTCCACGTAGTGAAATGAGAAACCTCACCGATATAGCTATTACTGCCTGCATTATAAGTGGCGACACCATCTTCTACCCAAATGCCTTTCGCGGTATCGTAATACCACAGCGCAATGGTCGCAGGTGTTGTGCCTATATTGGTATCTACAGGAAAGCTTAACGTCGCGGTTTTGCCATCGGCTAATTGCAGGGCATTGCCACTCTCATCTTTCAGTGTGACGTCAATAAAGCCATATGACTGCAAAACGGTTTCTTCACCATTTTCTTGCAGCCCCATGTAATCCCCTGGGAAAGTATCTCTGCCAGCAGAGGAGGTAACCTGATTAAACGTGACTTCGGCAACAACGTTACCGCTATAAGCCGTACCATCACTGTTGATGATGGCTGCTGCGGGGAATTCTACCGATGCACCTTTAGTTGTAATAAAAGCGCCGACATTGACATCGAATATCACCATTTTATCAATCTTGGCCAAAACCAGATCCAGAGTAACAGCCTGATCTTTATCGGTAGTGACCACACGGCTGTTATCCGCATAGTCATTCAGCTGTGCGGTAATACTGGCTTCGCCCACTAGCGCAGAAAGCGAATAACCGCCAATCTCATCCGTTGTTGTTGATTCTTTACTACTGAAGACCGTCACACCGGCTATAGGCTGTCCAGCGACATCACTGACAACACCTTGTACGGTAGTATTACCTTCCGCAGGCGTTTCGGGCGTTTCGGGTATTTTAACCGGCTTATTACAACCATAGAAGTTCAGCATGCTGAACAATAGAACAATTAATACTAATCCCTGTTTCATAATTTTCCTTCACTGTTTACATTGTATGAATACCGTAACAAAGGCTGTTCCGTTACAACTGATCATCCTTTGAGCAGAAGCAACAATATAAAGATAGTTTTTGAGCAAAACAATAACTAAATAGCATAAGAGCTAAAGAAAATATTTTTTTGCGATATATGCCTTAATGCCTGAAGGCTGTTACGGCCACAGTCCTGAATACAAAAGGCTCATGATGGCTAATCATCATCATGAGTAGCAAGCAAGATAGCTTCGCCCCTTCCCCGTATCACTTATATCGATATAATTTTTGCTAAAGCCATCGTTTTACATAAAAATGTAGCCCTTTTATCGGCCTTCAATGCAGTAGGAATTATGAATCCACCCCATATCGCCATTATAGGTGCAGGTCCATCCGGGCTTAGCGCTGCCCACGCGTTAAAAAAAAAAGGCGCCAACGTTACTGTGTTTGAAAAGAACGCCTTCGCCGGAGGGCAGTGTCGCTCCTATGAGGTTGATGGAAAATGGTACGATATGGGCGCTATTATCTGTATTGAACACAATGAAGCCTACCAACGATTCACCCAGCAATGGCCCCAGCAGACACAGGCCTTTTTCACCCCGCGTAAAGGCGCGCGTTATACCCGCGATGGGAAAATGCCCAAGCGAGGAAAACGTTGGCATCTGCGTATATTATTGCAGCTGATTAATTATTCCATTCGTTATCCACGTCAATATCAGCAACCCGGGTTTAGCCTGCGCCGCAAAGATCATCGCCCGATTAAACAGTTTACTCGCAGGCGCCAAAGCGCCGAGTTTAGCGATCATACCGATATGATTATGACGGCCTATGGTTACGGTTATCCGGATGAGGTATCCGCAGCCTATTATCTGAAATATTGTGAACCCAGAATTCTATGGGGCATGGGACGCAGAAAAGGCATCTACACAATGAGCAACGGTTATCAGAATTTCTGGCATCAAGTGGCTGAAGATTTTGACATTCGCTATAGCAGCGCAATCAGCCAAATAGAACGACAATCGGACGGTGTTTTTATCCAGCATGGTAATAGCAAAGAACGCTTTGATGGCCTTGTTATCGCTTGTGCACTACAAAAAACCCAGAGTTTCCTCGATACCACCGAAACAGAGAATGCGTTATTCAGCAAAATACAGACCTACGATTACCGCACTTATTTATGCCGCGTGCGTGGCAACTATGACAGACCCTTCTATCACCAGCTTGATACATTCTCCAAAGAGAATGCTGGCCACGTAATGATGTGGGGAGCACAGCAAGGCAACACCGGTGTTATGGTGGCTTATGTGCAAGCCGATGGATTAAGTGATGAAATTATTCATCAACGTTTGCAAGAAAGTTTACAACTGATGGAAGGCGGAGAACTTGTCGAAATTTTGCAACAGCATCATTGGGACTATTTCCCGCATGTGAAACAGGCAGAGCTGGACGATGGTTTTTACCCAAAGCTCAACAATCTTCAAGGCCAAAATCGTACATTGATGGTCGGGGAAATTTTCAATTTTTCAACCGTTTGGAAATGTGTGGAGTGGAGTGAACATCTGATTGAAAAAGAATATGGCAACTGGAAAATATAATTCCAGTTCAGGTAATTCCCCCTGCTGGCTTATTATTCTTAGCCCCTCTGATGGCCGACGGGTTTAACAACAAACATCGCTTCTTTCATATTGAGTAGAAAATATCTGGCCAGCAGTTATGCATCGATTACTTGCAAACAGTCAGCCAAAAAAACCTATTAGCCCAAAAGCATAAATCCAGTAATAATGCTGGCTTTATGCTGCTTGTATTTTTCTACAATGCTTTAAGCGGGCATTAAATACAGCCTTTTCAGCAAAGGCATAAGGGCTTTCTGCTCAACTCTAAGTCGCGCCACAGCCTGTGGAGAACAGTTTAATACGCTCGCCATGAGCAGGTACATGAAACGCGTAGCGATCATTATCGCTCATAGAATGCATCATCGGCCCTGGTATAACTGGACAGGAAAACGCCCCCGTTGAACCTTCCACCGACAAGATGGGTAATCACGCCAAATATTTCATAAAAAATAGCAGGATAATCTGTAGCGGGGTATAGCCCAACCCATAAAAATGTAGCACCACCAGCATTCGCTGGCGCGTCATTGGTAAGGGTAAAGGCCCAGTAATTACCGGTTAGCACATCCGCAGACAGCTCTGAAAATATCGTCACAACTTAGACTTTAGCCATTTGACCGACTTTGGACATTAATTCTGCAACACGATTGGCATATCCCCACTCATTGTCATACCAGGAATAAAGCTTCAACTGTCTACCATTCAACACCATAGTTGATAACGCACCGATCACACTGGAGCATGGATCTGTTTTGTAATCGATCAACATCAGCGGTCTTTTTTTCGTAACCCAAAGCCACCCGTAGGGGTATAAGGACTATTGAGTCTCAATTCGAATAATTCTTGATGGTGAGAATTGCGATGTGGATTAACGAACGGCCTGAAATGAACAAAGTAGAATGCTACTCAGCTATGGTCAATTAAAGCTCCCATTTTTTAAAGTATAGAATTGAGAGCGTGGCAATAACTTAAACGGAATTTTGACGCCTGTCTTTTTTATGATGTCTGTGTTCTTCCTTACCCTGAATTTCGTACATATTATGCTGTAAACCAATGTCGTTTCGTCTCTCAACTTCGCGCCTGTCATCATGGTGAATAAAATCGCAGTGACAGTTTTTATGGGTACATAAATCTATCGGCAAACCGGGTGCATCCACCGATAAAAAAAGCTTGCCTTTTAAGGCTTTGGCTTCACTGCAGCTACCGGTATGAGGGTGGATTTCAACGCTATGATAGGCGTTAACTTTTTTGTCTGTCGCCTGTTTCCTGGATTTTACCGAATACATACTTGCCTTGGCTTTTCGGCCTTTATTCACGCTGGTTTTATGCAGCTGGCTGGCAGGAATATTTTTACCGTTTTGATGATAGAACTTAAAGTAAAACAGGCCACCAAACAGCGCCAGGATAATAATCGTACTGACAACCATAGGTACAGTCTCCTTATTAATTAGCGACTATTTCTGAAATCTCAATAAAGAAGAAAAAACGGAAAGTTTTTTAGGTATAGCACATCAGCGCTGATATGCACGTCATGGCTCATCGGAGATGGGATATAGGTATAAGCCCCAATGGCTTCAATGCTAGAAGTACAGCATAAGCATTGTCGTGTGGCTATTTGCCTGAAACCCGTAGTGTGCAATTCTAATGAGTCTGAAGTTAATCCAGAAGGGACTAACTGGAAAAGCCGCTTTCGAGTTTTCCACATTTCAGGTAGGCCTCAAACTCCCGTTTTACATAAGCTGGCAAGTATTTCCTTTGCTCCGATAAATAGCGATCTAAATCGAGGGAATTATCGTGTATCAGCTTGTATTGGGTGGTTTTCTCAGGTGTTTTTTCTGGCTGGTGCCGGTTTAGGTAGAAGTAAGAGCATCGCTAAAGCCTGCATGGATATCTACATGAATATATAGTGTTTCATGCCCATTTCACTTTGAAAATTAGAGACAAAATTTGAATGTTATCATTGTACTTTTCATTATTGATGCTTGAGTTCCTAAAGCGCCCTGAATCAAAACCTTTTAGGCGATGCGTTTAAACGCTTTGGCGTGTGTTTAGCAATTGCTGTTGAAAGGCTGCTTAAGCCTCTCAGCAGTTCTATTGGTAACTCACTCTAGCGCCTGCAGCTAATGAGTGTCGTGAGTACAGGTTTTACTAACAAATGCCACTCAGGCTTTGCTAGCAAAAATACAACACATGCATAGAGGCTCTATTAACGTTTACTCTGAAAATTAGTCTTTAAGTACAATCCGGTATTTAGCCTGCCCCTCGGTTAAACGTTGCATCGCCTCGTTCACTTTGGCAAACGGGAAAGTTTCTGTCATCGGCTCTATCCTATGCGCCGCGGCAAATTCCAACATGGTTTTAATCGCCCCTGGGCTGCCTACTGGTGAACCTGAGATTGAGCGTTGACCGGAGATCAACGGGAACACGGCGATATCTAAAGGCTCCAGCGTGGCACCCACAAAATGTAAGCGACCTTTTACCGCCAACGTGGCTATATAGGCATTCCAATCGAGTTTGACATTCACGGTAGAGAGAATGAAATCAAATGATCCTGCCGCTGCGGCCAACGCATCGCCATCACTGGTATCCAATACTGCATGTGCTCCTAAATCCAGGGCCTGTTGTTTTTTACTGTCACTGGAAGTAAAAGCGGTGACATGGCAGCCCCAGGCATTCAAAAATTGCAAGGCGATATGCCCCAAGCCACCGATGCCAATCACCGCCACTTTTGAAGTGGGTTTAATATCAAATTCCAGTAACGGATTAAATACCGTGATACCCGCACAGAATAACGGCCCGGCTGAATCAGGATTAATACCCTCGGGTAATAACACCACGGCAGTTGCCTGGGCCCGTACTTTATCGGCAAAGCCACCATGGCGACCGGCAATCGTGGGTTGCGCAGAAGCACAGAGGTTATGATCACCATCAAGACAGGTTGGGCAGGTATTGCAGTAGCCTGCATGCCAACCTAAACCCACCCGCTGTCCTACGGAAAAGGTTGTTACATTATCGCCCACGGCCGCAATGGACCCTATCACTTCATGGCCGGGCACAAACGGATATTCGGTAAAACCCCATTCATTATTCAGCATGCTTAAATCACTGTGGCAGATGCCACAAGATTCTACCGCAATCTCAACATCATCTTGGGCCAAAGGGCCTGGGTCATATTCAAAAGGTTGAAGTTCACCACCGGCTTCCATTGCTGCATACGCTTTGATCATGATTTTTTCCTTGGGATTTTATAGAGCATTTAATAAGACATTAATTAACTGCGTGAAAGTATGCTACCTTGCATAAACTGAAACAACAGCGTAAAAAGAAACACATTGTCATGATTAATGAAACGATAGATTTAAAGGCCTTACGTCTATTTATTGAAACGGCAGAGACGCTGAGCTTCACTCAGGCCGCAGAAAACCTACATATGCCCAAGTCTGCGATCAGTAAGTCGATTCATAAATTAGAGCTGCAGATGGGGGTGAAAGTGCTGGAGCGTTCTTCACGTGTGGTACGGTTAACCGAAGCTGGCCATATTCTTTATGCCCGCGCCACGGCCTTGATTAACGATGCTCAACATTTGCTGCAAGATGTACAGGGTTTACAAAACACGGTTCAGGGCCATTTACGCCTGGCGGCTCCTCCGGCATTGGGTCGTTATATTTCCAAACACCTTATTGCCCCCTATCTTAAACAATGGCCAGATGTGACGGTTTCACTGAAGCTATCTTATGAATTTGAAGACTTGTTTAAACAAGGTCTGGATCTGGCGATTCGCATGGGTCAGCAGCAGGATTTAGATTTGATAGAAAAACCGCTGGGGTTCTCCAACCGTATTTTGGTCGCCAGCCCTGATTATCTTGAACAATACCCGGCCCTTAAACATCCACAGGAATTAAGCCAGCATCAATGCCTGCAAATTTTTAGCCAAGATAGGTCGCAGTGGACCCTAGTGAATGGTCAACAAACATGCAACGTCAGCACCAACACAGCTTTTCAATGTAGCGATATGATTGCATTAAAACAGGTTTTAATCGCAGGCGTAGGTATCGCACAGCTGCCGTGGTTTGTGATCAATGAAGAAATCACTCAAGGCAGGCTGCTGCAGGTTTTACCCAAGTGGAGCAGCCCTGGGCTGACCATCTCAGCCGTTTACCGGGAAAATATTAATAAACCCCCGAAGCTGGCGGCATTTCTTGAGTTATTGGCAGCACAGCCTGATTTATTTGATTTGACGGCACGCTAACCCTCTTGGTTAAGAGAGGCTATTAGCAATAGTAATATCTAGGCAGCGACCGATAAATCGACGGAAATTTCACCGTTATCGATTTTTAAGGTATAGGTTTTCAGCGGTTTTTCTTTACGCACTTTATTTAATAATTGGATACCGGGAGGGAAATGCGCCCATAATGTCGGCTCTCCCGTACGCACATCAAATGTGGCTCTATGCAGAGGGCATTGAATCTTGTCACCATCGATTAACAGGCCTTTTTCCATCGATTTAAAAAGGTGGGTACAGCCGGCCTGAGTGGCATAAAAACCATCATCCAGGCGATATAATAAAATATGCTCATCGGCTATTTTAAAGGCTTTTTTATCACCAATATTTAAATCAGTTTCATTACAAAGTTTATGTACGGTCATCATGCATTCCAGTGAGTCGTCTTGCTTTTATGAAGAGCACACATCATAGCAACCGCTTAATCCATGATGCAAACAGCTAAACCCATAACTCGGTGGATAAGCGGTTAAGTACTACACGTAAAACATCCGAACGGGTAATGATACCTACCAACAATCCACGTTCATCAACCACCGGTAGTGCACCGATATGCTGCTCTAACAAGGTTTTGGCAAGTTCTGAGACATCGGTATCCACAGTGCAGGTTAATACCTTGTTGATCATAAAATCTTTCACCAAACTGTCGGCTTCTTTCACAGAGGATAATTGGCGTAATGCATCCCTATCTGACACGATGCCGATTAAATGAGCGGCGCTATCAACAATCGGAATATGGCGGTAACGTTTTTGCTGAAACCATTCAAACAATTGTTGAATCGAGGTATTGGGTCCGGTGCTGAACACCGGTGACGACATAATATGCGCCGCTGTGATGACGTTAAAACGCTTGTTTTAATCGTTATCACTTAAATCGGCGTAATCATTTTTTTTAAGCAAAAAGCTTTTGTCAGCAGTCGTGTGTCGAGCAACCTATGAGGCGGTGGCTATTTTTGTGGTTTTCCCAACAAAACCCGTCGCTGGATTTTTAGTCCAGGCGGGTTGTATCTGACTGCCCTGATCGTAAATATAAAATACCATCCCCCCTACTCCCTGCTGTGGACAAGTCTTTGATAATTGACTGCTCCATCGTTGATAAAGCCATTTTAGTCTATTTCCCGCACACGCTTACAAATCATTCCGATGCAAGGATAGATCTGTCTGAGCGGTGCACTTCTTTTTGGTTTGCGATGCAGCCAGAATTCCAGACTGAGTTCACCCCTAAAAAATCATCATTTTTTACTAAGCCCTATTTCCTCACTGCACTGAAAATGGACTCTACTGACTTATTAGCTTGCAGATAAGCAGCTAATGATAAAAGCAGCACTCATACTTTTTAAGCGCGGAAACATTATTTTTCAACGCCCGATAATGCATAGTAGTTTTGAGCCCAGGCTTCAATATCTTTAATATGGTCTTCTCCCTGCGTTAAACCGTGTTCACCGAAGTTGTAATAGTATTTGTTTTTCATCACCCGATATTCGTCCCGGTTATTCATGATGATCATTTTGTAAAAGACACTTTTTAACAGGTTAACTAAAAACGCATACGGTAGAATTTTGCTTTTGCTCGCTTGCACATAAATATGGGTGGAAATGTTAAGCGTATTTTTATCCGTGGGGCTAAAAAATGTGAGGAACTTGGCTTTTATATCAAAATTAAGCAGTTGAAAATCCTGATTTAAAATACCTAGCCCCAAATATTGAGAGCGTAGTTTATACCGTGTATTGCCCTGTGTGGCGATAACACAGGCTTCTACTCTATGCCCGTCAATGCTGGGTTCCTGTATAACTTCTGGGAATTGTGTGGTTTTATGGATTTTTTTAAAATGCAGATAATCGATGTTATTCACAATATGCTCCCAGGGGTGGCCAGGTGAGCTTTGTTGGAAAGGTGACAGTAGCTGAACATAACCCTCCAACTCGAACGTAGGAATCTGCCAGTCGGGTTGTTTTTTTTCTGCATCATAATAACAAAAAATATAACCATCACGTTCAATGGTAGGATAGTGATATACGGTTTTATCCTCTGCCAGACAATGTTTGGCTGAGCTATTAGTACACTGCCCCTCGCTGTTAAACTTAAAACCGTGGAAGGGGCACTCCAAGAGTTCACCATTCACCGTACCACCATGTCCAAAGTGTGCACCAAAATGTGGGCAGTGTGGATCTATCACCGCAACCTTTCCCGATTCGCTACGATAAACCACCACATCCTGAGCAAACAACTTTTTAGTCACCGGTTTTTTAGTGTTTACGTTTTTGGATATTTCAACAAAAACCCAGGCCTGCGGAAAAGAGGTTTGTGGATTGCTGTATTGGGCTGTGGCTGGTTCTTCTACAAGATGTACTGGAATCGTTTTTTCATTATGCATAATGAATCCCTTATGGATGAATAAAAAATCAAGCTTGCACGCAGGCCTAAACCTGCGCTGCGCTAAGCTAAGCGGCCTTTTTATTTTCCGTTGCAGTGTGATGATAAAACTGTTTTGACCATTTACGATAAAGCGCAACAGGCCCATCACCTTTTGCCAGCGCCGGTTTATCCAAATACGTCTTGTTTTGCCACATCGGGAAATCCTGTTTCAGGTCGGCTTCCATCTCCTTCATATAACCGGCCCACACCAATTTATGCACCCAAGCCTTGGGCAATAGTCGCAGTAAGGGGTGTATTTTCTCCGGGTTGTCTAACGGTTTAAGGCTAACAGCCAGGTGTATCATCATAAAACCGTCTTCGGTGGGCGTCGCTAAAACATGGGTCCTGGCAAATAAATTATATTGCGGCACCGTGGACAATTGATAATTAAAACCTTGGCCCCACAGATGGGTTTTAAATTCGGCATAGGGACTCTCAGCACCAAACAACCCCTTGCGCCGCTGTAATCCATAACGTGCCGACAGCAGCGGGCCTTCCAATGTCACCGGCTCTAACGTCTTGGTGTTGTCATACATATGAATGGCATAAAGATGGCCGCTATCCACCGCATTTTCATTAAATTCCTGTGGATGGCTGCGCACCACAAACGATTTAAACTTAACCCGGGGATACTCATCATCTTGCAAATTAGGCACTTCCCAATCGGGCTCGGCTCCTTCGCAGTGATACCAAACAAAGACCATGCCGTTATGTTCACGTAGCTGCCAGACACGATTCTTTGCACCCGGCGGCGGTTTACAGCCTTCGTAAGGTGTATGCACACAGTCACCTTGCGTATCAAAACGGAACTCATGATAGGGGCATTGAATGTTCTCCCCTATGACCTTGCCGCCTGCATTAAAGTGCGCACCTAAATGTGGGCAATGGGCATTAATGGCCATGGCTTGGCCTGACTCGGTGCGATAAAGCACCAGGGCATTACCTGCCAGGGTGCGATTAATAATCTGTTCTGGTTTTAACTCTTCACTAAAACACAATACATACCAGCTGTTCGGGGCCGGCAGCGGGCACTTAGGTGCATGCACATTATTTTCAACGGTTCTGTCGCTGGCAAAAATTAAATCACTCATAGTTATTCCTTATCTTAGCTGGCTAGCAATGTGATGTTGTTAGAGGCGGGGTTATTTTTATTGGCATTCTGTTTAAGCTCAGTAATAGCCTCGGCAGGCTCGTTATATTGGTAAAACTGTTGATACCATTTTCTGAACTTGCCTATGCTGCGCTCATGCGCCTGAAAAATAGGTTTTTCAAGATATTGTTTATGGTTCCAGATCGCCCCTTCAACGGTTAAATCCTTAATCGCCGTTTTACGCAACAGCCTATGTGCATACCAAGCCATACCTGGCAGCCACCACACTCGTTGAGCGGTGGTATAAAAGCGCATTTCAGACCAGGTTTCATCAATGGGGGTGGTCAACGCAAAGGCGGAAACGGTGAATAAACCCGAGGTTTTAACCACCATAAAACCGGGACCAATCATGGAGGCTTCACAGCAAAAAATGATATTCTCTCCCAAGCCTAAAGCTACCATCAATGGCCAATAAACACTGGATGTGACCTTGGCAAAAGCACCCTCCGCTTGCCATTGTAGGCTCGCCGGTTTGGGTTGGCCGTGTATCACTGAAAAATGGCTTTCATCACAGAAATTTTCCCGCATTTCTTGCACATGTGAGCGAAACTTCATTCGGAAGTTTTTCATCTTCAACCAGCCTTTGCCACTGGCCTCTTCAAAGGCTGGGATATCATATTCTGGTGCGGATTTTTGTGGGTGATACCAGACAAAAACCAGGCCGTTTATCTCCTGCACCGGATACATATTCAAACGGCTGCGTTCACTAGAAGGTGTACCTTGAGCAAAAGGCACGTGTGAGCATTTTCCTTTGCCATCAAAGCGCCACTCATGTAATGGGCACTGAATCTCACCGTTCACCACCTTGCCGCCTCTGGCCAGATTGGCACCATAATGTGGGCAGATAGCATCACTGACACAGGCTCTGCCATTTTCATCCCTAAAGGCTGCCAGTTCTTTACCAAAGTAACTTAACGGCAGCGGTTTTTTATTATTTAAATCACTGCTAGAACACAGGCTGTACCAGCCCTTTGGATAGCGGGGATTAGGGTGGCTGGGTTTATAGTTATCTTCAGCCAATTCACTGGCTTCATCGTTAGAACTTGCGATCAACATATCCGTTACACTTGTCTTAAGCATGGCAAAAATATCATCCTAGAAACCCACCATACCGAGTTTGGGTTGCACCACTTGCAACCAAATCAGGCCAGCATTCTAAACAGGATTTAGTTTTTCTCCATCACCCAAACGGGTGAGACATAACAAACTTATCTAATTTGTTAGATACTAGGTAAATACACAAATGGACTCGGAAAAATACCATGCAAGCGATACTCGTTTTCACAAACACCTAAAGCATAAACATGTAAAAAAACATTTGAAGGAAAATATGAAATGATAAACGCCCTGCTTAAAAGGCATTCCTAGTTGATAGGATGTTAGTAATATTACGTGAATAAACTCAAAGAGCTAATACACCCAACTTTTTGCATGCCTGAGGTTTATGCGCCATAAGCCAAGCATCTATAGCTAAATAAACAGCTATCCACTTTTATTAGGAAAGCGGGCCTATGTGAAAATAGACTGTAAAAAATGAAGAGAGATAGATAATAGAGGCTCAGCCTGATTAGACTGAGCAGAGCAAACAGAGGCAGGGGTTATTTCTGCCAATCTCTTAAACCATAACGACGTAGCAACGGTTTTAATTGATTGGTTTTGCGCAACGATTTCAATTTTTTATCAATCAATCTGACATAGTCTTTGGAATGCTTATTTTTTGCCGAGCAAGCAATATAAATACTTTCAGCATCGCCCAGGCTATCCATTTTTTCAAACTTTAAGCGGCTTTTCATCTTACGTGCCTGGCCTTTAAATACTGCAGGATTTTCCAGCACCAGATCAATCTTGCCTTGCTCTAATAAATTGATTAAATCACTTAGCGGATGTTCACCTTTGGCAACGTGCACCATATCGGTTTTACTATTTTTAGCGACATAAACATCAATATCATCGCTGTAATTATAATCCTCAACCACACCTATAGACATATTTTTAAATGAGCTTACGCCATTAAACTTCCAGTTATATTTAAACGACTTGGCAAAAAATGCGATATCACTGAGGCCCATATTTTGCTTAGGAAAAATTAAATTGGGTGCCTCTGATTTTAACACGCCCACCACACAGTCGATCTCTCCTGATTGTGTATTAGCCAAACTGGCATCCCAATCCATTAATTGGTAATCAATTTTATGACCGGCTTCTTTCCAGGCCTGGGTTGCAATATCAATCATATAACCGGCTTTGTTAGCGCCAGGTGTAGCATTATAGGGATACCAGGAATCGGCCCGCAGGGATATGGTATCGGCTACCGCAGAGGTGGTTGCAGCAACGAGGCATGCAGCCGTTAGAATTTTATTTAATAGTGCCATCAAACAACATCTCAATGTTTTTTAAAAGGGTTTGGCCATCCCGGCGTTGCAAATACTGCGATTGATTTTACGTCATCACCCCACCTCCATCGTTGTGGGGCGCGCATCTTAACGAATTCAATCGCTGAATAAAACCGCCTAAGGGCAGAAAAACATACTTTAAAAATCAGGCACCTACACTACATGTTTGATTGATCAAATGACGTTCAAATTGATAGCGCGGGGTTATATTAAGGCTTAAAAAAAACGGCGAAGGTTATAAGGTGATGGAACTGACAACGTTTATCGCTGCAGACCAAAACCGTTAAGCGTTTTCATCAGTTGGGTTAATTGTATCGGCTTGGTTAACACCTCATCCATGCCCGCCTCATAACAGCGGTTGATATTCGCCTCCATCACATGGGCGGTTAACGCGATGATAGGTAACGGTGCCAGGTTTAATTCTTGTTCAATCGCCCTGATCGCCATCGCCGTGGCATAACCGTCTTTATTAGGCATTTCCAAATCCATCAAAATCGCAGCAAAGCTTTCAGGGGCTTGTTCAAATAAGCGCAGCGCCTCTACACCATCCTCACCAATAACCGCTTCAAAGCCTAACTTGTTTAACATCGCGGTAATCACTTGCCGATTTATCGGGTTATCTTCGGCAATCAATAGTTTTACCGGCGCTGCATCTTTGCGATTTAAAGGCTTATCGGTCAACACAGGGTTTTCCGATTCATTCGCCCCATGCATCTCAGAGGCAGGCGAGATTTTAAAGATGCCGGTAAACCAAAACTCGGCCCCCTGATGGGTATCACTGATCAGGCCAATCTCTCCGCCCATCAACTGCACCAACTGCTGGCTGATCGCCAAACCTAAGCCGGTACCACCGTAAGTGCGAGTGGTGGACTTATCGGCCTGGGTAAAGGCATTAAATAACTGTGGCTGAGTCTCTTTAGCAATGCCTATACCGCTATCTTGCACCGAAAAAAACAGGCTGACTTTGTCATCAGGCATGCCATGGCTGCGAATCGCCACGGTAATAGAGCCCGCCTCGGTAAATTTAAACGCATTACTCAACAGATTGTTTAAAATTTGCTGTAGCCGTATCGGATCACCACATAGCTGAGTTACGCAGTTTTCATCCCGTTTAATGATAAACCTTAAGCCTTTTGCTTCTGCTTGTGGGGCAAACAAGGCCTCGGTATAAGTGAGTACTTCCTGTAAATCAAACGGAGTTTCTTCCAACTCCATCTTGCCCGCCTCTATTTTAGAGAAATCTAAAATATCATTGATCACCGCCAATAAGGTATTGCCTGAGTTTAAGATCACGCCGGTATAATGCGCCTGTTCCACATTCAGCTGCGTAGACTGTAACATTTGCGCCATACCTAACACACCATTCACAGGTGTGCGAATTTCATGGCTCATGGTGGCCAGGAAGTGGCTTTTTTCTCGACTAGCTGCATTGGCAATCGCCACGTCATTCGCCAGATTTTCATGGATTTTTTTCTCGGCATTGGCCTTTCTGGCAATGGCCAGGCACACCACCGCCGATTGAATAATAATGCCGGAGGCTACACTGTGACGAATAATCGCGTTATACGGCAATAAACCTTCGCCGCCTAAAGCCGCATAGGTACAGGTGACAAAGAAGATACTCATCGCAAATAAAAATAAACCGGCATTGGAATAACCCTGGCGGTATTTCATCAACGCCGTGCCAAACAAGAAAATAAACATCAGCAATGTAAACCCGATTAATGGCAGCATTAACGTCTCATAACCACCCACAAACGGATAGATAAAGATAAACGACGCATAAAAAACATAGGCCACTAAATAACATTTATGTAATAGAGGGTTACGTCTGTGTACCTCAAAAAAAGCATTCACCATGGTTAAGTTGCTGATGCAATTAATGGCCAATAAGGCCACCATCAAGAACTTATGCCACTGCGGGTGGTCGGGCAGAAAAAATTGCCACAGGCCGCTCACCGAAATGATCACCGCCGTGGTCGCCATCACATAGGCGATATAGCCCCAGGCCTCTCTTCTCGCCATGGCCATGGGCATAAAAATCGCCATAAAAATACATAAGCCAATGCCTATGCCGATAAATAACAGATTAACAATGGTTGAGGTAGATACCATGCCGGCAAATTTAAGCGCAGGCGCAATAACCGGAGCCACCAAGGGAATATGTGAGGAATAGATTTTGAAATAGACGGTTTGTGACTCTTCGGCGGCTATTTTTAACGGCATCGCCACATAACGATAATCAATAGGGCGTTGACTAAAGGGGTGATTCAGCCCGGCCTTAAATTGCAGAAGTTCACCCTGAAAGTGATAAACAAAAATCAGCTCATCAAATAATAGCTCATCAAAGTTCACCACCAAGACCAGATCATTAGCGCTGGTATTTTTAACCTTGAAGCGGTACCAGATATTTTTATAAAGTGCCGGCATGCTTTGGCTGGTCACAGCCTGGAACTGCAGATCATGCTGATTAGCATAGAGTTGTTGGGCGCTGATCTCGCCCCCCTCATCAATGGCATATTCAAGATAGGGGGATAATGCGGTTATTTGCCCATGACCTACCGACACCTCTGCGCCAGCTGATACAAAGCCACTGTAAAAACTACAACTTAACGCAAAAAACAGCGCTGTAATAAATCTGGCCGACATAAGTTTTTTATCATTATTAATCGTCTTATCAGCCACATATTATCTTATTTTTGTTTTAAGCAGAACAGCGATAAAGACTTTAGCCAACTAACACCAATACATAGCGGTTAACAGCCATCATTAATACCCCCAGGGCTTGCGCTATCAGCGCCAGAAAACATCACGGTTTGACTAAAACAACGTCGATTATTCTGCCGTGCAGCCTGGGCTAATTCACTCACGGTTAAGCTTTGAAATAACCGCCCGTCTAAGCCCCAAGATTTTCCTGTGGCAACCTGGGTTTTATCGTAGGCCAAGGTTGCAATCAGCACGCCCTCTGAGGTCTGCAAACTCACACTGCCTCCACTATTGGTCAGCTGCAATGTACTATAGATATAATCACTGCCCTGTAGTTCAGGAAGACCATTAACCCCATTTTCGCTGCGACTTAATACAATAAAATCAAAAGCAGGAATGAATAAGGCGCCGATAATCACATGCTCCCGGCTATTATCGCTAAGGATCCAACCAGTAAGATCAATCGCCTCATGGCTATTATTATACAGTTCTATCCACTCACCTTCAGCATCTGTCACTGCTTCGGGGTCGGCCAAAAACTCGCTGATTAACACATCACCCAACCCTATTGATTCCGAATCATCGACCGCTGAGTGGCAGAGTTTATCATCGGCATCGACGAAACCATCACCATCGTTATCCAGTCCATCATTACAGGCGGTAGTTGAAAATCCACCTTCATCAGCATCAGAACTATCGTTGCATCCTGCATCTGCCAGATCAATCCAGCCATCATGGTCGTTATCTACCCCATCGGCGCAGGCTCCTATGACCGCAACTTCAAGATGAAAAGCCAGCGGTTTATCAACACAGGCAGAAAACAGGTAAGACAGCAATAAAACTTGAGAAAAAACACCGATTTGACGCAGGTACTGAGGCAGGAAAAACATAAATCACATCCTTTGATTTTAACGGCATCCATTGCCGAGAAAGTTATCAAAAAACAGAATAGACCAAATAAAATCAGCTTGCCCAAAAACTGCGTAAATATTGACAGCTTGGCGTTTATTTCGGCTATCATGCCAGCCATCTTTTACCGAGCTAAAAAACCATGTCTACAGTCATCGTTAAATTTGAAATAGAAAAAGAAACCAAAAATAGCGTACGTTACAAAGAAGTACCTGAGGCCGGTAAAGCGCCGATTGTGGGCAGTTTATATGTGCAAAAATGGTTTGCAGGAGACTGCAAAAACCTTGAAATCAGCATCAATAAAAAAGACTGAAGCAAAGGGAAATCTCATTTATGCAAGGTTCTCGCAGTGTATTAGCCTTTGATTACGGCACTAAAAGCATCGGGGTAGCGATTGGTCAGGAAATTACCGCCTCGGCCAGCCCGTTAACCGCATTAAAAGCCAAAGACGGCATTCCAAATTGGGACGATATAGGCAAAATTCTTAATGAGTGGAAACCCGATTTGGTGGTTGTGGGTTTGCCATTAGATTTAGACGGTAATGAATTAGAAAGCATCGCGCCAAGATGCAGGAAATTTGCTAACCGACTCAACGGCCGATTTGGCTGTACGGTAGTCTTACACGATGAACGTTTATCCACCGTGGCTGCAAAAGCGGAGTTATTTGAACACGGCGGTTATAAAGCCTTAAGCAAAGGCAATATCGATTCACAATCGGCGGTGATTATTTTAGAGAGCTGGTTTGAACGCCAGGTTTAAGAGAACATATGATATAAAAAAGGCCGTGTTTTCACACAGCCTGTTTTAACTCAATATTTAAAGCGCGTTATAACGGAAGAGATGTTCAGGAATTTTGTCTTTAATCGTCTCATGTAGATCAGGCAACTTTGACCAATGTGTGCCCTGACTATAGTGATGAGCCGTGTGATAACCCAGATTACCGGTTAACAAATTGTAAATCGGGTTGAGGTTATTATAAGACGCTTCAAAATGATCATCGGTCTCTATGCCGGCATGATGTTCATACGTTGCCCATGAGGTTAATAACAAACCCGAAATCATAGGCAATATAAACAGAAGCAGTGTAGGCAGTGGTTTATATATTAACAAAGCCACAACAATCGCCAACGTCAGCAGGCCGTATTGAATAAAGATTTTTTGCGCACGAGGATGGCTTTTACCCACCAGAAAGCCACGATAATAAGCGGTGCTAAAGACATTCAAGGTATATTCCCACTCACCCATTTTTGTGCCGTCTTTGCGCGTCCAGCGGCTTTGATCTAATTCTTGATCCAGGTAATTTTTATGATGGCCAAGCACATGGTGCAATACCCATAAGTTACTGGTCACGCCTGTATGCAGTGCATAAAAGAATTCAAGAAAGCGATTCATGGCCTTGGATTTAAACGTCATCGTATGTTGATGATTATGATTCCAGGCGCAGATTTTACCTTTGGGAATGATCATCACAAACCAGTACAGGGCCAATAAGGCAATGCTATCGACGGCAAAATAAAGGGTAAAGTCGACCAGGGAGATCAATAAAATGATCGCCACCGGCATTATATCGTGATTATTTTTGAACACGTAACAGCTCTTATTATGGGTTGTGCTATATGCTGACTTCAATACCCAAGGTACGGGCATGTCGTCAAACGGTTGGCGAGCATAAACTTTTAGCACTCAAATTGCTATATAGAAGCCTCTCAGTTTGCATAAAAATTCATCATTATTGTTTTGCATTAAGAGCGGTTTAAGGCAGGCTTCCGTTAAATTTCAGAAAGCCTGGAGATTCTCAGTCAATAATTTATCGGACTTTCCAGCACAATCTGCTCTTCAGCATAATGGGCCCATAATGGAGGGCTTTCCCGCTTAAATTCATCCCTCTCTACCTGCTTAAATAGCATTTTTATATCGCTGCCCTTTTTTTGTATTTGTGTATGAATAAAAACGGGGGATGCCTGATTTTCGTCAATATCAATAAAAATACCGGATCGGGCTTTATCGTTGCTATGAATTTTATGGCGCCCTTCGCTTAAAAATACACGTTGATAAGAGCCCGCTTTGAGCTTGCCAAGTTGTTGGGAGCCAGCGAATATTCTGAAATAGACTGAGCGCAAGTCGCGCCCCTTCTGCGCACGATAAATAATAACCTCGGTGGCTGCAGCCACGTTTTTAACTTGCATCGTTTTATTGTCATCGGCCAATAGACCCTGCGCCAACATCACACAGATAAAAGCGCTGATAGTTCTAAATCGTTTCATGGTGTTCTCCCTAATGAATGTGTCATCACTGTAAATCAGCTGCCATTATTCGTAAATTGAACAACCATTGACTTACATTGTTTAAAAATGAACAATGGCAGCGAATAAAAAGTGGCATAGGTCTAATGGGAGAGATATGAATAACTGGGATAATTTACGTTATTATCTGGCAGTCGCCAGATCGGGCACCGTCTCTGCTGCCGCTAAAAAACTCAATGTCAGCCATGCCACCGTATTGCGGCGCATAGAGCAATGTGAATCGGAATTAGGCATTAAACTGTTTAAGCATTTGCAAAGTGGCTATGTATTATCCACCGCCGGGGAAAAATTATTAAGCCAGGTCGAGGATATGGAATCGCTGACACTGGATATTGAAAGAGATTTTCAAGATCAGGACCAGGCCTTATCCGGCCCGTTAAAAGTCACACAGCCAGGTAATGGCATCATCGACTTATACCCTTTATATGCCCAATTCCGCCAATTATATCCGCAGATAGAATTAGATATTCTGCCCTCAGCCGAGTTGGTTGATTTAAACCGTCATGAAGCCGATATAGCGATACGGTTTACCGACACACCACAGGAATTATTAATCGGCCATCAACTTAAACCGATTCAATTTCGCCCCTATGTCAGTCAAACACTGATGCAAAGTACAGATTCAAAAAGGTTTGAAGATTATGATTGGATACTCTGGCGGCCAACTAATCGCAGCTTGGATGATAGCTTTCAATACGACTGGTTAAAAAAGCACTGCAAGAACCCCAAAGTGGTGATGCAAACCAGCAGTGTCTCCGACATCATCTCGGCCGTTAGAGCCGGCATTGGTGCGGGCATGTTATCCGAGCAGATCATCACTAACTATTACCCCGATTTTGCCATTATTAATGCCGAAAAAACCTTGGCCGGTAAACAACTATGGGTGCTTGCGCATAGAGATTTGCGCAATATTAAACGGGTCAAAGTCTTTATGCGTTTTATCCGTGATGCCTTGGCTGATGTAGATGCACCAAGATGAAAGTCCGGTTATTTAAACTGTGCTGCCTTTTATTAACACCTTTTAGCCTTCCACTGTATGCCAGCAGCAAAACTGAAACCGGCGGCGATCTTCTGCGGCTGGCGATTCCTGCCACCGCTTTGGCTGCCACCTTATGGGTTGAAAACAATGCGCAACAGCATTATCAGGGCACATGGCAGTTGGCCAACACGATAGTCACCACCACTGCCGTTACCGTGTTATTAAAACACACGGTTGATAAAGAACGCCCCAATGGTGAATGCTGTGAGGCCTTTCCATCCGGCCACAGCGCCATCGCATTTTCAGGCGCTAGCTTTATTCATAGACGTTATGGAATAGGCTACGGCTTAGCCGCCTATGGTGCAGCCAGCTGGGTGGCCTATAGCCGCGTCTATGCCGATGAACATGCCTGGGAAGATGTCGCAGCTGGCGCGGCCATAGGTATATTAAGCAGCCTCTATTTCACCAGCGCCTATCTCGATGACAATAAAGTCATCACCATAAGCCCCATCATCAGTCGTCAGGTTTTAGGGCTCAAGCTATCTGCACGCTGGTAAGCCTTACATCGCTGGCCAAAAAAAATTCACATGAATGTGTAACAACACAGCTTCACAAACGTCTCTGACAGCAAACGATCTTTAAATAAGGAGTTCAACCATGGTAAAAGTTCTTTTCAGCTTTTTTCTATTATTCAGCCTCAATGTGATGGCTTTAGATAAAATGCCGTTTAATGAAAAACAATTTAAAAGCTTTCAAGATCAAGGTATCCCGGTGCTTATCGATGTGTATGCCATCTGGTGCCCTACCTGTGAACGTCAGCAAATTATCCTTAAACGCTATTTTGATGAAAACCCCAACAGCCCAGTTAAGGTGATGGTGGTGGATTTTGACGACAATAAAAAATGGGTTAGACACTTCAAAGCGCCGCGTCAGTCCACGCTCTTTTTATACCAACATCATCAACAGCAATGGCTTTCTGTAGCAGAAACTCGCACCCGGGTTATTGAAAAAGCCTTAAATAAATATCTCCCTGCCGTGAATAATCAGGCCAAGGTAGAGTAAATATGGAATTCACATCCATACCACTGGCTTTTATGGCCGGAGTCTTAAGCCTGCTTAGCCCCTGTGTCTTACCGATGATCCCGGCAGTGACCGCATCGGCGATGCGCAGTTCGGTATTGGGCCTGTGGTATTTAGCTGCAGGTTTATGTTTAAGCTTTGCGCTGGCAGGCTCTGTATTAACCTATCTGTTATTAAACCTTGGCCTTTCACCCGATATTTTACGTACCACATCGGCCATCTTAATATTTATCATGGCCGTCATGTTATTAAGCCAGCAGCTATCAACCCGCTTTAATCATCTGCTTTCACGCCTGATCAGCCACTTACCCACATCTTTAGTGAATGGTGTAGGGGCCAATGGCGAAGGCACAGCCTTACAATTTGTTATTGGCCT
The DNA here is from genome assembly GCA_013215055.1 of Pseudomonadales bacterium. Taxonomy (GTDB): domain Bacteria; phylum Pseudomonadota; class Gammaproteobacteria; order Pseudomonadales; family DT-91; genus CAKMZU01. The sequence continues at coordinate 43,018 of JABSRQ010000017.1, read as the reverse complement.
GTCTTTAGGCCTGGTATGGCTGCCTTGCGTAGGGCCAACCTTGGGTACGGCGATAGCGCTGGCCTCTACAGGCCAAAGTATGTTGATGGCCTTTACAGTGATGTTCAGTTTTGGCCTTGGCACCGCCCTGCCCTTAATTGGCATCGGTTATTGGGCCGGTAAAAGTCTGGCGGGGCTTCGCAGCTCGGCCAAGTTTGGCAAATTATTGATGGGCCTGGCGCTATTAATCGTCGCGTTATTTATCTTAACCGGTTGGGATAGAATATTGGAAGTCTGGGCAATGCAAATATTGCCCAGCTGGGTGATAGATATTTAACTTAACTTTCTACAAAAGCCCGCTCCACTACATAGTGCGCTTGCTTCCCGTGTCGGGATTCTTCAAAACCCATGCCATCTAATATGGCGCAGGTGTCTTTTAACATGCTAGGGCTGCCACAGATCATAAATCGGTCGGTGGCAGGATTGGCGGCAGGCAAACCTATATCGGCAAACAATTTACCACTGCTGATTAAATCCGTTAAGCGGCCGGTATTTCTAAAAGCCTCCCGGGTCACGGTTGGATAATAAATCAGCTGATCTTTAATCAGATCACCAAAATATTCATTATTCGGTAATTCATTATTGATCACATCACTATAAGCCAACTCACTGACCGTGCGTACGCCATGGGTTAAGATCACCTTGTCAAAACGTTCATAGGTTTCAGGATCTTTAATAATGCTCATAAACGGAGCTAAACCGGTGCCGGTGCTGATCAAATATAAGTTTTTACCCGGTAATAGGTGATCGGCCACCAAGGTGCCTGTAGGTTTAGTACTTAATACAATCTCATCACCGACCTGAATATGCTGTAATTGCGAGGTTAATTTTCCATCGGCCACCTTGATACTGAAAAACTCCAATTCATCTTCATAATTGGCTGAGGCTATACTATAGGCCCTCATCAGAGGGCGACCTTCAACCTCCAGCCCCAACATCACAAAGTGACCATTTTCAAACGTAAAGGAACGTTGACGGCTGGTTTTAAAACTGAATAATGAATCATTCCAGTGTTGCACGGCGGTTACTTTCTCTTTAATCATGGCCACCATCATCTTTTCCTCGGTCAATTTTTTTCGTCTGTGCTTAAAGTGAAATCATCATATGCCAGCATTTAAAACAAGGGAAATTGATAAGGTAGAGTTACGTTATCAATAAAAATGATAATAAACGGTTTTAATGCCCATTTTATGCCTTTTTTCTCGTTTATTTTTCGATCAGCTCTGCCCTTTCTTATCTTTTTCGAGCATAATATGCGCCCTAAAATTCAAACCCATAAACATATTTTACCAATCTCTTAGAGGAGAATTTAGTGGATCAGGCTGATTTAGAAATCGAATTAGGTGCATGGAAAAAAATTGCGATCGATAAACAAATCCTGATGAGTAACGTCGCAGAAACACTGGGTTTAAGCACCAAGTGTACAAACGACGAACTCAAATCTGCTCTTAACGCAATCGTTAAAACAGCAACTCAATCTGAAGAAGCATTAAAGTCTGCGCAAACCAAAGCCAGCAGTGCATCATCCGAATTAGTAAAAGCTTCAGCTGCTTCTGAAAAGAAATTAGCTCAAGCCGAAAGCAGCAAAGCGGAAGCTGCAGCGTTAAATGATAAAGCGACTGTCGCTTTGGCCAAGGCCAAAGACGCATCAGTAGCTGCAGAGAAGCGTATTAACGCAGCTCGTTCTGCTAATGCAGAAGAGCTTGAAAAAGTTAAAGCTCAGGTTAAAGAAAAACAAAACCAGATTAAGGCCATCACCAAGCTTCTAGCCGACACGCCAGAAAATGTCGTGAAGAAACTGAAGAAGCTTCAGAAAGACAAGATGGATGAGTCTAACGCACGTAAAGCCGCCGAAGGCGATGCTAGAACGCTGCGTAAAGACAAAAAACAATTGGAATCTGACGGCAAGAAGTCTCAAGAAGTCATCGATCAAGCTGCTGAAGTTACAGCGGCTTACCGTGAAGTCTTGGAAGCTTACGATGCGGTTAAAGCAGAAGATGCTGAAGCGTTGACGGAAATCGACGACAAAGTATTAGAAGCTATTGAAGCTTCTGCGACCGAGAAAGAAGAAGACGATAAAGAAGAGAAAGACGACAAAGAAGAAAAAAAGAAAGATAAGAAAAAGAAGAAGTAATTTCTGCTCTTTCTAAACACGGCTTATCAAAGATAAGCCGTGCTTTGAACTCTTAATAACCAGGCTAGCCCTGGTTATTTTTTGCCTAAAAAAAAGAATAATCGGCCATCAAGGAAAAGCCTGCCATGTTTAAATCTCTATTGATTCTGCTGATAGTGAACTTTAGCCTCAGTTTAGCCTTGCCGGTGATGGCCTATAATTCAGCAACTGAAGATTTATTTAAAGCGGATACACTGCCTACAGAAGGCAAAATCCTGCCTTTTTCCGATGATGTTTTATGTCAGGTCGCTACTGGCACGTCGGCCTATTTATCATTGGGAGCATCGTATGATGCCCATGCCAATCATGCCGGTATCTTTAAGACGATGGGCATCTCGGTTTACCGGGTTAAAAAAACCCTGGATTTCATCTGCCAAACCAGCCTCGAAGATGCCCAGGCTAATCGCCCCAGCCGCCTACAAAATATAGCCTTCTTAGAAAAACATTTTGACAGTATTCGCTGGATGCCAGATACCCGCCAAGCCAAACAATTTCAGCAACAAAAAACCTTGTTAAAAAATCTGCCTAAAGATCAAATCTTGATGACCAAATATTACATCAAGAAAGCCCAGGGTTCGGACATTCCCACCGCCGATATGCCCTACGCACTTTATGCCCTGCCGCTAGATGAAAAAAAACTCAGCCTTGAACAGGCAGCCGCTAACAAAGAGCAATTAACCCGTTATCGCTATACCAAACAAGAAATTCTAGGCGGCGTATTAGAGAAAAAGAAACTGGCCACACCATTGGTCTATTTATCCCGTGAAGATTTGGAAGACAGCTTGATGCAGGGCACGGTCAGAGTTGATATAAGAACCCGTACGGGTACCCGCAAGGCCTTCTTTAATGTGCATAGAAACAACGATTACCGCTACGATAGAAACCTTAAAAAGGAAGATCAAAAGCGCTATTGGTACTTCAAAGAGATGAACGGCGTGATGGGTTATGGCAAAGATGCCAACCATAAAATTTTAATTAAACCCCAGGTAACCGTCGCTGGCGATATGGAGCTATTAGGTTTAGGCAAGCTGATCTTGCTTAGCCAAACCACTAACGCGGGTAAGAAAAAACATCGTCTGGTGATTTTGGCCGATACCGGCGGCGCCTTTGAAAAAAACGCCTATCAATTGGATTTACTCAGCGGCTATTATCATGGCTGGAATGACTACCACAAAGCCTGGAAACATGTGCCGGATTATACCGAAGCCCGCATTTTAATTTTGAAGCCGTAATTTCAGGCAAAATTTATTTAAGTTTTAGCGTCTACAGCCGATAACTTTTTTAACGCCGTAGTCATACATGATAAAAAATACGGCACTCTCAAACTCACAGGCTGCCGTATTATGTTTGTAGAACACGCTGAAACGTCTTATCAACATCCCCATGTTCATCATCAACAAACCAATCCGGCAGGTAAACCTGTAGATAAACTACAGCCTGCCCATTTAGCGGCAAAACATCAGCGTCAATTACACCGCTTACATCAAGCCATTCAAAATATAGAAGATTCTATATTCTGTGTTGATCAACGCCTGAAAACCCGATATTCAGACGATCATGCTCACATCTATGAGCAAAAAAACCAGATGCTCAACCTCTATCGCAGCGAGCTATTAAAAGCCTTAACCCAGCAATAACGTCACCGCTTAAGTCAGCTGGATTTCAAAAATAGACCTCGCCAAGTAAATACTTGTCTATACTGCTCATAATCAGGATGTATTGGCGTAAAAATGGAATTCATAACATGCAAATACCTATCACCGATGATTTTGAAATGCTTTGCTTTGAAATCGAGGCCAAGGGCTTTAGCGAGACAGAGTGGGAACAGATCTGCCCAACAGATCACTTCCATTTAGGCAGCTACGCTGGCAGCTACAACGGTGAGAAAAATCAATTCTTTTTTAACTACTGCGATAAAGGCCAGGACTATCAATTCCACCTGGGCTTAAAAACCATTTTAGAAATCACCGCAGGTGAAAAGCCTGCTATTAGCGGTACTCAATTACATTAAAAAAACAAGGAGAGTTGTTCTATGGAAATCGCCTCTCTGATCTTAGGCTGGTTATTGGGTGTATTAAGCCCGGTTATTATCAGCCGCTTCCAACACGACTTTAATCAACACGATGTCTTAAATGCCTTATTAAAAGAGCTGGAAAATCTGCAGTTTCGCTTTCTCTGTGCGGCTCAATTACTCACCGCCCGCTATGGTAATTATGATAAAGATTTTGTTATCTGGTGCCTGGCCGAATTCCGTGCATTCCCCGAAGAAAGTGCGGCCGAGAGCATCATCAGCTATCTCAATATGGTTGTAGCGTTAGATGACAAAGACTTTAAAGAACACTGCCTTAAACAACAGGCCGAAGGCATCACCGCGCAAAACCTGAAGAAACATTATCTTCATCTCACCGAATTACATATGAATAAACTGCAGTCATTTAATCTGCCCTTTCAGGCAGATTTATTGGAAGTTAAAGCCAATATCGGTTTCTACAATGATGAAGTGGAGAAGATCGAAAAATTTTTCCTGATGACTTATGACCCCAGTATTTCGGTAGAAAACTATGACCGCATCATCAACGAAATCGCCAATCGTTATCGTAGCATCGCCGAAATTTGCATAAAGGTATCTACCCTGATTTCCAATATTCATACCCGGGAAACAAAAATCAACAAAGACAAACACTGAAAAAGTGACAATTGAAGGTTCTGATCTACACTGAAAAAAAGGGAAAACAATGGATGGCCAGACGCCAATAAGCCGCTTATGCTCAAGTTTCTACAACAGCTCATCGGTGTAAAAAAACGTAAAGAGGGCCACTATCTCGGGTTGGCTTTTTCCCCTTCTGGCATTGAATTCAGCCATCTTTGTAATACTAACAACAGCTCTCAGCCAAGCTTAATCGCGACCGGATTCAGCGCCTGTGAAAAACCTTCAGCCTTTAATAAAGCCTGCCTATCCCCCCTGATACAAGCAAACAAACTGCAGGGACTACCCACCTATATCACCCTGTCATCACAGTATTATCAACTGATGTTAGTGGATGCTCCCGATGTAGAAGATGATGAATTAACAGATGCGGTTAAATGGCGGGTCAAAGATCTGATTTCAGAAGATCTAGACGAAGTGATTGTGGATGCTTTTCGCCTGGCCAAAGATGCTTATAGAGGTCGTATGAATATGATTTATGCCGCGATTATTGATAAAAAAATGGTGCAAGACTTAGTTCAGTTAATAGAAAGCTGTGATTTAAACTTGCAAAGCATTGGCATCAATGAACTTTCAAGCTGTGCCTATACACAGTTTATGCCCGCCATAAGCGATACCGGCATTGCGCTGGTCACACTGGGTGAACATGATGGCATGATCAACTTAACCGAAAACGGTAAACTCTATTTAAGCCGTAATATTTCAGTGGGTTTACAGGAATTAGGCATCACAGAACAAACATCCGCCGTTCAGAACTCTACAGATAACACCTTAACACTTGATGATGAGTTAACAACTGATGAAAACCTGGAATTTAATGACATACCTGAAGCCGTTTTAAATAACACCATAAGCGAGGCCAATGTTGAGGCCGACATCATTGATAATCTCGCCTTGGATATACAACGCTCGCTGGATTATTATGAAAGTCAGCTGGGAAAATCGGCTATTTCACGTATTGTTTTTTTACCCACGCAGGATCTATCCAGCATTATACCGGCATTAAACAAACAGCTACCCTGTGTGGTAGAGCAATTACAAATAAACGCGCTGATCGACACCACAGAAAATACCCGCCAACCAACAGCCGTTTTTTCCATAGGCAGCGCCTTAGCGGCTTTCGCAGCAAGTGAAAAAAAACCTATGGGCACAGCCCATGTTTAACAACGATCAACAGGTTAACTTCTATCTACAGGAATTTCAGCCTGAAGTTATCACCCTGCCTTTGGCACAGATATTAGCGCTGCTTATCAGCCTAACGACGGCCATTGCAGGTTTTAGTGGCTGGATAGATTGGCAAAAAAACCAACAACAGCAGACACTGCTGAATCAGCAACAAATTCAGCAACAGCTGCAGTCTGAATTAGCGGTATTAGAAAAAAGCTATAAACCTATTCCTATCGATAGAAAATTAAAGCAACGTATTCAAGAGCTGGAAAATACCTTAGGTAATAAATCCTTGATTCAGGATTATTTACAGCAGCAGCAAGAAAAAATGGATTATTCATTTACCCGCATTCTTAGCAGCCTGGCCGATAGTCATATTCCTGGCATCTGGTTAACTCAAATTACCATACTCAGCAGCGATAACTATTATGGTATCTCGGGTAATACTCGAGACGCATCATTATTGCCTGTGTATATGCAGGCTTTACAAAAGCAAAATGCATTAAGTGGTAGCGGTTTTACCGTGATGAATATTGACTACGACGTTGACGATGAAAGCCTATTATATTTCACGCTGGGACGTAGCAAAGACGAACTCAACAAATCCTCCAATGAGGATGCGGCGTTATGAACATAGCCATAATGAACACCGTGGCAACTCAATACACGCTGTTAGAAAAACGTCTTCACGCCTTGGCCGTTAGAGAAAGAGGCATTATTCTTATCACACTGTTATTATTTATCTTGGTGCTTGCCGACACATTATTTATTACGCCTATGCAAAAGCAACTGCAACAAAGCCAGCAGCAATCGCTGCAATTAAGCCAGAAAAACGATGCGCTGGCCTTGCAAATCGAATTACTGACGCAAAAGATTCACCGCAACCCCAATATTAAATTACAACAAAAACGTGACACCTTATTTACACAGGTAAAAGCCTTACAACGCAGTATTTCTACTACCACAGAACAGCTGATTGATCCCAGTCAAATGCCCAAGCTATTAACCCATTTATTTAAACGCCAATCTGGTCTGCATTTAATGCAGGTGCAATCGCAGCCAGCGCAAGAAATTATGCTAGGCCAAGAGGAGAATTTACAAGCCAGCGGCCTCTATCAACATACCTTAAAACTGCAATTTAGCGGCTCTTTTTTAAATATGCATCAATACCTAAGCGCGGTAGAAGCCGATGCTCGCCAGCTGTATTGGAACGCATTAGTCTATACCGTTGAAGATTACCCCAAGGCGACATTAAATCTGCAGGTGTTTACGTTAAGCACTAGCAAGGAGTTGATCGGTGTTTATTAAATTAATGCTGCGATGGGGTTTATGCCTCTTATCGGCTGTAATCTCCGGTCAATCCCTGGCACTTACCGACCCCACCCGACCTCCTGCACACCACGGCGATACGACACAGAAAACACCTGCCAATAACATTCCGACGCTAACACTGCAGATGATCTTACAAAAGAATCAAATAGCCTATGCCATTATCAATAATACAATGGTAAAAAAAGGGGACTGGATTGCTGGCACGCAAGTGATACAGGTGAAAAATGACAAGGTTATTGTTCATCATCAAGGCCAGAACATTCAGTTATTCCTGCTGCAAAATCAAGACAAGATTCAGATCAGCCGCTAACAAAGCGGTAGATATGGTCTATGCTCAAAACAAGACAAAGCTGAAGTGTGACATAGCTGATATTAAGCTGAAGTATGACATAGCTACTAAGGGATATGCTCAGAGGGATGCGCTTTGTTAGCCAAAAGACTTTTTCTTAATCTTGCATTGCTTTTTACGGTGGGTTTTTTCACCGCCTGTAGCAGCAGTGATATTAAAGATAATGAAAAATCGGAAAACACACTTACAGAAGAGCTCCCCGCCTCGACTTCAACGTCACCTGCCAACAGCCCAGAAATCAAGACAGATTCGCCCGCAAAAAAACAGAGAAAAACCAAAAAACAAAAAACAACGCGCTTTGATTTAAACGCCAGAGACGTGCCTGCCAAAACATTTTTTATGAGTTTAGTAGCCGGTACACAAATCAATATGGTGGTGCATCCCGATGTGTCTGGACATATTTCCATCAACTTAAAACAAGTGACTTTAGATCAAGCCTTATCAGCCATTAGAGATGTCTATCAATATGACTTTTTAAAAAAACGCTACGGTTATCAGATTGTTCCTAAAGAATTACAAAATAAATTATTCCGCATTAATTACCTGAATGTAAATCGCCAGGGTACATCCAATATGTCTGTTAGCTCAGGGCAAATATCAAGCTCCGATGAGAGCCAATCTTCAGGCAGCAGCAGTTCCAGTAATCGTACAACCGAAACCGTGCAAAGCAGCGAAGTGAATACCTCCTTTAACTCCGATTTCTGGGGCAAATTAGAACATATTCTTAAGTTGCTGGTAGGGGATGCTAAAAACAGTAAAGTTGTGGTTGATGCACTGGCTGGCATCGTCGTGATTAGGGCCTACCCACGGGAGCTGCGTGCAGTGGAAGAATACCTGAAAAGAGCCCAACTTAGCTTACAAAGGCAGGTGGTGATTGAATCCAAAATTATTGAGGTCAGGCTCAGCAAAGGTTTTGAAGCGGGCATTCAATGGGATAATTTTGGTGTCGGTTATAACGGTTCCTTAACCGCCAGCAACAAGGAGTATGTGGGCAGTTTGCGCCCAACCGACTTTGATGCCAATGACATCGAAGGTTTTTTTACCATGGGAGCCAATTTATCCAGCTTCAATGCGGTCATCAAATTATTAGAAAGTCACGGTGATGCTAGGGTGTTATCCAGCCCCAGAATTTCAACACTGAATAATCAAAAAGCGGTGATTAAAGTTGGCACCGATGAATTTTTTGTCACCGACATTTCCAATAACACCACCAGTACATCAACCTCCACCAGCGATACACCCCAGGTGACATTAACCCCTTTTTTCTCAGGGATAGCGCTGGATGTTACGCCCCATATCAGTGATAACAATGAAATCATTCTGCATGTACACCCCACCATTACCGAGGTACAGGAAAAAATTAAAAATATCGGCATAGGCGATACCCAGATCAGCATCCCGCTGGCGTTTAGCACCATCCGAGAAACCGACTCGGTGATTAAAGCCAAGAGTGGACAAGTGGTTGTGATAGGTGGATTGATGCAGGAGATCGCCTCAGTGACCACCGAAGGTGTGCCTTTTTTATCCAGCATCCCGTGGATAGGTGCACTGTTTCGCCAAAAAGTAGAAAAGAAAGTCAAAAGCGAATTAGTGATTATGTTACGCCCCGTGATCACCGATCAGGAATTTTGGCAAGACGAAGAAGACTATATACGCCAGTATATGCCCGAATTTGAAATGCTTAAAGAACGCCAGGATGGGGACGATGGCTGAAAAAATTCGCATCGGGGATTTACTGGTATCCAAGCAACTGATTTCCAATGATCAGTTAATGTCTGCACTTGCCGAACAGAAACGTACCGGCAAAAAAATCGGTAAGATTCTGGTGGACCTGGCCTATGTCGACGAAAATTTATTATTACAAACCCTGGCCAAACATTTTAATTATCCCTATGTGGATCTGATACGGTTTAAATTAAAAAACGATTTAATCCTGCAATTACCCGAAACATTAGCCAGACGTTATAGAGCTATTATTCTGTCCGAGGAAGCGGCCGGTTTATTGCTAGGCATGTCAGACCCGTTAGATATTTTAGCCATCGATGAATTACAGCGGGTGCTTAAACGGCCGGTTAATCCGGCCTTTGTGCGTGAAGATGAACTTATCAATACCCTCGATAGAGTGTATAGACGCCAGGATGAAATCGCCTCCATCGCCACCGAATTAGAAGGAGAACTTGAGGCCAGCGACTTTGATTTAGACGCTATTGCCACCTCCAGTGATACCAGCGATGCCCCCGTGGTACGTTTATTACAGAGTATTTTTGAAGACGCGGTTCAGGTTAACGCCTCCGATATTCATATTGAACCGGGTGATACGGTATTAAGGGTGCGCCTGCGTATCGATGGTGAATTACAAGAACAGGTTATGAAAGAAAAACGCATTGCTCAAGCCTTAGTGTCGCGGTTAAAGATTATGTCGGGCCTGGATATTTCCGAAAAGCGCCTGCCCCAAGATGGCCGTTTTAATATTCGGGTGTTGAATAAAAATATCGATATTCGTCTTTCTACCTTACCTACACCTTATGGTGAGTGTGTGGTCATGCGTCTTTTGGATCAATCGGCAGGCATGTTAGATTTACAAACCCTGGGTATGCCCGACGATATTTATGCCCGCTTTAAAACCCTGATTCAGCGCCCCAATGGCATCATCCTCGTTACCGGCCCTACCGGTTCTGGTAAAACCACTACATTATATTCAGCCTTAAATGTGCTTAATAAGGCCGAAACAAAAATCATCACCGTTGAGGATCCTATCGAATACCGTATGGCGCGGGTTATTCAGGTACAGGTCAGCCAAAAAATTGATCTATCTTTTAGCCGAGTTTTACGTACTGCATTACGCCAAGATCCTGACATTATCCTGGTGGGAGAAATGCGTGATCAGGAAACCGCAGAAATTGGCTTACGCGCAGCTATGACCGGCCACATGGTTTTATCCACGCTGCATACCAACGATTCCATCTCTACCGCGATGCGTTTAATTGATATGGGCTGCGATGCCTACCTTGTGGCCTCGTCTCTAAGAGCGATCATAGCCCAACGTTTAGTGCGTAAAGTCTGTGAATTTTGTCAAAGCCCCTATGACCTTTCGGCACAGGAAAAAATCTGGTTAAAGCACCTGAGTAACGATGAAAGCGCTGAAGGTTTTGTACATGGCACGGGCTGTCATCACTGTAATAACACCGGCTATACCGGGCGTATTGGCATATATGAGCTATTAGAAATGACCGAACCGATGTTGCAGGCATTACGCGCCAACGATGCCGCAGGTTTTACCCTTGCTGCACAAAATGATAAACACTTTACCAGCTTAAGCCATCATGCTCTGTCATATGCCAGAGCCGGTAAAACCTCTTTACAGGAAGTGTTTAAAATTACCGCCACACTGGATGACAGGGTCTGAATATGGCCGCATTTTCCTATAGCGGTAAAAACCCTGAGGGTGAAGCGGTTACAGGACGGTTAGACGCCAGCGATAGCAAGGCGGCAGCCGGCCAATTAATGGCCAAGCACATCACGCCAATCACCATTAAACCGCTGATTGAAAAACAAAATAACGCGATTGATCTGGCCGATTTATTGCCCGAAAAAAAAGTCTCGTTAGATGATTTGGCCATGTTCTGCCGTCAGATGAAGGCGCTGTCGCGTGCAGGCATTCCGATTATCCAGGCTATAGCCGGTTTAGCCGAACATCATCAACACCGAGGTTTTGCAAACGCCCTGAAAGATATCAATACCCGCCTGATTACCGGTAGCACGCTGGCTAGCGCGATGGCGAATTATAAGGCCATATTTTCTGAATTATTTATCGGCCTGATTCATGTCGGTGAAAGTACCGGAAGACTCGATGATGCGTTTGAAAAGCTGATTCACCATATTGAGTTGGAAAGAGAAACCCAAAACCGCATCACTCAGGCCGTACGTTACCCAATAATGGTGACCTCGGCGATGGCCATCGCGATGTTTATTATCAACTTATTTGTGATCCCAACCTTTGCCAATGTATTTGCCAAATTAGGTGCGGAACTGCCGCTGCCGACAAAAGTGCTGATGGCCACATCTCAGTTTACCGTCGACTACTGGTGGTTGGTGCTGATGCTGGTATTTGGCTCTATTTTTGGTTTTTTACACTTTATAAAAACCGGTGCTGGAGAGCTGTGGTGGCATGAAAAAAAACTCAGGCTGCCGGTTATCGGCAATATTTTTAATAAAACCGCGCTATCACGTTTTACCCGTTCCTTCGCGATGTTATCCGAATCCGGTGTGCCGGTATTACAGGCCTTAACGATTGTTGCCGGTGCTGTGGGTAATCGCTATATCAGCCAACATATTTTAGATATGCGCCGTGGGGTAGAGCGTGGGGATAGTTTAACCCGCTCAGCAGCCGCCACCAAAATGTTTACCCCACTCATCCTGCAGATGATCAGTGTGGGTGAAGAAAGTGGCTCTTTGGATGTATTACTCAATGATGTTTCCGATTTTTACGAACAGGAAATTGATTACGACTTAAAAACCCTGGCCGATGCCATAGAACCTATCATCCTGGTTTTTTTAGGTTTCATGGTTTTAATTCTGGCCCTGGGTGTTTTTTTACCGATGTGGAATCTGGGTTCGGCGATGACAGGCTGATGCTAAATGGGCATGAAAGTGCTTATAAAAAAATTTCAATACGAAAAAAACACGATGAACTACACTTTTAACAAGCAACTAAAAATTTTAAGCCGGGTAAAAACACATAGCCACAGCATAGGTTTCACATTGATAGAGCTTGTTATCTGCATTGCCATTATCGCCGTTTTAATTGCGGTGGCCCTACCCCGTATTACGGGTCTGCAAGAAGATGCTCATAAAGCCTCCGTTGCCAGTACCGGTGCGGCCCTGGCTTCTGCCGTGGTGATGTTAAGGGGGCAGTGGCTAATCAATGGACAAACGCTAGCGCTGGATCATGTAAAAGGTTTTGGTCAAGACAATATCGCCACCTCAAGCAAAGGCTGGCCAACCGATGCAGGTAGGGGAACACGGTCTATACACAGCCCTAAAATCAACAGTGCTCAGCGCTGCGTAAGAATTTGGCAGGCGCTGTTAACTAACAACGCAGCCAAGGTATCCGTAGATAACAAAAAAACATCGAGGTATTTAGCCCAAGCCCTCAAGGGTAATTGCAAATATACGTATAACGTTAAAGACAGCCGCAGTTACATTATTTATAACGCCCGTAACGGGCAAGTTTCCACACAGCTGTAATGAATATCAACCCGAGATTAACTGCTTAAGGATAATGCTTATGAGCAAGCCACATACAAGGCCTTCTAACGTATCACAGCAAGGTTTCACGTTAATTGAATTGATTATGGTGATTGTCATACTCGGTATTTTAGCCGCCTTTGCGCTGCCACGTTTTGCCGATTTAGGTGGGCAAGCCAGAGCTTCAACCATTGAGGGGGTCAGTGCCGCGATTCGGTCAGCTTCGGCCATCGCACACGCACAATGGCTTGTAGAAGGCGATTCAAGTAGCACATCCATCTCTATAGAGGGAACAACCATTGCAATAATTAATGGTTATCCTCAAGCCTTAGGTGCCGATGCAGGCATTCTTGCCGCCGCGCAAGTTTCGGCCTCTACCACCCTAAGCGATGCCACCGACTTTCATATCAATGGAGGCACAACAGGAGCGCTTGCGAGCAGTGATGTAGAAATTCAAGCCAAGGGGGCATCAACTCCGGCCAACTGTTCGGTGAATTACGATGCAGCCAATACCAATGCCTCGCCGGTTATTACCGTAGTCGTCACCGGCTGCTAAATTACAGCTATCATGGATGGGTTAAAACAAGGTGGTTTTACCCTGATTGAACTGATTATGGTCATCACGTTGCTGGCCATTTTGAGTGTCAGTGTCGGTGGCAAGTTCGCCAGCAATAATGCCTTCAGCGTGTTAAGCGCCAAAAACCAGCTGCTTGCCAGCTTTCTTTTGGCCCAGCAACAAGCCCTAGGTAATGCCGATGATAGCCTGCCTATCAGCCTACGTTTATTACAAACCGCCGATGAATGGCAGATTGATATTTGCAAAGGTGTTAGAACATCAGACCTATGTCAAAACCCTGCACAAATCATTTACGCCAATGCCATGCAACGCGACGCCGCCAGCCTTACTCTCAACGGTGTGGTTTTTCCCAGCAGTCAAACATTTGACCTGGACAGCAATGCCAACCTCAATCCCAGAACCATCAATTACCGCTTCGACTTTATCGCCACAAACACTCAAACCCTGTGCTTATCTACCTCCGGTTATGCCTTTGCGCAGACGGGGTTATGCCCATGGGATTAAAGTGGCTAAGACAACAGCGGCAACAAAAAGGCGTGACGCTGGTTGAGTTGATTATCGCCATCAGCATTGTCTCTATTGCCTTAGCCGCATTAATGCAAAGTTGGTCTTACAATATCAGCAGCTCTGCAGATCCGTTATTGCAGCGTAAATCATTAAATCTGGCACAGATGTATGTGGATGAAATTTTAAGTAAACGTTTTGATGAAAACAGCCCCTTGGGCGGCGGCACCATTATCAGCGCCAGTATCAACTGCCCCACAGGTTCCGGCCTGGATGCCGGCGAGAGTGGTAGAGATGACTTTGATGATGTTGATGATTATCACGGTGTTGTGGATGCACCACCACTGGATATCAACGGCGTGACGATGGCAAGCTATGGCTCTTATCAAGTTGCGATCAACATCAGCTGCATCAGCGGCCAATTTGCTATCGCATCAGCCAATCATATCAAACTGATTGAAGTGGCCGTCACCTCACCCGCTGCCGCTAACAGCTTTACATTGTCTGTTTATAAGGCGAACTTCTAATGCGCAGTTTAGCCAAAGCGCAACACGGATTTACGATGATTGAACTGATTATCGTTATCGTGATTAGCAGTATTTTAGGCATAGGCTCGGTTTTATTTATCAGCCGCAGCACTGAGGGTTTAATCAACACCGGACAACGCCAGCAACTCGCCGCCACCGGCTGGATTATCAGTGAAAAATTCAGCCGTCAACTTCGCTCAGCCCTGCCTCATTCGGTACGCATCAATAACACGAATAGCTGTATCGAGTTTATTCCCACCGTAGCGGCCTCTGAATATATAACCCTACCAGGCAATAACACCACCATTACAGCGATAGAAAATAGCAGCTATTCATTAACTGCCAATGCACATCGGGCTGCAGTTTATCCCATCGATATAGCCAGCCTTTATACACTGCCAATAGCTTCTGGCACGGCGCAAATATCACCGCTAATCACCGCAAGCACCACCACCTCGGGCATCGATACATTCACCTTGGCAACCGATTTCAGCTTCAGTTCTACCTCACCGACAAACAGAATTTTCTTTATTGAACAGCCGGTGATTTATTGTTTTTTCGGGTCATTATTACTACGAGACAGGCTCTACGGATTTGATAGTAATATCGGTGATAGTTTTAATGCCGCTACTGCCGAGGTCTTAGCAAGCCATATTCAAAATGGCAGCGGCTTATTCAGCTATAACACGGCAACCCTCACTCGTAATGCGGTAGTGCAGATCAGTTTTACGCTGCAGTTTGCTGGTGATAATGAAAGCCACACCATCAACACCGAGGTGCAAATGCGTAATGTGCCTTAATCATGCCCTTAACCACAACTTTAGTCACAAAAAGGCAAAAGGTTTTGCGCTGCCTGCGGCGATATTTATCATCACCGTGTTGGCATTAATCACCGCAACCATGGGCCGTTTACGTGAATCCTCAGCGATAAGCTATGGCTTAAGTATTAATAGCGCCAGAGCTTTTTATGCAGCCGAATCGGCAGCTCAGATTGATGCCTATAAGATATTAAACAGCAATGTCTGTGTTGCTGAAACCCTTATTTTACCGGCGTTTAGTCAATGTAGCGTGACAACAACCTGCAGCAATATTAACAATCTTTTTACCTTAAAAAGCACGGCTCAATGTGGCGCAGGTATCGATCAAGCCCAGCGTAGCATCGAGGTGAAAATAAAATGACCCTCTCAATAAAATCACTGGTTTTTCTGGGGCTTGTTTTATTATTAGCCATGCCGCTTTATGCGTTAGATATCAGCAATCTTGTGATCAGCAATAATACCGATGGGGATAGCGGTGATAGCCTTTCTCCAGAGCCCGATTTTTCTAATCAAGGTACAAGCTTTTTTGATAATAGTAATATCAGTGTACCCAATGGCAGAAATGAATGGGCCAGCAATACAGAAATTCTAAGCAGTGATAATACAAGTTTTTCTACACGTTATAGCGCAGGCGTTTTTTCGGAAGGTCAGTTCGCTATCATCTCGGCGCTTTATGTGGACCATCTTATACAGTTGGATTTTGATGTCGCTGCCAACACCGATGAAGACTGGCAATTAAGTATCGATATACAACGCCTGGGCGCGGTCACCATTGCGTCCTCAGGCAACGTCGGTGAAGTGGATGTAGGCGCTTTAACGGTTAGCTGGAGCAATACCGTCTCGGGCACTGCAGGCACGCTGGATTTGGCAGCCATAGGCAACACGGTTGGCAGTGGCTCTACCACTGATATCGATATCAACCAGCAATCCACCGCGATATTAACGGGCACCGGCTCACAACATGTCACGTTAAATTTATCCAGTGAAACCGACACACTCAGCGGCAAGATTTTTTCTTCGGGTAAGGAAGTGGCCTTAAGACTGGGTATTGAAGAAGGTTTATCATCCTATTCTATTGGCCAATATCCGGGTGAAGGTTCACGTGATATCAACAGCGATGGCATCTTCATAGCCGTAACATTGGCTACACCTCCCACTGTCTGTGCCCTGTTTGCCGATGGGGCCCAAAACAGCAGCGATGCAGGCTCCATCAACTTTGGCAGTGGCTCAAAAATAACCGGCAGCCCGGATAATATCTTAGACACCACCAGCTTTATTGATGGCGCAGGTTCCGGCATCAGCTGTGACGGAACATCATGTACTGCCAGTGGCAGCAGTGTTAATACAGCCGCAGCCGGAACCGCAGCGGGTGGCACAGACATCGTCATTGGCTATGCAGGCAGTCAATCCATAAGCCCTGGCGATTACGGCAAACTGCAATTAAGCAGCGAAGCGACCGTGACCTTATCCCCCGGTGATTATACATTCACCGAAAAAATTGAAATCGGCTATAACGCCAATTTAGTAATTAGCGGCACTGGCACGGTAAGAATCTTTGTTGATGGCCCGGCGGCATTTAACGGTTCCAGCGACATCAATGACCCAGGCACAGCCGATCAACTCTTTGTTTATGCAACAGGTGATATCACCGTTTATGCCGATACGGATGTTTTTGCTTTTCTGTACAGCGAACAGGGCATTGATTTAAACAGCACGGCGGAGGTAACAGGGGCAGTAACTGCTGCGGGAGATATCATTCTTACAGGTGCGGCTTTTATTTATTACGATGCTGCCACCACCGCTGCAACAGATTTTGGCAGCTTTTGTGTTTTTAGCACAGCGCCGGTCTTAATCGCCGAATACCGCATGGAAACCACCGGCTGGAATGGCACCCAGGGCGAAATCATCGATAGCGGTGCTAATAATCTACATGGCATGACCGGCGGCAATACGTTTAGCTCCATCAGCAATCCAGAACCGGCTTTAAGCGGAGATCCTGGCAGCTGCCGCTATGCCAATTTTGATAGAGACGATGACTACATCAGCATCGCCGATAATGATTTATTGGATTTTACCGATGAGCTTTCCATCACCGCCTGGATTCGTCCAACGGCTGCTGGATCATCCAGTTTTGGTGTGATTGTCTCCAAGGCAGAGTCGGTCAGCAGCTATAGTTATAGCCTGCATTTATTCACCGGAAATATCATCGAATTTGCCTGGTGTTCCGATTTTTCCAATGGCGGATCTTGCACCGGTAATAATAGCGTTCGATCACCGGCCACCGTCAACTTCGATGAATGGATACATGTGGCCATCAGCTTTAAATTAGGTGAGCAACGTCTGTATATCAATGGGGTGGAAGTCGCCAGTGATACCAGTAGCAATGCCATCATAGCCAATGATACAAACTTATTTTTTGGTGCAGGAGAAGACCCTGTATTTTCTGCTATTCATGAATTTGAAGGCCAGATTGATGAAGTTAACATTTACTCTACCGCTCTTTCCAGTGATGAGATTCAAGCCATCTATCAAGCCCGCCACGACTGCCCCGAGCCTGTAGCCCTGGATCATTATGAAATTGATATAGGTTCTGGCACGGCCAGTGTCTGCTCACCTTTTTCCATCACCATCACCGCCTGTGCCGATAATGCCACACCCTGTACTAATATTGATGACTATCAGGCCGAGTTACTATTAAGCACCTCCAGCGGGCGTGGAAACTGGTCGGTTTTAAACTCGGGCTTTTTAGTGCCCGATCCCGATAACGATAATAACGGCGACCTCAATTTCACCTTTGATGCTCTCACCGATGGTATAGCGCAAATGGCGCTGGAAAATGGCCATGCCGATACATTAACGATCACGGTGATCGACAATGCGATTCCATCCAGCATCGTATCCGGGCTTATCAGTTTTAGTGAAAATGGCCTGATCATCACGGAGAATGACAGCTTAAATAATGATGTAATTGCCGGCAGAAACCATCAAATGCAGGTGCAGATGCAGCAATTAGATAGCAGCACAGGTTTGTGTCAGGTACTGCCCACTTATACAGGAGACATTGATTTAAAAGCCTATATCACACGCACCGTTAATGATCCGGCCGGTATTGCACCCAAAATAACCGCACTGACGTTACCGGATATCGCGCCTGCCACAAACAACCTGACACTGAGCTTTAACAGCGGTAGCGCCGATTTCATTTGGTTGACCTCCGATGTAGGCCAATATCAAATCAACCTTATCGATGATAGCAGTGGATTAATTGTCGATGAAAACAACCTTGCCACGACTGTCACTGGCAGTTCCAACACCTTTACCGTGCGCCCATTTGGCATCGCCATTACACTGCCACCGGCTACAAACCTTAGTGGGTCGACCTTTACTAGCACGGACAAAGCCAAGGCTGGCAGTGATATCACATTAGATATCAAAGCGGTTTTACACGAAGCAGCGGACGATATTGATGATAATGGTGTACCCGATGGCCATGGTGACGGCGATGCTAGCAATAACAGCAATCTCAGTGATAATACCGCTGCACCCGCGTTTAATGGCGCGGAAATCATCACGCTACAAGCGACATTAATTAAACCTGCAGCCGGTAATAATCCAGCCTTAGACGGGGATACCAGCCTCAATACGTTTATCAATGGTGCCTTAACCGCCACCGTGCAATATCATGAAGTCGGTATTATTGAAATCAATGCCACAGGTGATGGCTCATACCTTGGCAGAGCAACCAATATTATTGGTGACAGCGGTTTTATCGGCCGCTTTACCCCCGATCATTTCTCCATCAGCATCAATAACGGGGCCTTTAACGACAGCTGTGGCATATTTACTTACAGCGGCCAGCCTTTTGGCTATTTAATCACGCCTGAAATCACCATCACCGCGTTATCATCCAGTGACCAAATCACCCAGAATTATACCGATAACAGCGTTGATAATTGGCAGCGCCTGCAAAATACAGATATCGACAGCATCAGAGGTTTTGCCACTGCCGATGGCACTAAAACGCAGCTGTCGGTGATTCCTCCTGCAAGCCCAGGTAATGTTGGTACATTGCCGCAAGGCAGTAGCGGAGTGATGGTCTATCGCTTTAATTCCAGCGATGAATTCACCTATGACAACAGCGATGCCGATGCGATAACCGGGCCTTTTACCAGTGATTACGCGATCATTATCAATAGTTTTAATGATGGTGATGGCGCAGGTTTTACCGCCACAGGCTCTGAAGAAGTTCGCCCCACCGCCGTCGATATTCGCCTGGGGCGCTGGACCATGGAAAACGGCTTTGGACCTGAAACCTTGGACCTATCGTTAGCCGGACACGTTGAATTTATCGATAATAACGGTGATTTTATTATCAATACAGATGATAGCTGCAGCAATGTCAGTAGCATTATGACCACTACCCCTACAGGGCCTACATCGATTGCAGTAGGCGCAGGTACATCTGACTTTAGCTTGACCAATAATAATATTATCAATACCGAAAATGCGTTGTTATTTTCCAGCCCCGGAGCCGGTAATACCGGCAGCATCAATATTAACATCAATTTATCCAGCCAGCCGTGGTTGCGATTTAACTGGTTAAATAGTGGTTTAATCGATCATCCCGAGGTCACAGCCACCTTTGGTCGTTATCGAGGCAATGATAGAGTTATTTATTGGCAGGAAGTGAATAATTAATTCTGCATTGTCATTGCTTTTTAATACTCCCCCTTGCCGATTAGCGGCAATAAATTGTCAAAAAACGGCAAATAACCAAAAAACGTCACCGCTATTTTCTGTAAATAAGTAAATGGAATATCACAGCTATTTTTTATGGAAAAATAATTGTAACAAATCTGTATTAGCAATTATTATTCATATCAAAGGGAAGCTTTTATCTATTTATGTTTTATCTCAATGGCCTTAATTTTGCATCATTATAAAGGCAGGAGAGTGAAAAAAAGAAAGAATGGAACCGCTTCACAGGCAGTTGTCTGAATAGATAAGGCAGAGGTGAAAATGAAACTGTGGAATGTAAACTTTTTACATGATTGGCCGATAGTTTCTATAACAGCGAATAAAAAAATGCAGGAAAAAAAGCGCAGTAAAACGCAAAAAAATCAGCTCAAGCCGGGGTTCAACAGTGCTTATGCACCGATACCCATAGGTTTAAAAGGAGATAAGGTTATGACCGTGAATGGATTGATCAAAGTCTTTATCAAGCCTCATGATGACAGTTTTCACTTAAGTGGGCCTTACGGCTATATCAATATGGTTCCCGAACATCATAGAAATGGCCCTGACACCTACCATGTAGACTGCTGTTATAAAACCATGGGCAATCAACTGCAGGAACAACATGCCGATGGATTTCGTCTATCCACCGCCTGCTGTTTAACCGCCTGCGTGATGTTTGGTGAACAGGAAGTTAATGACTCTATGATTGCCACAATTAATACCAAACTCAATTAAGCAACATTAAACAGCATCACCCCTGCTGTCGTTGTTTCACGGCTTGAGCCAGATTATCTAACACGGCTACGGTATCCCCCCAGGAAATACAGGCATCGGTTATGCTGACACCATATTTCACCGGCTCGCTCTGGCGACCTTCAAACAAATGGCTCTCCAACATAATCGCTGCGATACCTTTATTACCTGCCGCAATTTGCTCAGCAACATTGGCTGCCACAATCGCCTGGCGCGAAAAATCTTTATTGGAATTACCGTGACTGCAGTCGATCATCAATTGCGCCGGTAAATTTTTACTGGCTAATAAAGTTTGCGCCGCTTCAACATCCGGTTTTTGATAGTTAGGACCTTTGGTGGAACCCCGTAAAATTACATGGCAATCGGGATTGCCGGTAGTTTCCACAATCGCCAAATGACCTTGTTTGGTCACCGATAAAAAATGATGGCTGGCCGATGCAGAACCAATCGCATCCACGGCAATTTGCAGGCTGCCATCCGTGCCATTTTTAAATCCCACCGGCATCGATAAACCGGAGGCTAATTCACGATGGACCTGGCTTTCGGTAGTCCTCGCGCCAATCGCACCCCAGGAAACCAAATCGGCAATATACTGCGGAGAAATCGTATCCAGGAATTCACAGCCCGTAGGCAGGCCCATCTCGGTTAGATCCAATAATAATTTGCGACCTATTTTTAAACCTTCATTGATATCAAAGCTATTATCCAGATGAGGATCATTAATCAGGCCTTTCCAGCCTACCGTGGTACGCGGTTTTTCAAAATAAACCCGCATCACCAGAAATAATTGATTGCTATATTGATCCACCACAGCCTTTAATTTTTGCGCATAATCCAGCGCCGCTATGGGGTCATGAATGGAGCAAGGCCCAACAATCACCGCCACCCTATCGTCTTTACCACTTAGAATATCACGTAGCGCATAACGGCCTTGCTGCACCACCAGGGCCGCCTCATCACTGACCGGAAATTGATCAATCAATACCGCAGGCGGAACCAGGCTTTTTAATGCTTTAATATGAATATCATCGGTTTTAATTAAATCACTCACGTTTGCCTGGCCTCTTTTTTATTTCATCACTACAGCTTAAGCTTTTAAGCTCGTTTTTTATCGTTTTTATACTAAATTTATACCCATAAGGTAAAAAGGATGCTTTATGTTCAAGTTGATCAATCAACTACTGCACCGTATCAAATCGGATGATACTGCTCACTTAATTCAGACCGGCAAAAATCTTGCCGTGCAGACCTTCAACGCCAGAAAAAAAGCTGAATTTCAGCCTGAAGAGGCAGAAGATGAAAGTGTAGTCCCTCATTTCAGCGCAGCCAACGTCAACCATGACTTTTATCAAGCCCTTTTAAATAAACCTTTAAATCTTGATCTAATTTCACAGCGCAAACAAAAAGTACTGAGTTCTCTATTAAAAAACCTAATGGAAAGCAGTGATTTACGCGACAAAGTCACCCCCCGATTACCGACAGCTTTACCACGTTTATTACAATGTTTACGTGATGATAGCAGCTCAATTAATGATATCGTTGATCTGATCCAACAAGACCCCAATGTTGCCGCCAATGTTTTACGCTCATCCAATAGCATTTTATATAACCCCGCGGGCAAACATATCGATAGTTTTAATCGAGCAACCGTGATTATTGGTCGTTCCGGACTTAAATCGATTGCCTGCACGGCAATGATGCAACCGATCAGCAGTCAAAAATATTCAGGCAATCGAGATTTTGGCAAGCAGCTGTGGGCTCACTCTCTGCGCACCGCGATTGCGACGCAGCTATTAGCAGCCCCGCTGGATATGAATCCCTTCACCGCCTATTTGGCCGGTTTATTTCACAATATCGGTGAAATCACGCTATTTAATATGATCAATCTAAATAAAGAAGAAACCGAAGTCGAAAAAGCGAATAATTTTTATTTCCTGCAGCAGCAGGGCTTAGACCCTCTATCCCATGAAATTATCAAATTATGGCAACTCACCGATGAGATCAGTGATGTTTTCAGCGGAAAAGCCTCAAAAGAACTGTTAGATATATTGCAACAGGCCGTGGTTTTATCGCAATCTATTTACCTCTTAGAATGTGCTAAAATTTCCAAGACCGAATTCTACCAAGTGACCGTGGGCTTTGGCCTGAAGAAGCATATCTGCGATCAAACCATAGAACTTGCCGAGCAGACAATGAACCCGACACAGCATTAATTATAAAAAAAAGTTGACAGAGAAAGAGGCTGCTATAATACTAATTCAAGCTGAAAGTTAGTCTGATATTTATTAGAGCTCAAGGATGTATGCTAAGTACCTCTGTCTGTGTTTATAAGTAATCGTTCCACTTAAAGCGCCATAGCCGTGAGGCTAAATTACTCATAAATACAAATAGGATGACATTATGTCTAAAGTAACTGGTACGGTTAAGTGGTTCAACGATTCTAAAGGCTTCGGTTTCATCGAGCAAGAAAACGGCCCTGACGTTTTTGCACATTTCTCTGCAATTTCAGGCGACGGTTTCAAAACCTTAGCTGAAGGCCAAAAAGTTGAATTCACAGTAACTGACGGCCAAAAAGGCCCTCAAGCTGAGGACATCGTCGCTCTGTAATTTTTTACAGCGCAAATAAAAAAGGCAAGTCACTGACTTGCCTTTTTTATGCCTGTTATTTACACAGCTTATCGATTACCTGAGACCGGACGAGGACGGGAACTATTCTGGCTTTTATTTTTTGTGGCACTGGCCCAAACATCTTTACCTTGTTTAGCCTGACCACCCGCAGATCTTCTACGTGCAGAAGTGGGTTTCTGCGCTGCAGGTTTCGCTCCACGCTGACCATCATGATGCTCAGACCTTGGATTATGCTTCTTGGCTTTCTGCGCCCTAAACGGTTTAAACGTTGTGGGTGATTCGGGTAGTTCCTGTTTGGGTTCATAACCTGCCAGGGTTTTACGTGGAATCACCTTCTTGATTAAACGTTCAATATCTTTTAATAAATCAAACTCGTCAGCAGAAACTAATGAGATAGCCTCACCATGGCTGCCTGCACGACCTGTGCGGCCAATCCGATGTACATAGTCTTCGGACACGTTGGGTAAATCAAAATTCACCACATGCGGCAACAGGTTGATATCAATGCCTCGGGCTGCAATATCGGTAGCCACCAAAACGCGGGTTTTTCCAAATTTGAAATCGGCCAAGGCGCGGGTTCTGGCTCCCTGGCTTTTATTGCCGTGAATCGCCGCTGCGCTAATGCCTTGGCCATCCAAAATTTTAGTCAGTTTATTGGCTCCGTGCTTGGTGCGGCTAAACACCAAGACCTGCTTCCAGTCTTCGTCTTTAATCAATTGACATAACATGGCCGCTTTTCTGGCTTTATCAACGCCATAGATATATTGCGTAACGGTTTCAGCGGTGGTGTTTTCTGCCGCCACAGAGATTTCTATCGGGTTATTGACCAAGCCCTTGGCAAGCTGGCGAATATCCTGAGAGAAAGTTGCCGAAAATAATAAGTTCTGACGTTTAGCAGGCAATACCTTTAAAATCTTTTTGATATCATGAATAAAACCCATATCCAGCATTCTGTCGGCTTCATCCAAGACCAGAATTTCAAGCTCATCAAACTTGATCGCATTTTGCTGATATAAATCCAATAAACGCCCGGGGGTCGCCACAATAATATCCGTACCCGGTAATAACTTCTTCATTTGCGGGCCGGCCTTCACGCCACCAAACACCACTGTAGATTTTAAATTCAGGTATTTGCGATATAACGCAACATTGTCGGCAATCTGTGCGGCTAACTCGCGGGTAGGCGTTAAAATCAGGGCTCTGGCCTGATTAGCTGAAACCGGTTTTCCGGCGCTAAGCATTTGCAACATAGGCAGCGTAAAGGCGGCTGTTTTACCGGTGCCGGTGTGTGCGGCAGCCATCATATCGCGACCACCTAATACGGCAGGAATCGCCTGTTCCTGTATCGGAGAAGGCTTTTCATAACCCTGCTCTGCCACAGATTTTAGTAATTCAGTGCATAAGCCTAAGTCAGCAAAACTCATAGGAAAACTCATAGGATGATAAAAAAGAATGCCACAATCGGGCAGGCGGCGAAGCTTACAGTATTCTTACTGAATAAAGAATAGACGATACACAAACTTATTCGAACGGATAAACCCGCTAAAATTGATAATCGACATAAAGACGGGCATCAATAAAGTCATCCGTCACCGTGACAAAATCATAACCATGCTGATTTTGATATTCGGCAAAATCATAAGCTGTCTCATAATCATTATAAGCCAGCCGTAATTGCACACTTAAACCCTGCATCTGGGTAAAAATGCCAAAGCCTGAATCTCGGCTAAAGGAATAACGTAAATCGAAGGTATATTCCTGCCTGTCTTGGCGCGCATCGTTCTGGCTCAGATCATCGGGCATATCATAAACGCCATAACGCACACGCATCACCACGCCGGGTAATAAGCCTAAATGACCAAAATCATATTGAAAACCACTGCCGTAAGACTGCGTGCCCGCTAACTCAGAATCCTGTACCTGGAACGAGTTAAACATTTGTGGTGTGCCCCAACGTACAAAAATACTGCCGCCATCGTAGGAGTTTTCATGATACGCGACTTCGTTAAAGGCTATAAATGCAGTCAGACCCGGTGCATTAAATTGGGCTTTTATACCATAAAACCAGGTATCAATATTTCCCGCCACATGGCCACCTACATCATGCTGATTAGCATATTGAATAGCAAAGGTGAGGCTTTTTTCAGAGCCATTTATCGCAACATGTTGCTGAGCATACACATAGCTGGTATTCAAAAAATCATCTATCCAATAATTCCAGAGTTCAATATTCATTGAATCATAGGTATAAGAGCCACCTAACATCAGCATTTCCTTGCTGCTGCCCTGATAATGCCCATCTTTGCCGAAGTCCTGTGCATTAAACTCACCTCGAATCAGCGGTCTCTTACTGGTATCCAGGCAGTCTCCTGTTGCATCCACCTCGCCACAGCCTGTATTCACCCTGGCCGCCCTGACCATACCTTCAAATTCCGTGGCATTACGATCTTTTTGTTGGGTGATATAAGCGGCATTAATTTTAAGATTTTTCAGCGCCGTTGTTTCATAAATGACACCGCTGTGTGTGACGGGTGTCATACGGATATTAGATAAAGCCACAAAACGATAATTGGGCATCTCTTGACGGCCAATTTTAAGCAGATGATCATCCAGGGTATACGCTAAAAAAGCTTCGCCCAATACACTATATGCTGCCTGTTCACCATTGGATTCATCCAGACCTCCTAAACCCATTCGATCAGACGGGTTATTGCCTATAGGGTTTGAACTATAAAAAGTAAACCCCATAGACGTGTTATGCCAGGGGGCGGTTTCATAACCCAGATAGCCACCCAATGCCGAATACTGCTGTTTTTTTTCATTGCTGATATCGTTAATATCGCTGTCTTGTAAAACATGCAGATTACTATCCCTGTACTGCGCACTGTAGCGAATCAGGCCTTTTATAGACCCATTGGCAAAAGCCTCTGCAATGGTTGAACTGTGCTTTACACCTTGCCCGCCATCAGCAGACGTAGCAAGAGAATCCCCGGCCATAAGCGGTACTTCAGGTGCATCAGATTGTGCAAAGACGGCTGATGCAAAACATAAAGTAGCCCCCAAAAAAACGGAGATTAAAGGGTTCATAACAAGTTCGTCTGCTCTCCTTCAGTTCTGGCGACCACCACGGCACAGACAGAATCACTGAAGACATTCACCGCGGTACGTAACATATCCAAGACTCTATCGGTCACCAATAACAATCCTATGCCTTCCAGCGGTAAACCAATCGCAGCCAGAATAACCGTGATCGCCACCAAGCTAGCGGCAGGAATACCCGCCACACCAATAGAGGTTAATAAGGCCACCAAGACAATGGTAAACTGCTCAGCTAAACCCAGATCAAGACCATAGGCCTGGGCAATAAACATAGCCGCCACACATTCATATAACGCAGTACCATCCATATTAATGGTTGCGCCCAGAGGTAATGTAAAAGAGGTGACTTTATTCGATACACCCGCCTCTTTTTCCACCGTTTCCATCGTCATAGGCAATGTTGCCGAAGACGAGGCGGTTGAAAAAGCGGTTAACATCACCGGTGCCATCACCTTGTAATGTTTGATGGGATTAACCTTGGCAACAAATTTAAGTATCAGTGCCAAGCTGATAAACGTATGTAAAAACAACGCAATCACCACGGTAAAGAAAAACAGCAATAACGGGCCAAACGCATCCAGGCCGGTATTGGTCACGGTTTTTGCCACCAGCGCATAAACCCCCAAAGGCGCAAACTTCATGACAAACATCGTCATCTGCATCATCACGGAGAACACACCCTGCCAAAAGTTTTGTAAGGTCTGTTTATGTTCGACATCAATCTTGGTCATGAAGAAGCCAAATAACATCGCAAAGACAATCAAACCCAGCATCTGCCCTTTGGCTGCAGCTTCAACGATATTCGGAGGTACCATACGCAGAAACACATCCACAACATCGGCTGCAGAACGGCCTTCCACTTTACTTAAGGTTTCTCCTATGGCCGCATCCGAACTTAAATTTAACGCCTCACCTGCCGCCTTGCCATCAATCAAACCAGGCGTTAAGACGTTCACCACCATCAAGCCAATTAAAATTGCCATCAAGGAGCTGAACATATAAAAACCAATGGTCTTGCCGCCCATTCGCCCTACATTGCTATCGTTGCCTAAACCACTGACCCCACAGATAATCGAGGCCATAACCAGTGGCACAATCAGCATTTTTAATGCATTTAAAAACAACTTACCCACAAAGGTAAACGCAGACAGTAAACTGACACCAAAGAGTTCAGTATCAACGTTTATACTCAGGCCGGTGATCGTTGCCAGGACGATGGCGATTAAGATCTGCCAGTGTAGAGCGAGCTTCAATGGATTCACGAGAATTCCTTATATAATAGACTGACTGAATGATAACCCGAGATTTTATAAATAGCTAAATACCCAGTGTGCAAGATCTGTTAAACTCACCTCCCCCCGTTCATCTAGCCAATATTTCTTGGCGAATAAACATCTACACAATACTTGTAAAAGGCACAGCTGTGACTTCATCCGATTTTGCTCAATTAAACCTGAAACCCGAGTTATTAGAAAACCTTCAAGAACTGGGTTATCAGAGCATGACCGAGATTCAGCAACAGAGCCTGCCTCTTATCCTTAACGGTGAAGATGTTATTGCCCAGGCTAAAACCGGCTCCGGTAAAACCTGTGCTTTTACCATGGGATTATTACAGAAGCTCAACGTTAAACGTTTCCGTATCCAATGTTTAGTGATCTGCCCTACCCGCGAACTGGCCGATCAAGTGGCCTCAGAAATACGTAAACTGGCGCGTAAGATTCACAATATCAAGGTATTAACCTTATGTGGAGGCATGCCTCTTGGCCCACAAATCGGCTCATTGGAACATGGCGCACACATCATCGTGGGTACTCCTGGGCGCATACAAAAGCATTTGGATAAACGCACACTCCACCTGGATAACGTAGAAACCCTGGTGCTGGATGAAGCTGACCGCATGCTGGACATGGGTTTTAAAGAAGATATCGAACGCATCATCGATGAGTGCCCTCATCAGCGTCAAACCTTGTTATTCAGCGCCACCTTCCCGGAAAAAATCGAATCCATGGCGCGTAACATCATGAACAAACCTGCACGTGTGACCGTCATCGAAAAACCCAGCAAAAGCACCATAGAACAATTTTTCTATCAGGTAGAAGATGATCGCCACAGAGAAGAAACGCTTAGCCAATTGCTGTTACATTTTTTGCCTGAAAATGTGGTGGTTTTTTGTAATACCAAAATTGAATGCCAGGATATCAGCGACAGCCTTAAAAAACGTGGATTCAGTACCGCCGCCTTACATGGGGATTTAGACCAAAAAGATAGAGATCAAACCCTGATTCGCTTTGCCAATAACAGCATCTCTGTTTTACTCGCCACCGATGTTGCAGCTCGAGGCCTAGACATTGAAGCACTGGATATGGTGATTAACTACCATTTATCCCGTGATGAAGAAGTGCATGTACATCGCATAGGTCGCACAGGCCGTGCCGGTAGCAGCGGTATTGCATTATCTTTATTAAGTGAACATGAAGATAGAAGACGACTGCTATTAGAA
>JABSRQ010000017.1:0-13851 GCA_013215055.1 Pseudomonadales bacterium | reverse complement strand
CGCTGCCCTTATGCCCCATTCCTAAAGCCCAAAACGTGGCTCCCGAAGAACTAAAAGCGCCTATGGTGACGATAGAAATTGCAGGCGGTAAACGTGATAAAATGCGCCCTGGCGACATCGTAGGTGCATTAACTGCCGATAAAAGCTTAAGCGGTGCTGACATAGGAAAAATCAAAGTGATGCCGACCCGCGCCTTTGTAGCGGTAAAAAAAGAAGACAGCGAAATCGCTTTACGTTTGCTAGGTGAAGGAAAAATCAAAGGCCGTAATTTTAGAACACGCTTAATTCGATAAAGACTAAGGGTAAAACACAGCATGGACGATGCAGAAAAGATCAAGCTCATAAAGTTTTATCCGCCTTTTGAAGAAAAACTCAATATTTATTCCCATGCACTGGCTTGTATAGCCAGTGTGATTGGCCTGTGTTTTATGCTGGCCAAAGCCTGGGAATTATCTTCATGGTTACATGCCGCAGCCTTTAGCATTTATTGCCTGAGCATGGTGGTCTTATATGCCTGCTCAACCGCCTACCATGCAGCCAAAGATCCACTCTCACGCTTAAGGCTTAAGGTCTTTGACCACGCCGCCATCTATATCTTTATTGCCGGCAGTTATACCCCATTTACCTTAATTGCGTTAGAAGGCCAGATAGGCTGGATCATGTTTGGCATCACCTGGGGCATGGCTGCCATAGGCGTAACGTTAAAGCTATTTTTCACCGGCCGCTATAAGCTCTTATCAACCCTGATGTATGTGGTGATGGGCTGGGCCATTTTGCCCGTTTTAGAGCCATTACAAGCCACTGTACCCAACGAAGGCATCCAGCTATTAGCTGCAGGTGGCATTTCTTATACCGTAGGTGCGGTGATTTATAGCATCAAAAAAATCCCGTTAAATCATGCCATTTTCCATATCCTGGTGGTCTTAGGCACCGTATTACAGTTTTTCTCGGTTTATGGCTATATCTGAAATTTAAACATAGGGATATCTATACAACGTCATATAAGCGCCATTTCTGTTTGGCTGGTGAAGATGATGACTTCCCCCCCTTCTCAAAAATATATCTTGGCCAAGGGCCTGAATAAAACTGCTATGATTCAAGGCTTATTTTGAACAGCGCTGTTGTCAGTCTATATGAAGGCAACAAAGTCATTCAACC
This sequence comes from Pseudomonadales bacterium, assembly GCA_013215055.1. Lineage (GTDB taxonomy): Bacteria > Pseudomonadota > Gammaproteobacteria > Pseudomonadales > DT-91 > CAKMZU01. The sequence goes on along the minus strand of JABSRQ010000017.1, from coordinate 12,693 downwards.
CCAGACCTTTGACGGAAACGGTCATTAACATGGACAAGAAGTACCTGTAGAGACGGCTAGTTTAAAGCGGAGGACAAGAAACAAGACCAAATGATCGCCTCATGGCCAGATTGGGAATATGCCAATGTATTGCGAGGCGACGATAAACCCGTGAAATTCGCAGTACGTGCTATTTGTCTTATCGTCTAAAATAAGTATTAAGCACAGTACAGGGCGAACCATGAGAAATATACTGTTCATCACCGCAGATCAATGGCGAGCCGATTGTTTATCCGCGGTAAATCACCCCTGTATCAAAACCCCTCATTTGGACATGCTTGCAAAAGATGGTGTGCTGTTTAAAAATCACTATGCTCAAGCCGCACCGTGTGGCCCCGCAAGAGCCAGTCTTTATACGGGCATGTATCTACAAAACCACCGGATTGTTCAAAACGGCACGCCCTTGGATGCCCGGCATACCAACATCGCCTTAGAGGCCAGAAAAGTCGGCTACGATCCGTTGCTGTTTGGTTATACCGATATGAGCCCTGACCCGCGCACCCGTGACCCTGGCGATCCCGATTTAAGGCGCTATGAAGGTGTCTTGCCGGGCATGACACCGGCGGTTTTACTCAATAGCGAGGCGCTACCATGGCTTATCTATCTGAAGGGAAAAGGCTATGCAACCCCACTAGGGCCCTGGGAAGTGCATCAACCTGTTGCCAATTTTAAGGGGGCCGAAAAACGCGGTCCCTCCTTCGCACCGTCCCGCTATAAGGCCGAGGACAGCATCACCGCATTTCTCACCGATGAAGTGCTCAAATATCTTTCCATCAAACAGGATAAACCCTGGTTTATTCATTTATCCTATCTACGCCCCCACCCTCCCTTCGTCGCGCCTGAACCTTATCACGACATGTATAGGCTGGAAGATATCCCCCCCACGGTGAAAGCGGCCTCGGCTGAAATCGAAGGCCAGCAACATCCATGGCTAGCGCGTTATATCAATAATCAGACCCAGCAACTCTGGTATGGCCACGATGCCACTGCCAATGTCACATTGCATGGTAGCGAGGTGGATCAAATCCGCGCAACCTACTATGGCTTAGTTTCTGAAGTCGATCACCAGATAGGCAGGCTGATTAATTTTCTCAAGCAAAATAATCTGTATGACAAGACTCTGATTGTTTTTACCACCGACCATGGCGAACAGCTGGGTGATCATTGGCTGTTTGGTAAATCCGGTTATTTTGATCAGTCCTTTCACATCCCGCTGATTATTCGCGACCCCGAAGGTGATGCGAAAGCGGGACAGATAATCGAAGATTTTACCGAATCGATTGATGTATTCCCGACAATTTTGGATTGGATAGGCCTGGAGGCGCCTTCGCAGTGTGACGGCTGGTCCCTACTGTCTTTTTGCAAGGGACAGAAACCCCATGTCATCAAAAAAGAAGTGCATTGGGGCTATGATTTTCGTGATACGGAAGGTCGAAATGTGCAAAAACATTTAGGCCTTAGAATTGATCAATGCACGTTGAATGTGATTCGAGACAAGCGCTTTAAATATGTTCACTTTACGTCGCTGCCGCCGCTATTATTTGACCTGGAAAAAGATCCTGATGAGCTGGTTAACTGTGCCGATGACCCGGCCTATATTTCAATGGTGACAAAATATGCGCAGATGTTGCTCTCCTGGCGTATGCGACACGACGATAGAATACTGTCGAATACCTGGATAGGACCGGATGGACCGTTAGAGAAAAAAGATCCTAAACCCTCACACCGGGGATAAGAGCAACAAAAAGTCTTCAGCAACAATCGCTGCTATGGTTTAGCGACACAGTGCTGACAGAAATGCGTTTAATCGCCACGTCTGTTTGATTGCTAAAAGATCAGGAAGCTAAGGCATCAAAAGTCTGATTCAGGTCTTTTAAATTCAGCTGGCTAAATATCACATCCTGATCCAACTGTAGATCATCGGCGATATCTTCCGGAAAACCATCGGCAATCAAATCGTCATCCCACTGCGCTTCATGGCTTTCATGAATATAACGGGTTAAAAATAATATTTCGGCAAAACGTGAAGGTTTAGCTGATTTAAACGGTGCATCCTGCTCGGCAATAGCGGTGACAATTTCAGCCGGAAATTTCCAGCGCTGCGCCAAAATAGAACCCACTTCGGGGTAACTGACCCCTATAAACTTTTTCTCCAAAGTGACTCTATCGCCCCCGCGGCGAACCGCCTCATCGATGGCTAATGCGCCCTTGGGGTTAGCTAAATGTAAAATCACCTCACCAATATTGTGTAACATGCCACAGGTAAAAGCCGTTTCGGCATCGATCTCGGCCAATCGAGCAATATGTTTAGCTATAGCGGCCTGTTGAAAACTGGCACGCCAAAACGACTTAATATCAAAACCCTCGGGGGCTTTGATCGCATCAGACAAGCTAGAGGCCAAAACCAGATTACGCACCGCATCAAAACCAATGGAGATAACCGCATCTTTAACGGAATAGGCTTTACGTGTATTGCCATAAAAAGCCGAATTCGCCATGCGCAGAATTTTAGCGGTTAGGGTCTGATCTAAAGCAATTTTATCTGCTAATACATCCGTTCTAGCGTCTTCATCACCTAAGCTGACAATCAAATCCTGTACAATTTTAGGCATGGTAGGCAGATTGCTAACCTGATCAAGAAAGCTATCAACATCCATAGCGTATGCCCTACTCCCATTACGTTCTTCTAAATATAGATGCCGCACGGAGTTCTGTCACAACATTGTCACAACGTTTTGCCACACTGGCCATGTCTTAAACAAAAAGAGAGACCTTATGGATATTATTAATACCCTCACGGAAATTTTAGGGGAATATGCATTGCCACTGCAAATCACGGCAGTGCTTATATTCACTACCGCAGTACAATCTCAATTAATCACATTAGCGATGAAATACATGGAAAGAAAAGCTTAAACCTTCTCTAAGGCAAAAAAGGCATTCAGCGATTGATACAGATATTGTGCATCGTCACTGCCGGCGGTTTCGCGAATGGAATGCATCGCAAACGTAGGCACACCGATATCCAGGGTTTTCACCCCCAACTCAGTAGCCGTAATTGGCCCTATCGTACTGCCACAGGCCATATCCGAGCGCACAACAAAAGATTGCAGCGGAATATCATTCACCGCACATAGAGCCCTATAGATGGATTGGGTTTCGGTATTAGACGCATAACGCTGATTCGCATTGATCTTCAATACCGGGCCTGCGTTTATTTTTGGCCCATGATTAGCATCGTGACGATCAGCAAAATTAGGATGTAGCGCATGCGCGTTATCGGCCGAAATCATCATCGATTGGCTGATACAGCGCAGATAATCCTCTTGCTCGGGCACCAGGCGTTGTAAGAAATTCTGTAACATCGGTCCTTGAGCACCGGCGGCTGATGCACTACCGACTTCTTCGTGATCATTACAAATTAATAAACAACTCTGAGCTGAATTTTCGCTGGCATGAAGAAGGCTTTGCAGGCCTACATAGCAACTTAATAAATTATCCAGGCGGCTGGCGGCGATAAAATCACCGTTGACACCATAAACAGATCCTGGCTGCACATCGTAGAACGCTAATTCATAATCCAGAACTTCAGCCGCTTTGGCCTCAGGATATTGCTTATGTAATTGTCGTAAAACCAGGTCTTTAAACTGCGGTTTAGCTTCTGCATCTGAGCCTATTTTTGGAGGCAACATCGACAATAAGACCGGTAAATCGGTTTGTGCATTGATGCTGCGCTTTTTATTGGCTTCTCTGTCTAAATGAATCGCCAAGCTGGGCACCATGCCTATGGCCGTTTCAACATTAATCAACTTATGCTGCAGAGTTTTTGACTCATCCAGGAAAGAGACTTTACCGGCCAGGCTTAATTCCCTATCAAACCACGGATTTAACAAGACCCCACCGTACACTTCAACACCCACCTGCCAATAGCCATTACGGACTAAATCGGCATTGGGTTTAACCCTTAAACACGGGCTGTCGGTATGTGCCCCCACCATACGAACACCGGTTTCAGCCAGGGTATTTTCACCGTAGCTGAAAGCCAATATGCTGGAATCATTACGGGTTAACACATATTTTTTACCGGGGTCTAACTGCCATTTTTCGTGTTCATGCAATAATTCAAAACCGGCTGCCTGTAAGCGCTTTTGCATTTCGGCGGTGGCATGAAACGGTGTCGGTGAAGCCTGAATAAAATCGATAAGATCTTGGTTAAAAGACTGATTTACATCTTGATTTTTCATTATTGTCACCGGGATTATTTATCGTCTTTTATAGATTGTACAAACACCCAGGGCGCTACAACCACGGCCCAGACAACACACTCTTCATCCAGCCACGTCTGTGCCTGCTCATCACTCACATTACCAACCAGATTATCCGCCATCCAGGCAGACAATTTATCTTTGTTATCTAACGCAATTTCAGCGGCGGTATCGATTAAATCCATAGACTCATGCACATAAATCGCATCACCACAGGCAAAGAAACGTTGTAATTCTGACCATGGCATCTTTGAGGTTTCGCGGTTGAGCAGATTAACAAGTTCGGATTTGTTAACAGCAGAAGATTCAGACATGCAGCACACTCATTAAAGACGGGTTTAAAACCCTATGATAGCACTATTCAAAATGGCTGATAATATCCAGTTGATGTAACTGATTGAGTAAATCTACCGCAAAAGCGGTGATATTTTCTAGCGGTTGCTGCAATTCACCCGCAAAGGTTTCAATCGCCGCCGCTACCGTCATTTTTTCATCTCCGCGCTGTGGCTTAAGAAGTTCTAATAGCCTGAATGTCGCCGCATTGGATTCGAGAAACTCAACGTCATCACCTCGATTACGATAAACCAGCAAACACACCGGCTGGCCTGCGGGCTGAGTAGGTATAAAATCACTACAAATTTTATGTACTGGCCATTGATAGGCAGCCACCACAGCTAATTCAGATACCACGGCGCTGACCTGCAGGTTTTCAGCCAATAAAGCCTCTCCGTTCTCAGCCTGAAACTCCGCCTCATTCACATCTACGGCCAGCTCAAGCCATTCATAATGGGCTAACTCTTGCATAAAGGGTTTGATTTCAGGCAAGGCCGTGTAGATAGGCCGGCTGTCGTCTTGCAGATACTGTAAGAACTCCTCTGAGATTTCTAAAAAATACGGACTGTGACATTGATAATTTTCAAAAAAGTCTCTGGCCATTGTCAGCCACTGCGCTTCTGTCATCAGGCTTTTTAAGACCGGGAAGCCACTGGATAAAAAACCTTCGATATTATTAAAAAATAACTCGCTATAGATTTTTAAGCGCCTGGGCTCAATTCGCTGATCAGATACGGTATTTTTATCCGGATTACGAATAAAAGCGGCAAACTCAGCCTGTTGTTTTTGATAGTTCAACATTATCACTCTCCGATTACGGCCGCAGAAGGCACGGACAGGTCTTGATAATCGGCAATTTTTTGCACTTCCTGCTGTAACTCGGCCATCGCAGGAATATTAAAATCACGTTCTAATAGCGTTGGTAATACCCCAAATTCTTTATAGGCCAGGGCCAGTAAATCCCACACAGGATCGATAACATCGCTACCATGGGTGTCCACTTTTAAGTCATAGGCCTCATCATAATGTCCGGCAATATGAATATAGCGGGTGCGTTCACCTGGCAAAGCCTGTAAAAATTCTTCGGCATCATAGCCATGATTAATGCTATTCACATAAATATTATTCACGTCTAACAACAAGTCACAATCGGCCTCGGCGATAACCGCATTGATAAAATCAATTTCTGAAAGTTGCTGATGAGGAGCGGCATAATACGAGACATTCTCCATCGCAATACGTTGCCCCAAGATATCCTGTACCTGGCGAATTCTTGCCGCGATAGTTGTTACGGCTTCTTCAGTAAACGGGATGGGCATAAGATCATAAAGATGGCCGTCATCGCCACAAAAGCTGAGGTGTTCGGAATATAGGGGGCAGTTAAAATCTGCCATAAACTGCTTAATATTTTTAACCAGTTCAACATCGATAGGGCTAAAACCCCCGATATTTAAAGACAAGCCATGCAAGGTAATCGGGATTTGTTCGGCTATTTGACGAAACTGCCGGCCAAATCGTCCGCCCACATGAATCCAGTTTTCTGGGGCAACCTCCATAAAATCCAAACCGGCAAGGCTTAGATCATATGAAGGGTCTAACATATCGCGCCTAAGGCCCAAACCTACTCCCGAAACAGATGCCTTTGGCAACAACTTCTTAAGCATGATTTAACTCTCCTTGAATATCGACGCGATAAAGATAAAACGTTAAAAAAGCTTATTTAGCGCCACATTTACCTTCGCCACATTTACCTTCTTTTTTGCCTTTTCCTTCCATTTCGCCACATTTTCCTTCTTTATGTGCCTTGCCTTTCATGTCACCGCATTTACCTTCTTTATGCTTGCCTTTCATGTCGCCACATTTGCCTTCATGGGCTTTTTTCTCGCCTTTCATGTCGCCACACTTGCCTTCACCACATTTACCTTCCTTGCCTTTATTCACTTGCTCATAACCACTTTGCAGAGGATTAGCAGAAAAAGGATTGGTATCGGCAGAAACGGTTGGCACTAAAGCACCCATAACAAATGCGGTACCTAGGGCTGCGACTAATGGTTTTTTAGATATGATAGCCATGAATGACTCCTTTACGTTTGGTGTGGGACAGAATGTCCATTATTGTATTTTCAACTCTCTGACGCACGGTTATTTCAATTGTTACAAAGTTTTTTTCATTATTGTAAATAATCTAACAATGCACAGCTCTGACTCATCATAATAGAGTCTGTTCCCAACAATTCCAAAAAAAATGAACTTTTCCATTAAAATTAAGTCTTTAGTCTGAATTTTTGTGAAAAGATTCCATCTTTTCCAGCCCCACTAAATAATATTACTTCTGCGTTGCTCCAGCACTTTCTGCCATTGCTTGTCGATACGCTTGGACGAAATAGGCTTCTTGGTTTTTAATTGCTGAGCAAAGATAGAAATCCGATACTCTTCCTGCATCCATCGGTATTCAATCGCAGCCGGTAATAAAGACGAACCCGGATATTGCTTCTCCATTTGCTGTAACTGCAGATCAAATGCCTGCAACTCATCGGTAAATTGTCGGTCTTTATCAATCTGTGCCTGCATACGCTCCAGCCGTATAGAAATGGCCTTAAAATATTTGCCTAAATCACGTAAATTCTCAAACGGGGTTTGATATAAAAAACCACTGTAAAACAGGTTTTGGCGCTGCTGTTGAATATCGCCAATCAAATCATCGATGTTTTTCACCTTCAAGGTGTTTATTTGCTGGCGAATTTTATAATCCCAGTCCACCACCTCGGTAAGCACTTTTTCTAACACCTGTGCAATAGCGGTCAATTCACTGCGTTTAGCATTGATGATTTTTTGATAATCGGCCTTGCTAAACGGCAAATCCTGAGCAAAAAGCGTATGATTAAATACTGCCCGAATCAGATCTTCACGCAATTGCTGAAAATCATATTCACCGCTCAGTTTCAGTTTTATCGCATTACCTTTGAGTAATTCTTTACGCAGGTATTTCACCGACTGACTCAACTCCAGCATTGCCAATCGCACCAGACCTGCTCTATGCATTTTGGCTTGAATATGGGCATAATCGGTTAAGCGAATTTTTACCGACTCGCCCTCATCACTAATCGCTGGAAAAGATTGCACGGCATTACCCGCTTGAACGAAGCTTTGCTCCTTGGCAATATCCTCAAAATCCCAGCGGGTATAGGTGGCAGTATCATGCTTTTTATCTAACTGCTTATCCAACACCTGCTGTACTTTATGGCCATGCTTTTTTAACAGGCTGGATAAGTCGCGAGACTGCTCAATAAGCTTGCCCTTATCATCTTGCAACTTAAAATTAATTCTAAAGAAGTCATCCACCGATTCTAACTGCCAGGCATCGGCCGGAATATCGATACGTTTTAGTTTCTTGAGTTGTTCGGCCAAAGCCAAATGCAGCGGCATATCCGCCACCTCTAACCCCCCTAACAAGGATTGTATCGTATCGGGAATAGGCACTAAATTGCGCCTATGCTGTTTCGGTAGACAGCGTAATAAAGCCTCACATTTATCCGCTAGCAATCCTGGCACCAACCATTCAAAACGAAATCTGGGTACACGGTTTAATAACGCCACCGGCAGCGGAATTGAAATACCATCTTCAATATGCCCAGGTTCAAAACGGTAATTTAACGCATAATCTACGCCCTTCCATTCCAAGGAATTAGGGAATTGCTCTGCCGTGCCATCCGCAATATCGGCGGCTTGATAATGGCTATTATCGGCAAATAATAGCTTAGTATCTTTTTGTTCAGCTTTTTTACGCCATTTATCAAACGCAGCTACATTGTTGATATTGGCAGGGATACGTTCGGCATAAAATTGATAAATACGTTCATCACTGGCGATCACATCGCGGCGGCGAGATTTCTCTTCTATCTCTAATAAACGCTTGTGTATATTGCGGTTATGCCTATAAAAAGGCGCATTGCTACGCATCTGCTCTTCAACCAAGGCCGAGCGTAGGAAAATCTCATGGCTGACCTTTGCATCAATAGTGCTGTACGATACGGCCTTTTTCTCTTCTATCACCAGGCCATATAAAGCCGACTGCTGATACGCCATAACCTCGCCACGTTTCTGTGACCAATGGGGTTCGCTATAGCTGAATTTTAATAAATGTGATCCCAGATCTTTTATCCATAGCGGGTCTAATTTAGCCACTTGATGAGCAAACAATTGTGAGGTTTCAATCAGCTCACCACACATCACCCATTTGGGTGGTTTCTTGGCTAAAAAGGAGGCAGGAAAAACCCTGAACTGTCGGTTTCTAACCCCTTCAAAGGTTTTATTTTCTTGCTGAAAACCAATCTGTGTCAGCAAACCGGTTAACAAGGCCCTATGAATAGCATTACTATCGGCCTCGGTGGTATTTTCTTTAAGACCTAACTTTTTACAGATGCCGCGTAATTGATGGTGGGTTTCACGCCATTCTCTGGCCCGCTGTGCCGACAGAAACTCCTTCTGACAGCGACGCCTGAATTGATTATTGGAGAGTTCCTGCCGCAGCTCTTCCAGGTATTGCCATAATTTATATAAACCTAGAAAATCGGAGTCGGGATCTTTAAAACGGCTATGTTGCTCTCTTGCGGCTTCACGTTTTTCAGCCGGATTTTCTCTGGGATCCTGCACCGACAGTGCAGCCACAATCACTAACACTTCTGTTAAGCAATTTTCTGTATCGGCCTGCAGTAACATGCGGGCAAGGCGAGGATCAATCGGTAATTTAGCAAGCTGGCGTCCCAACGGCGTGAGTTTTCTGGCGCTGGTGATGGCTGCGACTTCTTGCAGCTGCTTAACCCCGTCGTTAATCAGACGTTGATCAGGGGCTTCAACAAAGGGAAAGTTTTCAATCTGTCCCAGAGACATCGCTAACATCTGTAAGATAACGGCCGAAAGATTGGTGCGTTGAATTTCCGGCATTGTAAATTCATCACGGGCAAGAAAATCATCCTCCGCATATAACCTGAAACAAGTACCTGCAGAAATACGCCCACAACGCCCCGCTCTTTGATTGGCCGAGGCCTGGGATATTTTCTCAATCGGCAGGCGCTGCACCTTGGATCTATGGCTGTAACGTGACATACGCGCCAGACCGCTATCAATAACATAGCGAATGCCCGGAACCGTTAATGACGTTTCGGCCACATTGGTGGCTAAAATCACGCGCCTGCTTTTTTTGTTGAGTGGCGGATTAAAAATCTTCTGATGTTCAGAATTATTTAAGCGTGCATAAAGAGGCAAGACCTCTACACGATTTAAATCACTATGGCGTAACATCAATGAGGCTTGGCGAATATCATGTTCACCGGGTAAAAATACCAGCACATCACCAAAATCGGCATGGCCGTATTTGCGCTCCGAGGCTTCTATTTCTTGCAACGTGGCTAAAATCGCCGAGGCCACATCATTATCTTCGCTGATATCTTCCACCGGCCTATATTGCATATCCACAGCATAGGTACGCCCGGTCACGGTTTTAACCGGGGCGTCATTAAAGTGTTTGGAGAAGCGATCTACATCGATGGTGGCCGAAGTAATAATCAATTTTAAGTCGGGCCGTTGCGGTAAAATACGTTTGATATAGCCCAATAAAAAATCAATATTCAGGCTACGCTCATGCGCCTCATCAATAATAATCGTATCGTATTTTTGCAGCAATCTATCGTGTGGAATCTCCGCCAATAAAACCCCATCGGTCATCAGTTTTAATAAGGTTTCATCGCTGCTGTGATCTTTAAAGCGGATTTGATAACCCACTTGCTTACCTAACTCAACTTGCATCTCTTCGGCGATACGTGTGGCCACCGAACTTGCTGCCATACGTCTGGGCTGCGTATGAGCAATTAAACCGGCTCGACCTCGGCCCAGTTGCAGACAAATTTTAGCCAACTGGGTGGTTTTTCCCGAACCTGTTTCCCCGGCAACAATCACCACCTGATTATTGGCAATTAACTCGGAGATCTCCTGCTGCTTTTCCGAAACCGGTAACTTCGGCGGGAATTCGATATGCACCGACAATGCACATCTTGCGGTTAAAATAGCGGCCGATTTATCGAAGCGTTGCTTGAATTTTTGCAGACGCTGCTGATATTGAGACAAAGCCTTTTGCTGCTCGGTTGTATCGCTGATACCCGCCAAAGCCTTTTTTACGCTGGCGAGTTTTTGTAACTCTTTTTTAATCACATCGCGGTCACGTAATAAAATCTGTGACAGATCAAATTGAAGTTTCTCTGGCAGAGACGACACAGAAGGCATGGGTGTTTTTGAGGATTCAGACATGAGAAACAAAAAAGGCAGGAAGAGAGCCACAGTATAACAAAGCCCGGCCTCGCTTTGTTAACGAATTATTCAACCGTGTATATAATTCTAACCCGATTAAGGTCGGCATCTTCAACAGCCATATAGGCGATGGCCTGTTTATTTCTGCGCAGATAATGATAAATCGATTTAACATCGGGCACCGATCTAGGTGGTTTTCCACGGCCGGTAAATAATTTCCTAGCCCAATAGGCATTTAGCTGAGAGGCATTTTTCTGCACGGTATGTTTATAAAAGGCCTGCTTCACCCCCTGCCACGCTTCTAAATCTAAAGGTTGAATCAGTAAACCATGGATTTTACGGTTTTTATCCAGGAAAATGCCGCCTAACTGATAGGCGGTTAAAGAAGGTATCGGTGAATCTATTCTGGCAACAACAACAAAACCTTGTTGTTCCGCATGGGCCGTAACATAGGTTTTGGCTAGTGCAGCAGGGCTGCTAAACCATAGAGATAATGATAGGTACAGGCAGAATAACGCCTTGGCGCTAAGCAAAAACGGCTTAACAGATATCGACACCGCTAAAACACCATATCCAATTTAAGTGTGTAGAAGTTACCACCAACACCGGCCTCTGCATCACCAGAAGAAAGCTCAGGGCGCTGAATGCGGTCTGAATAATGTTCATCTAAAATATGAATCACCTCGACCTTTATCGCATAGTTTTTATACACATCATAACGTAGCCCTGCAGCTACCGAGCGTTGCGAATAACTTTCCAATAACGGCAGAAGTGTATCTTTGCGGTTTTCATCGTCCGTAGTTTTTAATTCTCCATAATAGGTGTAGGGCGTCCACTTATCGATACGATAAGCCAGCGAGGTATACCAGCCCATTTCATCTTGATAAGGTGCATCGACTTGTTGATGTACCCACTCCGTCTGCCAGCTTAATTGTTCACCTTCGTAAAAAAGCCCTGCACCGATAAAAACACCCGCGCTGTTTTTAGGTAATACGGCCTGCGGTGGTACCGCAGAAGGGTCGGTGGGGTCGCCAGATTTTAACGTCGCATTGGCATCACCCTGGGTATAACTCACACCTAAACGCCATTGATCCCAATAAAGGTCATAACGTAACCCCAATAAGTCATCAACACTGAAGGCTCTGATATTAGGATCGATGTCGGTTGAATAGTGGGTACCGGCATAAAACTGCAACAAATGCTGCGTGCTGCCCAGGTTAAAATCATAACCCAGATTCGCCCCGGTAAATGTCAGGTCTATCGTGCCACCATAAACCTCGGTAGGGGTATTGGCCCACACATGGGCATAACCCACATCAAGGTATTCAGACAACATGAAAAAGGGCACACGCATAGCACCTATACGCACATTCCAATTTTGATCAAATTTATGATTCAGATAAGCCCACTCGGCTTCAACATTATTATCGCCGTTGGCAAAGGCTTTAAGTTGAAAAATAAATGCGGTAGATGACGCCAGCTCAAACTCCATCTGCAAACCGAGGACCGTTGCATTGGTGGTGCTTAACTGGGTATCTCTATCGTCTAATGCAGCACCGTCCGCGACATTGGCAAACTTGTGTAAACCAAAGCTGGCAAAACCACTGAAATGCACTTTTTCCGAAAGGGACTCCATAGCAAAGCCATCATCAAGGTAATCATGATTAACGTCAGAAGGTTCTTGTTGCTGAAAACGCTGAGATTCTAATTCAAGGATACGCTGTTCAAGTCGCTCAATCTGGACACTGACTTG
>JABSRQ010000168.1 GCA_013215055.1 Pseudomonadales bacterium | reverse complement strand
TAGTTTTTCCCGATGGATACTTGATAACGGTCAAGAAAAGCGATGGAGTATTATTTAAGGTTCCCGTAGATAATCCTAGTGATTTTTCAGAAATTCAATCAGATACTAAATTTATTGGTGGTGACGGCCTCATATTGGTCAATAAGAATGATTTAATTGTTGGCGCTAATCGAGCTTCAGGAATCACCACTGAAACCGTCTTCTCTATAACAACTGACGATAGTTGGAAATCAACCAAGGTGACCGATGAAGTTAAGTTTGGTGATGTATATTTGACTACTGGAGTGATTAGAAAAAATAAGGTCTATGTGATTCACAGTAATATTAATGCTTTAGTTCAAGCTCCTCTTGAACAAAAAGCTAAACTTAAGCACTTAGCAAAGATTCATCAGGTTGGTTCCGTACAGCATTGATGCTACTTGCTGTTAAACGATATCAGAATATTACCAGGCGCTGCATATGACAGTCAAAAGTGTCGCGCCTGTTTTTCCGACAAATGAGCGTAGCATTAACCACACGCCCAGCAAGTAGCCCTCCGGCTGTTGTGGGTAACCCCCCCTAGAACAATTTCACAAAAAGTGAGAATAGAATGGAATCGACACTTAAATATATTTTGTACACAATATTCGTAGTATCTCTTATAACAGGATTGAATATTCTGATTGGAGGCGCTCTAGCTGTGCCAGGTGCCACAATTGCTGTTCAAGCTCAAATTGATAACGAATTAAGGTTCTTTTCAATGTTTTGGCTTGCCTATGGCGGTTTTTGTTTCTGGACAGGCAGGAATCTCCGTAAACGCAATCACTTCATCCCACTCATAGCGTTAGTCTTCTTCTTAGGTGGAGTTGGGAGGCTTTTCTCTACTCTCATGGTTGGAAGTCCTGGAAGTTTTTTACTGGGAGCAATGATAGTAGAGTTTGTATTACCATTGGTAATGTACGTGATCTATAAAAAGCAAAAAAATAATGAGTTCGTCACTGTTACAAACTAGACATAACAAAGCAAAGCAAAGCAAGCTTGCTACACAGTTGATCAAGGCGTTTTGTTTAAATAAGAATCTGCATCATGAACACAGAAAAGTTTCTAGAGATCGTTGACAGTACACCGCTGGTCTCAATAGATATAATCCTCCAAAATTGTGCAGAGGAAGTTCTACTGGGCCGTAGACTTAACAGACCAGCGAAGGGTTATTGGTTCGTCCCAGGTGGCCGCATACGAAAAAATGAAACCCTCAAAGATGCTATGTTAAGAATATCAAGTGTAGAGCTGGGTTTCGAAATAGCGTTAGAAGACACGGAGTTGCTAGGTGCTTACGATCATATTTACGAAGACAACTTTAGTGCTAAAGAGGGCGTCAATACACACTATGTGGCTCTTGGCCATAAGGCTTCAATGCACAAAGGCCAATCCATTGATTTCGATTCACAGCATTCAGAGATTAGGTGGTGGTCTGTCAGTGAGCTAATGGAAAGCGAGCTAGTTCACGAAAACACCAAAAAATATTTTGCCGGGGGTTAACACGGCGTTAAGCCTCTAGGAGAGATCACGCATGGAATCAGGGTTTGAAGGGGGCTGCTTTTGTGGCTTGCTGCGGTACAAATCCCACGAAAGCTCTTTGGCTGAATTTTGCTGCCATTGCCGAGACTGCCAAAGAAAACATGGTTCTGCCTTTGCGACAGGAATCGCCACCTTAAAGGATAAGGTTGAGATCACCGGAGAGATGCATCGATATCATATGGTTGCTGACTCAGGTAACAATAAGTATCACCTTACTTGTGCGGTCTGTGGATGCCCAATTGGCGAGGAAATAACCGAAATGGATAATGTGCTAATGATCTCGGCCGGCAGTCTCGATAACCCGGCCTTATTCAAACCCCAGGCTCACTTCTGGGTTTCAAGCAAGCAGCCCTGGCTAGCTCTTGATGGCAGAATTCCTGAATATGCGCAGCAATCAGAATAATATGCTTAACAATCGCAGGGGCAGACTCCATAGCGCGTCACCCACTTTGCGAAGTACCGCAAAGCAGCTGCCACACCATTCCGCTGACACTGCGGGCATTATTTCCACAAGGAGTTCTACATGAGAATTAGCATCCTGGTTTTTATCGGCTTATTGGCTGGCTGTGCCTCTGCCTCACAAGAAGAAGACACAACAGCTAACATTACAACTAAAGAAGTCGAGCTTGTCACCATTTACAAGGAGCTTATTCCGCAGGTTTGGTCTGGCCACAAAGCACTCAAAATAACTGCTGAAACTTGTGCTGTAAAAGGCGTTGATATCCTTACTTCATTAGGTTTTAAGAAAATCGTAAAAAATGGCACATACGTCTACGGAAATTACATTAACAATCGTGCGGCCATTAAATGCACGTCCGTTAACCAGCAGACCTTGTCTATGCTGTTGTCGCAGGCCCAAAGGTAAAAGTTGTAGAGAGGCTAAGAAATGAAATTGTTTGGCAATTATAATATGCGCACAACAAGTCACTGTTTAATTCTAGTCTGAGCCAGGCATTAGGAATACATCGCATGGAAGCACTACCGTATTTAAAAGAAATACAGCTTAGAAGGGATTTAGTTGAATCATTCGATATTTATCCTTTTTCAATACCTGCCATTAAGGAACTGAACTCTCTAGAACTTGGAAAGCATGTAACCATCTTCGTTGGGGAAAATGGCAGTGGTAAATCGACATTGCTAGAAGCTATAGCCGTAGGCTTGGGGTTTAATGCTGAAGGCGGCAGCAAGAATTTCAATTTCGGTACGCGCAATACTCATTCTGATCTCTATAATTACCTGCGCTTGTCAAAATCGTATAAGAGATACAGAGATGGATTTTTCCTGAGAGCAGAAAGCTTCTACAACGTAGCAACGCATATCGACGAGCTTGATGAAGTGTCTTATGAGTTTGGATTCTCCAAGGAAAACCCTCCCCCCCCTCCCATTAAGAATACTTATGGCGGGAAATCTCTACATAAGCAGTCTCATGGAGAATCATTTCTTGCGCTGATGCTTGAGCGCTTTGGTGGACGTGGACTCTATATTCTCGATGAACCCGAAGCCGCACTATCTCCTACAAGGCAATTGGTGGTCTTGAGTCGAATGCATCAATTAGTGAATGATAACTCGCAGTTTATTATGGCCACCCATTCTCCGATTCTTATGGCATACCCGGGAGCCAAGATTTATCAGATAGATACGTCGGGAATAAACCCCATAGAATACAAGGATACAGAGCACTATCAAATCACCAAGGCATTTATTAATAACCCTGAGCCCATGTTAAAAGAGCTATTCTCAGATTAGTAATATTGCTAGCTGCGGTGTGAACTGTTTCGGAGAGACAATGAAGTATTTCGCCTATGGATCGAATATGTCTCTCTCAAGATTAACAGACAGAGTGCCAAGCGCTGAAAGGCTTGGCATGTTCATGCTCGACAAGCATGATTTGCGCTTCCATAAGACAGGCAAGGATGGCTCAGGAAAATGTGACGCTTACCAGACCAATAACTCTGAAGATTCAGTGATGGGTGCCGTTTTTGAAATAAAAGAATGTGAAAAGACGTCCCTTGATAGAGCAGAAGCATTGGGTAATGGATATGATCAAAAGGTCGTTAGCGTGCATAACAATGCCGGGGATGTTGTTAAAGCGATAACGTACTATGCCACCCGTATAGATCCCTCTCTGAAACCCTATTCATGGTATCTTAATCATGTCACTGTTGGTGCAAGAGAGACCCATGTGCCTGAGCAATATTTACATAACATCCAACGTATTGAATGCATAGAAGACAGCGATAAGAAAAGAGATGCCAAAGAGCGTGCGATACACAGCTCACAAGACCCTGCACCGACTTCGTCATTGTATGGACGGCATTAACCCTACATGGAGGTATTTCATTGAGCATTAACATTCGGCCAGAAAAACCTGGCGACATTCAACGTATTCATGCAATCACCGTTGCTGCGTTTCTCGACGCCCCCCATACAGACCACACCGAACAGTTTATTGTGAAGGCTCTGCGGGATTCAGGCGCGTTGACAATTTCACTGGTTGCAGAAGATGCGGCACACATAGTTGGGCATGTGGCCTTGTCAGCCGTTACGATCTCGGATGATTCAGATGACTGGTATGGCCTGGGGCCCATCTCCGTGCACCCTACTGAGCAGGGCAAGGGCATAGGCGCTAAGCTCATGCATGCCGCTATTGCAGCATTGAACAAGCTCAAGGCTAATGGCTGTGTGTTACTGGGTGATCCTCATTACTATCACCGATTTGGCTTTGAAGCGATGGCTGATCTGGTACTGCCAGATGTTGCCCCTGAATACTTTCAGGCCCTGTTACTGCAAGGGGCACACCCAAAAGCTGCGGTTACTTACCATAAGGCGTTTTCAGCGCAGTGTTAACAAGGTGCGGCTGACGGAAAAATTTAGCGCGGCATTATAAGGCGCAATAGAATTTAATAAGACATTGAATGTTCAATCAAGCCTCTCGGAGTAAAAAATAAAATGAAGGGATCAACAAAGACTTTTACGGAGTTCGAATTCGAGGGTTGGGGAGACCGCAAGGTCTGTGAGAATTATGATGAACACTTCGGTACAGTTACTATTCAATCGGTAGAAGCCATGCTGGATGCGGCAGATATTCTAGAACACTGTGAGGTCTTGGACGTTTGCAGCGGGCCTGGATATGCCGCCGGTGCAGCAGTAGAGCGAGGAGCCAATGTTATTGGCATTGATTTTTCCGAATCCCAGGTTCGATTGGCGAAAAAGCGCTTCCCTAATGCCAAGTTCGAATTGGGCGATGCAACCGATCTACGATTTGAGGCTAATACCTTTGATGCAGTAGTGAATGGTATCGGCATCCCTCACTTTGAAGCCCCTGATCTTGCCATTAAAGAAGCTCATCGCGTACTTAAGAGCGGAGGTAAATTCGTTTTTACCGTCTACGACACACCACAAAATGCGGTTGGTTTTGGCATTCTTTATAGCGCTATCCAGTCTCACGGATCTATGGACATGGGATTGCCAGCAGGCCCAAATTTCTTCTTATTCAGTGATCCCAAGGAAGGCGTCTCAAGACTTGAGGCTGCAGGGTTTGAATCCGTTCATTTTACAAGCGTGCCACAGACCTGGAACTTGTCTTCGCCCGAGCAATTAATTGATGCCGTGGAAAATGGATCGGTAAGAGCCGCAGCAACACTGCAAGCACAAACGCCAGAAGCACAAGAAGCCGTCAAAACAGCTGTCACCAACAACATCGGTAAATATAAGAAGGGCGACGAGTATGAGCTGCCTATGCCTGTAATATTGTATTCGGCAACTAAAACAGCCCCGGAATAAAACAAATGCCTTATCACAAACGCATGCAACCGTGTAATTCTCTAACAGAGATCTCGCATGGCAGATAATGAGCTTATAATTTTCGATTTTGATGGAACTCTTGTATCCAAAGACACGGGTTATGAATTCTATAAATGGCTTATAAAGAAGTCTGTTATCAGAACTTCACTCATTATTCTTATTCTGCCAATTTTTTTACTCTTTATGCTTAATCCGCATACCAGACTGATTGGAATCAACATTGTCAGTTTTATTGCTACTTTCTTGCAGCAACAGTCCCTTTTTAGATTGAGGTCAGATTTCATAGATCATTACTTTAGCTCGGTTGGAGCAAGGGCTTATGATGATGGAGTTAAAGAATTACAGCGGCATCAGATGAATGATAAAACAGTCGTTATTATCAGCGGATGTCCAAAGTGGTTATTGTATGGAGTTACCAAGCATTTAGGCATTAAGAAAGTTATTCTATTAGGCAGTTCATGTAAGGTCTGTGGATTTTCCCTATTTATGAATCAGCATTGTTATCATGCCAATAAAATTGAGATGGCAAAAGCAATAGGATTGCTCAAACGTAAGTGGGCTATAGGTTATTCTGATAGCACGGCAGATATTCCTATACTTAATAATTGTGTTAGAAAAGTCTTAATAAACGTCCCAAAAGATAAGATAGATCAATTTAAGTCTCATCTTTCAGGTGATGTTCAACATAGAAGATGGACATAACAACTGGCTATCGAGATCGTATTAAACTTATTGTTAAGTGATTCAATACAAGATGAAAATATATATTAAGAATATGGTCTGCGATAGATGCTGTTTAGCGGTCGCAGAGATACTAAAGAATAGAGGTTTAAGATATGCCTCCATTGATCTGGGTGAGATCGATTTCTCCGATTATCAGGGTGCACGGTTACCGGAGGATGTGGAAGCATTACTGCGCGATGATTTAGAGGCCTTGGGTTTTTCCATACTCGGTGATATGAAGAGTAAGCTGATTGAGGCCATTAAAAAATCATGCCTAGATTACATTCAGCATATTGACGTGGCAGACAAAAAGGTTCTATCCGAACATATAAGCCGTGCCATTCAGCTGGAATATAACTATCTGAGCCACTTATTCTCTGTGGTTGAGGGCATTACCATAGAGCAGTACTTTATTCGGCTGCGTGTGGAGAAGGTGAAAGAGCTTCTAGTCTATGGGGAAATGGCACTGGGAGAAATTGCTTTTCAATTAGGTTACAGCAGTGTTGCTCATCTGAGCGGCCAGTTTAAAAAGATTACCGGTTTAACCCCTAGTTATTTTCGCACATTAAAAGATGAAAAATTAAGGTCTTCATTAGACAAACTGTAAATTCTATAACAATGCCAAGAATGGATGTAACGGCTTTGTGAACCTGGGGCCTTAGAATGTTATGCAATGATTAACTATTTAGGCTACTGCAATGAGTATTGTTTGGAACAACACAAAGAACTGGGTAAAGAGCGCACATAATACCAAATGGTGCTTGATTGGCTGTGCGATTGGAGATTTTGGCACCATCGCCTATTTTCAATTCACCGAGCATAGCCTCTCGACGCTCACGGTTATGATGCTAGCGATGTTTAATGGGCTACTCACCAGTATCATGCTAGAAACCGTTATTTTATACAGGGCAAATTTCGCTTTACGTGACGCACTCAAGACGGCCTTTGGCATGAGCTTTATATCGATGCTGGCCATGGAGGCTGCCATGAATTTAACGGACTATGCATTGACGGGTGGAGCGATACTGACATGGTGGGTCATACCCATTTCACTGCTTGCAGGTTTTTTAACACCTTGGACGTATAATTATTGGCGCTTACAAAAGCATGGGAAATCATGCCATTAATAAGTATTCGTCTTAGGCAGCAGCTGTACTTAATATGCGCAGCTGCTGCGGGGGTTAGCCGGTGGTCTCTAACCTCCAGCCCCCCACTACACCCTGCACCGAATCGTCGGACCGGCGGATCCGCACAGGGCGTTTCTTGAAGATGTTTAAAGCAAAATGGCCGATTAGCTCCAGTTGGCTACAATACCGGTTACTGCTTTTGCGCCAACACCCCTAAACCCATACAGGCATGTAGTAGTTGAGCTGCACAGGCTACTCATTGACCTTCAGGTTCAGGCCTTCACCATACCCCTTACCTACATCCATGTAGACTACTGCAGGATGGCCTGCCCCGATCATTTACGGTGGCCATTAGATCATGTGGCTTCGATGCATTGGAGCCAAATTATTTCGTGGGGCCGGCTCTACCATCTCGCCTTCAACCTACGCCTCATATGATGCTCTGCGGATGGCCGTCCCGATCATCAGCTCGCAGTTTTGCGTCCGGCTTCCTTCGGACTAGACCTCGCGGGTAAGCCCTTGCCATTCGCTAGTAGTTAGCATCTAATAACGGTATAAATCGCTAAGGATGGTGAGCTTCCTACAGAGGACTTTCACCTCATTAGTTATGGACCCATTGCAACATCGTGCATATAAAGAAAAGGAATTATTAGATGGAATTTATTGAGCCATATAGCATCACAATTCTAGTCATGGGTTTGGCTGGTTTAACATTTTTCATGCAGCTGGTTGTTGTTGATGTTATCGGCCTTAAAGCTAGACACACTCCTGGCCATCCCATTCCAGCTAATCACAACGACTTTCTCTTTCGTGCATCTAGAACCCTCTCAAATACAAATGAAAGCGTAGCAATATTTATACTGTTTGTTGGTTTCTCTATTTTATCTTCGGCAAATCCAGAATGGCTTAATATTAGCGCAATGGTCTATTTAGCAGGCCGTATCGCGCATATGTTATTCTATTATTCAAATTTAAAGTTATGCCGTAGTATTTCATTTGCGGTTAGTTTATTTGGCTTAATGGCAATGTTCGTTGTAGGGATATTGTCGTGGTTTTAGTAAAATGCCCTAACAAGACAAGGCATCTGTCACTTTTGTGCAAAATCCGCATACAAAGTACCGGTTTGCTACGCAGTAGTTTGCGGCGTCATCTGCCTAAGCCATCCAAGTATTACTTATATAGGAAGAGAAAATGAAGGCATCAAATAGCTCAATAATTCCGCTAGAGCCTGATACTCAAAAAGAGTTAGAAAAAGTTTTGAAGGCAGGAGAATCAGCCAAGGTAATGTTAGAAGGTAGTGATACGGTATTCATCATGAAGAAAGCCGAGAAAGGCAATGAATACGATCTTTCTCAAGTTACCTCAGAGTCCTCTAACGAAGAGATGCGCAGGGCTTTAGAGAAGATCAAGAGTCAAATAAAGTAACATTGCATATAACAAGCCTGTAGCCTGACTACTATCTTCGAACTCTAGATAATTAGAAGTAACGAATGGCGATGTAATGCTAACCTTAAGAAATAAGTTATTTCTAGTTCATCTGAGATCGCGGATGAAAACGGCCTTATAGTCACCACTGCGCCGAGCCTTGAACAATGATTAAAATATCTAACAATATTTATACATCTGATAGTCGTGTTAACTTTTACGGTGCCTCCATACAAACCCGAATGGCCGTTATTAGGCTATCGGATGAATCGTTACTGATCTACTCCCCCATTGCACTGACATCTGAAATTAAACAGCAGCTCGATGCACTGGGTACTATTTCGTGTGTGGTAGCCCCCAATAAAATTCATAATCAAGCGCTTCAGGATTATGTGGCCAATTATCCGCAGGCTAAAATTTTCGCAGCACCCGGTTTGCCTGAACGAAAACCCGCTATTCACTTTGCAGGCGTGCTTAACGATGAGCCTGAAACAGAATGGCAGAACGATATAGAACAAGTCCTTACTAAAGGTAATGATTTTTTCTCGGAGGCTATTTTCTATCATAAACCGTCAAAGACACTGCTAGTGTGTGACTTTGTTGAGAATATGAATAAATCAACCAGTACCAGTATGTGGCTCTTTAAGCTATTTGGCGTTAAAGAAAAGCCCATGACTTCCCCCCGAGTTCCGCATGTATACAACGGATGAAAAAGCCGCAAGACAAGCTTTAGAACAGGTACAGGCATGGGATTTTGAGCGCATATTCCTGTGCCATGGAGACCTCATAGAAGAAGATGCTAAAGCCGTATTTAATCGAGTTTGTACTGAGTATTTAGACGGTGCAAAAGCAAAAGGCTGGTTCGCTAAGAAGCTAGCAGCCATCATTGCAAAATATCAGTGAACTAAATACCTTTAACAAGGGAGAAAGGGCAGCGCCTCAGCGACTTGTATCGTTGCCAATTTATCATCAACAACGAATACCCTATTGATACATGACTAAGACGGCCTCAAACGTACCACTATACCTGTGGCTGCATCGGCAGCCTCAGGAACAGTAACGTTGCTAAGCAAGGGTTAGTCAAGGCATAATTATTTTCGGAGTTGGTATTAAACGTTAACAATTAGCAGAGGTAGGCATGGCTTGGGTATATTTAATACTTGCAGGGTTATTTGAGATAGGCTGGCCTGT
Organism: Pseudomonadales bacterium; assembly: GCA_013215055.1. Taxonomy (GTDB): domain Bacteria; phylum Pseudomonadota; class Gammaproteobacteria; order Pseudomonadales; family DT-91; genus CAKMZU01. The sequence continues at coordinate 800 of JABSRQ010000168.1, read as the reverse complement.
AGGCCTGAAAATGGCACAGGAAGATAACACACGCATCGCCGGCATTGTGATAGCGATTGTGTTTATGGCGGTCAGTGGTTCACTGCTATGGCTGGCACAAAGGCACATACCAATCGGTACTTCTTATGCGGTCTGGACAGGCATTGGTGCTGCCGGTACTTTTGTTGTCGGTATTGTTTTCTATGGTGACCCCACGAGTTTAGCGCGCTACCTAGGCATCTTATTGATCATTGCCGGTGTCGCTACATTAAAGTTGGCACATTGATGCACTCGTTTACGCCTCGCGATTCAAGGCAGGCATGGCAGGGTGCACTAACGTGTGCCACGGCTGAGGCCGTTAACTTTCTTAGATTGAGCTAACCCTCACAGGAACACTGACATAGTAATGAGGTTAAATAATCTAGGCTTGGCAGCTAAATGAATACACTTAACTCTGTGCAGGAAGCCTCAACACCCATGCAGCTAGAAGATATTCTTATTGAAACGCTGATTTCTGTAGATGAGATAAGGCAGACCTTAGATGCATTATATGACTATGCGCTGCCAAACCACTATCTGGCCGGCGGAGCCATTACACAGTGCCTGTGGAATCAGAATCTGGGTCGACCGGCACTTGATAAAGTAAAAGATTTTGATGTTGTTTACTATGCAAGTGAGGCGTTGCATACAGAACAACAGCATGAAACCGCCATCAATGAAATGGTCTCTCACTCTATTGCGGTAGACGTGAAAAACCAATGCCAGTTACATCTCTGGTACGGAAAAAAATTTGGCAATAACATCGCGCCTCTATCAAGCGT
>JABSRQ010000167.1 GCA_013215055.1 Pseudomonadales bacterium | reverse complement strand
GGGGTTTTTGCCGAAACGGATATTGTGAACCTGGTTAAAACCGGTGTGCCTGCCGATGAAATCATGTTCTCTTTAGCCGATGCGATTGTGATGCAAAATCTTTCCGTATTAACCCGCGGCAATACCTTACGCCATAAAGTTTTACTGCTAGGCGGCCCGAATACGTATTTAGGCTTTTTGCAAGATTGCTGGCGTAAACGTATTCCCGAAACCTGGCAAAACCGAAATTATGATTACCCCAAGGATATACCCTTGGATGAATTGATCTATGTGCCAGAAAATGCGGAATTATTTGCCGCTTTTGGCAGTGTGCTTTTTGGCATGCATGAACCTGCCGATGTGGGCATCTACCGAGGTGAAGAGGCTTTGGCGCATTTTATAGCGCATGGGCGTCAAAGTGGCTTGGCTGAAAATGCAGGCCCGGCTTTAGCCGAGGATGCGGAAAAACTTCAGGCATTTAAACAAGCTTATTCGGTTAAACCTTTTACCCCGGTAAACATTAAACCCGGGCAAACAATAGAAGGTTATTTGGGTTTGGATGGCGGTTCAACCTCATCTAAATGTGTTGTTGTTGATGATGATGGCAAATTATTATTAAAAACCTACCAACTCTCTAAAGGCAATCCTATTCAGGATATGAAAGAAATGTTTGCCAAGCTTGAGAAACAAGTGGCCGATGAAGGTGGCGAGCTCAAGATTAAGGGTTTTGGTGTTACAGGTTATGCGGGTGATGTTTTAGAAACCGCGCTGAATGCTGACGTCAATATTGTTGAAACCGTCGCGCATATGAATTCTGCCATGCATTATTTCCCTGATGTGGATGTTATTTGTGATATAGGTGGTCAGGATATTAAAGTCTTGATGGTTCAAAACAAAGAGTTAAAAAACTTCCGTCTATCCAATCAGTGCAGTGCGGGTAATGGCATGTTATTACAGGCTATGGCCGATCAATTTGGTGTGCCTGTTACGGAATATGCTGATCATGCATTTGAGGCAAAACTGTCACCTGAATTCAGTTATGGCTGCGCGGTTTTCCTGGATTCAGACAGAGTGAATTTTCAGAAAGAAGGCTTTAACAAACGTGAATTAATGGCCGGATTAGCCCGTGTATTGCCTAAAAATGTGTGGCAATACGTGGTACAAATACCTCGCATGGCAGAACTGGGCAAACACTTTGTTTTGCAAGGAGGCACTCAGCATAATCTAGCCGCCTTAATGGCCCAGGTTGATTATATTAAGGAACGTGTGCCCGATGGTGAAGTTTATGTGCATCCATATCCTGGAGAAGCCGGAGCGATAGGGGCCGCACTTGAAGCGGCTAGGGTACTAAAGCGTCGCGGTGAGTCAAGTTATGTAGGCTTACAGGCCTCTACAAACTTAACATATACAACTCAAAATGATGCCAGTACAACCTGCACCTTTTGTCCCAATCATTGCTCGCGCACGTTTATTGATACGCAGACACCGGATGGTATGACGGCCCGCTATATTTCTGGATTTTCCTGTGAAAAAGGCACGGTAGAAGATAAGGAATCCTTAAAGCAACTGGAGCATGAACGTAGCTTACGCATGCAAGAATTCCCCAATTTAGTGCATGAAGAAGCCGTGCTTTGTTACAAGCATTTTTACACAGCTGAAGCCATGCCAGATTCCAGCAGCAAGGTAGAAGAGCGGATTGCAAGAACCGGATTGTCAAAATTATTATCACCACTCAAAGGTCCTGAGTTCACCCTGACACGTAATATGCAGCGAAGCTGCGAAGAGGCCATCAGTCATCGAAAGAAAATGCGTATTGCGATGCCTAAAGTACTGAATATGTGGAGTACAGGTCCATTTTGGCGTACCTATTTTGAAACATTAGGCATCCCAAAAGGGCAGATCATCTTTTCGGACAATACTTCTGAAGCTTTATTTGCAGAAGGGGGGAAGTACGGTTCTATAGATCCCTGTTTTCCTAGCAAGGTTGTTCAAGCACATATTCATAATATTTTATTTGATAAGCATAAAGTCAAAAGACCGATTCATTATCTCTTTTTCCCATCCATAACTCATGTGCCTACGTTTCTGGAAAACACCATGGACACAACCAGTTGTCCGATTGTGGCAGGTACACCTAATGTCATCAAAGCGGCTTTCACAAAAGAAACCGATTTTTTTGCCCAATTTAATATCGATTATGTTGATATTGCAGTGACGATGAATGAGAAAGTGTTGCTTAAAAAGCAAATGTTTCACGCATGGCAGAAACGATTAAAAATCACCGAAGATGAGAGTGATTTTGCCATTGATCAGGCATGGAAGGCTTTAGATGCCTTTAATGAGATTCAAGAAACCAAAGGCAAGGCCATCATTGAAGGGTTAGAGCAACAGGCAAAAATGGGCATTTTATTGTTAGGTAGGCCCTATCATAATGATCCCGGCATAAATCATGAAATTACTGAGGAATTTCAGGCCCTGGGTTATCCTGTGCTTTCTATCCGATCTATCCCCAAGGATGTTGACTGGCTAAAACAATATTTTAATGATGTTGATCAGAAAGGGTATGCTATTTCCCCGTTAGATATTAATGATGTTTGGCCTGAAAATTACAGCTCAAATTCCGCCCAAAAAGTATGGGCCGCCAAATTTGCAGCACGCCACCCCAATATTGCAGTTTTGGACTTATCCAGTTTTAAATGTGGGCATGACGCACCTACTTACGGGCTTATAGATGACATTATTAGTACCGCAGGTGCACCTTATTCCGCGTTACATGATATTGATGCCAATAAGCCAACAGGCTCATTAAAAATACGGGTTAAAACCTATGCTCATACCTTAAACCTGCGTAGTGAACTGTTAGCCGACGCTAAAAATAAGGGTAAAACCTTAGACGATTTTTCTCCTATTATTTTAGGTGAAGAGAAAAGTCAAAATAGTGAAGAAAACGATCAGTCTCAGCAACTTGCTTACAATGCTGCTGCCAATGATTTAAATTTGATTAATATTGTAGATGTTACGCCTGAGTTTCCACAAAAAATTCAAGCCAAATAGCCAAGCTAGGAGAGCGAACATGGATAAAGCTGCAAAAATATACACACCTGAAACTAATAATATCGCTATTGATTTGAATGCTTCCGCGCCATTTTCATCAAACAAGGACGAAAAAAATCCGATTGGGCGAAGTGGTGAGCAATATTTAGAGAAGCTACATGCACAGTTTACCAAAGAAGAGTTAGGCACAACCACGGTGCTGGTGTCAGGATTGACGGTTGCTCAAGATCGATTTTTTGTATCGTTTATGCGTGGGCGTGGCTACAAAATGATCATGATGGATGTGCCAGATAATGATGCATTTCGCACAGGTAAAGAATTTGGCAATAGGGGACAATGCAACCCCACTTATTTTACGGTAGGCAATCTGGTTAAGTTTTTAACCCATCTTAGAGATGAAAAAGGCCTAAGTACAGAATCTATCATTAAGGATTATGTTTATCTCTCGGCAGGTGCGTGTGGGCCTTGTCGTTTTGGATCCTACATTACTGAATACCGTAAAGCCCTTAGAGACAGTGGTTTTGAGGGCTTTAGAATTATTTCTGCCTCACAAACAGCGGGTTATAGCCAAACTGTTGGTGATGGAGACGGCATGATTGTAACGCCTTCCTTGTTTGCAGGTGCTATCACGTCTTTGGTGGTAGGTGATGTGCTTAATGCTTTGATGTATAGAATCCGCCCTTATGAGGTCAATGCTGGAGAAACGGATAAGGTCATTGAGCAATGTAGACAAACTATCGAGGCGGCCTATGAGAATCACACTTCGCTATTTAAAGCGATGTTTCAAGTCAAAAAACAGCTGCAAATCATTGAAGTTGATCGAAGTGTCGTAAAACCTAAAGTTGCTATCATTGGTGAGTTTTGGGCTATGACTACCGAAGGTGACGGTAACTATAAACTACAATCGTTTTTAGAATCTGAAGGCGCTGAAGTTGACGTACAGTTAATCACAGCGTGGATGTTATACCTTATTTGGCAAGCAAAATACGACACAAAAAAAAGGGAACAGCTTAAAGAAAGGGACAGTGCAAGACGTGGGCTGGCAGGGGTTAATATTGCCAAGCGCCATCTACAAATTTGGGCTGCTGACAAAGCATTAAAAATCGTATTTAAAACGATTGCCTTATTTATGGGGCTTAAAGGGTATACCTTTCCCGATATGGATGAAATAGCTGCCGTCAGTCAAGACTTCTACAATAGCGATAATCGTGGAGGTGAAGGCCATATGGAAGTTGGCAAACTGATACTGAATGCCAAGAAAAATAAGGTGAATATGACCTTAAGCGTTAAGCCTTTTGGTTGTATGCCATCAAGTGGCGTATCCGATGGTGTGCAAAGTAAAATTACAGAGTTGTATCCAGAGGCTATCTTCTTGCCAATTGAGACAACTGGAGATGGTGCTGTCAATGTTTATAGCCGAATACAGATGCAGCTATTTAAGGCCAAGCAGCAAGCGCAAAAAGAATTTAGTCAAGCCTTACAAAAATCACAGCTTAGCCGTGAAGACTTAAGCACTAAATTGCAAAAGCATAAAATCAATAGCTCGTTACATCACAGTTCACATTTAGCAGCATGTACTGCAGCATCAACGGTTTACGATGTGGCCCGCTAACGTTTAATCTTATCACTAGATAATAAATATCAAGCCCAGTAGTTAAAAGTCCTGGGCTTTTTTATATTCTTAGTATAACTTCTAAAGATGTAACTTTTCAGCTATATAAATTGTATTTACGTAGCGCTGATTTTAGTAATGATTAATTTCTGCTGGCGCTGGAGGTGGACTTTTTATTTGCAGGCTGGAATTAGGGCCCACGCCTTGGTGGGCCATTGACTCCGTCTACTCTTATCTAACATCTGCCGATGTTTATGCGACTAGCAGGGTGCGGGACTCCATATATTCTTTCCGCAGTCCTAGTTTAATACAATGAGTCCTTATTTAATCTCAATGGTTCTAATGCCCTTGTTGATTGAACTGCAGCGAATGTAAACCTAAGTGAAAACCCTTGGGGGGGAGGGGAGTTCACTATCCTCAGCAATCATCGGGAATAGATGAAATCTAGGTAATTTTTTCTAGGCCTCAGGTTTTGAAGAAACCCAAGGTTTGATAAACATCTTTGGCATGTTCAGACATGGATTCACTGGCGGCAGAGACCTGTTCCACCAGCGCAGCATTTTGTTGAGTCATTGTGTCCAGTTGTTCAATGGCCAGGTTAACCTCTTGAATGCTGGTATTTTGCTGCTGGCTTCTTCTGGCGACATCCTGAATTGAACTGCTGACATTTTCCACCGCCGAGACGATCTCGGCCAACACCACCCCGGATTCGTTGACACGCTTGCTGCCTTCATCGACATTGTGCTGACTGGAAAGTATGAGATCTTTAATTTCTTTGGCAGCGGTGGCCGAGCGTCCTGCAAGGTTTCTCACTTCACCAGCCACCACGGCAAATCCACGGCCCTGTTCACCGGCTCTGGCAGCTTCTACCGAAGCATTGAGGGCAAGCAGATTGGTCTGAAAGGCAATTTCATCGATGACAGAAATAATATCGGAGATCTGCCGACTGGATGCATTAATGGCGGCCATGGCTTCTATCGCTTGGTTTACCACCGCTCCTCCACTTGAGGCTTTTCTGCTGGCTATATCAGAGAACTCATTAGCTTGCTCGGCAGAATCGGCACTGCGTTTCACTTCATCGGTCATGCCTTGCAAGGTGCTATTGGTTTGTTCCAGGGCTGCAGCTTGCTCTTCGGTGCGCTGTGACATGTCGAGGTTGCCAGAGGCAACTTCCTGAGCACCATTGGATACATTCTCGGCAATGGTATTAAGTTTGTTGATGATATCAACCAAGTTATCTGCCGTGCTGTTAGCACTATTTTTGATAACCTCAAAAGAGCCTTTATAGTTGCCGGATATTTTTTGGGTGAGATCCCCCTTGGCCATGGTCTGCAACATGGTGGAGGTTTCATTGATGGCAATATCAACAACATGCACCAGCTCGTTTAATCCCTGGGACAGGCTGGCAAAAAAACCACTCTTGCCTTGCATGGCTATGCGTTCGCTGAGTTCTCCTCGATTGGCGGCATTAACCAGTACATTGATTTCATCCATGACGGAATTGAGTTTCTCAACGGTGCCATTGGCTGAGTGTTTAATCTCGGCAAAGGAGCCGCGGTAATCGCCGTTGATACGCGTGGATAGATCTCCAGCGGCCATGGCATTTAACATCTGTGTCGTCTCATTCACTGCGCCATCAACAACCGAGATAAGACTGTTTAATCCTGCCGCCAGTTTTTCAGAAAAACCACTCTTGCCGCGCATGTCTATGCGCAGGGTCAGGTCGCCATCGCTGGCGCCGGCGACCAGTTCGTCAATTTCATTTTCGATAGCGATTTCCTCGGTTCTGTCCTCCCATTCTAACACGGTGCCAATACGTTTTTTTCGGTCATCAAAGATCGGGCTTAGGCTCAGTTGAGCCGTCATGCCACCGATTTTAAGGCCGATTTTCTCGGTCGTACTCAGGTCTTGTAATATGCTTAAATCATCGATGAATTGGCTGATGTCACTGCCTTGTACCGCATTGGCATCGAAGCCCGAGATGTCCGCGGCTAATGCCTGTTCTTGCTTGCGAAACAGGGTCTGCATAGCCTCGTTAAGATAGATGACCTGGTAGTAATTGTCGGCAATCAGGGTGGCTGTGGATACGCTATCCAGAGCCTGTTTGACACGGTTATTCTCCCTGGCCACCGATTTTTCTGATTTCTCCTGCTGCTGCCTTTGTTTTTCTATTTGCAGGCGCTTTTCATCGGCCGCGGATATATTGTCCAGTAAACCATTGGTGGCCATTTTAATCTGATTCAGATCGCCGGATAAATGGGCGGTGATACGACTATCTGTATCACCGGCTGCCAACTGTGCCATGGTTGCATTAATTTCATCCACCGCGTACTGAACTTTTTCCATCAGTGCGTTAAAACTGCGGGCCAGTACCGCCGTCTCATCTTTATTTTCAATCGGTATACGTTTAGAGAAGCTGCAATCAGATTCCATCTCGGCCATGAGCTTAGCCATATTTGTCATCGGGTTTATAATGGAGCGGCTTATGGTGCGACTCATAAAAAAACTGATTGCCAGGGCCAAGATAAAAAACACGGATAACCATATCACCGCCATATGCTCATGTGCTGTGGCTTGCTGCGCTGCATGCAAAGTGAATTCATTGATCTCCAATAATAGATCTTGCAGCTCCTTGCCCAGCTTCTCCTCTTCGTGTTCTACCTGCTGGGCGATAGCTTCGGCCTCCTGTAACAGGTCTTTTTCCAATAAAATGAAGACCTGCTCGGCATGCTGTTCATATTGACGATGGTGTTTTTCTATCAGCTTAAGATTTTCTTCAATATGTAGATATTCCTTTTTATCCAGCTTGGAGTGAGCATTATCTATAGCTTCTAATAGCTGCTGCTCGGTATCTTTTATCTCCTGGTTGACCTGATGACTGATAGACTTGAAAGTCTCTTTTTCCTGTTTGAAGTGTGCGGCCGCGATATCTTCAACCAGCAGTAGATTGCCAAATCGCAGGCTTCTCTCGAAGTGAATCGCCTGCTCTAGCTGGTGTTCGGTGATGGCGGTAAGAGACTGGGCTAGGGGGATATCCTGTTGCGAGATGCCTTCCAATTCATTGCCAATTTTTCCCATGGCAGTCACGGCAATAAGGAAACTTAACAACATTAAGCTCACTAATACGGCTGAATTTAATCGTATTTTTGTCTTGATAGTGAGCTTGTTTAAAAAGTCATCCATAGGCACCTCCTCTGATCGTCGTTCATCGCCTTTACTGGCCAGGCATCATCAATTTAGACCCATACATGAGGGGCATGATGCCTCGTCTATAAAACTGCCTGGTGCTTTCTATCAGTTGTTAAGGCATGCGTATAAAAGGTTTCGCACGGTGATGATTATATTTATGTAGCCCTTTGGTCGCAGACTGACACAATCGATAAAATTCCATAACGGTTATTTGAGGGTAGGTGGATATTGGCTTAAGCACCAAGCAGGCTAAGATGTATTTATAATAAAAGGCTAAGGTTTTATATCAAAAATATATAGTTGTGTTCCTTGGGGAATCGCCAGCCCTATTGTACGGGGATTTCCATCGCTGTTTAGTAAGGTGAATGCTTACGCATTTGGATTGTTTCGCCGATAATATCTCAACTAATTTTCAGCTACTCGCTAGTTCTCCATCGACGATGAGTCGGGTGTGCGCTTAAGAGGCCTTATCCCCGACGATTAACGATAGAGCTTAATATAATTTGATGGTATTATATGCCCCGAAATTATCCCCGTCATACATGGATGCGTGAAATAATGAGTAAGGCTGATATTAATCGGCAGTTAAAAGGGCGCTAACGTGCATTTAACTCACTCTCAATCAGTTGAAATCTGCCCTTATACCCATCATTAAACGGTCTGCTGTAGCTAATCACTGCAGGTTTTAATATCTTCAACTTGCAACACCTAGGTGAGAGTCGCACGGTGAAATGATGAGCTCTGCGGGTTATTGTGAATTTACGACAGAATACTCGGGTAAGCTATAACATAAAAGTTGATATGGAAGTGCTTTTGCAACAAATGATTATTAGTTTCCGGTGTTTAACCTTTGCTATAATCGGCACTTTCTAATAATAAGATATTACTAAAAGTATCAGGTTTCTTATGCGGCGGTCTTCAGCCCTTATTCTTTTCAGCATTGAGTTTGAATTATCGATACTGGCAGTTTGCTAGCATGAAAGACGGTATTGCATGTCGATTATTTAAATCTTTACAGGCCTTGAGTCTGCTACCTTGTCTGTGGCTATTTTTGTTTTTTTGTAGTGCTACGGCACTTTCAAACGCAGATGCAATACAAGCACTGATAGTAGAGACATCGATAAAACCGGTTTTTATACATGAGTCAGATCAGCGTATAGATTTAAAGCCCTTTATGTTGGTTTTCCATGACCCGGATAATAGCCTGACCTGGAACGATGTATTGGCGGATGACAGTGATGTTCATTGGATGCACGTTAGTGAGCTGGATGCGGTAAAACATATAGGTGGACGACATTGGTTCAAGGTGAACTTGAAGGTCGATGAGACAACTCGCCAGCGACACTCAGAACTCATATTGCATTTCCCTTATCAAGCCATATTGATGCAAGAAATGGTGTTACAGATTAATGGGGACGGGAATTTATTACGCTCAGGTTTATATGTTGATAAAAAGGCGAGAGCAATAAATCATAGCGTTAATTCACTACCTATTGTATTAGATACTGAAAACGTACAGTTGCTTGGTTATGTGCAGAATAATTATTTACGTATTCCTGCTCACTTCGAATTCCAGTTAAGCAGCCAGAAGGATTACCTGCAACAGTTTCAACAAGGCCAATATCTCTATGTGGCCTTCTACGCCATCATGGCTGCCTTGCTTATTTACAATTTATGTTTATTTTTGACTATTAGACAGCCTCTCTATGGCGTTTATTGTTTATTTATTATCAGCACGGCCATCAGTTGCGCGTTGAACGATGGAAATGCTTTGCTGTGGTTATGGCCTGGGCAGTTCGCATTTAATACCCTGATGAGTTACGCAACATCCTTTATTCCCCCCATGCTATTTTTGAGTTTTGTCTATTTAGCCACTGAAAAATCGTCATTTTGGCCAGGTTTCAGGTTTGTCTATTTAGGCTTGAATGTTAGCGGTTTTCTCCTGCTGGGAGGTTTGCTGTGGTTGCCACAGTCGGGAGGTGGATGGATATTACTGGTTGTGGATATTTACCCGGCTATTATCCTGGCGACTATTTTTACCCTTATAATTGCAGCGGTTTATCAACGCCAGGCCTTAAGTCAATATTTGATGCTGGCTGAAATCGTGTTACTCGCTGGTGGTGTCAACTATGCGTTGGCAAATCAGGGCATTATAGCCTTGACTGAATTAAGCAACTGGTCTTTACACGCAGGCGTTGTTGCAGAAGCACTGCTGTTAGCGATTACGCTGGCGGCAAGAACAAGGGATATGCAGCTTAAGGCGTTAGAGCAGCAGGCATTAGCCTATCAATATCAAAGTGATGCACTGGTCATACAGGAAAATGCCGACCGACTAAAAACAGAATTTATGTCGACCATTACGCATGAATTATTGACCCCGATTAATGGTATTACATTAAGCCATAATTTATTGCAGGACGCGGTGGGCGAGGAAAAGCATAGGTTGCTCGCCAGTGCCAAAACATCAACGACACAGTTGCTACACCTAGTGGAATCTATGCTGGTGTTTAGTGAGGCCCGTATTGAACAGTTGGTATTGCATCCTGAACCTGTAGATCTAACGGCTTATCTTAATGAGTTGTTGCAACAGTATCTGGATTGTAGCCATAGCTATGCCAAGCTAGAGCTTCATTATGATAGAAGTCAGCCCTATTGGATTCTTGTTGATAGGAAAAAGCTGGATATACTGCTGCATCAATTGATCAAAAATGCGATGCAAAATACGGTTCAAGGCAAAGTAGTTATCAGCTGTGTTGTCACCACGGTGAATGAGAGTGAGGTGCTGCTATCCCTCTCTATTAATAATCAAGGCCTAAGC
>JABSRQ010000166.1:3718-10658 GCA_013215055.1 Pseudomonadales bacterium | reverse complement strand
TTTGAAAAACTGCCCACTCTTCTTCCTCGATCGCAATGGCCATTCCTTCCTGCGTGCGCGCCAACTCACCGGCAATATAATAGCCAGACACTTCATTCGCGATCTTCTCTTCGCCGTGCACACTACGCATCGCAGCCTTTACCACCGCCAGAATATTGTAGCTAATCAACGCAACACAAAATCCGAACAGCGCTGCCTTGGGGTAACCCAACGTATTAATCTCTGAATGCAGGTGTGCCTCAAGCTCTTGAAACATCGTCTCTATCGACCAGCGTTTACGATACAGATCCGCGATAGCAGATGCATCCGCTGCGTACTTGGGTAAATTCGTCAGGACTTTAATTTCAGATTCACCATCGCGAGTATTCTTGTTGAGCTTGATCCTTATACAACGCCAACGCACTGTTTTCTCTTTCTCAAGTTCTACCTCAACCCATTGCTAAAACACTTGGCCAGTTTCAGTCTCGCCCATCAACTTTTCTTCACCTTGCGCAGTCATTGGACATTGCTGATGATGGCGACAGATAAAATAACCTTTACGCGAAGCGATATTCGCCAAAAATTTGCGTACGCAAAAATTTCGATCCATGACAAAAATATCACCAGACTCTACCGTGCATAAGACTCGATCCAACAACGATCGTTCTTGAGCATGACCATCTTCACAAGGGAATACGTCGACGGCCATTTCCAACGCGGGGTCGTAAACGACCAAGGATTTTCCCGGTAGCGCACCTGCCGCAGTATCACGCAAAACAGCCAACCGATGTTCAGATGCTTCGATACAATTTCCGTCCAGCATCTTCATGCGGTAGCCCGGCAACAAGGGCGTTCGTTCGCCTTGTAATTGCGCAATCATCTTTCTCATCTCACTCGCCGTATCTTTTACGAGTGCCGCAGAGACTTCGGTTTCAATGCCGTTTAGCTTGTTATAGACGGAAGTGATAGAGACTCCGACATCAACCACTTTTGATTTATACGCTGAATTTATTGAAGGAAATGCCTTGGTAACAACTAAAGACATCAGCTCAAAAACTGTCGAGAACAATAAGTTTCGGGTGTACTGATTTTCAGAGGAAGACTCAAAACAGTCATCAAGACGTTGGGGAGTGAGCACGCGTTCGAGCAAAGATCGAACCATAACGGGGATAGGACTTTTCTCTATAAAACGGTCTAGCATTACACTGAAAGGCATTTTAAACGATACATCTAACGTAATTAATATGACTCACATTATGCGTTAATCAGATCTTAAAATACGATTGACATGGTGTTTAATAGCAACTTTAACCTTATATTTCAACAACTTATACCACTAAAGTCGTCACCTTGAAAGGGCTGATTACTTGGACTTCATCTTTAGATGGTGTGATTCAATCTCCTGCCAAATTGAGTGTTGGCCAGCATGTCTTAACCGCAAAGGTTTCGGATGAAGGTGGATTAACTAGCCAGAGTACGGTAAATGTAACAATAACCCCGCATGTAAATGTATTGCCTATAATCGTTATTCTTCAACCGGGTTCAGGTAATCAAATATCTGTAGATGCTGGTCCTATCAACTTTATGGCATCTGCCAGTGATACAGAAGATGGTGATTTAACTCAACAGGTTGTTTGGCATTCAAGCTTAGATGGCAACTTCCAATCACCAGCAGTGTTAAGTGTTGGCCAACATATCATTACCGCGAGTGTTACCGACCTTGCTAATGCAACGGTACAAACCACGATAAACCTTACGGTTACACCGCACGTTAATGTAGCACCTACCATAAGCTTGAAGACGCCAACAAACGGCAGTGTGCATTTTATTGATAATGGTGCTGTGCAACTAAGTGCAACCGCTAATGATGCAGAAGAGGGCGATCTATCTTCAAATATTAATTGGAGTTCTTCTTTGCAAGGCAATCTAGGTTCAGGGGCTAGTTTGTTTGCAGATTTACTGCTGGGTGAACATACGATCACCGCTACTATCTCCGATGCTGAAAGTGCCAGTGCCACCACTAGCGTAACGATAAATGTTCAGCAGTATGAAGCCGATGTATCCATTCAGATGGTAGAAGTAGATTCATATAACTATCTAATGAGGTTACATAATAACGGGCCTAATACAGCTTCCGATGTTGTTGCTACTTTATCATTACCTTCGGGTGTAACAGTGGAATCATTTGATAATGCGTATGGCTGTGTCTTAAGCAACAACGCTTTGAGTTGTTCTTTAGCCACTTTGCCTAGTGGCAATCAAGTTGATATTGCCGTGCAAGTGAGTGTGAAAGATAAAACGAAAAAGTATGATGTTACAGCTAATGTAACTGCATCAACCAAAGATGCTAACAGTGGTAATAACTCTGTTAGTCAATCATTTGGTTCAATGTCAGCTATGATGTTGTTTTCTCTACTATTACTAGCCATTGCTCGAGTAAGATTCAAGCAAGCCTTTTAAATAGTTCAATGCCCTTCATCACTATCACCGTGTTGATGTAGGGCATTTATCTTCTACCATGCTTTTTATGTATCACTCTGAGTCTTACATAACTGTGATGTTCACCACCACAATTCCTGTGTTAGACTAAGCTTATAAGCCCAGCCTGCCGTTTAACCTGGGCTGCGCGCCTAAAACGTGTATTTACATATCGCTATTGAAACATGTGAGAAATGTGGTGGCAGAGTTAACATTATTTCTACTATAAAAGATCCAATTGTTATCAAACAAATCTTAGATAACCTCAGTAAAACCCCTGTTCCCATCCCGCCGGCTAGAGATAGATTTATTCGCATTCATTTCTACTGAATTCTGTCATAACACTAAACAACATCGTCATTGAGTACTTCAAGATTTAATAGAATTGGGGGGGTAATCTTCCTTATACTCATTGCTGGGTGTTTTAAACGGCTTCAGATTTGTCTACGCAGTGTGCTTATTCTTTCATTTTGAGAAAATCGTCACGCATTGCTAGTTTTCTCTGCCGCTCCTCCTCCTCCCACTTTTCGCCATCGATTTGCCCGTGTATAAGCAGTATGCTAAGAGCCAAAATTTCGGTAATCCACGCCATTTACAACCTTATTCGGCAACATGAAGAATTGTTTTTAAAACCTATAAATTAGATGTTTTTTCGTCATTGAGTATGGTGTTATGAAGTAATATTGTACTGAACAGCTGTAATTTCCATTCAGCCATTCTACGCTAAATAATTGTTATCATATCCTAGTTAAATTATTTTATGACATCAGCTAGCGTTTAAAATACAAAAACTAGTATTAAATTTTTTTATCTATCTATACTTAGCCTAATACCATGGAGGATCCATTTATGATGAAGAGAATTTTGGATTTATTAGCTAGCATTTTTTTGCTCGTTATTTTTAGTCCGGTCATTTGTTTTCTATCAATCGCAGTTTTTTTCAGTATGGGAAGGCCAATTTTTTTCATGCAAGCTAGAGCCGGGATTAGAGGAGAAATATTCCACATAATTAAATTTAGAAGCATGAAAGAGTGTTCCAATAAAGGCAGTCTTTCACCTAATTCAGATTTAGACCGAATCACGCCGTTAGGCTCCTTCCTGCGCAATAGCAGCCTAGATGAGCTACCTAGTCTCATCAATGTTATCAAAGGAGAAATGAGTATGGTTGGTCCTAGACCCCTACTTGTCGATTATTTACCTTTATATTCTTCTAAACAGGCTAGAAGGCATGAAATTAAGCCTGGCATTACAGGTTATGCTCAAGTGAATGGTAGAAATAGTATTAGCTGGGAAGAAAAATTTGAGCATGATGTCTGGTACGTAGAGAATCAAAGTTTATGGTTAGATATTAAAATCATTATACTCACTGTAAAAAAAGTATTTCTACGTGAAGGTGTAAATCAAGATGAAAATATAACGATGTCCAGGTTTACTGGGGCTATTCCAAAAAATTAATCTTTGACTTTTAATTTTTTAGTTAGGGCTTGTTAACACTGTTTCACTCTAGCTAAGCGTGTATTACTACTCGGAAGGTATCGGGATTTTGTCCCAGAATCATATAGGCTCTTCAATTAATGCTTTGAAGAGCACTAACAAGCAAAAGTCATATTGAATAATATAATATTTTTATATGCTGAGTCTTTTTCTGAATTTCTATTAAATCAGACTTTGACTTTTTTTAGTTAATAGACTTTCCTATAACATACTTAGTACATCAAACGTTTAACCGTATTTTACTGTTAATAAGAAAATAGGTCTCCGGACCCAGGGTATTCTTTATACCATCTCATGTTTGCGTACTTTTTTGATAGCTCTCGTGCGCTCATACCATGCAGAGTTTTTTTACAAAATGCTGGAGTGATTTACTTTGGTTCAGTATTTTTTTCCTCATGAGGTGAAGGAGTTAGTTAATAGGTTTTAGAGAATTAACAGTGGGGATGTGAGCCTAAACATTAATGTTACACAACTGGAAAACGTGTTTCGTCGAGAACAATAACGATGAAAAATTTCGTCAATACCGATCGGATATTGTTTCTTTATTTTCCGAGCCTAAGGCCGGGAATTTTGAACTCAATATTTGATAAAATGGGATTCATCAAGCTCGGAGTGTATTCTAAAAACCCCATTTCTCTCTGCGGACAAGGTCATATTCGCTTCATCTGCAATCAATGTAATAGTGGCAATGCAGACATTTTTCGTGCAGTAGTTGGCAGAGGCGTTTCTGCTCCCGCGTTCACAGTTGAAAATTCGCGGGATGCATTTCGAAAAGCGATAGAGCTGGGCTTGCCCCCAGTTGAGATCAAAAACAATGATACTCCAGGTATTAACGGTCTTTTGTATATGTGGAGCTACCTTGTTGACGAATTATGTCAACAAGGTTTCTTCGCATTTCTGAGCGATCACAGCACATCTTGTTTGGAGTCAAATGGCTCTTGCAGCATCGATCATGTTAACCAAAACTTAAAGGTTCGCGAAACCAAAAAATGGCGTTCTTTGTGCGAGAACATGTTTTGGTTCAGGGGCGTTATAACGTCCAACATCACCGGTCAGCTTGCAGGTTTTATAAGTAACGTAGTGACCAGCCCAAATGGTAAAATCACGATTTCCCTTAACGGGGTGAACGACGATAAATTACAAATAGCAGAATTCCTTCAAAAATACACTGGAAGGGGTTACGGCCTATTACTTTACTAACTAGAGATATTTATCGGTTACTAAAGGTATTGAGACAAAACAGCATTACTTTCCAAGACATCACGGATTGTTATTATGGGGTCATCGACGAGTGTATACATCATGATCGGGGGCGAAGTGTCGCATTTCCGACTGGGTTTGAGTGTTAATCAAACTCGAACCTATATACGACGAAGGTACGCTGCTGAAGATCTGAACGAGGAAAAGTATTAATACGATATTTTTCAATACATTGCGTGCAGTGGGAACAAAGTATTCGGCAGAGGCAATTTTCAAGCTCTGTTTGAATCTATTGCATGGACTAAAAAACTTTGAGAGGTAACCTGACGTGAACATAGTTGCAGATCTATTTAAACAGGAAGATAGCTTAAGTTTGGATTTTCCTCACAGGAAGATCGAACATACGGCTCGAACGCACCCTGATCGCATTGCCGCTTCTTATAACAGCATGCAAATTACTTTCGGTAAGTTAAATACGGATGCGAACCGATTGGCCCACTGGCTGGTTAAGGAGCAACTCGTGGCCGGTGATAAGGTTGCGGTGTGCGTCAGCCCTAGTATAGAAATTATAGTCATTCTTCTAGCCATTCAGAAAGCTGGCTTAGCCTACCTTCCTATCGACCCTGATTATCCCCAGGCACGTATTATAAGAATAGTTGAGGATGCTGAGCCAAAGCTGACGATTTCTCATGACGAGATTATTGGTCGATTGGGATCGGTCTTCGTCAATCCGATTGCATACTCAAATGCACTGGAGTCGTCCAGTGCGATGGTTGCTAAAGATTTTGATTTACAGGCTGAACCATCAGACACTGCCTATATTTTCTATACTTCTGGTACCACTGGAAGCCCAAAAGGTATTGCGATCAACTATCGTGGGTTTTCGTTTTACGTAAACGCGGCGATCAAGCAATTTGGCATTAGCCCAGACGACACGATTCTCAGCATTGCCAGATATTCATTTAGCATCAGCCTCTTTGAGCTCGTGACTTGTGTCGCGGCTGGAGGGAAGGTGACTCTTCTCTCCAGAGAGCATGTGTTGGACTATGCATATCTGGCACGTATTATTCAAGATGCAACGTTTGTTCACATGGGACCGAGTCTTTGGAACGGTCTGCTCGCACACATAGAGTCTAACTATGCGTTGTGTGCACCGTTTTCGACACTAAGGCACGTTTCATCTGGTGGTGACCATGTGCCTGCTGAACTGCTTCATCGACTTTCGACGATATTCAAGCAAGCTGAAGTATATGTCATTTACGGATGTTCTGAAATTGCCTGTATGGGATTTAACTATCGATTCTTTGAAGGCCAAGGATTAGATGATAGTACCTTCATTGGGAAGCCTTTCGATGGTGTCGATATCAGTTTGTTGAATGCCGAAGGCGTCGAAGTGCAGCCTGGAGAGGTGGGTGAGATTTGTGTGCACGGATCGGGCGTCACGAGCGGCTATCTGAATAGACCTGAGCTCAACGAGCGCGCGTTTTTAGAGAGGGATGGCAAGCGATTTTTCCGTACCGGTGATCTTGGCCGCATGCATTCTTCCGGCAATATGGAATATCTTGGGCGCAAGGACTTCCAGATCAAAATTCGCGGTCAGCGGATCGAGCTCCTTGAAGTCGAAAGCATATTGCGACTAGCGCCAGGTATCCGGGACGCAATTGTCGGTACAGCCTCATTTGATGCCTTCAATGTTTGGGTGGCATTTGTGAGTTGTTCAATCATCGCTAGACTTTGATCAAGAGCTTCTTGACTGACAAGCGCAAAACCGCCCAACCCTTTGGCTGCC
>JABSRQ010000166.1:0-3708 GCA_013215055.1 Pseudomonadales bacterium | reverse complement strand
TAAAGAAGACATGGCATTCCAAGCTGATATTGTTAGGGGGCATATGGGTGAGCATCTACCAGATTACATGCAGCCATCCGGTTGGGTCGTCCTCGAAGAAATGCCACTTAACGAAAACCTTAAGATCGATCGGAACGCGTTACCAGCGCCAACTGCTGAGAATCTAAGAATTTTCGCCCCTTACGAGCCTCCTCGAAACGCATGCGAGCGCGCCCTAGTAGAGATCTGGGAAAACGTATTGGATTTGCCGTGTGTTGGTATTCACGATGACTTTGTGAAGCTCGGTGGGGATTCTCTAATCGCGATGAGTATTTGCTTGCTTGCTTCAGACCGCGGTTTGAGGCTTTCTCCGCTCCAAATCGGGGTAGTGTCAACGATCGCCGCACTTGCAGCAACACTTGAGGGTAAAGCTGCGGAACCCAATCGAGCTATAGAAGTCGAAGCGGGACAGTTAGCTGATTTCTCCCCCTTCATCACAAGATTTTTCTCAGAGCGAGGGAAAATTCCGCAACGTTGGAATATTTCTCGCTTGCTCACTGCTAGACGGCGAATATCTTTTGAGTTGTTGAAAGGTTCACTTGAACTGTTGGCTCACAAACACGATGCGTTGCGTTTACAGTTTGAGAATGGAGCTGACGGATGGATTGCTAATGTTCGAGAAACATGTGACGACACCGTCCACTGCCGTTTGGCTGATCTATCCGGAGTATCCGATGAAGACCGAGAAAATGCGACCCGTGAAACTCTCGTATCAGCTCAGCAACTTGTGAATCTGTCAGATAGCCCTGTAATTTGTATGGTGCTGATTGAACAGGGACCGCATCTGCCTCAGAAGCTCTATTGTGTTATTAACCACTTCGTTATGGATGTAGTTTCGTGGCGAAATTTCTGGTTAGAGCTGGATCTGGTGTATCAAAAATTTGAGCGTGGTGATTCTGATTTCGTTGCCGCGTCCCCGTCTTCGTTCAGCGCGTGGGCGAAGTCTTTGCGTTTTTATGCCAATTCGGAAGATGTCTTGCGTGCTGCACAGCACTGGTGCCAGCAAGATTGGTCTAAAGTTAGCGCATTGCCCAAGGATCTTTCTGGTGAACCAACAGCCAATATTAACAGTTCTGCCAAGCTCGCTTATGCAAGCCTTTCAACAGACGAAACCAAGAGGCTGCTTTGCTACAAATCTAAAGCAGTGGATGTTGAGCGCGTCTTGATTGCGGGATTCTCCGTGGCAATGGCCAGATGGCAGGGGGGACGGTTTGCCTATTTTGATCGCTTAGTTCACGGGCGAGATGTAGCTCCACCCGAGATTGACCTGTCTCGGACACTCGGATGTATTGTTACCTATGCGCCAATGTTGCTTCACGTAGACTTAGAAGCACCGGTCGATGAGCAGCTGCATAGCATTTCCGACCAGATTGACCAAGTAGGTAATTCGGCTGGGGCCAGAGTTGAG
Source organism: Pseudomonadales bacterium (assembly GCA_013215055.1). Lineage (GTDB taxonomy): Bacteria > Pseudomonadota > Gammaproteobacteria > Pseudomonadales > DT-91 > CAKMZU01. The sequence continues at coordinate 2,261 of JABSRQ010000166.1, read as the reverse complement.
CTGTACCGATATCTCGGTGGCGATTTAAATGTGCAAGAGCGGCTTAAGGCCCTTCCGCGAGCTGAGGTCTTGTTCAACTACAGGGGGCGGGTTGACGATGGCATCGAACGTAGCAGCTTATTTTCCGAAACGGAAGAGGTCGGTGGGTTTGACCACGATCCAGACGGGATTCGTCTTTATCCATTCTCTTTAATGATAGACATCGTTCAAGGCAAGCTGGAAGTAAAACTGGTATTTAGCCAGAACATGCATTTTCCTGATACTGCACAAGGTCTGTGCGATGAGTTTATTGAGTTTCTGCGCAGTGTTGTGAAAAGCGCAGGCTATAAACGCTGATTTTTCAATGTAACTAATACAACCGTAGTCATCCAATGCATTCTTCATGCACCATGAATCGCGGTTATATTACTTACAATAAGAATTGAACATTTATAACCTACAATCGAATATAAAGTTAACCTGTTAGATCGGTTATTTCTATTAAATTGTTAATGGAAAAAGCTGTCAGGGCATGTCGGTAATACATGCTCAAGTGAGACGTTTTTCTAAGGTCACTGTTAAGTATTGAGTCTTGTTGGCGGTGCATGCGTTTCTGGTAACTGAAAGGCTGGCGGGATGAGTTCTTGAGTTTTACTGATGTGATCTAAGATCTTTTTGATGACAATAGGATCTTTTATAGTAGAAATAATTTTGACTCTGCCACCACATTGACTGCAGGTCTCAATATCGATATTGAATACGCGTTTTAGGCGCTGAGCCCAGGTTAAGCGGTAGGCAGGGCTTTTAACCTCAGCTGATTTTTTATTTTCTTTTGGCGTGTTTTTCTCTCTGATGATTGCTTTTCTTAGTTTGTGATTCGGCGCGAATACGCCATGAAAGCGAGTCAGGTTAAGTTTAGGCGGCGGTATGAGAGCCGCTAGCTCGACAGCACTGGTATTTGGCACAACGGTTAGATTGTTAAAATCAGGGTACAGGGCTTTGATCTCATTTGTTTGAAGAACCAAGTGAGTTGAGTGTTTGTATGCCAAGTTGATTATTCGTAGCCAAAGACGGCTTTCTTCTTCAAGTGTAGGGTTACAGCGCTCGCTACTGATAATGCAGTTTGTATTTAGTAGTTTGGCCGTAATAAAGCTATAAACGGATGATCTTCCGGTAAATGTTATAACGATATCTGCTTGGTATTGCCTAAGAGTTTTTAACAGGGTGCTTAAAAGATGAATATTCCTGGCGATAAAACTCTTTTCAGGACTTGATACGGCGGCTGCTAATTCGACACCATCAAAGATGGTATAAGCGATATCTGTATCGTTGGTTGGAATGATAGCAACATCATAGAAGCGTGAAAGTTTATTAGCCAGATTGCCCCCTGCACGCTCTGAGCCCCCTGGTTTAATCCTGGAACAACAATGACAATATCTTTCTTCATGGGGTTGTTCATAGGCTAAGCCTAAAGCTGTAGATAAAAATGTCCCTTTGTAAGGCATACACATTGGGCTGCATGGGTTTCATGTTCAAACGCAGTACTGCTTATTCTAATACAGCTGAATAGAATCCGCTTGAAAGAATTATAATGGAGTGTTCATTCCGTAAGAGTAATGCAATGTGCACACATGCTGAGTCTCTTATGTTATACAGGGAAATATGCTGTAGGCATGCTATGAAAAATTATTACAATGGGATTGAAGAGCAATCCTGTTTTAGATGGAATATTCGTTGTTGTCATAAAAATTGACAAACTACGCTATAAATTTCTATACGGATGTATTGTTGACAAAGGAGGTATAAAGTTCTGGCAGGGCATATTAGATAGCGTCAAAGATATGAATCTTTAGCGGATGCTATTTATCGGGTAATAGGGCCAGCGTTTAATAACGTGGTTTCCTGTATCGATTCATGCAATAGCTGAAGAGCACATACGTGCTTAATTTTAGGCAGTAGCTATGGCGTATGAAAATGATTTTACTATGGCTGGCAGTTTACCTTTGCTGAATCAATTTTCACAGCATGAGAATATAAGAAAAAATAAAAGTTTTTTATTCAGGCTAAAAATAAGGAATTACCAGAATATATCCTACAATTGATAGTCATTGCGATAGTAAACCTCTCCTGCTTTAAAGAGCGACATTATGAAAGAAGCAATTGTGTTGTCTGGCCACACAATGGCATTAGGCGTAGCCCGTTCATTAGGAGAAATGGGCGTCGATGTAGTGATTGTACGATATAACAAGAAAGACATGGGCCATACCTCAAAATATATTGTT
>JABSRQ010000165.1 GCA_013215055.1 Pseudomonadales bacterium | reverse complement strand
CAATGGCGTCGGGAAGGGATGAGAGCTCGCGGAAGAAAATAGTGTAATCGACAGGGCTTTGCTGCATCAGTGTTTCTAGTTCGCTGATCAGTGCGTTGCAAAGTGCCTGGTCAGAGGCTGTGTTTAGCGTGCTAAGCCCTAGCTTGGCAGCCCACATCTTTTCCATTTGTCTGTGCATGACTTGTGCAAATCCACGTTGAATCTCATCTAGCGCTAGCAGATGGTCCTGATCTGATGCCAGCAACGGCCGTAACGCCGAACAAAACATCTCGAAGTTTTTTTGTGCTGCGTTTGGTTGGTTCATGAACGAGAAGTGATGACCGCCACCCGTCCAAGGCTGGAAGTGTGTGTTAAACACATCGCAAAAGCCGAAGGGACCATAATCCAGTGTAAAGCCACCGACGGCGCAGTTGTCGCTGTTGAAGTTACCTTGGCAGAAGCCGACGCGGATCCAGTTCGCGATCAGGGATGTGAGGCGGCGTTGAAACTCGCGCGCCAGCTGCAGCACTTTTTCGGGAACGGAGAGTTGTCTATCGATAACGTCTGCGTACTCCCTATCAATCACGTGCAGCACGATCTTCTCTAGCTCTTCCAGTGCTTTTGGGTGTTCGTTTTTACGGGTGCGTCTAGCGAAAAGTTCGAGTTGGCCGACGCGGATGAACGACGGTGCTACACGTGTTGAGATGGCCGCAGCTTCAGATATCATCCTATCGGGGTTCTGGGAGCGCGAGCCCTCGGAATACCACGGGCGTTTTACTTTTTCTGTTTTAGACACGTACAAACTCAAAGACCGTGATGTAGGCACGCCCAGTGCGTGCATGTGCTCCTGAGCCAAGAACTCACGGATACTGGAGCGCAAAACAGCGCGACCGTCCGCGCCGCGGCAATAGGGCGTGCGGCCACCACCTTTGAGCTGCATTTCCCAGCGGCACCCGTTGATGACGGCCTCAAGCACAGAAATTGCACGCCCGTCGCCATAGCCGTTGCCGGTTTGGAACGGGCACTGCTGGGTGTATTCAGTGCCGTAGATGGAAAGTGCGTAGCCCGTCGCCCAACCGACCTTGCGCATAGTCGCTGGAGCTTCAGAGAGGTCGCCGGAGAACATGCGCACGAAGTCGGGGGATGTTGCCATTGTGTCGGCGAAGCCCAGCTCGGCAAAAAAGGTTTTGCTGTGCGTTACATATTCTGGGTCTTTGATGGGCGTAGGATTGACGGGCACATAATGGCCGGTGAAGACTTGTCTTGGTGCGTGGTCGGCACCGTTCTCTGTTGCGTCAGGATCACAAATGAGTGTGTCCATGAGGGAATAGTTTGCCAGCTTGGCAAGATCGGCCAGCGTCGATAATGTAGAGGGTGGCGAGGCGGTTTTCTGAGGTAGTGGCTTTGTCATCGTTGTTTTATACCAAGGCGGGTGAATATAGGTTTTACGTCTTTGACTCTGAGCCTGTTATTTGTGCAGATACCCGCAGGTGATCGCTAACAGGAAAGCTATGACAAACAGAATGGATAAAACCACTAAGCTTGCAGCACAAGTATGGAGAGATTAGCATTCGCTGCGCATTTCTATCGGCCATAGCTTGGATTTATCCGCTTATGACAGCAGAGGATCGAAGGGTAGTTTAGGTTTTCTACTGCCCTTCGATAATATTATTCAGCCGCTGAAGTTTAAATCACTTTAAAATCAACAGACCAACGTGTCTTCCGGGAAGCAACAGAAGCCGCAGAGAATTTAATTGTCTTCATCTTACTTAGCAGACGTCTTTCAAGTTTGGCATCATTAAGCTCAGAACTCAGAATACGGCACATCGCAACAGAGCCGTCGGCCGCTATATCAATATCAAACTGAACCTTGCCGGCAAGTACAGGATTCTTGCGTAGGGCTCGACTGTATAAGTTATAAAGTGAGCCTTGATTCCTATTCAAAACAGAGTGAATATCAGATTCAACAGCTATGTTAGCCTTGGGGTAGCGACCGGAATCAGTCGCGGAGCGGCTATTGGTACTACTGCGTTGCGCTTTTTGCAATGACTCTGCCAGCTTGGCAATACCGATAAACTCACCGCGATAGCCATTTTCATCGTAGCCCTTCGATTGTTGCGCCAATTTGATAACATCCGTCAGCGTCACATCCCCCGAGTAATCCCCTCCTTTTAAAATTTGCCCAAAGCTGGCCACCGCAGTTGAAAATTTGAAGTTATTAGAAACCGTAGAGAAATCCCGCTTGATCGACGATTGTAGAATAGGATATTCAAGCAGTTCACTGCTGCTTGCATCGGGTTGCTTATAACGCAGACGCAAAAAAGCCAATTCACCGTTATGCTTTCCTGCAGCTACTGGCTGATTACTAGCATAGCGCAAAGGCTCGATTGCATTACTCTTGCTGCCACGCAAACTCAGCTCATAGATGGCTGTCACCGTGTGGCCTGCACCGATATCTCCGGCATCAACCTTATCATTATTGAAGTCTTCACGCTTCAATGCACGGGTTTCATAACCCACTAGGCGGTATTCAGAGACGAGTTCTGGGTTAAATTCTATCTGAATTTTGACATCCTTGGCGATGGTATAAAGTGTCGCTGCTAGGTCATCGACGAGGACTTTTCTAGCTTCGTTGAGGTTATCAATATAATAGGCGTTGCCATTACCATTCTGCGCCAACGTCTGCATCAAGGCATCATTATAGTTACCCCGGCCAAAGCCAAGAATGCTCAAACTAATGCCTGATTCTCGTTTTTCTTCAATCAAACGCTTAAGCGCCTGCTGACTCGAGGTGCCGACGTTAAAATCGCCGTCGGTAGCTAATATCACCCGATTGACGCCACCTTTAATAAAGCCCAGCTGAGCCTGATTATAGGCGGCCTGAATGCCGGCCCCGCCGTTGGTCGAGCCACCTGCACGCAATTGATCCAAGGCGGCATTAATCGTCGCCTGCTTATTTCCCCATGTCGATTCTAACACCACGCCACTAGCGCCAGCATAAACAACTATCGCCACTCGGTCCTGCGCATTAAGTTGAGCAACTAACAGCCTAAAGGCATTCTTCAAAAGGCCAAGTTTATTCTCGGAATGCATGGAACCGGAGACATCAATCAGAAACACCAAATTCGTTGGTGCTCTTTTATCCAGCACCTGCTTATCGCCCTGTATACCGATATTCAGCAAAAGTTTTCCCGGCTTCCAAGGGCTTCTTGCGATTTCGGTGCTTACCGAAAAAGGCTTATTTTTAGGTAGTGGATAATCATAGTTAAAATAATTGATCAGCTCTTCGATTCGCACCGCATCATGCGGCGGCAAACGCCCCTGATTTAATATTCTGCGTACATTGGCATAGGACGCGGTATCGACATCAATAGAGAAAGTAGAAACCGGCTCATTCAAGACCTGTTTAATAGTATTCTGCTCGACCCTAGCGTACTGCTCTCGATCCGGCTGCATGTTCTGGAGCATTGCTGCCGTCTTTATTCCTCCTGCTGTTGCCGTCGCTTTGCCCGTTATTTGACTCCGAGTAACTACCGTGCCGGAACTTCCACCTTTGGCGAGAGACTTATTCGCGCTAACAGGTCGGAAGGCGCTTCTAAGTCCGGCAAGCTGATCTTTAACCTGGGAGATGTCTCGTTTCGCCATCTTCTTGGCCGCTTCTCTCTTCATCGGCCTGGCCTTTTCTTTAGGCTTGGACTTTTCTTTAGGCTTGGGCTTGGGCTTGGACTGCTTTTGAGCTTGTGTTATTGGCTCTACAGCGCTTGTTTGAACCTTATTATCAGTATCTGAATTTTCATCAGAGGAACAGGCAAGCAACAAATTAGCGCATAGACCTAGTACAACAGCATGGCGGAGATTCACATCAAATTCCTTTTATTATTCTTGGCTCTAGAATAAAACGTCGGTGTAATCATGTCCATCTTCGGCAGATGAAAATCAGCCCTAACTACAGAGACTGATTAATCAGAAAAACAAAAAATATCGCTGCATGAGGTCCAGGTACCAGAGCTATTTTTCTAAGCTAAGCATATTAACCGAATCGTACAAGCATAGACCTGCAGGGAGTATGTAACCTAGCTTCACCTGTTAGAACACTCGGGCACTAACAGAGTCTGGCGTTAGATTTATTGCTATTCTGCTTTTCTGAATTCACTTATATTACTAAACCATATCAACACTTTGTACATCAAGGTTTAAGTGAATAGGGGGGGTAATGCCCTTATACTCTTAACGGGGTGTTCCAGATTGCTTGTCGATGTTGTTATTAATTGAAACTGAAAGGCCGGAATAGCCTCATCAGAGGCTTCTGAACATAATATCTTACGAATTTTATTCAAGAGGCAGTTTTGAGGCTGGGTATCTCTATATTACCAGTGAAAACCTTGCCTAAGAATTAATAGCCTTAGCTTTTAATGATAACGTTAAAATAAACTCGGCCACGGGCTCGTCACCTAACTTGTCAGGACAAGTGGCCTTTACCTTTACTGGCATATTTAACCTTTCACCAGAGCTAACCACCTTTTGTACAAAGTCAGAAATTTCTCTGCCTTGTGAGCAAGTAAAATATGTATCCCCTTCTGCACGTTTAAGAAACTTGGCATCAAAATCTTTAAAGGCTAATGATGCGCTCTTTCCACTTAAATGGATTTGTTTCATCGCCGATAATCCGCCCGCACAATCTGCTCCACACGCTAAAACACCAAAATACATGGAGTTGAGATGATTCTTATTACGTCTCTTTAGAGGGATTTTGATAGTGCAGACTTCGTCGTCAAGCCTGATTACAGAGGGGCGTATAAAAAATAATAATGGGATCTTAAATAAACCATAAGCACGTAGGTACAATGTATTCTTGAAGCCATCAGGTAAAATATCTAAAAGTTTAAGAATCAGATTAAGCATTATATAACCTATTTTAATAGTTCTTTTGATCTATTATAGGCAGCATCAAAGGATAAGGTTAACATCATAAGTACAATCAATAATTCCATCTAATGTCACAATTATTTTAGAGCACATTAATAAGGTTGAGGCGTCAGTGATACGGGTCTATCAAATACCAGCACCCCACGCACGACCACGTAATATTCAAATCTAAATTCCATTACTCGCTTACCTTTAGGCATTTCCCTTAAATGCTAATAACATCCATGCCTTCAGGCTATTCATAGAACAATCGAACCTAACAGGTTAATCTTATATGCGGTTAGATACTATGGTTTCTATGATCTGGAGTACGATCAGATATAAATGATACTTCAGCAATTATATTTATATCTCGGTAGTATGACTTATTATCCAAAAGCTGCTTTAGCCTCACTGCAGGCTGCCGATTAAGCTAAGCGGAATTAATCTCAATGCCGCTTCTGACAGAAGCAGCCGTTGTTGATTAACAGAAATAAATGCGTTCAATGTTCGTCTAGAGGATTAAGCGGTTTTTGAGAACCAGCAGGCCACGTGCAGCGTGGCTTGTCCGGTGGAGTCGCTGCAAGCGGCGCAACGAAATGCAGAAATTTGTTATATTTTTGTACTCATAAGCTTACTGCTGCCTGTTTTTGTTAGGCATTTAGCCTCCCATTCCTGGCGGTAGAATGTCAAATTTTGGCACATCGTTAGGGAAGATTGCCCATGATGGTGCTGAAGATGCGTAGATTGACATTTTAGGAGTGAACTTATTATTTTTTAATGAAGTTGCTGATACAGAGTAAAAATTACCCGCTGTTACCTCAGCGCACAAAGCCGTGCTACAAGTGCCACAGAACTGATAATTTACCTCTTTGCCTGAATCGCCAGCACGCGTATACGATGAAGGTGTGCCTTTAGTAAATTTAAAATTATCTTTTGATACCCAAAGCCCAAACCATTTATCTGAGCCAGTGAGCGCTTGACACTCCTTGCAATAGCAAAAAATAGAATTTATTGGGTCGTTATCAAAGCAAAATTCAATGTCGCCGCAGCGACAACTTCCAATATGTTTTTCCATGTTATCTCCGATGTGGTTGATGCCTAACGTGCATAGGGTAAATAAACTTCATATTTAATTGCCTATCCAAAGATGGGACTTCATCCTAAAGTAGATTTTATATATGATAAAGAACATATATAAGCATAAGAAGTCTCAGCCCTATGCCCTATACAAAGACGCACAAAAACAAAACCCGCGAAAGAATCCTTGATAGCGCCTTCAAACAATTTGTAATAAAAGGTTTTGAAGGCGTTACAATTGATGATTTGATGAGCAACTGCGGGCTTACCCGAGGCGCTTTTTATGCTCATTTTACGAGTAAAGCAGAGCTTTACCGTGAGGCATTAAATTTCGCTGCTAGTAGTACTAAGCTCGCCAACCTTAAGCCTGAGCATCTATCAAGTAAGCAATGGCTATGTTTGCTGTTAAATGAATACCTGAGCTTAGAGCATGTGAAAGGAAAGAACCCCTGTCCGCTAGCATTCTTGGCTACAGACATCAGTATGAAGAATGACGAAGCAAATAGTGCTTACGCCAACACTTACCATGGTATGAATACAGCAATTATGCAGTATGCCAAAAGTTACACTGACTGTGACGAGCAAGATATTATGTCGGTAACTGCAATGATTATTGGCGCGGTAGCTATAGCCAGAAAATTTCAGGATCAAGATTCGATTCAGAGTTTATTAGCCGCGTGCCGACGAGAAGCAGGTGTAAAATTGGGTGGAATATAACGCCGGTCACAGCGCCTGGTAAAGCAGAACCTTCAAACAACGGTGGGCCCATTTGATAGGCTATGGGAATAAAGATACGGCCTTATTGGCCGTTTTAAGGTATACCAACCAACTACCGCTTTAGCTTCACCTCAGGCTGCCGATTAATAAGCTGCATTAATTTCAATGCCCGCTTCTGACAGAAGCAGCCGTTGTTGATTATCAGCAATGCGCTTATCACCCATAACGAACTTACTCAGCGCTTATTCTAGTGAAAGAATAAGCGCTGGCGTTTACCTGTGATTAAGCTTTTCTCGAGCTCTATAGAATCGTTACTTAGCTTCTAACGTCTTGGCCTTTGCCTGCGCCTGTTGTGCTTCTTTGTTTTTGCCCATACGTGTTAGCGTGTCAGCCAGCTGCTGATAGGCAAACGCACTAGGCAGGTTTTCAGCGAGCTTACGATAGATGCCTTCGGCTTTGGCTAAATGACCTTGTTCGATGTAAACCTTAGCCAAGGTATGTGATGCCCCTGTATGTTTTGGGTTAGTCTCTACCGCTGTTTTAAGTGCGGCTACCGCCTCAACTGCCCGTCCTTGTTGCCAGAGCACAGCACCTAAGCCGGTGTAATTCTTCGCATTAGCGCGACTTTTCACGGCTATGCGCAAGTGCTCTTCCGCTTTTTTGTACTCTTTCTCCCGCGCTAAGTGGGTGGCCAGGTTGTAATGTGCAGTGGCAGATTCAGGATCAAGCTTAAGTGCAGCTCGGTACGCATCCATCGCATCTTCCGGTATACCTTGGCGTTCAAGCACATAACCCAGATCGTTATAGATGGCTGCCTGCGGCTCAATCGCCAGGGATTCACGATAATGGGCTTCAGCCAGCTCAAGCTCACCGATATCAATAGAAGCAAGCGCCATATTGTTATGCGCCTTGGCATGTTTAGGGTCTAGTGTGAGGGCTTTTTCAAGTGCGGCTACGGCCTCATCACTATTGCCTTGTTGAAATAAAGCGAAGCCCATGGCGTTGAGCAACTCTACATTATTGGGCTCAACTGCTAGCCCCTTTTTATAGGACGTCACTGCATCAGGATAATTTCCCGAGCGCTCGTTTGCCATGCCAGCACGTAAAAATGAATAAGCATCTATAAACTGCTCATCGATCTTTGTGATGGTATCCGCAGGCACCGGAACAAACTCCGGGATATTGGCTGCCCTGTCCCCTGCGGTAAAGCGATCAAGCACCACCGGCGGTGTCGAGTTGCCGTTTTCATCAATGTGGGTTAAAAAGAGTTGGGTGTAAGCGGAATTTTGTTTTGAAGAGAACACCAACCAACGGCTGTTGGAAGAGAAGCTATGCCAGGAGTTCATACGCGTTGTGTTAGCCCGTAGTCGTCGCGCTTCACCGCCTGCTGCGGGAATAATATAAAGCTCGCTATCAGGCATCAAGAGCATGTAGTTCTCAGCCTGCGTATAGACAATCCATTTACCATCTGGGGAATATTTGGCAAAGAAGTTACTCTTTCCATTTTTCGACGCGCCCGCTAACGGCTCTGCTTTACCGCCCTTACCGTCATTAAATGGAATGCGATACAAGTCATACTTAAAGGGCGCATTATCTTCAGTAAATTCAGGCACGTCTTTTTCACTCAGCAAGACACTGGTAGAATTGGTAATCGCCGCACTCTCGTAGACTTCGGCGCGGGCAAAGACAATGTGTTTACCATCGGGGCTCCAGGTGGGATTACTCTGCACATATTTAGGATCATCGGCGCCCGACAGTTCTTTGAACGTTTTATTCTCCCTATCATACACCACCAGTATGCCTTTAATGGGGAAGAACAACTGTGAAAACTCAATGCCAGGGGTCGCAACAAATACGGCTCTATCTTTTACTGTAGAGATAACATATCTGCCATCAGGGGATACCTGTGATAATAATCCGAAAGTGTCTTCGTCATCATCGCGCTTATAATCACTCCAGCTAATGATCTTTTCGTCGTTCAAGACCATGTCTTTTTCTACGTCAAGGATGGCGTAGCCGCCTTTGTCATTCCCATAGTCGACATCAATGCCAAGCGTTTTACCATCAGCAGAAAAGGAATGGCAGTTGCCACACACGGGCAAGTTGTCTAATACAATGGGGGGGCGCTCATGGGAATCCACTGAGCCAAAACGCCAACGAATTTGTGAAGGGTCTTGCACCGCCTTCATAAACGGCAACGGCACTTCACGATAGAAGATCGAATCACTAACAGGGTCAGTTGAGGTTTGAATACGCAAAGATTGATGTGAAACTCGCTCACCACTATCGCTTAATCCAAACACGGAGACTACCGCTGCAGCTTGGGTTGAGCGTTGCTTGATGCTCTGCCAATCAGTTTCACTAGGGCGCCAGTTCACTTTCTGCGTTTGAAAACGTAAGTGCTCTTCTTTATCTTTAAATTGAACCTGAATATCCCACTTTACCACCCCGGCGGTGTCATCACTCCAGACAAATGTGGGGGCAACGATATCGGGCGGAAATAACGTTTCGTCAAGGGGGTATTTGACGGTTAATTTACCGAAGGCGGATTCAAGGCCAGAAATGGTTGAAGAAGATGCGCTGTCGTCAGATTGGCATGAATATAAAAAAACGCATAAAACAAGTGTTATCATCTTGCTGTAAAACTTCCAGCCTATATAACATCCTAAGCCGGAAAACATTCGTGTCATCATTCCTATCTTACTACCTTTATTTGTTTCTGATAATATTAGAGTCGGCGAATCCTTTAGCCTAGATAATGCGTTCTTTGCGAGAGTTGCAAGCGCCGCTAACACCGATTATATCACACTGCGCCTTATCTTTAGCCGTAAGTTTTTGGACTCGCGAAAGTCTCAATTGTTGATTTTTTGTCCGTATTTTAGTTGACACTTAATAGCTGCCCCAGCTAATACCTAGGCGCTTGAAGCCTAGCAGGGCTGGCTAACACCAATGAGTTCGACTCACGCCATGATACCTTCGCCGTGATAAAGTTCACAAATATTTAATCTTTTTTCGCCATCGGAAATATATTCGCCTAACCACTTCTGTTATTATGCGGTCTCAATTCTGCCTCTGGCGGATTGAGAAAAATAATAATCACTATTTAATCTATGCTAACTTGTTTTCGGAGCACCATATGAAGAGTTACACAGGAAAGATTTTTTCTATCCTAGCAGCCACGAGCCTTTTGGCCGCAGGCGCTGCAAACGCAGCCATCCATAAAGTCCATCCAGGAGAGTCTATTCAAGCTGCAATCGATGCCGCTTCATCAGGCGACATTGTTTTAGTTGAACCAGGCACCTATGAAGAAAATGTAGGCACAATTTACGGCCTACGTATCGCTAAAGACAATATTCGTCTTATCGGTAAATCACGCCCATTCCTAGGTGAGAAAGGCAAAGTGCGCCTTGTTGCATCTGGCAATGTACAAACTGAAAGCGGAACCGGTATTTACGCGGCCCCTGCTGGATGCGAATACGATGTAAATGAATGTGGCGCTGCCGACCTAAAAGACGTTTACATCCGCGGCTTTACCGTAGAAGGTTTTGGTAAGAATGGTATTCAAACACGCTTTGTTGACGGCTTTAAAATCGTTAAAAATGAGTCGGCCAATAACCTGAACAACGGTATTTACCCAACCTTGTCAGCCAACGGCCTGGTACGTAACAACACCTCCTACGGTTCTCTTGATTCGGCGATGTGGATCGCGGGCTCAGAAAACGTTCGCGTTGTGGGTAATGAGCTATTTGATAGTGTTATCGGTTTTGAGATTACCGTATCCAATAATATTAAAGTGGTAGCGAACAATATCCACGACAACTCTGTTGGTATTGGTCTTTTCCACCCGAATGGCGCAGGTAACCCTGCACTACCAATCATGGCAGACTGGGTTATCGAAGGTAACTCCATTCATGACAACAACCGTGTAAACGATGCCCCTGCAGGTTCTTTCCAAGCGGATTTACCCTCTGGCGGCGGTGTACTGCTACTGGGCGTAAGTGATCACGTTGTTCGTTTCAACCAAATTGTTGACAACAGCT
>JABSRQ010000164.1 GCA_013215055.1 Pseudomonadales bacterium | reverse complement strand
TTTTGAGAGATTGTTGCCTTGGCAAGTTGAGTTAGAAGAATTACCTAAAGTCTAGATGGGGTTAAATGATCGCTTACGTTGAACTGGCAGTTTTTGTGCGGTTTTTTGCACAAAAAATGACAGTTTGACGAGTCCGATGCAGCAACTTGAAGGGCTCCCCCAACGCCAACTTGACCTATAAATTGAACGACCATTTTCTTTCCAGTTCATTGATTCCCACATTGCTTTCCCATTCGTTACTTTTAGGGAATCTGGTAACTTATTATATACTTCTTCCGTAATTCTAGTCTGATGTGTATTTGCTAGTCCACAAAGCTTTGCTGCATGATTTGCTGCTTTACCTACCCAAACCAAGTCTTTGGAACCTAGAATACCAGTATTTGCGACATATAGATCAGAGGTGTCAATTCCTACTGTATGATTAACCTGATACTCAGTTTTATATCTTTTTAGAATGGACGGGTTGATAATATTAATCCGAGCATAGTTAATTTTTAGCGCCGCTCTTGTAGCTTTTGTATTTTTTAAATCCCCGATAAATACAGCCATAATTCTATCTCCATCATAGGCTGTAATTTCTCCACCTTCAGATCTAATTGTTTTTGCAGCACAATGTAGATATGCTTTGTAAATTCCAGCCGAAAATGAAGGCTTATATGTGTCGACTAGTTTTGTTGATTCTGACATGTCTGCATACAGAATCGTTCCAGATATTTTAACAGCATCATTTGTTAATTTTATGGAATCTGGCGAAGGAACAACTTGCCCAGTTCGTTCAGTCCATTGTTCTTTAAATATTTGTGAAACTCTTGTTTCAAGTTCTATTTCTAATGACATATATACTTAGACGTATAACAAATAAATTGAGATTAGCCAAAATGGCACACTGACAAATGATGAAATGAATGCATATTTAATAAACCTAAACTTATCATCTGCTATTTCTGCATTTCTATATGCTTGTGCTAATACATCATTTTCATATTCACTATCTGATTCGCCTTTCAATTCTTCAATAAACTTTTCTTCTGATTTCTTTGTAATGCCACCGAAAAATATATTAGATCCTTTGGGTCCACTTAATCGAGGAAAAATAGAAAGGGCAAGAAAGCATATACTAACAACTAGTGGAATAAGACAAAGTGAAGTTAGTATGCCTTCGCATATTGTCCAATTTGAATTGGTTTTCATTAAAGCTACGACAACGCCGAGCATGGCAATATTAATTGCAAAAATTGGTGGAACTTTTGCGTCTGCCGCTCTAACTCATTCAAGTTGAAGGGCTAATGTTTTTTCTGATTTAGCTATACTCATTAATCTTCCTTTCCCTTAACGCCGCCATCAACTGCGTAGCAGCCTGGCGCGTCTTTGTGCGGTACGCTCAAAGCGTGACAGGTTGCGGAGTCAGATTGCATGGCCTGGTTAAGCGCTTGATGTGGCATATTTTCTAACTAGAGCCAAAGCGTTTAGGAAACATCTCTTTCACTTCTTTTGGAATAGTATTAACCCAGCGATCGGCTACTTCCTCTTCTGTGACTTCACTAGCATCTGGGTTGCCATTTTCTTCCTCGTAAACTCCTACAGAATATTCACCTCTATCATTTAAGGCGTAATAATCAGTAATACCATATTCATGCCAAACCACGCCATAGACCTGCACATTCTTACCATTTTGTACTAAGTCTTTCATTGCTGACATCCACACTTCACCAAACACCGTGATTTCAATAAAATCTTGGTGCTCCGTTATACCCTCATGTGGAAAGCTGGAGCCTTTATGAGACTCAAATGTGGTGTTGCTGACTTCAGATTCTGGAATACCAGAAAAGGCAAATAGCTGTAACATGGTTTCCCAGCTAATATCCCCCTGGCTATTTTTTATAGCTGAATTAATTTCACTTGGTGCTTTTACTAAAATGTAGCCATTTGCTTCTGCCATTGTGTAGTCCTTTAGTTGTGTTGAATGAAAGCTGAAAAATCCTCAGGGTTCAGAAGCTATATACTTTCACGATAGTGATTCAGATTGCACGCCTTTGTTAAGCGCGCCTCTATATATTGGAGCACCACTCTCTTCATACTTTTTGTACGGATATGAATTTGCATAGAATCCAGCATACCAACCACTAACAATTATTAATAGGTAGAGATACAAAGCCTTATTTTTATAATGCTGTGCTATCACATAAAAATTGTACAACCAGCTGAAGAGAATAATTGGCAACATGAAAAATAGAAAAAAGAAGCCTTCTCCTGGTCCAGGAGCATAAAACTCATCGTCTTTAGGCCATAAAAATGAACCGGCGAATAAAAATGCAGCTACCGAAAGAACATTAAAGTAGAGCCAGTTTAATAGTTTCTTATTATTTTCCATTATTTCAATTCATTCGAATGACGCTTAACGCCACCATCAACGGCGAACAAACCTGGCGATGAAATTGCGCAGCAATTTGAGTGACAGGTTTGACCGTCCGCTTGCATGGTCTTGTTAAATTCACCCTCTAACATTCCAGATATTATTTATTGTGCATATGTTGTTTTTACAATCTACTTGTTCTTGTAGTTCCTGCTCAGACGGCCGATCCCATGCCATTGTCTTTTTTCTCGAGCAGTGCTTTGCTAACTCATTTTTGCAAGTTTCAACATTCTCAAGGTTACATACTCTTACATAATATGCTGTACAACCAACAAAGCCAATACAGTCGCTTTTAGAGTTACACGAAAGCTCATTCGAGTTAGTAGCACTAGTTAATGCTAAAAGTATTGATAAAAGAACCACTCTCATTACTTCTTCCTTGGAATTTAACGCCGCCCACAAATGCCGGAGTGTTTGGGCGCCTTTTTTGCGGTTTTTGGCAAAAAAGGTGCAGAAACACGGAGGTCATTTTGCTGGGCCTGGTTATGCATTACTTACGAACAAACGACACTTGCATGCCGTTGTATAAATTACCTTTATCGTACATATACATATGCCCAAAAGCTTGCTTTGAATCAGAGACTTCCCAGCCCGCAAGTACAAACTTGAAAAAGCTGCCCTCATTTATATTACATTTAATAATTAGTAAATCGTCAACTACCTTAGTATCAGTGTTATTAAACGTACATTTTTGAATGCTTGGCGAAAGTGTTTTACGTATGACCTTGCCAGAAAAGTCACTTTCTATGGTCATCAAAATTTCTGTACGAACATACTGGCTAAGTTTTTGGTGCCAGTCTCCAACAAAGTCACTTCTCTGTAGAGTCTCTCCTGCATATACCGTTGCAGGTAGAAGCGATAAAAGAATTATTATCAATTTCATGATGATTCTCGAATTATTTCGATGCATAACGCCCGCCTCAACTGCCGTAGGCCAATGGCGCCTTTTGTGCGTTTTTTTGCACAAAAGGTGACAGTGGCCGGAGGTCAGATTGCAGGCGCTGGTTATAACGATTTTTCTTTGCACACTAGTTTAAATGGTACGCCGTCTTTGGCCAATGAATACTGCATACATTCCTTGCCATCGATTACTAATTCTTCTTCAATAACACCTGAAACATGTGTAGCTTCGAACCATGAAACGTAGCCATCCCCATTAAAATCTAGATCTTCTTCTGTGAATCTGGGATCTGAAAGCAAATAGAAATAATGACCTATCAAGAAAGCTAGGAGCAGAAGAACTATTGTTAATATTGGATAATGTTTAAAGAACATAACTCTCAAAAATCGTTATAACGCCTTGCTCAGCGGCGAGTTGAACTGGCGCTTGTTTTGCGGTCTTTGCAAAACAAGTGACAGGTTGACGAGTCCGACTGCAGCAACTGGTTAAATTTTTATACGACGTATCATTATTACAATTTTTGAAAGTAATTGCCTTACAGTCAAATCTAAAATTTTCGTTGAAACATAAACACTGGTAACGATGAAATAAGATGTCCAGGCTAAAGTTTTTGATGTTTCTTTCGTGAAACCAGCTAAATAATTCCAAAAGAATACAAAACTCCACCAAACTACAACACTTGTAATAATACTATAAATAACAATACCAAATGGAGTCGTTCCGCCGCCAGTTTCATACATCGTTACTCCACATATTGGACACATGTGTTGATTCTTGCGATATGAAATCCAGCTATACATATCTTCATGCCATAACCTTGGCACGACATCGTTATTACATTCTTTACAATTTACTTTGCTCATAATCTTGAATCCATTCTTGAGCTTATTTGAAATTTAACAGCTACTTCAGCCGAATGATTCGACGTATTTCTGTTCGATGTATTTTTTAACTTATTTGATAGTAATTTACTACACAGTCAATAGATTACCTATAGCCGACCAACTTTATTTACCGGAATACATCGAATCATTCTTCGTATTATTTATGGGTATATACCTGTAAGACAATGAACTGCTTGCCTAGATTATGCATTGAATTCTCTTACGTTAAATACATATAATTTTTCTGATCGTTTCCTTATATCTAGGAAATACATTTCACCGCAATTTTTACATGCTGAAGGTATATCTTCGCAACTTCCTCGCTTACCTTTCTTGCTATGTGCAATAACTGGATGACCACAGTCAAGGCAAGCGAAAGCTAAATTTTCTCCACTTGCATCAGATGCAAGCTCTTCTCCTTGACCATCCAATATTATGAATTTTGTAATGTTCATTCGCTAAACTCTAATTCCTGTGATTGCAGGCGCTGGTTATGCTTTTTAACTAACAATATCATAATAAACAGGTGTTGCCCTTTCATACATATTCATTAGTTTTTCGGGTATAGGATCGCCGGGGTTAGCTGGGCCAAGAATGACAAACAGTTCGTTAATGTGCTTATCTAGAGCTGCTTAATTTTCCCATTGCTCATATAACACAAATTCTGTGGGCTCATCTTTTCTTTGATTAAAAGAATAAGTAAGGCATCCTTTTCTAGTGGTTTCCTTAATCAGCATCTTTATCAAATCGAGATACTCATTAAGCAATTCATGCTTTACCTTTGCATGGATCATTACTGTAAGCACTATGAACCTCCCTTTAAACAGTGATTGAATAATTGCGTGTTCTTGCAACTGGCATAACAGCTGATTCAAAGGATTAAAGCCGGTTTGCCTCAATCCGTTGAGTTTTTTTAATTTGTTACTTGCGGGAGAGTTTTTGATGCTGCGGACTCATCCTTAAGTCATTGTTATTTATGTTTTTAACACTAACAAATGTCATCTTGTGCAGCAAATTCTTTATCTACCGTTCAGTGGCAAAGCCGCATCATGCGGCTTTTTATAGGTCTTTGTGGCTTTTGTTTCTCAAGGTTATCAATTGCTTAGGGCTTTGCCGCTTTATTTTTTACATTCCATGGTGGTACTGCTAATGTTGCTGTATCTATAAACAGTGTTTCGTTGGCTGTATGGCTGAGGCTCTTATATACAAACATGCCAGCTGTCATACTTTCAGGCACTCGTTTGCCACGCGTTTACTCGAGAATGGCTATGACATTCGCACCATTCAGAAGCTGCTGGGGCATGCCAATGTTGAAACCACTGAGATTTATATGCATGTTCTGAGGAAGGGCGGGCTGGGTGTGATAAGCCCGAGAGATTAATGCTAACGGCATTCGCTGTGAGTACAGGTTATTATCCGTTTTTAGATTGATCGTTAGCGGCTGTAGATGAGGGGGTTTGTATGCCTTGTTTGGCCGGACTATGATAGAGGTTTTTACTATGGCTGATACAGACGAAGGATTGCCGATGAACAAGCATGAAAAGATCAACTATGTGGAATTTCCATGCCGCGATTTAGCCGCTAGCAAGGCTTTCTTTACTGCCGTGTTTTCTTGGGAATTCGAAGATTATGGGCCTGATTACTGTGCCTTCTCGGGGCAGGGGCTGGATGGTGGCTTCTTCAGCTCTGATCTGTGTGCATCTACCGATACCGGTAGTGCGTTGATTGTGTTCTTCAGTGAAGATTTATTGGCAACGCTGGCCAAGGTGGAGGCGGCTGGTGGGGCGATTGTTAAACCTGTTTTTGATTTCCCCGGTGGTAAGCGCTTTCATTTCCTGGATCCCAGTAATAACGAATTTGCAGTCTGGTCAGAGCTTTAGGCGCGGGGCGCTGAAAGCGGGCATTGTCCATGCTATATTAGCGCCTGAAAAATTAGCGTTAATTGGGATTCAATGTGAATAAGTCGTTGCCAGCTTTTGTGCTGAGAACCGCCAGGGCCTTGCCTGTTATGGCATTGCTGTTATTACTGGCATCGTGTCAGTTTCTGGCCACCAATCAAGTCAATAAAACCCATGGTAAACCCAGCCCGGTGGTGCGCCTGGATGATAATAGCGATGCGCCGCTGTGGTCGCAGACGCAGGAGATTCTTAATAATCGCTGTGTTGTGTGTCATGCCTGCTACGATGCGCCCTGCCAATTAAAGCTGACCTCTATCGAAGGTATCGATAGAGGCGCTAATGCTACCCCCGTCTATGATGGCAGGCGCCTGATTGCTGCCGATCCCACACGCTTGTTTGTCGATGCCGAAACCACCGAGCAGTGGCGCAAGAAGGGCTTTCATCCGGTGTTGAATGAGCGTGAACAGAATGCTGAAACTAATCTGCAGCTGAGTCTGATGTACCAGCTCTTGGTGCAGAAACGTGAACATCCGCTACCCAAGCAGGCGCTGCTGCCGGAAGATCTGGATGTGTCGCTGATGCGCAAGGCCTCTTGCCCTAAAATTGAGACTTATCAGAACTTTAAAACAGAGCATCCGCTTATGGGCATGCCCTTTGGGCTGCCTGGATTGAATGACAGTGAGTTCAAGACCATAGAACAGTGGATTGCCACAGGCGGCAAACAACCCGTGCACGCCGTGCCTACGGTTACCGTGCAGAAACAGATCGATTTCTGGGAACAGTTCTTCAATGGCGCTTCTATGAAGCAGCAGCTGGTGAACCGCTATCTGTATGAGCATCTGTATCTGGCGCATCTGTACTTCAGCGATGCGGCGGATAAAACCCAGTTCTTCACACTGGTGCGTTCCTATACGCCACCGGGTCAGCCCATTCAGGTGATACCTGCCAGGCGCCCGTTCGATTCTCCCTATATTCCCAGGGCCAATGCCCAGCCGCCGTTGGCCAGCGATGAGCAGGACTTTTATTATCGATTGCGCGCGGTTAACAGCACCATCGTCAACAAGACGCATCAGCCCTATGTGCTTAATGACAAACGCCATGCCTTCTGGCAGGAGATCTTCTACCAGCCGCAATACAAGGTCGCCAAGTTACCCTCCTATGAGGTCAATGTGGCCAGCAATCCGTTTATCGCCTTTGCCGATATACCGGCGCGTTCACGTTATAAGTTCCTGCTGGAGGAAGCCCAGTACTCGATCATGAATTTCATCAAGGGGCCGGTGTGCCGTGGGCAGATTGCGCTGGATGTGATTAACGATAATTTCTGGATCAGCTTCATCAATCCTGATTCGCCCTATCTGGATTCACTGGACAGCTTCCTCGATGAGAATGCGCATTTACTGACCTTCCCATCTAACTGGGGCAATGGCGTGCATCTATTTGCGTGGAATGAGTTGGCCGATTCATCCATGAGCTTTATGCAGAAGAAGACCGAGCATATGGATAAGGTCATCAACGCGCAGTCGCCGCTAACGCTGGATATAGTCTGGGATGGTTATCAGGGCGAGAATGATAATGCGGCATTAACCATCATGCGTAATTTTGATTCGGCTACCGTGGTCAAGGGTTTTGCCGGCACCGAGCCGAAGACCTCGTGGTTGCTTGGCTACACCTTACTTGAGCGCATACATTATCTGCTGGTGGCAGGCTTCGAGGTCAATGGCAATGTAGGCCATCAGCTGGTCACGCGTCTGTATATGGAGTTCTTGCGTATGGAGGGTGAGGCGGCTTTTATCAGCTTATTACCCAAGGAGAAACAATTGCCGGTGAAGAACACCTGGTATGTTGATGCCGGTGATAATGTCGATGAGCACTTCGACGTGCTGTTAAAACACAGCGTGCAGGGCAAAGGTATTCCTTATAAGAGTGATGATGTGCAGTCTGAACTCTATGACCTGTTAACGGCGCATACACATGCCAATAGATACACCATAGAGCCCAAGGATTATCCGGGTATGGATGTAGAGGCGTTGATGCAGCTGCACGGCTTGGTGGGTATTAATGTCAGCATTCTTCCTCAGGTCAGCCTGTTGCGTGTGACGGGTGATCAGGGCCAGGATTACTGGTTCACGCTGATGAATCACAGTGCCCATAAGAACCTCAGCCATCTGATTTCCGAGAAGGCCACACGTACGCCAGAGAAGGATGAACTCAATGTATTGCCTGGCATTATCACGGCCTATCCCAATGGCTTCCTGAGTCTGCGCAGCGATGAGCTGGATGATTTCTACCAGCTTGTTAAAGCCGTCAAGAATGAGCAGGACTATGTCTTGTTGCTGGATCGCTATGGTGTGCGCAGAACCTCGGATAAGTTCTGGTCCATGTCGGATGCTGCGCATGATTTCTTCCGTCAGGATGCGGGCATAGAATACGGCATGCTGGATTACAATCGCTTACAAAACCGCTAAGCCATGGTTAAAGCTGCAGTGGCAAAGATGCCTGCGGCACTGGGCTTGATCGCTGCGGGTGATGAGCTTTTATTGTAGTGGGGAAGGAGAACCACCCGTGAAAACGGGTGGTTATGGCAGGGCGTATGGCTAACAGCCTACTGTTTTCAGCAACGATTATCTGGTGCTTATAGCGCTCAGGCTTTCACCGCGATGAGGTTCAGTACATCGATGATGTTTTGCGCGACCCTGGCAATGGTCTGTCCCTTATCCATCGCCAGTTTACGCAGGCTCTTGTAGGCCTCATCCTCGTTCATGCCTTGCTGCTGCATGATCATGCCCTTGGCCTTGTCTATGACCTTGCGCTCCAGCAATTGGTTCTTGGCATGCTGTAACTCATTACGCAAGCCCTGATATTCTTCGAAGCGGGCCTGGGCCACCTGAATAATCGATTCCAGCCGTTGCGGCTGAATATCATCGATAATAAAGGCCGACACGCCGGCCTTTATCACTCGCTGCACAATCTCTGGTGCATCCTTCTCGGCAAACATCACCACCGGTCTGGGTTGTATCTTTGACAAGATGGCCAGATCGTTTAGCGTATCCTGATCAGGCAGGTCTATGCCGATAACCACCACGTCGGTTTCATGCACCAGCGGAGAGTTGAGTAATGCCTTGCCATCGCGTAAACGCGCAAGCACGTCATAACCGTATTCCTTTAGCGCACGGTTAAGCAAAGAGGCGCGGGAGCTATCTTTATCGACGATCAACACGGTGGTCTTGTTCATGCATCCCTCCCGGCCGAGTTAACGTGGTGTGTCATAGCTTAGCTAACTTCGATCAGCTGCACGGTGCCGTCTGGCATGACTTCATGCATATGTCCGGCGGGCTCTTCGATAAATTGCACCATGACGAAGTTAATTACGGCGGCACCGGCAATGATCATGAAGAACTGCGAGGTCTCAACGAAGGAGTAACAGGTAAGGAAGGTCACCGCACCGACATTACCGTAGGCGCCTACCATGCCGGCGATCTGCCCGGTCATTCTGCGCTTGACCAGAGGTACCATGGCGAATACCGCACCTTCACCAGCCTGCACGAAGAACGAGCAGAACATCACCGCGGCGACGGCGCCAATAATGGCCCATTCGGAGGTGATCTGCGAAAGAATCATATAACCCACCGCCAGTCCTGCAATCAGTACCGACAGGGTCTTCTTTCGTCCCAGTTTGTCCGACAGATAACCGCCGCCGGGTCTGGCTACCAGATTCATTAAGGCAAACGCACCCCCTAACAGACCTGCTTTAACCGGGCTTAGATCGAAGGTCTCCATAAAAAAGGCGGGCAGCATGGAGACTACCGCCAGCTCGGAACCGAAGGTGACAAAGTATGACCAATCAAGAATGGCGACCTGCTTGAATTTATACTGATCCATCTCGGGCACTTCTTTCTTCAGGTTCTCCTTGTTAACGTTGTAGATTTGATAGAACTGAAAAACAAATAACACCGCCAGCAAGACCCACATGATGATGGCCGTGTTGTCTGATAACAGGCTCACACCCGCCGGTGAAAGCTTCCAGGTCAATACCGCCAGCGCGATATACATCGGCACATTCATGGCGATGTAGAACCAGAAATCTTTCTTGTTAGAGACTTCCAGGCCACCGGTTTTCTTCGGCTTGAAATAGGTAGAACCCTTGGGTGTGTTACGCGCATTGATATAGAAGAATACACCGTAGAACAGCGCAACCACACCGGTGGTGGCGATGGCATAACGCCATGCATCGGCACCCATGGCATCGGCGAACAGGTAAGTCGCTACCGCGGGTAGTGTCCATGCGGCAACGGCAGAACCGAAGTTACCCCAGCCTCCGTAAACACCCTCGGCCAGACCTACGGTCTTGGCCGGGAACCACTCACCGACCATGCGAATACCGATAACGAAGCCAGCACCGATAAAACCACAGAGGAATCTGAATAGCGCCAGCTGTTCATAGGTCTGTGAGAAGGCGAATCCCCAGCATAAAAATGCCGAGATGATTAACAGCAGCGAGTAAACAATACGCGGGCCAAATCTATCCACCAGCATGCCGATGATGATACGTGCCGGAATGGTCAGGGCGACGTTTAAGATTAACAGTGCCTTCCACTGTGCGTTTGTCATGTCGAAGGTGGCCATGATAAATGGCTTCATGGGCGCATATGAGAACCACATAACAAAGGTTAGGAAAAAGGCAAACCACGAGA
>JABSRQ010000163.1 GCA_013215055.1 Pseudomonadales bacterium | reverse complement strand
GCCCCCCCCCCGCCCCCTGTACAGTTCCAAGTTAACGGATATGTGGTTTTCAACCCTTGAATGGGTGAATCCACTCTATTTTGAGCATGAATTAAAAAAGGCTACGCGAGATGGTCAAGACCCCTTGCAGGAGATTTTTGTGTTTTGTCGTGATGAATACTCCCTGCAAGAACAAGTAAATAAACATAAGAAACCGGCCCAGTCACAAACGGAAGCGTTAACGAGTGATAAGGGAGAAAGAGCTAGATTTTTATCCGGTTTCAAACAGCGGTTTGAATCAACAGATAAACCGGAGAAGTTAAATGAGCTGTGGGAATTAAGTCAACAGCCAGGTTTTATTCCTGCCCATCTTATGAAAAGAGCATTAATGAGCAAAAAAAGTAATTTACCCACTAAAATGCAAATTAATAAATGGACAAAAGATCGCATCAAAGAGGCTGAAGCCAAACTTTAGTATTCATACTTCTTCTTTCATTTGTTAACTATCGATTAATTATGGCGAATAGGACTGAGCATGGAATTGAATTCAACCCTCTATATTCAACACTGCGAATCAACTATTGCTGCAGCGTTACAAACGCTGTTTGCTTTAGATGAAATAACTCCAGCCACTATGCAAAAATATCTGCAACCATGGGTGGAAGAAGACACCATCGAAAAACTGTTTGCGATGGCCGATGTTAATGCTTTTTTTGTTGAAGAGAGTGAACTGCAGCAAGGGTTCATTATTGCTAGTCTGATTTCCCCTAATGGAGCTGAGCAATCTTTATTACCCTTAGCCAAGTTTTTTAATACAGATTTTATTGACATTAACCTACGCATTAAAGCCCAGGGTGAAGAGTGCTATTTTGTTTTTATACGTCAGGAAGGCGGAAAGATTGAAATGCGTGATTGGGAAGAAGATGATCCGGAGCTATTGATGGAGTATATGGATTGGTTTAATGACGGTTTGCCAGATTCTCTTCAGGAAAACAGTGTTGATTTTTAATGCTACAGTGCTTTAAAACTTCGCACCTCGCGTAGCTGCCACTCGGCACCGACAGAAATAATAATAAATTCAGCTTTAGCAAAAACTTGTTCATTGTTAATCGCACCGAAGTTTCTGCTGTCATTGCTATATTCGGGGTTGTCACCAACTACAAAAGAGTGGTTTTCAGCGATCATGACTTTTTGCCAATATTTATTTTTATCAAGCCACTGATACTCTTGCATTTCTATTGCGGTAACACGTTTTATATATATTTTCGGTTGAAGTTTTTGTTGAAATAAAACGATATCCTTGAGATCCGTTTTTGCGTTCTTATAAGCCCAGGTATCAACCAAAATGATATCGCCTGGGACAAGAGTGGGGAGCATGGATATCGACGGGATATGGTAAAATGCGAAGCCGAACCAGTTGGCTTTATAAAAGTGACAGCTAACGCCAATAGTGATGCTTACCATTAGCGGTAACAGTAAAGAAGAGAAATCCATCCATGATGGAGTGAGGCTTTTATTTGAGAATGAGATAAATACGCCAAGAAACCAAGTTAAAAGGTGTAGACTGAGTAAACCTATTAACAAGCTGCTAAACCCCGTTGGCTCAATAATCCAACGTGAGCAACAAATCAGAGTTACCCAGATCAAACCAAAAATCGGAACGCCTAAAGCCAATGTACGATACTGACTAAGCCAAAGGCTTCCTCCAGGTATCAAAAGGCAAAAGGTTAACAGAGTTATTTTTAACATGTGGCGATAGTAAAGCATGATTAGGTGGTGTCAATGCGTTAATACTGTCCAGGGAGTCCAGCACAACATTACTAGTTGTATAAGAGTTTGTTTGAGGTAGTTTGGTGTATATGAACGTCACCAATAACGAAGGTAAATATTCGATGGTATTTGCGGGTTGGACGGGAGGCCCACCGTGCTGGATCATGACAGACATGTATTCACCCGTTACCTATGAAATGTATTCCAAAAGTTTTAACCCTCGCTTAGCCCGCGGTTATCCCTATTATGCGCAAAAGCCACATTATATACCCTGTAATATAAACCACCCCTTAGTGGCTTTACGCGCGATGTCAATGGCCGCCGGTCCAAGTTTGACTGGCTCTATGGCCGCCCTTAATTATATTGCAGCAGCGGCGCTAAGCCCGGTGTTTTTTTGCCGAACCGATTACATCATGGACATGAAAATTCTGGCCGGTAAAGCCACGATGAACAATGCCCATATCAGTAAAGATTCCTCACAAGATATTTACCAGGCGACTACCACGACCTCAGGCGTAATGTCTGAGGGCATGAATGCAGTTAACCGCGATATCTATGTACTGGCTGCAGGTGCCGGAGCCACAACCTATCAAACCTCCAATCCGCATATTCAAGATAACCGTATCGTGCAAAGCCAATACGATTTTGATGGCGATGGTGACGCCGATAAAGCGGTGATAGGGCAGTTCAGTTGCCGTAATACAGCCGATAACAACATTAGCCGTTTAGTGGATAGGCATGGTGAATGTACTGCAGATGAAGAACGCTTTTTTGTTGCAGCCGGTGGCGCTAGCATTGCTAAAAGCGAGCTTGAAAATGCCCAGAAACCGTATTATCAAGGTGTGTATTTCTCCTCCTCATTAGGTGAGAACGGTGAGATTCAGAGTAACGAGCCGGATGTGGTTCGCCTGTTAGATGATATGTTGAATGACCATCACCAAGGTTTAGTGAGCCTGATTTCAGAAACCGATTTACGTAATACCGATATTTATGTGTTCAGAGAATCCACCGGTGATTTACTCGCCGAGCGCAGCGGCTTAGCCTTTTCCGATGTCAATCAAGATCGCCAGTGGACAGACAACACCAGTATTGGTACCGGCGTAGATGAATACACCGGCCAAAGCTTTTTCCATTACCGTATGCAACTGCGTAACGGCAATGAAGGCTACTCTCGGGTGAGCCATAGGTTCAGCCGCCGTGATGAAAATGGTAATTTTATGAACGCCTCTGATGCCTTTTCCCGCTGGCAAATGCTCTCCGGCATGAATCCTAAATTCCATGAGCGCGTAGCCGATCATGTACGCCCGGGAGAGCCTGTAAAAATCATCGCCATTAACCGTGCGACAGGCTATATCGGCAGCGCTAAAACCGTATTGGATGTAAAAAATAGCATCTATAGCGTACCCAGCATCCACGTACCTGAAATCACCATGGGCCCACCAAACCTTAAAATTTGGGCCGAACGTGATATGCGTATAGAAGCGGGCATGACTAAAACCGATGTTGGAGCAGCCGCAGAAAAATACCTGATTAGCAGTGAAGGGGGTGCCGAAACCGACGACATCATGATCAGAGTGTACAGCGAATGGCTTGATCAAGATGGCAGCCCGTTACCGGAACAGCTCAGTGATTTTGGTTATACCGCCCGGCTAGGTAAAATTAACGCCGCAGGCACCATTGTGGATTACCGCAAAGCCGAATACGACCAAGATGGTGATGCGAGCACCACGGGTGATCGTCAAAGCGTCCGCTACTTCCCTATCAAACCCGGTAAAAATCTACAGCTGGTACGTGTCAGCGAAGCCAACGCCGGTACCCAGCACCTTTATGTACAAGTGAATGGTGAATCGTTTATCCGTAACCCGGATTTCTCCGGTGACCCAGCGGTTAACATAGAGCTGAATGAAAGAGAAAACCGTACTAATCCACTCACGCCAGAAGAGATGTTTGAGCAACTAGGCGCAGGCCCCGGTATTTTAGCCTCCCGCCCGAAGCTGTATGTACCGATATTAACCCCGATTTGGGATGAAGACACCACGCTAGAAAACAAGCTCTACCACAAGAAATGGGAAATCGCCCAAGCCGAAATCGATCCCGACAATACCAGCAATGCGGTTAATCCATATAAACCAGAATCGTCGTACAAATGGCGCTATCGCCCCGAATTCCAATTCACAGTGTATGACCTAAAAGTGCAAGAAATCTTGGCCCAAAAGCTGGCCGAAGACGGCAGTGTGGATGAAAGCAAAAATATTCTCGAATCTGAGGGTCCGCTAATCACCAATTCTGATGATTTAATCAGTTTTATTTATGATTTAGGCCAAGAAGTGCACAGTCCGTTAGGCATGTTTAGCACGGATAAAAAAGAGCTTGTATTAGCCTTAGGTGAGGAGGAATTTGAACTCAGTTTTGGCTCAGATAAAACGGTTAACATCAGTAACATAGAGCATCTGGCGAGTTTGGATGTTGAAGATTTTTTAAGTATGCGGCTTTACTTGAATAATGATGCTACGAATGTACTGTGGGAATATGCGTTTGAATATATCTACATCGCAACACAGCATGCTGATTATGATACTAGTGCTGATCGTCTATATGTTTCAGCCGACGTGGGTACTATCCCTCTTCAAGCATTGGTTGTAGGTTACGCTGAAAGGGACCCAGATGTGAAGGAAGAGTTAACTGTTTATTGGGAAGTTGAAGGAACGAGTGGAGCAGAATTAACTGTAGATAGAGAGAGTGATAATGATGTGGGTTCTTTCTTTAATGAGCTTACATTACCGCTATACCCGGTAAAAGGAAGTGTGGCGAATGTAAGTATTCGATTGGGTGATCAGGCTGACAGCATCGCTCGATTGCAGCCGATAGAAATCTTAGCTGGTGCCCCTGCCGATATTCATCTCAGCAAAGATCAAGGTTCTTATACTTCAGCAGGTGGATTCAAAACCATAGGTTTAGAGATTGAAATAGAAGACCAGTTTGGTAATGCAGTCGAAGACGGTACTGCTGTAGATATTCAAATGAATGCCGAAGGCTTTATTGAAGATTATGATGACCCTGGCGCAGTTTATGAGGGTTTCACTGAAAACGGTTTTGTGAAAGCGCGTATTAGAGGCGGCTATACGCCTGGGAATTATACTTTTAAGATTAAATCCGGTGATTATGAAGAGAGTTTTGATTACGAAGTTCACCCTGTAACCGTTAATATCCTAACGCAATTAACCGAGGTAAGCCCTTTAACCAGCCATCAAGTCGATATCGAGGTTCTTGATCATACTGGAGCGGCGATTCCCAATGCGAATATTCGTGCCTGGGGAGATGGTTTTATTGTTGATGATTCTTCAGCGACAACAAACGCAGCGGGTATAGCGACATTAGAAGTATTGGCTGGCGGAACGGTTAACTTTGAGGCCGCCATAAAGGCTCAGGTTGCATTTGAGCCTGCTGTTGTTCGACCAATAGCGATTAAACCGGCTAATAATCAGGATAAGTTTAATGGCCGTTCAGATAATATTGTTATAGTTGGTGACAAATCTGTCACCGGAACGGTTCAATTTACGCGATATGATGATAGTGGTTTTAATATTCCCTATGAGGTCAGTTCACAAACCAGTTATACCGGTTCAGATGGAGAGACATTAGATCTTCAGTTAGGTGACCTGTTAAGGCCTAACCTCGATCCTATTGCCACTTATCGATTACGAGAGCTGGCATCACGTACCAATCCAGATACTGGTGAGATTTACCAGGTTGCTCTCGATAGTGCGGGTATGCATGATCTTCAAGTAGATAACGTTGTTATATCCCCGAATAATAGCCCAATGGCGAATGTTTCAGCTTCCGGTTATTTTAAGGGAAATAGTAAAGTAACACTGGAAAATATTGCTAAGTTTCAGCCTACTGCCCCAGGTTTGACGGTCGCTTTCAGTGCCAATGCTATTAGCGTAGGCACATTGGTTGAGAATGGCCCCATCCATGTTGAGTATTATAATCAAGCCGTAAAAGTTACCGTAACTACTGCCAATGGCAGCTTTAGCACCAGCTCTAATAAGTTGATGCCTGGCTGGCATAATGTGGGAGTGAAAGTGGTGGATGGTGCCTTAACTGTTCGTGTCGATGACGAACAGTTGGCTCCTATTGCGGTTAATGGTGCTTTTATCAATTCTGCCACACCGACAATTGGTAACGGCTTCGAAGGCCATATCACCAATGTTAAATTCTTCGATTATTCTCAGTTACCGCTTATCACTTTTGATGATGGCAGCATCAGTAAAACGCTTACATTCTTATCAGGCGCGCTGACACAATCTGTTGCGGTAAAATCAACAGGGCAGTTAAATCAGGTTTCAGGTGGCAGTACCAAGCAAATCACTGTAATGCTGAATAGCTTGAATGAAGAGCAGCTCCCGATTCCGATTAACTTACTTTCAACCGCAACTTATACCGAGCTAGCCGGCCAGTTCTTAATTACCCAGTATAATGGCAATGAAGTGCCTGAAATAAATATGGCGGCTTTAAACAACCCATCCCTGATGCAGTCACCGCTTAATAATTCTGCATTGATTCCTCAAGCTTATGCCATTAGCTTTACAGATATTGGTAGTGGTTTTGTCTCTGCCTTAAGCACGGCGGTCAGTTTTTTCCTCCCCATAGAAGAGATCAAGATTATTTATGAGCAGGTAGGTTATGCCATAGCAGGAGACCCTAACTTTGATCCTGTGAAATTAGCAATTAATACCGTGGGTATTTTAACCTACCTTCCGGGTATTGGTTATTTAGCTAAGCCTATCTATAAACCCGTAAAAGCCATATTCAGGTTGGGACGCAGCAAACCCAAGGCGATGAACGCCGTTGCAGGTGCGGTGATGAAACTGGTCGATAAGGTGAAGAAAAGCAAGAGCATTGATCCGGTGATGTCATTGATGCCGTTTTTACTGATAGCCGCAGAAATGTATTGGGAGGAGCCAGAAGCCATAAACATCATGTTCAATGCGATAAAAAGTGATGAAGATCTGTGGGCCTGGATAGATTTTTTTAATATTCCCGCCGATTGGAGTGAAGCAGATGTAGGTATACCTGGGCTGGATTTAGCAAGTTTGGATACCAGTGCGGTTCAAGGTAGCAATACCATGCTAGCTAATATTCCAGAAATTTATTTGCCTAAGGCTCACGCAGGGAAGCGGAAGCGGTTGAGATGGGAAGGCGGTAAGTTTGCTAAAGATTTGAAAAAATCGATAGACGATTTACCCCCAGAAATTAGAAATGATCCTCAAAAAATAAGCGGCGCAATAAGGGGCATCATTGAAGGGCTTAAAGATACCTCGTTTGGTTCATTGCGAGCAGTGGTGAAAGATCCTAAATTTTTATTATTTAGCATAGCTGCGGTATTTAGAGCCGGTACGAATAATCTTAAAGAGTTTCTGAAAGGTCAGGGGGATATGCGTGTGCCCCCTATGCTGCTTATTGGGATGATGGCATTTTTAGAGACCGAAGCAGGGAAAAAAGATGCAAATGGCAAACCCTATTTAAGTACAGAGTTACAAAGTATATTAACCGTAAAATATTTGGAGCTGTTTAAAGGTATTATTACTGATACCGATAGAAAGTTAACCACTTTGATAGAAGAATCATCGGAACACTCTTTTTATACCTTGGCTGCATTAAATATGGTTGATTATTCACCCAACGCTGCTGCGGTGATTAACAGCGGTGGTGGGCATGGCTCTGTTTTCCATATAATGATGCTGGCTTATTATCACCTGATATTACAAAGCAGCTATCAACAAAGTGATGAGTATGTGATTAAAGGCTCAGAAAAGGCGCGTTGGATCTTTAGCTATAAAGATAAAAAAAATAAAGAAGAAGCAGATAACGTCATTCATAAAGATCAGTTTTTGCGCGATAGCAAGGCTAAACCTTTCCGTAAAGATTTACGATTTGTTGATATTGTTTTAGCTAAGAAAGGTGCAACCGAATACACCGATGAAGAAATTTGGGTGGAGTTAAAATCATATAAAGCCGCTTATAAATCTGTTTCCGATAAGGGCAGGACACAAGGGCATATATTGAATGAGCTCTATTCCGGTGGTGATAATCAGTGGACTTATGGTTCGAAAGGCATTGATCAGAAAAAAAAGAAATACGGTTTACATAAGCAGTTTGTAGTGGATCGTATTGCTTACGCTAATTCAACACGCTCAGGCCAAGAGAAGGACAAAAAAGGCTGGGTGCGTTCTACTCAGGCTGAGTCAGGTAGGAATGGTCACGGCAAAAACAATCACCAGATAATGAACGTCACGGGTATCAAATGGTGGTTCCAGAAGTTTAATGTTGAAGTAAGAAATAAGAATAAAACGCTGGTCAGTAAAGATAGAAGCCCCAATATTGACGGAACGCTATACACTGGCGGCGGTATTCGTAATCGCATGACGAAACTGCCGCGAGGTAATCAAAAGATTGCCAGTTATAATATGAATATGGCCAATGGTGGCAATGCAAGCTTTGTAAGTAGCCAAGCTAAAAGCGCTGCTTATGATGGTAGCGATATCATTGAAGAGGCCTCGTTAAATAATTTGTTGATAAATGCCATCGAAAGTTTAGGCATTGTGGATGAAATGATTCCAGGTGGCCAAAAGGTATTTGATGAGATTAAAATTGTAATGAAGGATATGTAACAGTGATAAATCCGGATATTACCGACCCCAAGTGGATTGCCGAACGTGAAGCACTGTTTATAATCTATAAACGTGATTTAGCTGGAGAATATAGCCGCAAACAAATTGCCTGGATAAAACCAACCTTTTTTGAGGCTGAGTTTGATTATGGTAATGAAAAAAAATACGGTGAATATGCAACTTATATTGGCTCGGCTATGCATGAGTGCCCTATACAAACGGTGGAGCGCTGGGATAAATGGTTTGAAGATATTCAGGCTTGGATCCCCAGTGAGTACAAGCAGAATCAGGAAGTGAACCGCATTATTGCAGGGCATTCTCAGTGGAAAAATTGGGATGTTCGAACTGAACCAAGTTGGGATTTAGCCACTGAGTTGGAGCTGTTTCACTATTATTTAGGATATACCTATCAGCCTGGCCCCTTTACTTTTAAACACTTCCATTTTGAGAAGCACCCATTGAGTCCTACAGAATTTGGGGGGATTTGGAATTCGCGGCTAAGTAATTGGTTGGTTGGAGGTATTCCAGATGCAGCCATTAAATATACCTATTTGATGGACTTTGGCTTATCTTGCATACCTTTTATCCATCCATTTGTTCTTGCGCATGCGATTCAGGTTTTCGCCAAACTTTGTGCAAATTTTAATCCTGAAGATGCGTTTAGGGACGAGATTGAGTACAACCTAGAATATGACAAAGATTATAAGGTTGAAGACAACGGTGAGAGGCAGAAATTTTTGCTGGAGTTACAGGAGAAGTTTTTGAAACTGGACTTGGATCCTGCGGTTTTTGAGTGTTGGGAAAAGTGCCAGGTTCCGGGTTATGAAATAGTTGAGGATCTTGACGATTTTTTCCCTCATATGCCTGAACGTCTTCATATTTATGATTCAGCTGGACAATCTATCTGGGAAGATGAGAAATTTAAACAAGCCTTAGACGCGAGAGAGCAGTAATGGAATACCACTTTACTATCAGCGTTAAGTGCACTGCGGATCATCAAGCCGTTATCGATTCATTGAAGTGCCTGGGTGAGGGCGTTGGTGGTGCAGCTTTTGAGGATTGCTTTGAACCCTTAGGTGATGAGGCTTTGGATAAAGCAGCTGATTTAGTTGAGGAATGGATGCCTGAGCTGAGCAGTGGTGAAACCTATTCAGAAGAAGCCGATCTCTTTTCGGTTGAGCTGCATGGCGGTGGATCAGGAGAAACTTTTGCCGACTCACTTGAAGCTTTTTATAAATCTTTTGGTTGTTTGGTTCAGGTTGAGGGAGAATGGGTTTAAGCCTTTGAGGTGAAAGTTTTTTCAATTAAAAAATGAAGTAAATTTTATGCTTGGCTTTAAGAATTCAGCATCACTTTGATCGATGCAGTGATTTAGTAAATCTAACGGCTCGAAATTTCCAGTAGAGCCGTAACTCATCATTACATAAGCAGTTTACCCATGATCGAATGGCAAAAGAACATGGTATACATAGCAGCAAAGGTGATTCACCCAATAACGATACTTATTTTCCAATTTCTGTGGATGGTTTTAAATGGTGCTTTCAGAAGTTTAAGGTTACGGTTAAAAACAAAAATCGCCAGACCTTAAGAACCGATCAAAGTCCTAAGTTGGGTAGTTATTTAACTCAGGGACAGATTAGAGACAATCTGACAGATTTACCCAAGGGAAAAAATCTCAAGAGAAGTTTGAATTTATTTGATGAAAGTGGATCTGCTCCAACCTTGAATAATACATATAAA
The DNA here is from genome assembly GCA_013215055.1 of Pseudomonadales bacterium. Taxonomy (GTDB): domain Bacteria; phylum Pseudomonadota; class Gammaproteobacteria; order Pseudomonadales; family DT-91; genus CAKMZU01. The sequence goes on along the minus strand of JABSRQ010000163.1, from coordinate 705 downwards.
ACTGAAGCACACGATGAATCATATTTAGGGGATGATGTAATAGATCTTGCATCAATTGGTAATTTGTTGATTGAAACCATGCACACAACAGGGTTGCTCCCTGGTGATGATGATATGAAACAGCTAATATTGGATGCGATGCCAAATCCAGATTAAAAGGAGAGTATTCGTTATGATGACACCTGATATATTGGACCCTAACTGGTTAGAAGAACGAGAGATCCTTTGGAGTGGAAACTCTCAAGTTATGTCTGAAAATTTTACAAAAAAAGATTTGGCTTTTATAAAGCCGATGTTTTTTGAAGCGCATTTTGACTATGGTAATCGTAAAAAATATGGCAGATTTTCAGAAGATTATTTAATGGCATTTATATTTTGCCCGGTACAGACATCAGAGTCTTGGCAGCGGTGGTTTTCTGAGGATTTACCAAATTGGTTGGGTGAAAGAGTTGAAATTGATTTAGAAAGTATTTTATTTAAAGCCGCATTTAGAAAGTATAGCTATGTAAGTGTAAATGGTTGGTCCTTAGATACAACGGTAGAGCTTTTTAAGTTTTGTTATGGCGATCGAATTACCTTAGGGCCTTACCAGTTTTTAAATTATAAACGTGAAAAACATCCGCTGTTAGGGCTTGATGGCGTGAAGTTTTATACCGACTGGCTTATAAGTTTTGTTGCGTGGTTAAAGGGGTTTGAAGGGGGGGG
>JABSRQ010000162.1 GCA_013215055.1 Pseudomonadales bacterium | reverse complement strand
CAGTAGGATCGGTAGGATCAGTAGGATCAGTAGGATCAGTAGGATCGGTAGGATCGGTAGGATCAGTAGGATCTACAGGTATAATAGGTACCAATGGATCGTTAGGATCAGTTTCAGTGTTTGACTCGTAACTTACATCAATGCCGCCGTCATAACGTACAAAAGCCAAAGTGCCCTTGGCGTCATCTAATACGTTTAATTCGATATCGTGATATTTGCCAAAGGTGATTTGGGTGATCAGATCGCCATCTAAGGTCATTGTATGTAATAAAGACGCCGGTTCATTAAAGGTGCTTAAGCATCTTCTGCGCTCTTGGGTATCGGCGCATTCATCCAGGTCTTCTTCGATGTTGGGGTTGATAGCCGGTAGGGCTGCTTGACGGCCTGAGGAGAAAGCAATCAATCCACTTTTGGTATAAACCGGGTTGGTATCGTGGCCAAAGTTGGCTAACGTGTCATCTTGGATAATTCTGCGTAATGCCTGTGTGGAAAATTCATATTCGAAAATATTCCAGCTGCCATGTACCTCATCAAATTCAGGGCCGTGTGCGGCAAACAGCATATATTGGCCGTCTTCTGAAACATGCAGATCTTTTACGTCGTAGGCATCGGTAGCGAAGTATTGATTTAGGATTTCATTGAAGGCGGCGTCGGTAGAAACACTCTCGCGTACCACCAACCGGGCATAGGGGTTAAAGTTATAAGGTGCTCTAACATCAATCGCAGCACGCTCATCGCTGGAGTAAAGATCATCTTTACTGCGCTCAACATAGGCATAGGGACGATTATCAACCAAGCCGTTGTCGCTGCTTAAGCCATCGGTGCCGTTACCCCAGCAACCCGTTAAAGCAATGGCAGCGGTTGGAAGCATGGCGCGTTGTAACCAATAAATTTTCTTTTTCATAACGATGCTCTAAATCTTTTTATCGGATGGTTGGAATAAACCCATCACTAACTATTGAGATGAAGATACCACCGCAGGGCGGTTATAAATATGAAAAAATGATCGATATACATTAATGTTATGAACCTCCATAAAAATGATTTTTTATGGAATAATTCAAGTAAAGTCAGTGACTTATCGTTATGTGATGCCTGTCACGCTTTGCCGTCATGAGGGTGTAAGTTAATGCGATACAGCCCACAAAAACGGCTCTAAAAGCGAGTGTTTAAGAATCAATTGTTGACTTCTTAAACAATGCTTTTTTTATGCATGTTTACGTTAAAGGTGAACAGCCTTGTAAAATAAGCGCCAGATTGGCAGATTGTTTAGCCTTGTCATAATAGGCAGCAGCATTTTGAGTATTGATATTGCTGGTGACCATATGGGTCATATTTGCCAAATCGGTGAGTGCACTCAGCGATTGTTTGTCGGCATCATAAGCTGAAAAAGCACTGCTGATTTGGCTACATGAAAAACTATTAGCCAGGCCTTTTTGGGAAGCAGCGCGGAATTCTTGTGTGGTTTGGCAGCCGCCGAGAATAAGGCCAACAAGTAATAATGGAGTGAATTTATGCATAGAAGATACTTCAATAAAGAGGGTGGAAGTTATTTTGAGGCTTCAGTTTAACTGAGTTTTTTATTTTTCGTCACTATCTACAAGATCGCATGGTGACTCAAGCATTCACCGTGACTTATGTGATGTAAGTAACGGTTTTTGAGTGTTCTAGTGTTGGCAGGCAGCTTTGCACATAAGCTGCCTGTAACTTTTCCTTCTTGTTCAGATGCTTAAATTCCTCGTCTTTGGGCGCACTGGCCGCTATAGGCAGTGGCTCCATATAGCTGAACATCTAGTTGTAATCGGTACGGCCATCGAGAGTTCAAACTGGCGTTGCTCATTTATCTCGATTGAATTTTTTTGAGGCAATGTTGGGTTGGCTCTACTGCTTGTCATCAATTACATCTCTGTTGATTTTGAACGCGCGTCTTATTTTTATCGTTAGGCTGTGAGTATGCTGGAGAATATGCGGAATAAGCACTGTTAATGGTGTTCGAAAAGGTGCCTAAGGTACTGATTTAGTGGCCGATATAAGCGTGAATAAGGTGGGAGGCTTTTACGCTTGATAAGTACATGCTATGGTCCTTCGCAATTTTACGCTGTTGATAAAAGGACAAATCATGTTAAATAAAAAACTCTTGGGTCTTGCCTTCATGGCTGCGACGTTAGCCTCTGCTGCTTATGCTGCAGTTCCTAATGTTTTTGTTGCAGGCACCCCCGCTAAAGCTGCTGAAGTGAATGATAATTTTGAATATCTAGATAATAAAGTGTCGGCATTAGAAGCTAAGTCAGGTGTTAAGCATAATATAATTTATAACCCTGTGACTGTGGAACCCGGCACCGAAGTGATTATTGACTCGGAAAGTTATCGATTATTTAAGTTTCCATATTTTGATCAGCACAGCGGTAAAACTTATCATGTGAGTCTTTTATCAACGTCTACCCCTGAAGATTTTAGTTATGAAGTTTGGGACAAGACTTCTGGCGGAACCTCTTTGTGGACAAAAGATAAAATGAAACAGGTTGATATAGGTGGGTATACCGCTTATATCGAAGAGAATTGTTTTTTAAGTGTTTCTTCGAGTGAGAGCTACGGTTATTGTGATGTGTGGTCGGTATATTTAGAAATTGCTGATCGATATTTGGAAGTTCATTTTGGTAGTGTTGATCAGGAAGTATTGGTGTTCTCTTCGGCGAGCGTTACCGATTATGATTTAACCGATGAGCAAACGCTGAGCAATTTTACCGCGTATAAAACAGGTCCTATTATTGACCAATTTATTGATTACATGTCGGTCACTGAGATTGTGCAATGAAAGCGGCCTATGCTTTGTTAGTGGGTTTGATGTTTTCGATATTTCTTAGTGCTTGTGATTCAGAGACGGTCGTTGATAATACCGACATCGCGCCGTCTACTGAAAAAGCCCAGTGGGATGAAAATAACTGGGATGATTCAGCGTGGCAATAAGCCGCTTATGTTAGCCCGTTTTATTGAATCTAAATGCGGTATTGCTGGAGGTTAACAGCAATGCCGCAGCTGTGTTTATTTCTCTTTAGCGATTAAAAAATCCGCAACAGCCATGATGTCAGCATGGGATTTTACCCCGTCATTAAGAATCAAATATTTGCCATTCACCATAATTGTAGGGGTGCCGGTTAAGCCTGAGGCTTTCATCGCCGTATGAGCCTGTTCAACTTGAACCTGAATTTCTGGTGATGCCAGGTGTTGCTTAAAATCATTTTCTTGCAGGCCAAATTCGGCAAATACGTTAGCAAAATGCGTAGTTTGTATCGCAAGGTCTTTCTTGCCGCGCAGGTTGATGACTTCTTCAAAGAGGCGTTTATGTAAGGCTTCAAACTTGTCCATTGTTGAGGCAATAAAAAATAATTTGGCATGTAATGCCATGGTTTCATTCCATATAGCGGGTGACCTCTGCAGGGTTATATTCGCAGGTTTGGTTTTTTCCCATGTTTCTAAATGCGGTTCAAATGCTTTGCAATGTGGGCAGCCATACCAGAAAAATTCTGTCACGGTATTCTTTGTGGCTTCGGGGTTTATGACTTCTTTGACGTTTTTATAATGGGTATCAAAAACATAGGCCTCGTTTTGCATGGACGCGGCGGTGTTAACGGATTCGTTTTTTGATTCAGAGCAGGCCGCTAAAATTAAAGCGGCAAGTAAGAGGGTGATCTTTTTATTCATGTTTTTTCCAAGAGGCATAGGGATGTGGTAACGCTATTTTTAATAGCCTACTTGGAATGGCCCTTTTATGGCAAGTGTGATTCGTCTGATTTGCAATAGACGGTTCGCTCTTTAATGAATGTCCTGCCTGGGGTGGCTATAGGAAACCGCCTCGGTTCTCCATTCTCCATCAGATTGCAGGCGGCTAATAAACAAGGCCTGTACCTTAACCGAACTTTGAAACTCCGATGGGGTAAACGTCATCTCGGCAATTTCATAACACAGATCACCACTGGCTACGGAGCTTTTAACTTGTAAATCCATTTCACTGAATTTACCCAGCTTTTTATAGTAGGCCTTGATGGCTTCCCGACCCTCGATTTTTTCGCCATCCCCCAGCATAACAACCGCATTTTCACTATAGGATTGGGCTAATCCACTCCAATCCATATTTTGCACGGCTTTCATGGTTTGAAAATGGTGTTCTTTGACAATGTTAACGGTCTCTACGTTATTCATAAGCTTACCTAGCATAAATCAAAAAAATAAAGTGCTAAATGTTACTACCTTTAAGTTTAGACCAGATATCCAGATAGGCTCTCTAGGCAGATATTTTTTTGCTGACAGAGCTGTTTAGATAGTACGGTTGTTGCCGCTAATACTCAGGCTGTAGTCATCGTATTATGTGTCATGCGGGGGCAATCATTTAATTTAACGGGCTATATCCACGACCGATTAAGCAGGCACGTTCTGCATCTTCCTGGGCTGTCTGTGTACTTACTTTATCGGCCCGCCTGCCAACACTCGCTACGGCTACGCCAGCAACTGCCCCGACTTTGGCAGCAGAGCGCGCAGCCCCACTGTGCTCTGTGCCTGTTTTCATCGCAGCACCTGCAATCACGGCACCCCGAACTACCGACCGACCAACGGCAGTCTTGGCCTTATCCGATTTGGCTGCGCTAGCCAGCGTTAATTGGGCAGAATCATGGCCTTTAGGATCAATAATAATATTGCCCGCATGTGCTTCCATGCTTGCTGCGAGGGTGAATATAACCGTGACGATATATAAATAGTTTTTCATCTGTGGCTATTCCTTTTTAAGTGAGTCCATTAAATAGGCTTAGCATATCCAGCGTTATGGCATGGCGTTGATAATAAATTACGGGTATGACTACATGCTTTGTACTTTCACTGGCGCAGGGCTCACGGAAAAAAACTCTAAGGACTAGCTGTGTATCTCCAGATTACGCATGCGATTGATCGTCGCCACCAGCTCGTAGAGACGTGGAAGGGCCAATGTGCCCATGATATATGGCGTGATTTTATCCAATCCTTGCTGCTCTATATCTTGTAAGATTTTAGCCAGATCTTGTACAAGGTCTTCGCCGGTAAAATCACCGCGTTTGAGTTGTTGATAATAAAAAAACATCAGATAACCGATGGCGGTTAGTTGTGCGTTGTCCACCAGTTGCTCCACCCGGCTAAGATCAATATCGGCATTGCCATATCTGAGTATTCGTTTATCCAGAGCCTGGATTTTATCCTTGTTGAGATGATTAGCCGGGTTTAAGCAGTGAGGCTTTAATACCCTAGGAGAAAGCATAAACAGGGCTGGAAACGCCCGCTCACTGTTGGGTTTTTCCAGGGCCAAGTCTTTTGCCTGTTGGCTAACATCTATCGGCAGGTAGTTATCCATCATGATGACCGTATCGGCCACATCAAAAAAATCACCGCTGCCACCCATAACCACGGTGACAGATATATCCAGTTGCTGCCGCAGATCCTGTATACGTTGCACCAGTGGTGTAATAGGCTCCTTATCCTTGGCGATCAGGGCTTGCATACGTGCATCCCGAATCATAAAATTGCTGGCCGAGGTGTCTTCATCGATCAGTAAAACTTTAGCGCCGGTAGAGATGGCCTCGATGATATTGGCCGCCTGAGAGGTGCTGCCGCTGGCATCCTGAGTGGAGAAAAAACGGGTATCTTTTTCCTGGGGCAGATTGTTGATAAAGGGGCTAATATCAACACCGGTGATCGCACGTCTGTCTTCGGCACGTACCTTCACTGCACTGTTGAGTGTGACCACCGCCTCCCTGCCATCACCGGGAATATGATCATAGACACCACGTTCAAGTGCATAAAGCAGGGTAGACTTACCATGAAATCCTCCACCCACAATCAACGTTACACCTGCCGGAATACCCAAACCTCGAAGTGGTGGCGCATCGATTTGATCAAGCCAGACAGCCAGCGACGCCGGTGCGATACAGGCCGCAGCGCGGGGGAGTACGCCGTCATCAACACCACTGAGGCGAGGTAGGCGGGCACCATCGGCGATAAAAGCCACCAGTTTTTTATCGGCCAATTGCCGTCGTAACGCTTGTTGATTTTCTACCGACCAGACGTGTTTCCACACGTTCTCTGGGTGTGTTGTTAATATATCAAGGGCTTTATCCAGCAGTGCCGGTAACTCCTCAAATAACATGATGCTGGCCTGCTGCGCATTGATGCATCGTTTGTCGGCGGGCAGGGCTATCTGTAATCGCAGCTCTATATCCCCTTCGTCAACCAACACCGTATTACGTGCCAAAACCTGCTGGCCATAATCTGCGATGGAAATAATGCCGCTCTTGCCTGAACCTCTATCTGTCTTAACTTCGGTTGCTATGGCTTTGGAAAAACATCGGCCCAGATAATCTTCCAACGCGATTTTTCTGCAGTGCTTGGCATAAAGTGCTTGAGGAATCTGTGTGGTGTCGGCTTTGATAAAAACTCTACAGCGAGAAGGCTCGGCAAAGGGGTCACCTTGCACATGATCAATATGTAACTGAAATTTTTTGAACTGATAACAGCCCTGTAATTTTTTATAGTTTTTATAACTTTTTTGGTCTATCTCGCAGAGTCGATTTCTTAATGTTTGCATGATAAAAAGATAGCTAGATGTAATGGACTGAGGATATAAATACTTCAAATAAGTATAGTTGCTACCGCCTTTGATGGACGATTTTTTGTGAAAGTTTAAAGCCCAACCTCAGGAATTAAATCAATACGCAGAGACAAAGAGCTGCCGCTGAGATGTAAAAAAAATAATAATGGCGAGACGAATATACTCGCTTTCGTTCGCCATTATTATCAATGCAAAGAACTTAGTTCTACTTAATTAACTCAAAATCACTGGGTGCCCAGGTCTTATCAAACCAGGGTTGTAACGGCCCATATAAACGTAACATTGCAAACCACGCTTTGCCGGGTGTGGTTTGCGTCCAGTTAGCGAGTGGTTTTCCTTTGGGAGCTTTTGGCCCAAAGTATAAATCTACAGAACCGTCTTTGTTATATACCAACTTATCGCGTTTGTTATTTTTGCTGGGGTAACGTGAACCACCTGGTACTTGTAACTCGGAGCGGGTTTGTGGATCGTAGGCGACCATAGACCAAAAATCCTTGGCAGGCGCATTGGCAGGTAATCTTACTTTATAGGTTTTTTCGCCATAAAGAATATCGCCGTTTTTATCGCCCGTAGTTATCGCATAGTTAGAGCCAACACCTGGAATCTGTAAGGCCATGGCCGGAGTATTAACCGTTGCCAGATAGAAGAACAGGGTTCTGGCATCCATATTTCGGCCACCCTTACCATTATCTCTTAACCAGCGATAATCCCTGCCAATAAAACCGGTGAACCATTGTTTGCCTTCAAATAACATTGCATCTTTATCACGCGGTTTAAAAGCGATACCTCTGGCTGTTGCATTTCCCACTGCCACAGCATCTTCAAGAATAGCTTTTAAACGTGCATCGGGGGCAAAGGGAAGACCTTTTTGAATACCTATAGCGGCGGCCTGACCCCGTAACTCAGGGTCAATAAAACCTACAGGTTCTTTTTGAATGACATGCCATAATTCTTCATAAAACTTGTAGTCGTTGGCATGTACCGTATTAAAATATTTACCAGAGCCATTCACAAACTTCATTTCCTTGGGGTTTTTAGCTTTGCTCAGCGGATAAATTTTTAAACCATTACGCCACATATTAGAGGCATGTTCGGGTTTGCCGTCCTTCAAGAATCCACGCAAGATCAACCACTGGGTATAACTGCGTGATTGTGCAATCCAGACCTTCTGATTTTTATCGCCTACTTTTACCGTAGCCCGGGTATCTTTATCTCTATCTTTCATGCCGTTTAAGGTAGGTTTTAAATCACCTTCGTAATCGGGAGGTAAAATAATATACATGCCGCCTTTCTTGGCATCAGGGCCTGGGGCACCCATATCCACCACAAAACGGAAAAAGGCATCGTTAACCGTACCCGGGCCTGCACCGGCGGGGATTTCAATAACGGTGGCGCCATCTTTTTCCAGGTCCAGCATTGCCGCGGCATAAACCGTATCGGTATTTCCGGTTAAAAATAACGGACTGGAATCCATCAAGTTATCAAATATCAAAACCTCGTTAGAATCATCAACCCCTAATGATTTAAATCCTAGACGAATACCTTCTATAGATGTCGCCGGAATAAAGTTCAGGAAAACATCCACACCACGGATAAAATCCAGATTGTCATACACTTTATCCAGAGTTTCCTGAGTAGGGATACCATCATAAAAGTGCAAATCACCGATACGGGTCTCAACTTTATCAGGCGTCATAATCTCTGCAGGAATTGCATGATTAAAACCTTGTGTGGGGGCTTCTTTTGCCAATAAAGTTGCCGGAAATGTTGCCACCAAAAAAGCTGCGGCATAGGTCATTATTTTCATATAGATATCTCCAATGCTAACTAACAACATAACTTAATGCCTGTTGTTTACTGTTAAAAATCTTGTTTGATCAAGCCAGAAATTAGTTTTTAAATCCAGAATAGTTTGAATCACTATCACAGATGTATCTATTTAATATCAAGCTGTAATCATTGTTTATAAAAATAGAACAGCCAAGTTTATGACTCAATAGCAGCCCCGTTTGTTTTCTGTATGCACATGCCAATTATAATCTCAAACTGCCGAAACTTATGTTTATAGGCTGATGCCGTTATGTATTTTGCATGGCCGTTTATTTTTTTCTGATGCTTGCTATGCCTCTTTTATGTTCATTTGTTTTTAATGCCTTCCGTCAGCACTACACACAAAGCTTATGACGTCCTTGGAGGACATATGAATAAATTATTAATAGCAACGACACTTTCAGCGAGTGCATTGATAACAAACACCGCCCAGGCCAATGAAGAAGGTGAGTTCAGCATTCGAGGTGTTTACGGTGAAATGAATACCGAAGCAAACGATTCAGAAGATAGTGGTAAGTGGGAAAATGGCGATAGCCAGGGTGCGGGTAATCTTGAATTAAAATTTGAAACTGATCAATATTTTATACGTGCAAGCCATACTCGTCGTGAAGAAAATGGTTTTTCCGAAGGTCCAATCGCCACGCCTAAAGTTTCAGTGAAAGGTCCTGGTGATTTTAAAACACGTCAAACTGAAGCCGAATTTGGTTATAAAGCTTTTCGCAACGATTGGGTAACTTTATCTGCTACCACAGGTTTACGTGAATACAAAACAGAATTAAGCCTATCCCCCAGTGGTTTCAATAGCGAAGATCGCTGGACCGAGGTCTTTGTAGGTGCCCAGGTTGATGTAGATTGGTGGGGGGGGGAACCGCTTAACCGCCAACTACCAACATGCCATTAATAACGGCAATAGCCGCAAGGCCTATTTAGAGAATAACTATCGCTTTGAAAACGGCCTGTCATTAGGTGTGGGTTATAAATGGCATGATTATGAAATCAATGGTGACTCGAATGTGATGATTGATGAATCCGGTGCCTTTCTGTCAGCAGGTTACACCTTTTAAGTTAATCTAGCCGCAAGACACACAGCGGCTAAAAACTTTGTGTGGCAGCACAGGGATGTGCTTTTTCTCCCCTCTAACTCCCCCTCTGCAAAAATTTATATAAATATAAACATGAACATTTAATTTAACGGCATCGCTTCTATGTTCTGCCTACTATTCATAATGACATCTATGTATATACCCAGAGAAAAATGAAAATTCTGGAGTATGCACTTGTTTGATTTTTTGCTGAACAACTCGATTTCTATACCTGTTTTGGCAGTACCAATAAATTTTCTTCTCTGCTTGCTATGCACAACGTTGATAAAAAAGACTCTAATTAATAATTCATAAATTATGGTTTTAAGCAGATGCAAAAAATATGTAAGCAACTCCTATGTAAGAAAAGAAAAATTTGTAGCTTATTGCTAATTAGCCTTTCATCATCAATTCATGCCATGACACCTGTAAAAGGCTGGGAGCTAACACCTCTATTTCTGGAAGACGCTACACAGAAACTGGATCAGTGGGATAGTGAAAAAATTGATGAAAACACCTTGATTCAATACACTTCTGTACGCTGGGGGCCCGATACTCAGAATCCAGAACTGCTTAAAAAACTTCAGACACAAAAAGATTGTGATGCCGTCACCATCATTAACTTTCATGACTCCATGCCTGGCGTGATCTTAGCGGCAAGAAAACAAGCCATAAAAATTGAAAATCAATACCCAGACTGTAAAGTTGTTGCCGATATACGTGGCAATGGCCTACTTAAATGGCAGTTAAAGCGGGATGTTAATTTACTATTGGTTGTCAGCTCCGAAGGTAAAATTCTCTTTAAACGCGAAGGCAGGCTCTCTGAAGATGAGCAGGCCTATGTAGAATATTTAATGCGATCCTAAGGATAGCCCTCACTTTAATTACAGCATCTATATTAAACTGTTTAACTTCCCTTACAAAGAGCCCGAATCAGCTTACCCAATTTTTTATTTCGGCTAAAATTCCTCATGGAAAACAGCTGGCCAAAAAGGCTATTTTTCTGGATGTTGGCGCTAAGTTCTGGCGGTTCAAGATATCCTGATCGTTGCTGACGATGGCTTTAAAGGGCTTCCTACAGCGATTACTTAAGGATTTACGAATCTGAGATAAAGTGTGTAGGGGAGAGCGATTATGGAAGCATCAAAAAGCTTGACGATGCCAATAAGGATTTGAAATTCGGCTATGATGCGTAGTGACTCGAACTTAATCTGATACTCTCCCAATTAGAATACGATCTAACCGTACAGCGGGAAAGTGTCAAAACCAGCCGGTCACACTACGATATTGAGGTAGATAGTTCTCAACCAATGAGACTATGAGTATAAGGTGGA
>JABSRQ010000161.1 GCA_013215055.1 Pseudomonadales bacterium | reverse complement strand
GTATTTTCTCTAAGTTGCTGTACGGCGAGAGCTGGAGTGTTTGTATTGTTTTCCCCAAAGATCATTGAAAGTAATAAAGTTGCCCTGTTAATTGAATATGATGGCAGTGCCTATCATGGTTGGCAGATTCAAAAGAAACCTCCAGTCGCGACCGTGCAGGGGGTGCTTGAAAAGGCGTTAAGTTATGTGGCGAATGAGCCTGTGCGAGTCTATTGTGCCGGGCGTACCGATGCGGGGGCACGCCACGGCTCAATTGGTGCATTTTGAGTCCGGTGCAAAGCGTTCGGAGGTGTCGTGGGTTAAGGGGGTGAATACAAATCTGCCGAATGATGTGGTGGTACGCTGGGCAAAACCTGTGACCGATGACTTTCATGCGCGTTTTACCGCAACTGCCAGAACCTATCGTTATGTGATCGCCAATCAAGCGGTGCGTACAGCGGTGTTAAGTAAGAAGGTTACGTTGATAGCTGAGTCGTTGGATGCGCAGAAAATGCATCAGGCGGGGCAATCATTGTTGGGGGAGAATAACTTTTCGGCTTATAGAGGTGCTTCTTGTCAGTCTAACTCGCCATTTCGCAATATTGAATATCTCAAAGTTGAACGCAAGGGGCAGTTTATCGTCATGGAGGTCTGTGCCAACGCATTTTTATTACATATGGTTAGAAATATCATGGGTGTGCTGATTGAAATTGGCTTGGGTAATAAGCCTGTGGAGTGGAGTGGGGAGGTGTTGGATTCGAAAGATAGGGCGCAGGGAGCCAAAACTGCACCGCCTGATGGTCTGTATTTGATTGATGCGCGTTATCCTGAACAATATGAATTAAATCTATCGCCTTTAGGGCCTATATTTCTTTGATTATGAGTGACTTTGCAGACAAATAGGGGGTGAGCTGTTAGAGTTCGCCCTTCGATTTATTTACGTCGGTAATTCTGTTTGTGAAGCCTGTTGTTAGAGTTAAAATTTGTGGGTTAACCTGTGTTGCAGATGCTTTGCATGCTTGTGCAGCTGGCGCAGATGCGATAGGTTTGGTTTTTTATGCCAAAAGTTCACGTGCTGTATCTATAGCGCAGGCTGCAGAAATCGCCCAATCAATCCCTCCGTTTATTCAGACTGTTGCGCTGTTTGTGAATGAAAATTCGGCAACGGTTCAAGCGGTTCTTGATAAGGTTGATATCGATTTATTACAATTTCATGGGGATGAAACTTGCAGCTATTGTGAGTCTTTTTCACGCCCATATATCAAAGCCATTCGCATGAAACCGGGTTTGGATGTTCGCTCTGAGATAGCAAAATATCCTTCGGCCAAAGGCATTTTATTGGATGCTTATACGCCGGGTCTTCCCGGGGGTACGGGCGAATCTTTTAATTGGCAGGAATTCCCGTCAAATGTTGAGGTGCCTGTGATCTTGGCAGGTGGTTTAAATGGCGACAATATCTCCGCGGCCATTGATGCCTGCCAGCCTTATGCCGTTGATGTCAGCGGTGGTGTTGAGTCGGCACCGGGTGTGAAGTGTTCTGAAAAAGTACAAGCTTTTGTGGCTAATGCCAAACGCTGTGCCCCAAGCAAAGCACATTTAAAAAATGATAAGATTTAACAGTGGCCTTAAGGATGATTTTAAGGCGGCTTTTAAGAGAGGTTTAGAGTGAGTGAGTTAGAAGATAGCGTAGATTTCGCTAATTTCCCCGATAAGAGTGGCCATTTTGGTGTTTATGGTGGCCGCTTTGTATCTGAAACGCTGGTGTCAGCTTTAGATGATCTCACCGAGGCGTATCAGCGTTTAAGTCAGGATACAGAATTTCAACGTGAACTCGATGATGATCTTGCTCATTATGTCGGCAGGCCCAGTCCCCTGTATTTTGCTGAGCGGTGGACCCATAAGATCGGTGGTGCAAAGATCTATCTAAAACGTGAAGATTTAAACCACACCGGTGCACATAAAATTAATAACACCGTTGGTCAGGCCTTATTGGCCAAGGCAATGGGTAAAACACGCATTATTGCCGAAACAGGTGCGGGTCAGCACGGTGTCGCCACGGCAACTGTCGCTGCTAGATTGGGTTTGGAATGTGTTGTATTTATGGGTGAGGTTGATGTTAAGCGCCAGGCGCTTAATGTTTATCGTATGAAGTTATTAGGCGCCCGTGTGGTATCGGTGACTTCAGGTTCCAAGACCTTAAAAGATGCGATGAATGAAGCCATGCGAGATTGGGTCACTCATGTGGATGATACCTTCTATATCATTGGTACATGTGCAGGACCACATCCATATCCTATGCTGGTACGCGATTTTCAATCGATTATTGGCCGAGAGGCGCGCCAGCAGTGTTTAGCGCAGACCGGCAGATTGCCAGATGCCTTGATTGCCTGCGTCGGTGGGGGTTCTAACGCAATTGGCTTATTCCATCCTTTCTTGAAAGATGAGTCGGTGGCCATGTATGGTGTTGAGGCTGCAGGACTGGGCTTGGATACAAAGGATCATGCAGCGCCTATTTGTAAGGGTAAGCCCGGTGTTTTACACGGTAACAGAACGTATTTGATGTCGGATGAAAATGGCCAGATCCTGCATACACATTCTGTGTCTGCAGGCTTGGATTATCCCGGTGTTGGGCCTGAACATTCTTGGTTGGCCGATCTTGGCCGGGTTAATTATGTGGCAGCAGAAGATGAAGAATCGTTAGCTGCTTTTCGTGAATTGACCTTGGTTGAGGGTATTATGCCAGCGCTGGAATCTAGCCATGCGTTGGCTTATGCGCGTAAACATGCAACGACCATGGATAAGAATGACATCTTAATTGTTAACTTATCCGGCCGCGGTGATAAAGATATCCATACGGTTGCCAATATTGACGGCATTTCAATTACATAGCTATAAGCATTGGATAAAGAGAGTATTATGAGTCGTATAGCCGCTTGTATGGAACAATTAAAAGCGCAGGGTAAAAAAGCCCTTGTACCTTATTTTGTATCCGGTGACCCCTCTATAGATATTACCGTGCCACTGATGCATGCGATGGTGGAATCTGGTGCCGATATTTTAGAGATTGGTGTACCCTTTTCAGATCCAGCTGCGGAAGGGCCTGTTATTCAATTGGCTCATGAGCGCGCATTGGAAAACGATGTGAGCTTAAGTGATACCCTGGATTTAATAAAAACCTTCCGCCAAAAAGATAATACAACCCCGATTGTATTGATGGGTTACTGTAATCCGGTTGAAATCATGGGTTATGAGAACTTTGCCAAGCTGGCCAGTGCCGCTGGCGTTGATGGTTTGTTGACGGTGGATTTACCACCTGAAGAAGCCGGAGATTTTACCGAAATATTACGCCAGCATAATATGGATAACATTTTTCTGATTGCGCCAACCACAACAACACAGCGCATAAAACTAATTGCCGCTCAGGCCAGTGGCTATTTATATTACGTCTCGTTAAAAGGTGTAACCGGTGCCGGAAACCTGGATTTCAAGCATGTGGGTGAAAGAGTGGCGTTGATTAAATCGATTACCGATGTGCCTATTTGTGTAGGTTTTGGCATTAAAGACCCTGAGTCTGCAAAACAGATTGCACAATTTGCAGAAGGGGCTGTTGTTGGTAGTGCATTAGTTGATAGAATGGCGTCTGCAAAATCGGCAGATGAGGCCATTGCCGCAACGACACCTTTTTTGCAGAGTTTGCGTCAAGCCATAGATAGCTGAAAAATTGTACGATAAAAAGAATAATGCAATCGCAAAAAGATTGGAATTTTGAGGAAGAGTTATGAGTTGGATTGATAAGATTTTACCGACAATTCGTAAAGATGAGCCGCGTGAACAGGGTGTATCATCTCAGGTGCCAGAAGGCTTGTGGAAAAAGTGTGCTAAATGTGACAGCGCATTATACAAACCTGAATTAGAAAAGAATTTAACGGTCTGTACTAAATGTGATCACCATATTCGTATTGGTGCAAGACGCCGCATTGATATCTTTTTGGATGCCGATGGCCGTAACGAATTACATGCCGATGTTGAGCCCGTTGACAGACTGAAATTTAAAGATGTTAAAAAATATAAAGAGCGTCTAGCGCAAGCACAGAAAAAAACCGGTGAAAAAGATGCCTTGATCGCTTTTGAAGGTCAGGTGAATGGTTTACCTGTTGTGGTTGTGGCTTTTGAATTTGCATTCCATGGCGGATCCATGGGGTATGCCGTAGGTGAGAAGTTCACCCGGGCAGCCAGTACTGCGCTAGAGAAGAACGTTCCGTTTATTTGCTTTTCAGCCTCGGGCGGCGCACGTATGCAAGAAGCGTTGATTTCATTGATGCAGATGGCAAAAACTGCGGCAGTTATTGAGCGTTTAAAGCAAAACTCAGTGCCGTACATTTCGGTGATGACCGATCCTGTTTATGGTGGTGTTTCGGCAAGTTTGGCGCTTTTAGGTGATTTAAATGTTGCTGAACCCGGTGCCAGAGTCGGTTTTGCAGGCCCGAATATTATCGAGCAAACGATCAGGCAGACCTTGCCAAAAGGTTTCCAGCGTTCAGAGTTTTTATTGGATCATGGTGCCATCGATATGATTATCGATAGACGCGAAATGCGTAATACATTATCGCGCCTTTTATCCTGTATGACGGATAATGAAGCTAATTCTGCAGCGTCTAAAGTTGCGTTGGAAGCCAGTGCCTGAAATGACGTTTGATACGCTAGCTGCTTGGCTGCAATGGCTGGAGCAGCAGCACTGTAAAGAAATTGATATGGGGCTTTCGCGTGTTGCCGAGGTTGCCACGCGCTTGAAAGTCAGCCCTAATTATCATAAGACTAGCAAGATTATTACTGTCGCTGGCACCAATGGCAAAGGTAGCTTTATTACAACCTTGCAAGCGCTTCTACTGGAACACGGTAATACGGTTGCTACTTATACCTCTCCACATTTAATAAACTTTAATGAGCGCATGGTTATCAATGGTCTTGAGGCTACGGATACGCAAATCATGGCCGCCTTTGAACGTGTGCACATGGCACTTGATGGCGTATCGTTAAGTTATTTTGAATATACCACCTTGGCAGCGATGGTGCTTTTTCAGTCGTTGGATGTCGATTATTGCTTGTTTGAGGTAGGCTTAGGTGGGCGCTTGGATGCGGTGAATATCTTGGTTCCGGATTATGCGGTCATTACCTCTATAGGCATAGATCACTGTGAATATCTGGGCCATACACTCGATAGCATCGCTGCAGAGAAATGCGGAATCTTGCGTCAGACAACCCCTTTGATTTGTGCCGAAGCGCAAGCACCTGATGTTTTGATAGAAGCTTGTGAGCGCCATGAAAGCGGCGTCATTAATCAGCAGTTTTCTGTGCAGTCAGGCGATAAGCCGGGTCAGTGGTATTATCGCAATCTTGTGACGGATACCACGAGCATGGCATTGTTGGATAATGGCTTATCCCTTTCCAGCCAATCTGCGGCTATTTATTTAGCCCAACAACTGCTGGTTGATCAGTTTAAAGATGAGACGCTGGTCTGCTTGGAAAAGGTTTTTTTAGCCGGGCGTTTTCAGCGTTTTAATGATAATGGGGTCGATATTATCCTGGACGTTGCTCACAATGTACAGGCGGTGGCATTATTAAAGCAGCGTTTGAATACGCTTTTACCGTTGCCTGAAGGTAAAAAACGCATTGCGGTTTTTGCGATGTTAGAGGGTAAGGATGTCAGTGAAACCGTGGCTTTATTAAAAGATGATGTTAAAGCCTGGTTTGTTGCAGATCTTAAGCATGAACGTGCTATTTCTGCATCGGATTTGGCGGCTCAAATTCATGAACAGGGTATTCACATGATCAGTGTCAGTAAAAATATCCGTCAGGCATTTGCCAGAGCCAAGACTCTGTGTGAAGCTGGAGATCAGATTGTTGTACTGGGCTCGTTTTTTACCGTTGCCGAAGTGTTACCTAGATTGCAGCGTTTATAAAGGGATAGATCATGACGGATGGAACGGATGAACGGGAAAATCAATCCATTAAGTACCGCTTAATCGGTGCACTGGTTATTATTTTTAGTTTTACCCTGGCTTGGCTGTTATTGTTAGATCACGATGTGAAGCGGCAAAGCCAATGGGCGCAAAATGTCCCTGCGCCGATAGAGATTGAACGATTTGATGTAGAACGGCCTGAGTTAGCCGTAACGCCTGAGCTTAGTTTGGATGAAAATATTTCAGAGGTCTCTGAAATTGGGCCTCCTGCAGTGCAGAAAATCGATCCCCCCCAAAAAAAGCTTGTAGAGAAATCTAAACCCCAAGAGTTCGTCAAGAAAACGCTGGTGAAACCCGTTGAACCGGTTAAAAAGAAGGTACCTATTAAGACTAAGCAGAAGGCTAAACCACAAACGTATACGCAGTTGAATAAAAAAGGTTTGCCTGATGCGTGGATTGTTCAGATCGCCAGTTTTAAAGATAAAAACAACGCTAAAAAATTACAGCAAGATCTGCTCAGACACGATTTCCCAGCCTATGTGAAGACATTTAACATTTCTTCTGGGCGTATTTACCGAGTTTTGATAGGCCCTAAAATGGATAAAACCCGTGCTAGCGCAATGGGTAAACGAGTAAAGCAGAAAATTGGCATCAAAACCTTGTTAGTTGCCTATAAACCTGGTTTTGAGGAATGATAAGCCTGTCACTTTTTGCTAGAATGCAGAGAATTTTTTAAGGGTGCTGTTTTTTTGAATTGGCTGGATTGGGTTTTACTGGTAGTTATCGCGATTTCCTCTTTAATTAGTTTAAAAAGAGGATTTTTCCGTGAAGCACTTTCATTAATTATTTGGGTGATTGCCGTAGCGGTTGCGGTGATATTCTCTGAGCCTATGGCTGCTTTTTTGCAGCCGTACTTACAGCCACATGTTACCTCGCCTTCACTATTAAAGGTGATCGCGATAGTCCTGCTATTTATTGTATGTTTATTGGTAGGTGGGCTGTGTAGTTTATTATTATCACAGCTTATTCGCCTCACCGGTTTAACCGGCACAGACAGATTATTAGGCACTGTTTTTGGTGCCCTAAGAGGAATTTTGCTTGTTTTAGTTATACTGATGGTGGGGCAGAAATTGCTGCCTCTACCACAGGAAAACTGGTGGCAGCAATCAACCTTAATACCACATTTTCTACGCTTGGAATCATGGACTGTTTCTACGGCTATTCAGCTACGGGACTGGCTGCTACCTTTGGTTGCAGCAAGTAGCATTAAGATATAAAAAGAGGTTACACATGTGCGGCATTGTCGGCATCGTTGGGAATAACAATGTTAATCAGGAAATCTATGACGCCCTGACGGTTTTACAACACCGGGGCCAGGATGCCGCGGGTATTGTCACCTGGGAAAATGGTGTATTAAATCAGCGTAAAGCCAATGGCTTGGTGCGTGATGTATTTCGCACCCGTCATATGCGCCAGTTACAAGGCAAGGTAGGTATAGGCCATGTGCGTTATCCTACCGCGGGCAGTTCAAGCCCGGCTTTGGCACAGCCATTTTATGTGAATTCACCTTACGGTATTTCTTTGGCGCATAACGGCAATCTGACCAATGCCGATGTATTAAGCAAAGAGTTATTCCGTGAAGATTTACGTCATATCAATACCTCCTCTGATTCGGAAGTATTATTAAATGTCTTTGCCAATGAATTACAGCGTTTAGGTAAATTGAAGCCTACGGCAGATGACATTTTTGCCGCGGTTAAAGCCGTACATAGACGTTGTTCTGGTGGGTATGCGGTTGTGGCTATGATAGCCAATTATGGCATTGTTGCCTTCCGTGACCCCAATGGTATTCGCCCCATCGTTTTTGGTGAACGTGAAACGGAGAAGGGCAAAGAGTATATGGTTGCCTCTGAGTCGGTTGCACTTGATGGTTTGGGTTTTAAATTAACCCGTGATATCGCCCCCGGTGAGGCCGTTTTTATCAGCAATGATGCCGAGTTATTTACTCAGCAATGTGCTGAAAACCCCAGAACCGTGCCGTGTATCTTTGAGCATGTGTATTTTGCCAGACCTGATTCTATTATAGATGGCATCTCTGTGTATAAAACCCGTATGCGTATGGGTGAAAAACTGGCTGCCAAGATATTACAAGAACGTCCGAATCATGATATCGATGTGGTTATACCAATTCCTGATACCAGCCGTGTATCGGCTCAGGCCTTAGCCTACAAATTGGGGGTTAAATTCCGAGAAGGCTTGATGAAAAACCGTTATATCGGTAGAACATTTATCATGCCTGGGCAAAAAGAGCGTGAGAAATCGGTTAAACAAAAATTGAACGCCATCGGTTTAGAATTTGAAGGCAAAAATGTGTTGTTGGTGGATGATTCTATCGTTCGTGGTACCACCTGTCGTCAAATTATCGAGATGGCCAGAGATGCCGGTGCTAATAAGGTCTATTTTGCCTCTGCTGCTCCTGCGGTCAAATATCAGAATGTCTATGGTATCGATATGCCATCAGCCAAGGAATTGATCGCGCATAATCGCAGCACTGCAGAGATTTGTGAGTTGATTGGCGCTGATTGGCTGGTTTATCAAGATTTAGAAGATCTGGTAGAAAGCTGTCATGGGGGTAATCAAGGGGTAACGGAATTTGATTGCTCTGTGTTTAATGCAGAGTATGTTACCGGTGATGTCAGTGCTGAATATTTACAGGGTTTAGAAGAGCAGCGCAGTGATGATAATAAAGCCAAAGATAAAGATGATGCGGATGCCGATGATGAATCTTTTGTTGCTTTGTATAACGACGTATCTTAATCAACGCGGAATCTGATGTATGTCATTTGAACAGGAACGACTAGCGATATTGCAGGAAGCAGAGCTGGAAACGCAGGCGATTCGTGCGGGACATCACCGCACGGCCGAGGGGGAGCATAGTGAACCTATTTTCACCACATCCAGCTATGTGTTTGATTCAGCAGCAGCAGCGGCTGCACGTTTTTCAGGCGAGGAAGCCGGTAATGTGTATTCGCGTTATACCAACCCTACGGTAAAAATATTCGAAGAGCGTATTGCTGCTCTCGAAGGTGCCGAACAGGCGGTGGCAACGTCTTCGGGCATGGCGGCCATTTTAGGCGCGTGTATGGCGCTGTTGCAATCCGGTGACCATGTTATTTGTTCACGCAGTGTTTTTGGTACCACCACCGTTGTATTTAATCGTTATTTGGCAAAATTTGGGGTAGAGGTTACCTGGGTCAAAGCCACCGATTATGATCAATGGCAGGCGGCAATGGGTGATAAAACCCGTTTGTTATTTTTAGAGACACCCTCCAACCCGTTGTCAGAAGTGGTGGATATTCAGCGTGTCGCAGATATTGCTCACAGTGGTGACGCATTATTGATGGTTGATAACTGTTTTTGCACACCGGCATTACAGAGGCCGCTGAGTTTAGGTGCTGATCTTGTTATTCATTCCGCCACGAAATACCTCGATGGCCAGGGCCGTTGTTTAGGTGGGGTTGTGGTAGGGCGTAGTGAAGAGCTCAATGAAGTGTTGGCCTATGTGCGCTCCTGTGGGCCGACGATGAGCCCGTTTAATGCTTGGGTTTTCCTCAAAGGCCTAGAGACGTTAAAGCTGCGTATGGATGCCCATAGTGCGGCGGCTCTGGACTTGGCGCAATGGCTGGTTGCTCAACCCGGTACCGAAAAAGTCTTTTATTCGGGTTTGGAAGATCATCCTCAACATGCGCTGGCTAAAAAACAGCAGAGCGGTTTTGGTGGGGTTTTATCGTTTTGTGTTAAAGGTGATAAACAATCGGCCTGGGATTTTATTGACGCAACCCGTCTGCTATCCATCACGGCTAATCTGGGGGATGTAAAAACCACCATCGTGCATCCTGCAACCACCACGCATGGACGTTTATCCGATGAAGATAAGGCGATTGCCGGCATTAGCGATAATTTGATTCGTATTGCCGTTGGGCTTGAGTCTCTTATCGATATTAAAAAAGATTTACAACGTGGCTTTGCTGCCTTGTAAATAAATCACCTGTCGAGAGCCTCTATGCAGCAGACTATTCAATCGATGTTAGATGCCCTGACTTGTGTATTACAGGGTAAAGATAGGCAGCTGAAATTATCGTTAAGCTGTCTTTTAGCTGGTGGGCATTTATTGATTGAGGATTTACCCGGTATGGGTAAAACCACACTAGCCACCGCGCTGGCTAAAACCCTGGGGCTGGATTATTCCCGCGTGCAATTCACCAGCGATATGCTGCCTGCCGATATTATTGGTGCTACTATTTTTGAGAAAGACAGCGCCAGTTTTCAATTCCATCCGGGACCGATTTTCTCGCAGCTATTATTGGCCGATGAAATTAATCGCACAACACCTAAAACCCAAAGTGCCTTGTTAGAGGCGATGGCCGAAAAACAAGTGACTGTGGAAGGGCAGACACATAAACTGCCTCAGCCTTTTTTTGTTATAGCGACACAAAACCCGCTGGCCCAATTTGGCACATTCCCCTTACCTGAATCTCAACTGGATCGATTTCTATTACGTATAGAATTGGGTTATCCGGATGCGGAAGCTGAACGTGCATTATTAAAAGGGCAAACCGGGCGTGAGCAACTGGCAGGCTTAACACAATTAATCACTCTGGATGATTTAACCGCGTTACAACAGCAGGTTAAAGACGTTAAAGCCTCCGATGCCCTGTTAGATTATGTGCAGCGTTTGATTAGTTACACCCGCCAGCATGATAGCCTGCATTACGGCATTTCACCTCGAGGTGGATTGGCATTATTGTCGGCAGCCAAGGCTTGGGCTTTTATCCATCAACGTGAATATATTATTCCTGAAGATGTGCAGGCGGTATTACCCTGTGTCTTTGTTCATCGCTTAATACATGCTGCAGATTCGCCTTCAGAGGCGGCTGCCGTTGTTGAGCAGATGTGTAAAACCGTGCCGGTTTAACCGT